>NZ_AP014583.1:1932591-2558887 GCF_000828715.1 Winogradskyella sp. PG-2 | reverse complement strand
TTGAGAATTTCGGTTCAAAAAAAACTTGAAAAGCTAAAACATAAAGATGCTTATTATATATCTTCTTTATTTCAAGAAGAGCATCTTAATCCACCAAAATGGTTTATTGTAATAAAACTATTGTCGTTTGCAAGTTTAGTTTCTCTTATTTTAGGCTTTTTCAACCCTATATTTTTCATTGTTCTACTAGGAGTTTTTTGCGTGAATTTTGTGCTTCATTATTGGAATAAAAATAATTTAGTACAATATGTAGGTTCAATTCCACCGCTTTTAAAGCTTAATAATGTCGCTTCTCATTTATTTACCAGCTCATTATTTAAAAAATTAAATCCTGAATTACCAAAGTCAATTAAACTAATAAATGAGGTTAAAAACAGAATGTCTTTTTTCTCACTCGAAGCTCAGCTTCAAGGAGAATTTGAAATCATAGCTTGGCTTATATTTGAGATTTTTAAAACAATGTTTTTACTTGAGCCTTTATTATTATTTGGTGTTTTAAAAAGGCTCAATACGAAAAGAGATGAAATAGAAAACGTTTTTAAATTTGTTGGTCATATTGATATGCTAATTTCCATAGCATCTTTAAGAAAAGGACTTAAAACATTTTGTTTGCCAATTATTAATGATGAAGATAAAATCATTGCTCAAGATATAAGTCATCCTTTAATTTTTAATTGCACAATTAACACCATTGAAATAGCGGAAAAATCGATACTTCTTACAGGCTCAAACATGTCTGGAAAAACCACTTTTATTCGTGCAATTGGACTAAATGTAATCACAGGTCTTACCATTAATACTTGTTTTGCTAAATCTATGACTTTTCATTTATTAAAAGTGTTTTCAGCTATCCGAATAAGTGATGATTTGATGAACAATAAAAGTTATTATTTTGAAGAAGTATTAACCATAAAAGAAATGCTAAAAGAGAGTAAAAACGAAAACAAAAATTTATTCCTTTTGGATGAAATATTTAAAGGCACAAATACCGTAGAACGAATTTCTGCTGGAAAATCTGTTTTATCTGCTTTAACAAAGAATAACAATAAAATATTGGTTTCAACTCACGACATAGAATTAACCGATATGCTGTCAGATGAATATGAACTATATCACTTTAGTGAAACAGTAAACGAGAAGACTATAGGATTTGATTATAAACTGAAAGAAGGAAAACTAAAAAACAGAAATGCCATTAGAATACTTGAAATTAACGATTATCCGAAAGAAGTTGTGAAAGAAGCAATTGGAATAGCCAAAGAATTAGACCAAACATATTTAACAAAAAACACTACTGGCAACAACGTATATAAAAAATAGCGGTCTAATCGCTTAATCGAAACAAAATGAATAAATTAAAGGTCTGTTATAATCTAAAAAATTAGTGCTTAAAATCCGCTACTTTTTATATACGAGACCGTTGGTATGTAATTGCCTGCGGCACGTAGAATCGCGTTTTCCAAACGCTGCCCTTCTACTAATTACATACCAACGCCCACTGTTTGTCGCACCTCGCCAATTTTATGTATATTTAGTCGAGTCTACGAGAACTCCGAACGATACTACACACAACAGCGTGTATAGCTAATCAGGCGCAACAATGGCTTTCCGTGAGGCGCGCCTCACTACGCCATACACAGTGGGCGTTGGCAGTAATTTTAGATGGCACATCGAATAACACTAATAATAACAAAAGAATCAATAAGCATAGATTCAGAAATCCCTCATTTCTATGAGAACGGATATCTAATTATACCTTTTGATGATGATGGCAGTGAAATTAGCCAAATAGAAGACTTATCTAAATCATATAAATCACTCAAAGAGATTTTTGATAAGTATCTTGATGATTTCTGGGATGATGGTATACTTGGAGAGTCTGCTGAAATTGCTGATTATAAGTCTCTCTTGTTAGTTGAGTTCGCTATGCGGCTAAAACTGAATGATTTTTTAATATACCACTATCAGGAAGTTGACATAAAAACGTATAGTCACTCTGTTAATTTTATAAATAGAAAAGTTTCTGGAAATGGATATGAAGAATTTGACAAAACAAGTATTGATATTAACAATTACTGGAAATATGACTCTTGCCAAAAGAAATACATTAACCAGATGAATAATGGAGCTCAATTAATTTCTGACGAATCAATTAAAACAAATAAATGGTATGAATTTTGGAAAAAGTAACTACTGCCAACACCATGTATAATTCATTGCTAGTTATAGTCTACTTACGAAAGTCCTCGCGGACTTTCTATCTGTGATTTATTTGCTAACTTTAGTGCTTAAACACGCAACGAAATCATACACAAGACCGTTGGTATGTAATTGCCTACGGCACGTAGAATCGCGTTTTCCAAACGCTGCCCTTCTACTAATTACATACCAACGCCCACTGTTTGTAGCACCTCGCCAATTTTATGTATATTTAGTCGAGTCTACGAGAACTCCGAACGATACTACACACAACAGCGTGTATAGCTAATCAGGCGCAACAATGGCTTTCCGTGAGGCGCGCCTCACTACGCCATACACAGTGGGCGTTGTGCCCAATTAAAAAATCCGTTCTATTATATAATTAAAGGAAATGAATGTATCTTTGATAGTATCAAATGATAGTATCATAATGAAACCACCTTACGAAATAACATCTTCGATTTTAAAATTAATAACTTCTATTTCTGAGAAAATAGGAGAAGTAAATGCTAATTTATTAAACAAACCTTCACCGAAACTCAGAAAACAAAATAGGATTAAAACTATTCATTCTTCATTAAAAATAGAAGGAAACACACTCACGGAAGAACAAATAACAGCACTTCTTGAAAACAAAAGAGTTATTGGTCCTGAAAAAGATGTTCTTGAAGTTTTAAACGCTATTAAAATCTATGAAAATTTAGAAGAATACAATCCTTCTAATGAAAAATCATTTTTAAAGGCACATCAAAACTTAATGGAAGATCTAATTGAAAATTCTGGCAAATATAGAAATCAAAGTGTAGGAATCGTTAAAGGCTCTAAAGTTGAGCATTTAGCACCACCTTTTGAAAATGTGCCATACTTAATGAAAGACCTTTTTGAATATTTAAAAAAGTCAGATGAAATTGAGTTAATTAAAAGTTGTGTTTTTCATTACGAAATGGAATTTATACATCCTTTTTTAGATGGAAATGGCAGAATGGGACGATTATGGCAAACTTTAATTTTAATGGAAAAATATCCAATATTTGAGTTTCTACCATTTGAAACTTTAATTAGCAACGACCAAGAAAAATATTATAAAGCCTTGGCTGAAAGTGATAAATCTGGAAAATCAACTAAATTTATCCAATATATGCTAAACGTAATTGACATTTCAATAAGCCAATTATTAGAATTCAATAATAGAACTTTAAGTGAAAAAGACCGGTTAGAATATTATATATCCTTGAATAAAACTGAATTTACAAGAAAAGATTATATGGATATTTTTAAGGATATTTCTTCTGCAACAGCTAGTAGAGATTTGAAAAAAGGAGCTGAAATCGGTTTATTTGAAAAAATCGGAGAAAAAAATAAAACGATGTATCGACTAAAATAACTGGGCACAACACCGTGTATAAAACATAGCTATTATAGGCTTAATCAGAGGTTATTGTTTATTTGCCAAGTCTGCCAAATTTTTATAATTTGGCTTTTAAGATTGATAAGTTAAAAACAAAATATAAAAATTCGGCTAGTGCTAAATCCGAAAAGTTAGTGTCTCTTTGGACGCTACGTTTCATACACAAACCGTTGGTATGTAATTGCCTACGGCACGTAGAATCGCGTTTTCCAAACGCTGCCCTTCTACTAATTACATTCCAACGCCCACTGTTTGTCGCACCTCGCCAATTTTATGTATATTTAGTCGAGTCTACGAGAACTCCGAACGATACTACACACAACAGCGTGTATAGCTAATCAGGCGCAACAATGGCTTTCCGTGAGGCGCGCCTCACTACGCCATACACAGTGGGCGTTGGCTATAATTTGATTACTCAAAACAAAATTGATCTAAAAATATATGATTTATTACTGGTATACTATTTTGAAAATATTGATTCTCAAGAATTTTCAAAGTGAAGTGAATTATAATCAAACAATAAGAAGGACCTTCAGAGTAGGACCATTTGACTGTGATGGATTAAGAGTTATGACAGCTGCAAAGTATCCAGTATACATGGACTTCATTCGTTGGGAACTAATCGCTAGATCTAAATTATATAAGGCTATAGTTAAAAGAAAATTAGCACCATCATTAGGTTCTCAAAAATTGATATATCGCAGACCTCTAAAAATTTGGACAAAATTTGACGTTATATTAGAATTTTCTGGAATGGATGATAAATGGGTTTACTATATACATTATTTTGAGCAAGAAAAAGAAATAAAGGCTGTGGGCATTGTTCGCACGCTAGTTTGGAAAAAGAGCATTCCAACAGCTCTTTCAGAGATTATGGAAGAAGTTGGGGCTACTGAAACAACAAAAGCACCAGATTGGGTATTAAAACTTTTTGAAGACGATAAAGACATTATAGCAAACGCAAATAAAAACTATAGCTAACAATGGCTATAATTAATACGGGTTTTGGTGATTAACCCAAAGTTTAGCGGTTTTTATCTAAGTCCGCCAAATCTTTTGATTTGGCTTTGAAACAAAAAAGATAAAACAAAATAAAAAGTTTTGGCTAAGTGCTTAATCGGAAATTAATTACTTTTAATTCCCGCACTAACCATAGCCGAGACGTTGGCTACAATCAAAATTAAGTTTAGGTCTATTCAAAACTTTCTAGTAAATTGCTTAGATTTTAAACCAAATAAATACCGATTAAAACACAAATGATATTGGTAAGAATGCTATGGAATAAGCTCTTTTTTAGATCAAAGCTATGGTATCGTCTGTCTGGTTGTATCGCCATAATAGTTCTTGTAGGATGTAAGCAAGACCATGAAGAGTTTGAACTTGTAGGTAAACAACAATCCATTCAAGTTAATATAGTCTCGCCAGACACCATTCTCCTCGCTGATCTACCGGACAGTCTACGGCCCAAACCCATATGGCTAGAAAACAAGCCAACACCATTGAAAATTAAAATTCCAAAAACAGGCTCATCCGGCCGCGCTGAGTTTCACCCAATCTTTAAAAAAGCCCGACTGAAACCTCCTGTTGAAGTCGAGGCCGAATTCTCAACGATATTCCAAAATTATTCTACTGAGGAAGGTGTGGCTGTTGACCTAATCTCTTGCTCATTTGCAGATTCAAAAGGCAACCTTTGGTTCGGAACATTTGTTGCAGGCCTGAGTAAATACAATGGAAAAGATTTCACTAAATATACAACAGCACAAGGATTAATTAGTAATGAAATTTCTAACATTACAGAAGACAATCAAGGAAATATATGGATAGCCACAGACAAAGGCGTTTCCAAATTCGATGGGGCAGGTTTTACAACTGTATATAATCAAAGTAAGGTAACTCACATTCTTCAAGACAGGGATGAGACATTTTGGTTTTCCACTTATAAAGGCCTTGTTCATCACACTACTAATGGCAACACACTTTATACAAAAAATAACGGTCTTTCCTCTAATCGCTTACATACAGTAGTCCAGAATGAACAGGGTGAATTATTCATAGCTAATGAAAATGGAATAAGCATTTACGATGGTCAGAAGTTCACTCATAAAACCGATGAGATCGATCCCAAGTACAGGCCCATCCGACAAATTATTATTGACAATAATCAAAATATCTGGATAGGATCACCCTTTGGCCTTGCAAAAGTTACCAAAGAGAAAATCAGTTATTATCCTGTCAATAAAAAATTCAATAAATATTCGAAAACTTATACATTTTTAGATAGTAAAGATAATATTTGGCTTGTAATTCGGGGAGAAGAAATACTTCGCTTTGATGGTTCAAATTTCACTTCAATCAATCCCTCGAGAGAAACAGAAAATAATGAAATAGAAAATATTGTAGAAGATGCAAGCGGCAATATTTGGATGGGAACAAATGCAGGCATAATCAAATATGCAGGAGATGCAATTCTTAATATCAAACGAGAACAAGGAATCATTGACAGGAGTATTAGAAGTATTGTTCAAGATGATGAAGGTAATCTCTGGTTTGCCGGAAACTCAGAAGGAATAAGTCGATTTGATGGTGTTCATTTTTTGAACTTTAGCATAAGACAAGGATTGCCCACACAAATTTTTTGGGCAATTGAAACAGACCGTAAAGGCAATATTTGGTTAGGCACCACTAATATTGGTTATGGTGGTCTCATAAAGTTTGATAAAGAGTCTTTTACTATATTATCAAAGAATCAAGGATTGGCCTCCCCCCAGGTTTATTTCATTTATCATGACCAAAATGACTCCTTATATATTGCCACGTCTGCCGGAATAAGCATATTCGATGGAAAGTCGTTTACTAATTTTTCGGACAGAAATGGACTAGTCAACAAGCACGTATTTTGCATAACAAAAGCTAAAAATGGAGATTTCTGGTTTGGTACGGCAGGTGGTATTAGCAAGTTTAATGGTCAATCCTTTGTCAACTACTCTGGGGAGAACGTACCAGATGATGTAGATATTAAATCCATCGTTGAGGATAAAGAAGGGAATCTCTGGTTGGGCACTTACGGGAAGGGCTTGTACCGATTTGATGGAGATTCTTTTCATCAATTTACAATGCAGGATGGATTAACTGATGATGTCATCACACAGGTGGCCCTATCAGAGGAAAGTGACATCGTAATCGGAACCAATAATGGTATTGCTATACTTAAGGGGTTTGATCAAAAAAGGAAGTTAAGTGACTTTCAAAAAAACTCAGAAAGTCTTCATGTTAATGTGAATAACAAAATTTCAAATAGTGAATTATCCAAGTACGTACCTAAATTTGAAATTTACAACACCAGTACGGGATATCAGATTAAAGATGTTAACCGAGGACAACGTGGCATCTATTTAGATAAAAAAGGTATGCTATGGATAGCTACGGGCTCAGAAAAGAGTGGTTTAGTTCGAATGGATTACAAAGAACTATCTAAAAATAAAGGTGCACCTAAAAATACACTTACAGCCATTAAAATTAATAACGAAAACATTTCCTGGCGAAGTTTAACGTTGGATAAGGACAAGCAAGAAAATACCATCGATTCTTCATATACGGTAGATGCATCCATTTCTGAAGAGATTTCCACTTATGGAAAACCATTAAGTAGTGAAGAAAGATTAGAGTTGAGGTCAAAATTTAAGGACTTAGCATTTGATACTGTTAGCCCTTTTAATTCCATTCCGCAAAACTTGGTCTTACCCCACTCCCAGAACAATTTAACCGTAGAATTTTGCGCCATCGAGCCTGCCGACCCAAAACTTGTTAATTATCAATTTAAGTTGGAAGGATACAGCGACTCTTGGAGCCCTCCGTCAAACCAGACCTCTGCCACTTTCGGAAATATTTTTGAAGGGGATTACACATTTTACGTACGTTCTCAAATTACTGGTGGGGTTTGGTCGGAACCATTAACGTATTCATTTACTGTGCTACCGCCTTGGTATAGAACACTCAGGGCCTATATATCCTATATACTTATATTTCTTGTTGGCTTCAGGAGCTTTAGTAAATACAGGGAACGAAAACTTATTGCTGAAAAGGAAAAGTTGGAAGAAACCGTTCTGGAACGGACCAATGAATTAATTCTAGAAAAAAAGAAGTCAGACAATCTTTTACTCAATATTCTACCCAAAGAAATTGCTCAAGAACTAAAAGAAACCGGTAGCGTAATTCCAAAAAGACATAAGAATGTCACAATTCTCATGACTGATTTTAAAGGGTTTACTGAGCTAGTAGCATCCATCCCGGCAATTACTCTGGTCGATGAACTCAATGATATTTTTGGACGATTCGATGAAATCGTTGAGGAGACAGGTATTCAAAAAATTGAAACAATTGGTGATGCTTATGTTGCTGCATACGGGCTTGAAGAGGAGACGGCAGAGCATGCTATTAATTGTATCATAGCCGCACAAAAAATGTTATCCTATCTAGAGAAGAGAAATAAGGACCATAAGCTAAAATGGAATATGAGAGTTGGAATACACTCTGGTCCAATAGTGGCTGGAGTAGTTGGGAAGAAGAAATTCAACTATGACCTTTTTGGCGATACCATAAATACGGCTAGTAGGATGGAATCTTCAGGTGAGCCAGGTAGAATAAATATTTCAGATTCCACTTATCAGCTTGTCAAGCATGCCGTCAAATGCGAGTGTAGAGGAAAAATCCATGCCAAGGGTAAAGGTGAATTAGACATGTACTTTGTAAAATAAGATGAAATAAACTTCATTGAGGGTTCAAGATGATCTTTTGGAAATAATGACTATTACTGTGTTACAAAAACTAGTTTGCATTTTAAAACTGTAGCCAACAACGGCTATAATTCATTGCTAGGATTGAACTTCGAGTAAAAATCGTATTTTTAAAAATGGCTGATTTAGTGCGGTTGAAAATCTATTGATTTTCTGCCCGCAACGAAATCATAGCCGAAACCGTTGGTATGTAATTGCCTACGGCACGTAGAATCGCGTTTTCCAAACGCTGCCCTTCTACTAATTACATACCAACGCCCACTGTTTGTCGCACCTCGCTAATTTTATGTATATTTAGTCGAGTCTACGAGAACTCCGAACGATACTACACACAACAGCGTGTATAGCTAATCAGGCGCAACAATGGCTTTCCGTGAGGCGCGCCTCACTACGCCATACACAGTGGGCGTTATACACAAGTTCAATGAAATTCTGGGACATTACAATTATTTGCTTCTTATTTTCAATCTTTGGAATAATAATTAGCGCTTTATTTCTACAACAAATATACTTTGACTTTCATTTTACAATAGCTTTGGTTATCTACTCAATACCGGCTCTGATTTTATCGATGGTAAATGGAACTGTACTCACTTTCAAAAAGAATCTAACTAAATTAAAGTATATAAAACTTATAATCATTCCTATTTTACTACTAATCGGATTTATAATTAACCCAAAAGGACCTGTTGGATATATCGCAATTTTTGGACTGATACCAATAATCATAACTAATCTGATTTGGACAAGAAAGTATTCATAGTAAAGAATAATTTCAGTGTGATGTAATATCTATATTAAAAAACTGTAGCTCGACATTATATTAATTTTTACTCACTTTTTAATATATTGTTGTTGCGGAAAATAAAACGTATAATTGTCCGCTACTAATCATCATATAAACGCGATACATAAAGTTCATGACAGAAATTTTTACGACAAAAAAACTGGAGAAAATAATTAAAAAAAAGATTGATAGCCAAACAATTGAACTTGAAAATATTTTTGGAAAATGGAATGCTTCTGTATTATTTATAGCTAAAAAGAAATATCTAATTTTTGTGAATGCAAAAACTTTTTATTCAGTTATAATTCCACAATTCTCAACTAAAGATTTAGATAAAATTTCTGAATTATTCCTTGAAAATTTTCACGCACAATTAAATTTTGAGAAAATATCTTTGGATTTTGATTTACTCAAACAAAACATCGGAGAATTAAGGTTTCGTCAAACTGATAACGATAAAAAAGTAACCGGAATTATAAATTATTATATATCTAAAATAGATTATCTCAAATACGATTATGAAATTTTCAACTCAATGGTTATTAGAGAAATGACAAAGAAACTTAACATCACTCCATTTAAACAATTGAATTGGAAGCTACCAAATGAAGTTATGAGCGAAATAATAAAAACCACCAGTGTATAACACCGTGTATAATTAATTGCTTTGGCAAGTCCTTATTTGGAAAATTCCTTCGGAATTTTCTCAGGTTCATATTTGTTTACTAATTTAGTTGCTTAAACACGCAACTATCCATACACCGAGACGTTGGTATGTAATTTGGTATGGTAAAGAGACATCGTTTACAAAGTTAAAGGGACATCGTTTACACTTTTTAAAGACTAAATTTCTGATTAAAATCGGAAATTATGCCTTGGAAAGAAACGACAACTATGGAACAAAAAATTGAATTTATCTGTGAATGGAGAACAGGCAAGTATACCATTACAGAATTATGCAAAAACTTTGAAATCTCTCGTCCTACTGCTTATAAGTTAATTAATAGGTTCGAAAATCAAGGTTATGAAGGTCTTAGAGAACACTCTAGAGCCCCTTCAAAGCATCCTAATGCAACACCTCTAAATATCGTAGAAGGTATCTTAAAGCTAAAAGAAAAATATCCTCGTTGGGGAGCAAAAAAAATAAGAATATTATTGTTTAAAGAATTTACAGAAAAACAAATCCCATCTGTGGTTACGGTCCATAATATTCTTAAGAAAAACGGTTTAGTATGTGCTAAAAAAAGGATGAGAAGAATCAAACCAGTATACCCTATTTTTGATCCTAAAAACTGTAACGAAGTATGGAGTGCTGACTATAAAGGAAAGTTTTTAATGGGCAATAAAATATACTGCCACCCACTAACTATTGCAGACTCTAAAAGCAGATTTCTATTTACTGCTAAAGGACATTATAAAGAAAATCTAAAGTCTGCCAAAGCAGAGTTTACAAAGGTTTTTAGGAAATATGGAGTCCCTAAACAAATACACACAGACAATGGTAGTCCATTTGGTTCGGTAAGAGCTATCCAACGTTTTACACAACTTTCCTATTGGTTTATTGAGCTTGGAATTAGCCCTGTATTTTCTGACCCTGCTCACCCAGAACAAAACGGAAGATACGAATGTATGCATAGAGATTTAAAAGCCGCTTGTGCTAAACCTTCAGCATATGATTTAAAAGCACAACAAAGAAGATTAAATCACTTTGTAAAAGAATATAATCATGTAAGACCACATGAAGCTTTAAACATGAAAACACCTGCAGATATACATGACTTTTCTACAAGAGCTTTTACAGAAAGAATACCTCATTTTGATTACGATGCAACATATAAAGTTCTTAAGGTAACTAAAAATGGAGCCATAAGATGGAAATCATATTATTGGGTATATTTAACTGCTGCGCTTAAAGGTAAATATGTAGCAATTGAAGAGCTTGGTAATGGAATTTGGAAAGTATTTTATAGAAATGTACTTTTAGGGTACTTTAATGAAAAACAATTAAGAAAGAAGGAACAATCAACAAGGTTAGAAACTAATTTAGGGTAAACCCTAATCTTTAACTTGTGTAAACGATGTCCCTTAACGAACATAGTTAACTCATCAAAATTTGTAAAGTAATTATTTTATGGTGTTCATAAAAACATTTGCTCTAAATTTGCATTAGTTCTAATTATAAAAACTTTATGTTACAGAATAGAGCAATTGCTTATACTGCAAGTTGGTTAAATACTTTTTTTTTAAGTTGTATTTTAGCAATAATTATCGTTTTTATTTTAATTTTCTTAGAACCCTTTGATTCTTACTCTAATGACATCCCATATAAAAATTTAAAACTTTTTGGTTATGGATTGTGTGTTATAATACCAATTTTAATTCTACATTTTTTTGAAGAATATTGGTTTAAAAAAAGTAACGGAAAATGGTTTCTTTTTCAGGAATTAATCATACTAATAATAGGTTTATTTTTCATTTCCATATTTTCGTATTTCTACAACACCTATATTGTTAATGACTTAAGCATAAACACTAATTACATGTTGCAATGGACGAAAGAATTTGGAGCACCGTTCATCCCAATATTTATGCCACTCTGGATTTATTTGCGTTTCAGGTTTAGTAAAATTGTAATAAAACCTTTAAGATTAAAAAATCAACCAATAGTAAATATAAAAGGTAATAATCAAGATGAAGAATTAAGTTTTTTTGAAGAAGATTTTATTATGGCAAGGGCACAATCTAATTATGTAGATATTTATTATATAGATAATGGAAGCTTAACAAAAAAAATGATTCGTATGACATTGTCAAAATTAATTATTAATATCCCATCTGCTCAGCATATTCATAGATCCTATTTAGTAAATCCATTAAAAATCGAATCTATTTCAGGAAATACTAGAAAAGGAATTATATCTATGATATCATTAAATGAACCTATACCAATCTCACCAAAACATTTTCTTGCAGTCAAAAAATACCTTCAAAATCGTCCCTGAGTTTCAATTTTAGCCCAATTGGTTCATTTTCAAATAAAAAATTTCAGTTCTATCACAATTGTTTGGTCAATAATCATATGCTTAATTTATTTGCAAAATCAAATAATTTTTGATTAGCGACAAGATGAATTTTGGAATTTACAATCAGGTTGTAGTTGAATGGGTAATTTTTATAGCTTTTATACTCATCCCTATTATTATTTACAGAAACAAAGTGAATTGGAAATGGATAGGCTTAGCAGTTGGAATATTTCTACTTCATAAAATTGTTCTTTTTTTGGGTGTGGATGGCACATATCCAGACCTTATTCCAGGTAGGTATAATTGGGAAGGCAAAATTGCAGCCATTATATTTTTAATTTTCTGCTCTTACATACTTTTTCCAAAAAAGCATGGGGAATGGGGTTTAAGACTATCACAAAACGGGATTGCTAAAAAAGCAGGCATAGTTGCAACCATATTCACTGCGTTAATTGCAGTTGGTCTGGCTTGGTTTTATTTTAGCGGAATAAAAAAAGGAGATGTAAGTGACTGGCTCTATCAGTTAAGTATGCCGGGCATTGAAGAAGAAATCTATTATCGTGGTATTATGCTTTTAATACTAGATAGAGCTTTCCTTCAAAAATGGAAATTTGCTAAAGTAAATTGGAGTTGGGGAGCTATCATTATGATTGGTATGTTCTATTTTACTCATGTTATCCATGTAGATTCTAATTGGAATACCGTTATCATTTGGGGAGATTTCTTACCTGGTTTTTATGGTCTATTATTAATGTATATACGTCTTGCAACAGGTAGTCTTGTTTTTCCAATAATTTTACATGGATGGATCAATGTTGTAGGGTATTTAATTTAAAATAAAAGGTGATTTTTAGTTTGATTTAAATCTTATAAGTTTTTATAAATAGAGAAATTGATGATGTTACGGTAACAATTCAATGGCTTGAATGTATAAAAACATATGTAATTTGTAAATATTTTTCGATTTTAAATGTAAGTTCATTAATAAATATATTCTCTTTAAAGAACAAACGATAGATAATTGGAAAAAAAAACTGGACAGAATCTGAACTTTTATTTAAATGGTAATGAGATAATAAAAACTATTGCCAACACCGTGTATAATTAATTGCTAGGTCACTGCGGACTTACGAAAATTCCGCTGGAATTTTCTATCTGTGATTTGTTTGTTAACTTAGTTGCTTAAACACGCAACTAACCATACACAAACCGTTGGTATGTAATTGCCTGCGGCACGTAGAATCGCGTTTTACAAACGCTGCCCTTCTACTAATTACATACCAACGCCCACTGTTTGTCGCACCTCGCCAATTTTATGTATATTTAGTCGAGTCTACGAGAACTCCGAACGATACTACACACAACAGCGTGTATAGCTAATCAGGCGCAACAATGGCTTTCCGTGAGGCGCGCCTCACTACGCCATACACAGTGGTTACCCACCATTTCAAAAAAACATCCTGCACACCAATTATCTTATGATTTTTGGATACTATTAGCACCAATACAATGCAAAAAACTTCATTTCCTGTTATATACGTTTCAAAATCCAATCAGAAATTAAATTGAGAACTTTTGGAGAGAACGTCTCTTCAATATCAGAATATTCATCCATTTTACCAGTTTTAGCGTTTTGGAACAAATGATTAAGACCTTCGATTTCAATGATTTGATAATCTTTATTTTTTCCTTTGATTAATGCTTCGCGCAGACCATCTTGATTAATCTTTGCTTCTACTTGTGTGTCTAAGCTACCATTTAATGAAAGGACAGGACAATTCACTTTTTCGTATTCATTTGCTGGATTATAATCATAAAAATACCGTACCCATTTTGTGGTTCGCATCGCTACCAAGCTCGTAATAATTTCATTCATTTTACCATCTGGCACACCAAGATTTTTGAGTATGGGAGCAATAGTTTCGTTATAGTGTGCTTTTAATTCAGGTTTTATTTCTGAAACATCCTTATTCTGTTTTGCAATTTCAATTGCTTCTCTAATTGCCTTTTCGTAAACTACCTCATCAGGAACAGGGAATGGACGCATCGTTTTGGACTGAATGACAGAGAGTTCTGTTCCAGAAATTCCAGTTCCAGCAAGAGAAATGATAAAAGCAACATCTTTGGATTTATTGGCTACTAAAGGAGCAATGATACCACCTTCACTATGCCCTATCAAACCAATTTTATTTGCATCAACATCGTCCCTTGTTCTTAAATAATCCATAGCACGAATAACATCTAAAGCAAAATCGTAAGTAGTTGCATTAGAATGATTGCCCGTTGATGCACCAAATCCTCTATCGTCATAGCGCAGTACGGCAATTCCTTGCTTAGTAAGGTAATCTGCCAAAACCAAAAAAGGTTTGTGCTTTGATATAGTTTCGTCTCTGTCTTGCGGACCGCTACCACTTATCAATATTGCTACAGGATATTTTTTACTCCCATTAGGACGAGTAAATGTACCAGCCAACGTTATATTGGCATCCTTATTGGTGAAACTTATATTTTCTTCAAAATAGGAATAGGGTCTTATAGGCTCTTGGGGTCTATTCACATTTGGTGTTTCTAACACCAAATTTCTTGAGAGATTTAGGGAAAAGAAATTTAAGCCTTCAACTAATTTACCGTTAATTAAAGTACGATTGGCATTAAGTTTCCCACTATATTTCATTCCCACATTTGAAAAGTCTATTATTAAACTATCGGCTGTGACTAATGTCTTTAATGCTTTAATT
This sequence comes from Winogradskyella sp. PG-2, assembly GCF_000828715.1. Lineage (NCBI taxonomy): Bacteria > Pseudomonadati > Bacteroidota > Flavobacteriia > Flavobacteriales > Flavobacteriaceae > Winogradskyella > Winogradskyella sp. PG-2. Next base: position 2,543,939 of record NZ_AP014583.1, on the reverse strand, counting down.
CCATTGACCCTTTGTGTTGGCATATCGACTGTAGTTTGATATGTTTTTCCATCTTCTTCAATATTAAATATAAAATTGAATTTCGTATCTTTATCAACTTCAATAGTACCATTCCATATACCTGTGATATTCTGTGAAAGTGCCGTTAATGTTAGAAAAAATAGGCAAATTGTGATTATGCTTGTTTTCATAGTTTTAATTTTTACAATTAGTATAGAGTATTGCTTGCTGAAATTTTCAGCATAAAATTGTAATTGAATTTTTAATAAAATTGGTCTTTGATTAGTATTTAAGAAGATGTATCTTCAAACTCTTCCAGGATTTGAGATGCAGAATCCGTTACGTTTTTATATTTGCCATATCCCCAAATAGAAAATAAAATTAGAAAAACTGCCATTACAGGAATGTACCAGTAAACCAAATTGATATTTGTAATAAATATGTCCTTTCCTTTAAATATTTTAATAATAACTGGTAAACTAACCACCAAAAGAATAAAATTAAGGTAAACACCAACTTTTTGTGTTAACAGGAATTGTCTTTTCTTTTTAGCATAAGCTATAAGGGTTTCCTTATAATTATTATTCGTTAAGTCTATACTATTCATACTTCTAATGGAACGCAACACGATTAATGGAAGTACAATCAAATAACAAACAGTAAAAATACCAGAGACCAATAAATACCAAGTATTCAACTCAGAAAACCGCGAAATAAGCAGAATAGCCATTATAAAACAAATGACAGCACCTATACCTTCATACTTTGACAGTATACCTATTTTATTTTTATAACGTTCTTTGGTCATTTCCATAATTAACTTATCCGTTAGTTTTTTTTGATTATTCAGTTGGTTGCTCATTTGAGTCCAAGTCGCTTGCATTTCTTCGAATTCCATAAGTTTATTTTTTTATTATCTGTTTGTTCAATTTTTCTTTTATCCTTGCCATACGAGTTCCAATATTACTAGTGGATATACCTGTTATTTTCGATATTTCTTCATACTTTTTTCCCTCTAAATAAAGAAAGACAATTCCTTTATCAACCTCACCGAGTTCTCTAATGTGAGCGTATAATATTTTAAGGCGTTCTTCAAGAACTGGATCGTAATTTTCATTTATCAATACTATTCCATCCAGAGATGTTTTGTATCCTTTTCTTTTCTTATTCTTCAGAAATAACAGCGATGTATTTAGTGCGATGCGATATATCCAAGTACTTAGTTTTGCATCACCTTTAAATGTGCTAAAGGATTTCCATAATTGATATACGATATCTTGATATAAGTCCTTTTGGTCATCCTTATCATTGGCATATAAACTTGTCATTTTGTATAGGATTCCTTCATTATCTTGAATTACTTCTACAAATTTGTTTTCTTGTGTCATAAATTATTCGCTATACTCTATTAGTATATACTTACTTTAAAAAAGCACAAAATATTTCATTTTTTTTAGTTGGCTAAAAATTCTCAATGAGAAAGAGAGAAGAAAAATTGATATATTGCATTTACTAATCACCGAAATAATTGAAGTTTATACATTACGAAAAACTAAAAAACTTCTGTAAAAAACGGTGGGTAACACAGTATATAACTCATAGCTATTCAGTTGCTTAATCGAAGTTATAGCATATTTGGATAGTCGCCAAATTTTTAAATTTTGACGATTTCCAATAAAAAAGATGAATAGTAAAATTTAAAAATCTGGCTTGTGCTTAATCCGAAAATAATTTTATAATTTACACGCAACGAGCCATACACAAAAACGTTGGTATGTAATTGCCTACGGCACGTAGAATCGCGTTTTCCAAACGCTGCCCTTCTACTAATTACATACCAACGCCCACTGTTTGTCGCACCTCGCCAATTTTATATATATTTAGTCGAGTCTACGAGAACTCCGAACGATACTACACACAACAGCGTATATAGCTAATCAGGCGCAACAATGGCTTTCCGTGAGGCGCGCCTCACTACGCCATACACAGTGGGCGTTAGCAATAATTAAAAATTGTATTGGCTCTATTCAATAACTTAACGCAACAAATCTAAAATCATAGATTTGTTATCATGAAAGTAAAAAAACACAGACGACTTACCCTCAAAGAAAGAATACAAATTGAGACCCTTTTAAATGAAAATAAGTCAAAAGCTTACATCGCCAAAACTCTTAAAAGAGCACGCTCTACAATCACTAGGGAAATTAATAAATGGGTACAAAATGACAAGGATAAATACTCCGCTGAATTAGCTAATTGGAATGCTAAAGACGACTACCTAAACAAAAGAAATACCGATAAAATATCTGTTCATAAAAAACTTAGAATTTATGTTTTCAGAGGGCTATTATCAGACTGGACTCCAGAACAAATATCGGGTAGACTAAAAGAAGAATATCCGAACGATCCTATAATGTCTATTTCTCATGAATCCATATACAGATACATTTATACACAACCACAAGCTAGTCTAAACAAAAAGCTTATCAAACTACTCGTTCGTAAAAAACAAGACGTAGACCGCCTAAAAAAAGACGGGGAACTGGAAGTAAAATTAGCAACCAAGTCAGTATAGACAATAGACCAAAGCATATTGAAAACAGAATTGAAATTGGACATTGGGAAGGAGATTTAATAATTGGCAAGAACCATAAAAGTGCTATAGGAACCCTAGTAGAGCGAAAAGCTAGATATACTATTATTATAAAATTAAACGCTAAAAAAGCCGATGAAGTTGCTAAAATGTTTTCGCTTAAAATTAATCAATTAAACAAAATATTTAAAAAATCAATGACATACGATAACGGAATAGAAATGGCAAGACACGAAAAAATAACTCAAAATACCGGCATGAAAATTTTCTTTGCTCATCCCTATTCTTCATGGGAAAGAGGTACTAATGAAAACACAAACGGACTCATTAGAAGATACCTTCCAAAGGGAACAGACTTTAACCAAATTGATGAAAAATTACTCATGTCAATTCAAGAAAAACTTAACAACAGACCAAGAAAAATTATAGGCTTTAAAACACCCCAAGAAATTATGGATTCTGAACTAAAAAAGGTAGCTTAGTAGCAACAAAAAAAAAGCAACTTTTGTTGCGTTAGAACCTTGAATGCAGCTTGGTCTCTTAAATTATAAGTTTTAATCCCTTTAAAAAAATTTATCCTTTTAAATTTCAAAAAACAGCTTGAAACAGATAAAAAATAAAGGAGAGCTAATATGTTTTATTTTGAGAAATTAATGATGATGAAAAATATAATAATAGTTTTATTCATTCCGTTTTTTGGATTTTCTCAAGAAACAGAACAAGTAACTTCTGCTTATAGTTCGGAATCATATATGGCACATAGATATTTAGAATGGGGAATGTTTGAGGAAGCTATTAAAACTCAAAAAAAACGCCATAGAATTATGCAAACTTGATTTAGAAGATGAAGATTTAAAATTATGTGAATTAAATGGAAAGTATGAATTATTATTAATTTACTCTGAAATAGAAGATTACAATACTGCCTTTGACATTGCTTTTAAGATTGATAAAGAAATTAAAAGAGATGCTTACCCTGAATTAGAAATTAATGTTAAAGAAGAATTAGCCAAATTGAATTTTCTAAATGGCAATTATGATAAAACAATTCAGATATATAATATATTAAAAGAGATCAATCACAAATACAAATTACAATATCTAAAAAAATTAGGGGAAACTTATTTTTTGATTGAAGATTATGAAAATGCTTTATTAACCTACGAAGAATTACTACGCGAAACTACTAATGGTTACAAAGAATATAATTTAGAATCCGTTTTATATCTCAAAAGAATTCTTCTTTTACAAAAAGCGATTGGAAATGAACAAAGTTATTTCGAAATGATCTTTGTTTCTAATAAAGTTATTGACGAATTAATTGAAAAACATATAAATGAATTAACCTTATTACACAAAAATAAAAGCGTATTTCAAAATACATTAAACACAAAAATGTATCAAATTATTTCTCTTCATATTGACAAATTAGAATTAATGTTATTCAATGAGTCACAATCATCACTAGATTATGTCATAAAAATTGAAAACCTCATAGATTCATTTGAATTTGATAGAAAAAAAGATATCATAACTTTTTACCCTCATTTTTATAAAGTGATTAGTGACACGTATTTTGCCAATGAAAATTATGAATTATCATTAACTATGTTATCAAAAATTTTAAAAGATGAAAAAGAAAGCCTAACAAATTATAATGTATCACGCGAGTATTACCCCAGACTAAAACAATCATTTAAACTATATTATGCAACCTACAAATACAATCAACTATTTGAACAATTAGTTGATTATAATAAATACATTAATGATAAGATTTCAAATAATTTAATGTTTAAAACAGAAAAGAATAAATCTGATTTTGTAGTCAATATTTTAGATAATGATTTAAACCAATTTTCAAACTTTAATTATGCTACTAATAACAAATATGATAAGGGAATAATCCATTCCATGAATAACATTCTCACCAGTAAAGGGTTATTGTTAAATGCAATTAAAAATATTTTAAATCAATTAAAAACTTTAAACGACGAAAGTATTAATGATAAAATATTGCAATTTAGATCTAAAAGAACTTTTATTAATTCGCAACTACAGTTACCAATAAGTGAACGTGCAAACAACTTTACAAAACAAAAAGACAGTTTAGAAGAACTAGAAAGAGAAATCATTACACTTTACACCACAAATTTTAAAGAAGAAATAAATTATGTAAAAGATTGGCAGAAAACACAACTAAAGGAAAATGATATTGCTATAGAATTTACACATTTCAAACTCCATAAAAAACAATTAACAGACAGCACAATGTATGTCGCGTACCTCTATAAAAAAAACTGGAAAATCCCAAAAGTGGTCAATCTTTTTGAAGAAAAACAACTCAAAAAACACTTTTCTATATCTAACAACCCTAATAATTTATACAAAACTAGAGGTGCCATCGCTACATCTAACAAAACCGATGTAGCCGTTGCAGATAGCATCTATAATTTGGTTTGGAAACCTTTAGAAAAATATATTGATAGTAGCAGTACCATCTATTTTTCTCCTGATGGTTTGTTGCATAGAATACCTTTTGCTGCTTTACCAAATAAAGATAATAAGTTAATTGGAGAATTGTATGATTTAAAACAAATGGGAAATACCGCAGACATTAACACTAATAAGAAACAACCTAACCTAAATGACATTTTACTAATTGGTGGTGTAAAATATAATTACAATGTAGATTCCACAAAACAGAAAAAGAAGTTTATCAATAATTATTTAGAAAAAAAAGAATTATTGGATTCTACGCAAAAGAGAGAGATTTATAGAAATGGTTTTGCGTATTTAAAAGGAACAGAATTAGAAATAAAGAATATTAATAACTTATTAGGCAACTCTAAACAACTTTCTGGGTATAATGCCACTGAAACTGCTTTTAAAAAATTGAGTGGCAATAGTCCTTCTGTAATACATATTGCTACTCATGGATTTTTCTTTACAAAACCAAAAAAAAATGAGACATTAGATCAGCAAAATAATTATCAAAATTATGAAAACCCTTTATTAAGATCTGGCTTGCTTTTTTCAAATGCAAATTATGCTTGGCAATATGGCAACAATCCATATGAAGAAGATGATGGTATTTTAACCGCTTTAGAAATCTCTAACCTCAATTTAAAAAACACAGATATTATTATATTAAGTGCTTGTGAAACTGGGTTAGGAGATATTAACGGATCTGAAGGAGTGTATGGTTTACAAAGAGCATTTAAAATGGCAGGTGTAAAAACCATTATTATGAGTTTATGGCCTGTCTCAGATGCAGAAACTGCTGAGTTTATGAACCTATTTTATACCAATTGGAAAATCTACAACAGTCCTAGCAAAGCTTTTAAAGAAGCACAACAGCAAATGATGATTAAATACAGAGATGAACCTGAAAAATGGGCTGCTTTTGTATATTTTGAATAAGTTTATAAATAAACATAAAACAAATACCAATCTAACGCGAAAATGATAGAAATATTTTAAAAAAAACTGGCAAATTTGCCCCCTAATAATTGAAATTCTAATCATACTTTAAATATGAAATGAACAATGTTATCTAATATTAATTATGAAACAAACACTTTACATTACAGAAATGTTTTACATGCTTAAATTTCCATAATAATAATTTACAAGATAGTTTTCTTTGGTGTGTTTTAGTGTATTGCAAATAGAGTATAAAACACCTAAAATGTAACAATAGCAACGTAGAAATTTAATATATTTTTCTTTACCCCACTATATATTGGAATATTAAGTAAATGACAAAAAATAAAAAACTATTGCTAGTACTCGCCTACTTGGAAATTCCTTCGGAATTTTCTCAGGTTCGTATTTGTTTACTAATTTAGTTGCTTAAAAATCAATTTTAACCTGTAGCCATATTTCAGGACTAGACATTAATACAAATCGTTTACCAATGATAAAGTTCTTTAGAAACATTAGACAAAAATCACTCTCTGAAAACAAGTTCAGTAAGTATCTGATTTATGCAATCGGCGAAATCATACTTGTGGTTATTGGAATTTTGATTGCACTTTGGATTAATAATGAGAATCAAGAAAGAATTTACGAGAAAAAAGCAGAGGTTATTTTAAAGGAAATTCAAAGGGATTTGAAAAAAGATATTGAATCATCTAAAGAGGTTGTTAATACATTTATCACCTGTGACTCAATTGCTAGGCTATTATTATGGAATAAGCTTACTCCCTATGAAATGTTTGGTTTCCCTGACAAGAGGAAACCTTTCGAAATTGTATATTATGAGATAACATTCAAAACCTCTAATAATGGCTATATTAATTTTAATAGAAACCTAGACAACATGCCAACTAAATACAATTCTATTTCAAATGATTTAAAAGTTTTATATGATAAAAGAAGAATGGAGGTCCAAGATAATAATGCAAGGATAAAATCAACTGTTTTGGAAAATCTCGATGAGGTCAATAGTTTTGATTGGCATGTAGAGAGTATAAAAATGGGGTTACCAGATGAAGCAAAGAACTATTACATGCGAGATTTGGAGTTTAAAAAACAATTATTAAAGTATATGAATGGTATTAAAAATGTTTTTTTTGCGACTGAAGGCTACAAACGAAAAGCTATTTATGTACACAATGAAATTTCCAAAATTCTGAATATTGATGATTATATACCCTATACCCCTAGTTTCGAATCTGCTATAGATTCTATAGACGGAATGAATATTCTTGGAAAATACAAATTAAAGGAATCAGTTAGTCCTTTATCTCCAAAAATCATAGAACTCAGGAAAAATGACAATATGTTGAAAGTTTATGGAGAAAACTTTCCTGAATTTAAATATTATTGGCATGATAAAAACACTTTTTTGGGTGTGTTGGAGACTAATAACGTGCTGACTAATATCACGTTTAATAAATCAAAAAATATAGAGTTTTATGTATCAGGAAGTAAAAGCGCTTATGCTTATTATACCAAAGTAAATGACTAATAAAATTATCTAAAATACTTTATTTAGAGCTTTACTTTATCCCTTTTGAGTTTGACACTAATTTCCTGCTCTCTAGAGGAATTAAATGACCCATCTCTAGAAGAGAATACTGTATTTATTTCAGCTGTAGACCTCTCTAGCTATTTTGAACCATTCAATTCAAATCATCCTGACGAGGTATTAATGCCTTATCGCGTGAGGCTGTTGTTTTATTAAATAAGTAATCTTACGCAAAAATAACGAAAGCACAACAATGTATAACCGCAATTACGGCGGATTCGACTACGCACGAATCCATTCGGAATTGCGAGCGTTCCTGCTTAACCTAAAAGAAGTAACTTTAATCCCGAAACTGACGGTTATACGAGACCGTTGGTATGTAATTTGACCCGTCCTGAATAAAGGCTACATAATTTTAAACATTATGTATAAAAATGACAAAGTAATTAGACGGTATTCAGAACCTTTTAAACTGAAAATTTTAGCCGAACTTACAACCGGAAAACACACAAAAAGCGAACTTTGTAAACTCTACTCTATTGCACCTACAACAGTAAATGTGTGGATTAAAAAGTATAATCGTAAAGACTTAATGAACACCAGAGTAAAAGTGGAAACAAAAGACGAAATATCTAGAATTAAGGCACTTCAAAAAGAGGTTGAACAGCTTAAAAAGCTACTACTTAAAAAGGATCTCGATGCTATGGTAAAGGATTGTTATCTTGAAGTAGCAGCTGAAGATCTAGGTTACAAATCTATCGCTGAACTAAAAAAAAAGTTAAGTATAAAGCCCTAATCAAAGCTAAAGAAAAATCTAAGGAATTTGCTTCTTTAACGACTATAACTCATTGTTTCGGACTTAAACGTGATGCGTATTATAAATACAAATCTAGAGCTGACAACCGTTTAAAACTAGAACAAAAGATTATTAACATAGTCCGAAAAAGACGCAAATCCCTTCCTAGAGAAGGCGTACGTAAACTTAAGATATCATTAGATAAGGAATTTACAAAGGCCAACCTTAAAGTCGGTAGAGATACACTATTCAATGTCCTTAGAAAACACAATATGCTTACACTTAGAAAGAAAACTAGTGCCAAAACAACTAATTCTTATCATCGTTTTTATAAGTATAAGAACATTATAAAAGATATAGAAATCACAAAACCTAATCAAGTTTGGGCTTCTGATATTACATACATTAGAACCGTAAAAGGATTTTGTTATCTGGCACTAATTACGGACATGTATTCTCGTAAAATAGTAGGATACGACCTTAGTGACAGCCTAGAACTTAAAGGATGTGTTAGAGCGCTTAATAAAGCTATATATCAAGCGAAAGATATTAAACAACTTATTCATCATTCAGACAGAGGTATTCAATATTGTAGCAATGTATACACACAAATACTTAAAAGAAAAAAAATAGACATTAGTATGACAGAGAAAAATCATTGTTATGAAAACGCAATGGCAGAGAGAGTTAACGGGATTTTAAAAGATGAATTTTATCTTGATCAAACCTTTACAGACGTCGCTCACGCGAAAAGAGCCACAAAAAATGCAATTAACTTATACAACGAAATAAGATTACACTTATCTTTAGATTATAAAATACCAAATATGGTATATAAATTATCAGCTTAATTCAATTTTAACCTGTAGCCATATTTCAGGACAAGACAATTGTCTGCGGCACGTAGAATCGCGTTTTCCAAACGCTGCCCTTCTACTAATTACATTCCAACATTTCGTTCAAAACTCTTATTCTCCTTCTTGCAATAACCAAAAAATAAAAAAATTGAATAAAAATTCCTGAAAGTGTGATTTTTTAAAAAGTTAGCGAATAATAAGTAAACTAACTTATTATAATATGGCAACTAGAAAAATTATCGGAATTGTATTTTCAGTTATAGCAATTCTATTTAGCATAATCTTCTTAATACAATCAGACTTAAATATTAATTTAAAAGAATATTTTGATTATTCTTTTAAGAGTTATTTCAGCTTATCCTATTTTAATCAAATATTACCTCTAATTCTTTGTTTTATTCTTTTGTATGGAGGTGTTTTATTAATTATAAAGCCAATAAAATCTAATCCAGTTTTAGCCTTATTCGGATTTACTGTACTTGAAGAAATTGTGTTCAGTTGGTTTGGTTTAATTTCTATTGATTTTCCAATCTATATTGTCGTAATATTTTTTTCTATTGCATTACTAGCCTTATGGATTGCTTATTCAGACACTATTAACCAAAAACATTTATCCCTAAAAGAAGGAGTTTCTAGTTTAATTATGGGAACTCTTATCAATGCTCTTTCTTATTATTTATAATTTTTTTCTAAAAAAGTGTGATTTTTTATCCTGCATTGCGAATAATATATAAAACAATCAAAGTAATGAAAACGCTATTTTTTAAAATCATTTTAGTAGCACTTTATATTACAAGTAATTCTGGCATAGCACAAAATGATTCAAAGCAATTTGAGAAAGTTCAAAATGAAATTATAAACCTTATCAACTTACCAAATCCAACGTTTAGTCCAGATATAGTTCCTAATCCTATGACGCCAGAAGCAATTGCTGATTTAGGATTTGAACAGACTTATAAAAACGTTCCTCAGGAGTTTAGTATGAGAGACGGAAAGAAATTATTTTCTTATGTCTATAAAAATAAAAGTAAAGTAACAATCATATTACTTCACGGAATCCTTTCTAGCTCATATTTAATGAACCAAACGGCTGGATTATTAAAAGAAGCAACGAATAGTGAAGTTGTAGCTTTAGATTTTAGAGGTCACGGACAATCAGATGGAAAACCTGGCGATGTAGATTATATCAATCAATATGCAGATGATTTAGAAGATGTTATTTCGGCGATTAAAAAAGAAAAACCGAATCAAAAAATAATTCTTGCAGGACACTCAATGGGTGGCGGAATAATTTTGCGATATGCTATGAAACAAACTAATCCTAAAATTGATGGATATCTTTTATTTGCTCCTCATTTAGGTGTAAACTCTCCAACTTTAAAGGCAACAAATTCAGTAGAAGAACAAGCTTTTATCAAACTACATATAAATAGAATTATTGGATTAAAAATGATGAATGCTATTGGAGATACAACACATAATAATCTTCCAGTATTGTTTTTTAATCTTCCAGAATCCATGCCAGTTACAAAATATAGTTATCGTGCAAACGAAAGTATGTCGCCATTAGATTATAAAAAAGGATTAAATGCCATAAACAAACCTTTATTGGTTGTTGTTGGAAGTAAAGATGAAGCTTTCGATACGACTAAATTCACATCAGCAGTAACCAAAAATAGTAAAGGAAAAGTAGCTATTATAGAAGGTGAAACTCATAATGGAGTTTGTCATAACAAGAAAACAATGGAAGTAATTTCACTTTGGACAAAAAATCATAAATTACAATAGTGTAATCACTTAAAAATGATGGTAAATAAAAAAGAACAATTCATAAGAACTATAGATGAGCATAAAAAAATCATTTATAAAATTGTGAACTCTTATTGCCAAAACAAAGAGGATAGAAAAGATTTAGAACAAGAAATTATTATCCAGTTATGGAATTCATTTGATAATTATAATAGCGATTATAAATACTCTACTTGGATGTATAGAATTGCCCTAAACGTTGCGATCTCTTTTTATAGAAAAGAAAAAAATGGTCTATTAAAAATGACTTTTATCATGAAGAATCTATTTTTAAAATAGAAGAAGATACAAGTGAAGAGCAAACAGAATTAGATCATCACTTAAAGTTATTACAAGAATTCATTCATAATTTAAACGAGCTAAATAAAGCCTTAATGCTATTGTATTTAGAAGAGAAAAGTTATGAAGAAATTGCAGAGATACTAGGTATTACTAAAACGAATGTCGCCACAAAAATTAGTAGAATAAAATTAAAATTGAAAAAAGAATTTCAAATCATATAACATTATGGAAGCCGAAGAATTAAAAAGAATATTAGCAGCTTACGATACTAAACTAGATAAAAAATTAAGTTTAAATGTAGCCTCTTTAAAAAGTATCAATTTAGATAAATCAGAAAAGAGCACACAAAGTATTCTTAACTACAGAATTATTGAAATTGTAATTTTTTCTTTATTGGCAATTTTTATAGGGAATTACATTGCAATAAATTGGAGTCAAACCCATTTAGCAATTAGTGGAATTATTGTTGGTGTTTTTACATTAATTGCCTTATCAGGTAGTATCGGGCAAGTAGTTTTGTTACAACAAATTGACTTTGCAAAACCAATAGTTGATATTGGAAAAAAAATAGAACTGGTAAATACACACGGACTGTTATTTATAAAATTAATGTTTCTATCTACGCCAATATGGTGGTCTTATCTTGTTGTTGGAAGTGATTATTTATTCAACATTGATTTATATAATAATATGGATTCCGATTTTGTTTTAAAATATCTAATGGTTAATTCTTTATTAATTATTCCAATGATTTGGTTTTTAAATAAATTAAATTATAAAAATTTAAATGTTAAATGGGTAAGAAAAACTATAGGATTCTTTGTTGGAACAAAAACAATGAAAGCCTTAAATTTTTTAAAGGATATTGAGGAGTTTGAAAGATAAACATCATTTATTTTATCAAAGTAGAATCATCTTTTTTAAAGAAAAAACGAACAGCCAATACCGTGTATAATTCATTGCTACTACTCGACTACTTACTAAAATCTGTGAGGATAAGTTATACGGTTGGTATTTGTTAAATTAGTAGCTGAAACACGTAACGAAATCATACATAAACACGTTGGTATGTAATTGCCTGCGGCACGTAGAATCGCGTTTTCCAAACGCTGCCCTTCTACTAATTACATACCAACGCCCACTGTTTGTCGCACCTCGCTAATTTTATGTATATTTAGTCGAGTCTACGAGAACTCCGAACGATACTACACACAACAGCGTGTATAGCTAATCAGGCGCAACAATGGCTTTCCGTGAGGCGCGCCTCACTACGCCATACACAGTGGGCGTTGGCAATAATTAAACTCGATTGAGATAAATCATAAGAATGAATCGTGAAATAATAGATATAAATGATTACACAATCTTGTTGGAAGAGGCTTCTGCCGAAAATAATTTAATAGATTCATGTTTTTTTGACGAGCCAGTAATAGCTATCGCCTTTTATGGTGCAGGTGATGTTGGTCTTAATGTAAAATTTGATGGAAAAACCAAAGAATTCCATCACACTAAAGGTATGGTACTATCATTTTATGCAGATAATATGGTAGAATTTGAACATCATGTTTCCAAACTAAAATCGCTGCAATGTCTAGTAATCGCTACAACAATAAGAAACATAGACAAATTGCCTAATGGTGAAGGTCAATTCTTGGAACAATTTTTATACCAATTAATTCACCCAAAAGACCATTATGTTGAAGGTTCTGTATTTAATATGAGCCCAGAAATGTTTCAATTAGTTGAACAGTTCTTCAGCAATACTTACGAAGGTGAGATTAAAATGATGTTTTATAAAAGCCATATCACAGCTTTACTTTCTCATTATTTTGGACAATTGGCACAACAACAAAACACAAAACTAGATACTTCGCAAATAGAAAAAATCAATCTCGCTCAAGAAATTTTATTATCCGATTTAGAAAATCCACCTTCATTAACAGAATTGGCCAACAGAATTGGAACAAACACTAGTAAGCTTAAAATAGAATTTAAAGCACAATTTGGCGTTCCTGTTTTCAAATATTTACAAAACGAACGCTTAAAAAAAGCCTACAATTTAATTAAAAACGAACAGAAAACAATTCAAGAAGCCGCTTGGGCTGTAGGTTACGATAGTTTAGGTTCTTTCTCTAACGCTTTTGAAAAAAAATTTGGCTACAGACCTAGTCAAGTGTAAAATTCTTTTCGAATAAATCATAATTCTTTTGGAATAAGTCGCTGGAAAACAGCTGATATAGATTTGTATCATAATTTAAAAATTAAAGATTATGATCAGTAAAAATTTATTTAGCATTGTATGTGGTATACTCGTTTGGATTTTAGGCGTTGGCTTTTACCTCTTATCATTTTATGTCCCAATATTAGAAAATCCAGAACTACAATCTAATATCGCGTTGGCTTTAGGTATCATACCTAGCGCATGTATAGGAACATATCTGTTCTATACAAAAAGTTACATAAAACCATCTACATTGGGACTTACATTTATTATTGTAGCTACGCTTCTAGATGTAATAATCACAGTTCCAGTATTTATAATTCCAAATGGTGGAAGCTATTCAGAATTTTTTGGAGATCCAATGTTTTACACAATTGTAATTGAGTTTTATTTCATTGTATTCTATTTCGGAAATCATTTAACCAATAAAAAAATCAAAGCATGAAAACTATTATACTTTTTATAACGGTTTTATTGAACGCACTTTCCACAGGTTTTTTCTTCGCCTGGTCTGTTTCTGTCATATTGGGAACAAAAAAAGTAGGCCATTTGGAGTATTTAGAAACAATGCAAAACATTAATAGAGAAATCTTGAATCCATTGTTCTTCATTGTGTTCTTTGGAAGCTTAATCGCGTTGTCGACAACTACTTATTTACAGTTCAACAACAAAACCGTATTTGTGTTAGTGTTGGCATCAACAATCATTTTTTTAATTGGCACTTTTGGAGTTACTGCTTTTGGAAATGTTCCCTTAAACAATGAATTAGAAGCATTAAACATTACCAAGCTTAACTTAATAGAACTAAAGGATTTTAGAATCTATTATGAAAGTGCATGGAATCATTACCATGGTATTAGAACCATTTCAAGTATGGTTTCATTCATACTATTACTAATATCAATATTTATTCAAAAAACATTTTAAAACAATTCATTATGAAAACAAACATTTTAGTAATCGGAGGAACTGGAAAAACTGGTCGCCGAGTAGTAGAGCAATTACAAAACAAAGGAATTGAGCCAAGAATTGGTTCAAGAAATTCATCACCAAGCTTTGATTGGGATAATAAAGAAACATGAATAGAAACCTTAAGCAGCATCGAAAAAATGTATGTTACGTATTATCCTGATCTTGCTGTTTCAGGCGCCAAAGAAGCTATAGAGAGTTTAACTTATTTAGCAAAAGAATTAGGTGTTAAAAAAATGGTGCTGCTCTCTGGAAAAGGTGAAACTGAAGCTGAAGCTTGTGAAAAAATTGTGATGAATTCTGGTATGGATTATACAATAGTTAGAGCATCTTGGTTTAATCAGAATTGGAGCGAAAGTTTCTTTTTGGATCCTATATTATCTGGAGAAGTGGCGTTACCAATGTCTGATGTTTTAATTCCATTTGTAGATGCCAATGATATTGCAGAAGTAACTGCAACTGTTTTGCTTGATGACACTTATAACGTAGAAATTATTGAGGTAACAGGTCCAGAATTAATCACCTACAAGGATATTATCAATATAATTTCAAAAACTAGTAACAGAAAATTAAACTTCTATGACATCACATTAGAACAGTATATTGATGGTATGAAGCAAATGCAAATACCAAATGATGTAGTATGGTTAATTGAGTATTTATTTAGTCATGTTTTAACCAATCCAAAAAATCAACTAGTAGTTAATGATATTGAACGAGTTCTAGGCAGAAAAGCAAAAACATTTCTAGAGTATGCACAAGAAACTGCTAAAACTGGAATTTGGAGTCAAGTTGAAGTACAATAACTATTGCCAACAACGTTTATAAGTAATAGCGATTTGAATCTTAATTCAAGTCGCTATTCTTTTTTTATTTTGTACTTTACTTTCCGAAAAGTATGGCATATAAGCTCGCTACTACTCATACACGAACACGTTGGTATATAATTGCCTACGGCACGTAGAATCGCGTTTTCCAAACGCTGCCCTTCTACTAATTACATACCAACGCCCACTGTTTGTCGCACCTCGCCAATTTTATGTATATTTAGTCGAGTCTACGAGAACTCCGAACGATACTACACACAACAGCGTGTATAGCTAATCAGGCGCAACAATGGCTTTCCGTGAGGCGCGCCTCACTACGCCATACACAGTGGGCGTTGTACAGCATTTAAGAATTATCCTCGAATTAAAATTCAATACACATTTTGTAACCTAATTGTGTCATTTAGCGTCAAACGAGCTAATAACATTTAAGACGTACAAAATGCAAAAAGTAAATTATTCAAAGTCCTTATTATTCTTAGTTATATTATTATTTCTTACCTCGAAATCTATAGTTATTGCACAAAATTTTGAATCTAAAATTGATAGTTTATTACAAGAAAAATACCAACCCGATGCACCAGGAGCAACATTCTTGATTTCTAAAAATGGTAATATCGTTTATAAAAAGGCTTTTGGTCTTTCAAATCTTGAATTAAATCTTTCAATGCATACTGAAAATGTTTTCGAAATAGCTTCTATGACAAAACAATTTACAGCTGTATCTATTTTAATGCTTGTAGAAAAAGGGAAAATGAATTTGGATGATGAAATTACTAAGTTCATTCCAGACTATCCTACAAACGGTCATAAAATAACTGTTCATCACTTATTAACACATACATCTGGAATTAAAGATTTTACCAGAGTTAAGGGGTTAAATGCAATTTCGACAAAAGATTTAGCACCTTTAGAGTTAATAGACTTTTTTAAAAGCGAGCCTATAGATTTTGTTCCTGGAGAAAAATTTAAATATTGTAATTCTGGATATGTAATATTAGGGTACATAATTGAAAAAGTAACTGAACAGAGCTATGGTAATTTTGTCGAAGAACAAATTTTTAAAGAACTGGGAATGACATCTTCACAATATGCAAGTCGCAAAGAAATTATTAAAAACAGAGCTTCTGGTTACCATAATAAAGATGGCTATATAAATAGTAGACAAGTTAGTTATACTATACCTTATGCTTCAGGCTCATTGATGTCTACTGTAAATGACATGTTTATGTGGCAAGAAGCTATAAAAAACAACCTTTTAATTAGTAAAGAAACGACTGAAAAATTATTTACAAATTATAGATTGAATAATGGAGATTATATTAACTATGGATATGGATGGCATCTTAAAGTAAGAAATGGAATTTCTACAAGAGAACATGGTGGTCACTTTTTTGGATTCAAATCAATGGGTCTATATCTTCCTGACTATGATATTTATGTTGTTGGATTAAATAATTGCGATTGCAATTCACCAACAAAAATAACTAGAGAAATAGCTGAATTAGCGTCCAAGTCATTAGATTAAAACGCAGTACAACAACGTGTATAATTCATTGCTAGATATAGCCTACTTACGAAAATCCTCGCGGATTTTCTATTCAGTTTGTATTTACTAATTTAGTTGCTTAAAAACGCAACGAAATTATACACGAACACGTTGGTATGTAATTGCCTGCGGCACGTAGAATCGCGTTTTCCAAACGCTGCCCTTCTACTAATTACATACCAACGCCCACTGTTTGTAGCACCTCGCCAATTTTATGTATATTTAGTCGAGTCTACGAGAACTCCGAACGATACTACACACAACAGCGTGTATAGCTAATCAGGCGCAACAATGGCTTTCCGTGAGGCGCGCCTCACTACGACATACACAGTGGGCGTTGCCTGCAACTTGAATAATATGAATCTGCACTTTTAACTTTAAATGCAAAATATCAAAATTACAAGTGTAATTGTAAAAATTTATTATTGATAATCAATCTGTTATGTTGAATTATAAATCTGTCTTAACCCGATATTGATAAGGATTTCGTCCTGGAGTACTTTTCTCCAACTCCGGCAAACGTTCAAACATTCCTGTAGCTATCATTTTTTTTTGAAAACGACTACGTTCAATATTTTCTTCTAAAATTACTTGATGTAATTTGTAAAGTTCGGGCATAGTGAATTTTTTTGGTAGTAAGTTATATGTCATTTGTTCTTGACGAATATCTTCCTTTAAGCGTTCTCTGGCCTTGTTTACAATAGATTTATGGTCCATCCACATTTTAGGCAATTCATCAAAATCAAACCATGCAAAAGCTTCATCAAAATGACTCACACTCGGATGTGTTTTATCAATATCTACAAGAGCGTAATACGATAAAGACACAAATCTATTATTAAACCAATAATCTTCTCGCCATTCAATTTTCATTTTTTCCAAAAACTCTTTCATCACCTTTTTAAACTGACGGTTTTTATCGCCAAAGACAGCTAAAAACTTTAAATAAGAATTTTCAAGTCCTGTTCGTTGCTTTAAAATGTTTTCGGCAGCTTCATCAACAGATTGATCCAATCTAACGTAACCACCAGGAAGGAGCCATTTTTCGCCAATTTTTAATAAAAGACATTTCAAGGCGTCATCCTTATAGCCAATTATTACCATATCAATTGATAAGTTTGGTAAAAAAGAATTGTTTCCTTGTTCTAATATTTCTTTAACATCCATATCACAAATATAAATAATATTTGTGTCACATTGCCACAATTAAAAAAATTATTATATTTGTGTCGTATTGGCACAATTAAAAGTATAAATAATGAAAAAGGTTCTTAAGAGCTCATTAAAAGTAGTAGGTATTATCATTTTATTAGTAGTTATCCTTGGACTTGGAGGATGGTGGTTCATCAATTCAGCCTTCCTTTCTTTTGAAACAGATTATGCCGAAAATATCGACATAAAGGAATTGACCATTGATGGGTACACATTTTTTGATAGAAACGGCAATGGCAAAATAGACATTTACGAAGACGATAGAAAAACTACCGATGAACGAGTAGAGAATTTATTGAATCAAATGACTTTAGAAGAAAAAATTCATATTCTTAAAGGATCAGGAATGGGCTCTGCTATGGGTATGGGCAAGACCGCTGTTCCTGGTGCAGTTGGTACAATTGTACCAACACTTCGTTTGGGCCTTCCAACAATTTACTTGTCCGATGGTCCTGCAGGTTTAAGAATTGCACCCGATAGAGATGGTGAAAATCGCACATATTACTGTACAGCTTTTCCTATTGGAACCTTATTATCTTCTACTTGGAATACGAACTTGGTAACCGAAGTAGGAACTGCAATGGGAAACGAAGCCAAAGAATATGGCATTGATGTTATTTTGGGACCTGGTGCAAACATTCATCGTCATCCGCTATGTGGACGTAATTTTGAATACTATTCTGAAGATCCTGTTCTGACAGGTTATATTGGAGCTGCTATGGTAAATGGTATTGAATCTGAAGGTATAGGAACCTCAGTAAAGCACTTTGTGGCAAATAATCAAGAAACTGATCGTAATTCCAATGATGCTATTGTTTCGGATAGAGCAATGCGTGAAATTTACCTTAAAGGATTTGAAATCATTGCAAAAAAGTCACAACCATGGACAATAATGTCATCATACAACAAAGTCAATGGAATCTACGTTCCTGAAAGAAAAGATTTATTAACGGACATACTTCGAGATGATTGGAAATATCAAGGCTTGGTAATGACTGACTGGTTTGGTGGTAATAATGCACCTACAATGATAAAGGCAGGAAACGACCTCCTAGAACCTGGCACCAATAAGCAATGGAAAGCACTTAAAAAAGCTGCTGCAAATGGTACACTTACCGAGGAAGAAATCAATACTTCGGCACGACGTATTTTAAGATTAATCCTTCAATCGAAAAAAATGCAGAACTATCAATACAGCAATAATCCCGAACTTGATGTTCACGCAAAAATTGCACGTACATCAGCAGCAGAAGGAATGGTATTGTTAAAAAATGAGCAAACATTACCAATACAAAAAAATAAAAATGTCGCGTTAATGGGTGTAACTTCATTTGAATTCATCGCTGGTGGAACTGGCTCTGGAGATGTCAATGAGGCATACACTATTTCATTAGAAGAAGGTCTGAAAAATGCAGGTTTTGAAATTAATGAAAAAGCAAAAAAAGCATTTGAAATACATAAAGCCAGTAACGAAAAAGAATTCATAAAACCGGAAGGTTATAGCGCATTGACTACCCAATATTTTCCGCCTAGAATGAATTACGCAAATGATGAATTGAAAGAAATCGTATCGAGTTCAGATATAGGAATTATTACAATTGGTAGAAATAGCGGTGAAGGTGGTGATAGAGTAGAAAAAGATGACTTTTTATTGTCTAAAATAGAGCAAAATATGATTGCCAAGGTATGTAAGGCCTTTCATGCAAAAGGTAAAAAAGTTGTGGTTGTCATGAATATTGGAGGTGTTATTGAGACGGATTCGTGGAAAGAGCATCCAGATGCCATTTTATTGGCTTGGCAAGGTGGTCAAGAAGGTGGAAATTCAGTAGCAGATATTCTCAGCGGTAAGACCAATCCAAGTGGAAAACTACCAATGACATTCCCTATAAATTTAAATGACCACGCCTCTAATGCTAACTTTCCTTTAGAAGGAGGTAAGCTAGATGTTATAAATCTTATTTTTGGTAGTCGTGATGAAAAACCAGAGAACGAAAAGATTAAAAACAAAGACTACACCAATTACGAGGAAGGAATTTATGTAGGCTATCGTCATTTTGATAAAGAAAATATAGATGTGTCATATCCATTTGGATTTGGCCTATCCTACTCTACATTCGATTTAAGCAATTTGAATTTGACTTTGCAGAATGACATCATCGAAGTAACAGTTTCTGTAACAAATTCTGGTAGTATAGCAGGAAAAGAAGTCCTTCAAGTCTATACTTCAAAAACAGATACCAAGATAGATCGTCCTTTAAAAGAATTGAGAACTTTCACAAAAACGAAAAGCCTCAACCCAGAAGAAGCCGCCACTATTAGTTTTAAAATCCCTGTTTCGGAATTGAGTTATTGGTCAGAAGAAGCATCGCAATGGCGTTTGGAAAAGGGTTTATATTCTATACAAGTAGGAACTTCATCAAGGGATATTGCATTGTCCATGGATGTTGAAATAAATTAGAAAAATAATTGAAACATTAAAAAGTCAGGTTGATGAATAAGCAGCAGGCAAAAATGTTTATAAGTAATAGCGATTTGATTTTTAATTCAAATCGCTATTCTTTTTTATTTCGTTCATTTCTTTTTGAAAAGTAGTATATCTAAATTCGCTACTACTCATTCACGAATACGTTGGTATGTAATTGCCTACGGCACGTAGAATCGCGTTTTCCAAACGCTGCCCTTCTACTAATTACATACCAACGCCAACTGTTTGTCGCACCTCGCCAATTTTATGTATATTTAGTCGAGTCTACGAGAACTCCGAACGATACTACACACAACAGCGTGTATAGCTAATCAGGCGTAACAATGGCTTTCCGTGAGGCGCGCCTCACTACGACATACACAGTGGGCGTTAGGCACAATAAAAAGATAGCATCTTAAAGAAAGACTGAACAATGAAAAAATCAATTTTACTATTTCCCATTTTATTATCAATTCTAAGCAGTTGTAAAAAAGATGATAATAAAAATCTAGAGGAGTGTTACTCAAATACTAATGCACAAACTATAGTTCATGACGGTCTCAACAGAGAATATGTGTTGTATATACCAAACTCTTATGATGGAATATCTTCTGTTCCACTAATGCTGAATTTTCATGGGTTTGGTGGTAGTGCAAGTGATTATATGCAAGAAGCAGATATGCGCTCATTGGCAGAAGCTGACACTTTTATTTTAATCTATCCTCAAGGTAGTTGCTTAGATGGCTCTTCCCATTGGAATCCTTGCCCAACAGGTGGAGACAATAAAAGTACTGCTGATGATGTAGGATTTGTTGAATCTATGATTAGTGAGATTTCGTCTCAGTATAATGTAAATATGGAAAGAATTTATGCTGCGGGATACTCAAACGGGGGCATGATGGCATACGGGCTTGCGAATTATAAAAGTGATTTAATTGCTGCGGTGGCATCTGTTTCTGGAACAATGTTAAACTGTACAGAATCTAACATTCATCCTATGCCAGTAGTACATCTTCATGGAACCTCAGATGGTGTTGTTTCCTATAATGGGAGTACTGATTGGAATTCTGTACAAAGTACATTAGACCATTGGATTAACTTAAATAATACAGTTTTAACCCCAACCGTAACAAGTGATAATAATATTGAACGTTATGTCTATGACCAAGGAGATAGCTCAGTTTCTGTTGAGCATTATAAATTTATAGGAGGAGAACATGTTTGGTTTAGCGCAACTTTTCAAGGTCAGAATACATCTGAATTGGTTTGGAATTTTGTATCCAGATATGATATTAATGGATTGAGATAAGGAATAAAAGTGCATAACAATGCATATAAAAAATAGGCAAAACAGTAGTAAATTCAAGGCTATTGCCTCGTATCAAACTAAGTGCTTAACCGAAAGTTTCGTGCTTCGTAATCGACTGATTTTCATACACTAACCGTTGATATGTAATTGCCTACGGCACGTAGAATCGCGTTTTCCAAACGCTGCCCTTCTACTAATTACATACCAACGCCCACTGTTTGTCGCACCTCGCCAATTTTATGTATATTTAGTCGAGTCTACGAGAACTCCGAACGATACTACACACAACAGCGGGTATAGCTAATCAGGCGCAACAATGGCTTTCCGTGAGGCGCGCCTCACTGCGCCATACACAGTGGGCGTTACCTGCAAGCTGAACAAACCTATGAACTTCGATTTAGAAGATAAACTTAACGAATATATAAAGCGGAATGATTTGGATTCTGAAATACAAATAGCGGAATCGGAATTGAGCAAGATTCCTCAAACGGAATTTCATCAACTTATTGGAATGAATCTTCTGCATTTGGAATGGGAATTGAGTGAATTTATTTCCAAATTCTATTCAAGTGTAAAATTGAAATACACTTTTAGTTTTACAAAAAAACTCAAAGCCTTTTACTGCGAAATGAACGGGTTTACTATAAATTATGACAGATGGTTTATAGACCTATTTTCATTTAGCGAAATCGGACAAGAAGATTACGAATGGTTAGCGGATTTTGAGCATAGCGCGAATAAAGATTTGACAATAACAGGATTTGAAAACCTTCAAAAAGTTTACGAAGATGTTTATAAAAATCAAAAATTCGACATTCCTGAAATTGAGCAAGCTTATGAAGTTGCGTAATTATTAGTCATTTTACGTTTGCAACAGCTTTTTAGGAAAACATATAAAAGCGCTAAAGTAAGCGGAAAGAAATGGAGTGATTATCCAATGTTCGTGACTGCTCACGATTATGAAATGATTTATAAAATAAATTGAATTGGAAAAAAGCCAACGATAAATGACTAGCGAGAAAGTAAAATATGGATTAGAAAACCGAGAACTTAAATTGAGCTTTTGGGAAAAGGTTCAGCATTATGGAATTGTAGGCTTTTGTTTTATAATACCTGCTACATTAACCTTTATGTATCTGAAAGATTATTTTGAGAACTCACATAAACCCATAAAATCAGGAGAAATTTGGTTTTTAATTATACCAGCATTATTAGGAATTATATTTTTCTACTTGCAAAAAAGCAGATTGAAATTTAAAGAAGTAAATACCAATCTCAACAAATCGCAATTAAAAAAAATCATAGATAAAGTTGCAGAAGAATTGGAATGGTATATATATAAATCAAATTCAAAAGTAATTCTTGCAAAAACACATCCAGGGTTTTTATCTGGTAGTTGGGGAGAACAGATTACAATATTATTTGACAACAAAAAAGTACTAATAAATAGCGTATGCGACCTTGATAAAAAAAGTTCATTAGTTTCAATGGGCAGGAATGGGCAGAATGAAAACAAATTGATTGAAGAAATAAAAAAAGCCAGCAGGTAACACAGTGTATAATTAATTGCTCATTCTGTATGTGCTCGATTTCTTTTACCAACTTAGTTTCTGCCTTTCAACTAACTATGACGAACAAGTTCACTGTTTCCTTAAAACACACAAAAAAACTATTGCAATTAACAATGTGGTTGATGCTTTAATATCTATATTTTCTTAAAAACCTTCAATATTAAATCCTTTAGACTTTTGTAGTCGTTTTAATAGTCTTTGATAAAGGTCTTGTAGGTTTAATTTTATAGAGCTTTTTTTTATTATTGCTATATCAGAAGAATAAATCACAAGTTAGATGCGTGCATTCAAAAATGCCATATTGTGTTTTGGTTATATTCTCATAGCTCTATATTATAGTTGTGAAAACGAACCTTATGATGGTCCATTAACTTTTGACACTCAATTATCTTGTTCTGACACCAGTGATTTAGTAGATACAGCACTTAATAATTTTTTAGACTCAGATTCAAGTAATTTTGCTGACAATTGTTTAGCATATAAAGCAGCATTAGAGGAACAATTATTAGTTTGTCCAGAGTCATTTGATGAAATTTCTGAACTGATTAATGATTTGAATAATTGTGAGTTCAGTTCATTTTTTCAAGTTGATTTTGATAATGACACCTACCTTTCCCTTTCTGCAGAAGCTCATATTGGTAATGGCAAACTCACAATTACTGGTAGACGAGATAATGAAGATTTTCAGATTATATTGCACCAAACCACAGAAGGAACATACCAATTAGGTACAGAAGGTTTCGGAGGTAATATTAATACGGCAAGCTACTTTCCTGATGTCACTTCAAATGAAAGCTGGGTATCGGTAAGTGATGGAAATGAAATTATGGGAGAAGTTACTGTTTCGTACATAAACTACTCTGATTTAAGAATTTCTGGCACGTTCAATTTTACAGGTACAAATAACAATGAAACTAAGGCTTTTACAAATGGTATTTTTATAAATATTCCTTTAACGAAAGACGATGAATTTTTTGCTTTGTATGATGGTGAAGAGTATATCGACTCTTCTATTCT
The DNA here is from genome assembly GCF_000828715.1 of Winogradskyella sp. PG-2. NCBI lineage: Bacteria > Pseudomonadati > Bacteroidota > Flavobacteriia > Flavobacteriales > Flavobacteriaceae > Winogradskyella > Winogradskyella sp. PG-2. Next base: position 2,519,488 of record NZ_AP014583.1, on the reverse strand, counting down.
AGGTATTCTTATTGAAAATGAAATGACCCTTGTAATCATAATATTTAGTGAAATTGATAGTATTAATATGGATTTTAATATAGATGTAAATACACCACCAGGTTTTTATAATCTTAGGCTTATATCAGAATTACCAAGAGCTGGTTTTAGTGGTAATGACGATTTTTATTATTACGGTAATGGAACCTTAACTATCACAGCACATTATGTAGATGCAAAATTTATTTTGGGAACTTTTGAATTTATTGCAGAATTAGAAAATGCAACACCAGAATCGTATACTATAACTGAAGGTCGCTTTTGTATTAATTATGGATTATAACGATTATAAATAAATTAGATGCGTGCGTTCAATAATTCCATATTGTATTTTGGTTATATCCTCATCGCTCTATGTTATAGTTGTGAAAACGAGCCTTATGATGGTCCTTTAACTTTTGACACTCAATTATCTTGTTCTGATGCCAGTGATTTAGTAGATACAGCTCTTAATAATTTTTTAGATTCAGATTCAAGTAATTTTACAGACAATTGTTTGGCATATAAAGTAGCATTAGAGGAACAATTATTAGTTTGCCCAGAGTCATCTGATGAAATTTCAGAACTGATTAATGATCTAAATAATTATGAGTTTAGTTCATTTTTTCAAGTTGATTTTGATAATGACACTTACTTTTCACTTTCTGCAGAAGCTCATATTGGTAATGGTCAACTCACAATTACTGGCAGAAGAGATAATGAAGATTTTCAGATTATATTACACCAAACCACAGAAGGGACATACCAATTAGGCTTGGTTGATTCAGGAGGTGACATTAATACGGTAAGTTACTTTCCTGATGTCACTTCAAATGAAAGTTGGGTATCGTTAAATGATGGTAATGAAATTATGGGAGAAGTTACTGTTTCGGAAATAAACTACTCTAATTTAAGTATTTCTGGCACATTTAGTTTTACAGGTATAAATAATAATGAAACCAAGGCTTTTACAAATGGTATTTTTATAAATATTCCTTTAACAAAAGACAACGAATTTTTTGTTTTAGTAGATGGAGTAGAATTTGAAGAAACTCAGTTTATTCCATATGTTAATGAACAAGCTGAATAGTTTGGTTTTATATTTCTAAGTGAAGGTGCCAGTGCAGATATGGATTTTACTTTCCATTTTAATACTACACCTGGCTTTTATACATTTAGACCTACACCAAAGTTACCAAGAGCTGGTTATACATCTAACCCAGATTACTACTATCATGCTCAAGGAAGTGTAACTATAACATCACATAATAGCAATGAAGGCTTCGTTATGGGAACTTTTGAATTGATAGCTGAGTTTGATGGTGCTACACCAGAATCATATATTATTACTGAGGGGCGTTTTTGTCTTAATTATTTTTAGTGATAATTAATTTAAATAACTAACTATCCTTACGTAAATTTACACATGATTCTCTGACTTCTAGGTTAAATATTGCCACCATAAATTAATAAGGGTTCTATTCTACTACAGATGTAAGGAAATGACAAATATCACGACTATATTTATATCTTTATAAAAGCATATTATTAACTAGAAAAGAAAGGACAAAAACAGTATGCTAACTTGGAAAGACGTTATCAATTTTTCTGGAAAAGGAAATCCAACACCAGATAGACGCGTTGAAAAAACAGAAGCAGAATGGAGAACTCAATTAACTCCAGAACAATTCAGAATTGCAAGACAAAAAGGCACAGAACGTCCACACAGTGGAGCACTTTGTAGTATCTATGATGAAGGTAAATACAACTGTGTATGTTGTGATACTCCTTTGTTTGATTCTACCATTAAGTTTAGCTCGGGTACTGGTTGGCCAAGTTTTACACAGCCAATAAAAGAAAACGCAATTAAGTACGAAAGAGATACAACATTTGGTATGGTACGCGTCGAAGTAATGTGTAATACTTGTGATGCCCATTTAGGGCATATTTTCCCAGATGGTCCAGAACCAAGTGGGCTTCGCTATTGTATTAATTCAGAATCCATGACTTTAGATAAGGAGATAGCCTAATGACAGCTAAAAATTTACAAATCGCCACAGTTGGTGGAGGCTGCTTTTGGTGTACAGAAGCAGTATTTCAAGAAGTAAAAGGAGTAGAAAAAGTAATCTCAGGTTACTCTGGTGGTAATGTACCTGGAAAACCAACCTACAGAGAAATTTGTTCTGGCTTAACTGGTCATGCAGAGGTTATACAAGTTACTTTTAATGCTAACGTGATTACTTACGAGGATATCCTAGTCATTTTTATGACCACTCACGATCCTACAACCCTTAATCAACAAGGTGCAGATCGTGGTACTCAATATCGCTCAGTAATTTATTATCATGATTACAAACAAAAGGAAATCGCTGAAATTATAATTAAGGAGTTGTCTTCATATTATGAAGACCAGATAGTAACTGAAGTTTCAGAGGCTGTTACTTTTTATGAAGCTGAAAAAGAGCATCAAGACTTTTATAAAAATAACCCTGATTATGGATATTGCGGATTTGTTATTGACCCAAAATTGGCAAAGCTTAGAAAACTACATTCAGATAAGTTAAAGGGTGCCAAATAATGACAAAAGAAATTAAACTTTATGGCACCGAAAGGTGCCATAAATCTCAATATTATAAAACCTTTTTAGATCATCAAGGTTTAGAATATAAATTCTTAGATGTAGAAATAAATTCTAATTATGCTGAAGAATTAAGAAGTTTATATGAAAATAGAAGGTTAAATTTCCCTACAGTTACGATTGGAAAAAAGAAGCTAAGAAATCCTTCTGATAATGAATTACTAAAATGGTTAAAAAAACTAAGATAGGATTGGGTATGGCTGCTTTAGGTCGACCAGATTACATCAATATTAGGTCAAATACTATTGATAAATCTATTGGTGCATTTAAAAAAGAAGCTTTTAAGGTTTTAGATGAAAGTTATCTACTAGGTATTAGAGATTTTGATGTAGCTCCATCCTATGGTTTAGGCGAACAATTTTTATTAGAATGGAATGACTCTAGAGGTTATAATGATGTTAGATTGTCTACAAAATTTGGTTATACCTATGTAGCCAATTGGGAAATCGGATTTGAAGGTAAGCATGAGATTAAAGAGCATTCTCTAACTAAACTGAATGAACAATGGGAAGCTTCGAAAGCCTTGTTACCAAATTTAAAAATCTATCAAATCCATTCTGCAACATTAGACAGTGGTGTCTTAACTAATCATAAAGTCTTATCTAGATTAAATGAATTAAAACAAGAATATGGCTTAAAAATAGGGATTAGCTCTAGCGGAACGGAACAAGTTAAAATTATTGAAGAAGCAAGTAAAGTTGCTTATAATGATGAAGATTTATTTGATAGCTATCAAGTTACCTTCAATATTTTTGAGCAGTCTTGTTATTGTATTTTAAAGCACTTATTAACTAAAAATAAAACGATTATTATCAAAGAAGCATTAGCAAATGGACGAGTATTTAAAAATAGTCAATTTAATAATTATCAAATTATTTATAATTACTTAGACTCTTTATCAGCAAAATACAAGGTTGGTATCGATGCTATTGCTTTACGCTTTGTTATGGATAATTTAGAACCAACACTTCTACTTAGTGGAGCTTCAAATACCAATCATTTAAAACAAAACTTAAAAGCATTGAATTTTAAATTAAATGCAGTTGAAATTTCCAAATTGAAATCATTAGTAGTTACATCAGAATTCTATTGGCAAGAAAGAAGTAACTTAGTGTGGAATTAATACTCATTATGATACGATTATATATAATTGGCTTAACCATTTTAATCATTGCGATTATAGCAAATGTCTGTGTAATGAAATTAGAAGTCAAATCTTGGTATGATTTTATAAACTTACTCACCGCGAATTGCACCTCAGCTTTCATCAAATTATCAGTAGTAGATTATATATGGCTATTTCTTGGCTATCCGTTAGTTTTAGGCTTTGGTTATTGGATTGGAGATAAGACTCATCAATTATTTTTTAATTGAGATTAATAAATACAACTATTTAATAATTATACAATATCCTAAATATTATGAAATACATTTCATTAAAGCGACTAAAACTAATTGTTATTGTTACTATATTGATATTTCAAAGTTGCAAAAAAGATATTCCAGATAATTGGTATTGGGAAACGATTGACACAGAAAATCAACCAACTGCTCGTCATGAAGCTGGTCTTGTTGCTTATAAAGACAAGTTGTATTGAATGGGAGGTCGTCGAATAAATCCTACGTCTGTATATAATTCTGATACGAATAGATGGTCTGAAAAATTACCTACACCTATAGAATTGCATCATTTTCAGCCAATAGTTTTTGACGATGCTATATACATAGTAGGTGCTATGACAGGAGAATGGCCAAACGAAAAACCTGTAGACAATGTAATAATTTATTATCTCGAACGTGATGAATATGTATTTAGTCATCAAATCCCAAAGCATCGTCAAAGAGGTGATGCTGGTGTTGCTACTTATAATAACAAAATCTATATCGTTGGCGGAATAACTAAAGGACATATGAATGGTTACAAACCTTGGTTCGATGAATACAATCCTAAAACTGGAGAATGGAAAGCTCTTGAGGATGCACCTAATGCTCGTGACCATTTTCAGGCAGTGGTTGCGGATAACAAACTTTATGCTTTTGCAGGACGTAGAACTTCAAAAAAACAAATGAGGATATGGCTCTAACAATAAGCCATGGAAATGTTTATAATTTTGAAGAACAAAGATGGGAAATGGTTAATAACAACCTAGAAATTCCTACTGAACGAGCTGGTAATTCCGCTTTTGTATGGAATAATGCTGTTAAAGTACAGCTCATAAAGTCGCTCATAATGAAGTAGAAGCTTTTAATACAGCTACAGGTTTATGGAGTAATTGGCCAGCTCTAAACCAAGGAAGACATGGTACTGGGTTTGCATTTATTAAAAACCATGTCTACACGGCATCTGGTTGCGGAAATAGAGGAGGCGAACCCGAATTAACTAGTTTAGAACGTCTAGAATTACCTAAAGGACATGTGAAGTCGGATAGCAAAACAATTGACGAGATACCAATATATAAATAATGGCATACAATTACACTACCATTCTCTGGACCAGAAACTTCTGAAACTGCTTCCGAAAACCCTTTTTTAAACTACAGATTAAATGTTGTTTTTAAACACGATGAAACAAAACAAATTATCCGTGGTTTTTATGCAACTGATGGAAATGCTGCAGAAACTAGTGCTAACTCAGGAAATATTTGGAAAGCTAGATTTACACCAAATAAAATAGGCAAATGGTCTTATAAGGCAACACTTTACAAAGGAGATAGTATTGCTTTGAGAAGTAATTTTAAAACTGGAAAAATCATTGATATTTCTAATACTAAAGGCAATTTTATTGTTTTAGAGTCCGATAAAGAGAATAATGATTTTAGAGCTCATGGTCGTTTAGAAGCATATAAAAGCTATTTTAAATTTCGTGATACAGACAACTATTGGCTAAAAGCAGGTGCAAATAGTCCCGAAAACCTTTTAGGCTATTTAGATTTTGATAACACTTATCGTATCAAAGCAGAAGAAAGAGATGGAGAAGCATCTGCCACAGAAAATATACACACCTATACTCCACATCTCAAAGATTGGAAAACGGGAAATCCTACATGGAAAGGTGGAAAAGGCAAATCTATTATTGGAGCTATGAATTATTTAGCTTCAAAAGGTATGAATACGTCCTACTTTTTAACTATGAATATTTTAGGAGACGGTAAAGATGTATGGCCATATCTAAATGCTGATGATTTTACACGTTTTGATGTAAGTAAGTTAGCTCAATGGGAAATTCTATTTCAACACATGCAATCGAAAGGTATTTTATTACACATGGTTCTTCAAGAAACTGAAAATGAAACTATGCTAGATAATGGAAATACTGGAGTACTCCGTCAATTATATATTAACGAGCTTATTGCACGTTTTAGTCATCATTTAGGATTGGTTTGGAATATTGGAGAAGAAAATGGACCTGCGTCTTGGACACCACTTGGTCAAAATGATTTACAACGAAAAGCGATGATAACATATATAAAACAGAATGACCCTTATAAACATCCTGTCTTATTACATACTCATTCTGAAGACCCTTTGAGATCTGATATTCTAAATGATATTTTAACTTTCAAAGATCTTGACGGACTATCATTGCAACAGGCAGAACGTGAAGAAGCAGCTACAATAGTAGAAACATGGAAAAACAATTCAAAAAAATCTGGTAACCAATGGTTAATTACTATGGATGAAATAGGTATGTGGCACACAGCTGCCTTAACAGATGCTCAAGATCCAAATCATAATACATTAAGACGTTATGCGCTCTGGGGAACATTAATGTCTGGCTCAGCTGGCGTAGAATGGTATTTTGGCGCAAAACACCCACATAATGATTTAACTTCTGAAGATTGGCGTCAAAGAGACCGCCTTTGGGAAATTACTAATTATGCAAAAGATTTTTTTAATTCACATTTACATTACTGGGAAATGCAACCTAGCCATAAACTTATAAATTCAGAAGATGCTTATTGCCTAAGTAAACCAAGTGAAATTTATGCTGTTTATGTACCGAAATTGAGAAAATACACTATCAATTTAGAAGGAATTAAAGGTAAATTCAGCGTGGAATAGTTTAATCCTCTTACTGGTGATAATTTGCAAAAAGGTTCTATAAAAACGATTAGAGGTGGAGCTATTAAAGCATTAGGGCATCCACCAAAGGAACTCAATAATTCACCTAATCAGGATTGGGTAGTATTAGTAAAGAGAATTGACTAAATAATTTTAAATATTCCCTCTGTAATAATCTAAAACCTTTACCCGTAATAAATATTCATATTTAGCATTAGTCAAATTCACTTTAGAGTTATCTAAATTATTTTTACTTGTAACATAGTTTAAGAAATTAGAGACACCACTATTAAATCGTATTTCATTAATTCTATACGATTCTTCATAAGCTTCAACTTGTTTCAATAAACTCAAATAGCGATTATAAACCGCTTCCATATCAAAATGTACTTGAGCAATTGCATTTTTTATATCTACATGCGTACGCTCTAATTCTAAAATAGATTCTTCTACTCTAATTTTTTCTAGAGCTACATTATTCTTAGCTCTAAAACCATTAAAAAGAGGAACATTAACAGCTACGCCAACTACAGTATTTAAATTATTATCTAATTGATCTTCATAACCAATTGTTTCAGCTTCAAAATTGGTTTGTTCTGTCATCACAGCTAAATCTTGACCTCCAACAGTTACAAAATCACCAGTCTCTACAATACTTGTTCCTGTTGAATTAAAAAGCTGTGCTGCACTAGAATAATTAGTGTTTACACCACCAAAAACAGATATTTCTGGTGTGAATTGAGATTTTGCTACACTTACCCCTTTTTCAGCTGCTTCTATACGCATTTCTCTTGCTTTAAATGTTGCTAAATTTTGAAGCGCTTCATTATAAACCTCATCTGCGGATAAGCTATACTTTTCAAAATCTAACAGTATGGATTCCGCATCAATATTTACATTATCAGAAAGGTTCATCAATCTTACAAGTGCTAATCTTGCATTATTTAAATTGGATTTAGAATTTAGAACACTTGTTTCATCGCTAGCAATTTGTCCTAAAATATCTGCATAATCCGCTGGATTTCCTGATTCATTTTCATAAAAATCTTTTTGAATCTTTAATTGCTTTTTTGTGGTTTCATAACGTTGGTTTGTTAAGTCTAGAACTGCTTTGCTATTTAAAACCTGTAAATAAGCTAAAGTGACATTTAACACTAAGTCTTGTTGAGCAGCTTCTTTTTCTAATTCTGAAGCTTTTCTATTTAAACGATTTTGTTTTGCAGAATTTAACAATCTAAATCCATTAAAAATGGTCATGTCCAAACTTAACCTCATATTCGAGAATGTTAATTCCTGATTTATAAAATCATTGGTAAATGGATCTATACTTCTTCCGTCATTAACACCTAGATTAAAACTTCCGTTGAGACTTGGCAACATATTTGCTTTGGATTGTTGATGATTCACTTTTGCAGAATTAGCTCTTAAATCTGCAGATTTTAAATCGAAATTATTCTCTAATGCAATAGATATACACTCTTCGAGCGAATAGCTTTTTTGATTTAAATCTTGAGTGTATCCCACTAAACCCATTAAAAGTATGAGTGTAAAAACAATGTATTTATATATCATGATTTCTTTTTTATTATGAGACTATCTTCCCATCTAATAAATTGATAATTCTAGAGCCATAAGAGGCGTTTTTTTCAGAGTGCGTGGCCTGAATAATCGTCACACCTTCTTTATTCAAGTGAGAAAACAGCCCCATAATTTCTGTACTCTGCTTCGAATTTAGATTCCCTGTTGGTTCATCCGCTAAAATCAACCTTGGTTTTCCGATTAGAGCTCTAGCAACACCAACTAATTGTTGTTGACCACCACTTAATTGAATTGGAAATAAATCCTTCTTACCTACAATATTAAATCGATCTAACATATCAGCAACTAGTGCTTTACGCTCAGACGATTTCACATTTTTATATAGCAAGGGTGTTTCAATATTTTCAAAAACGGTTAGCTCATCAATAAGATGATAAGCTTGAAATACAAATCCGATATATTCCTTATACAACTTAGATCTGCTTTTTTCTTTTATACTATGGACAGGTTCTCCTAAAAAGGTATAACCGCCTCCTGTAAAACTGTCTAGCATACCTATACAATTTAGTAATGTAGATTTACCAGAACCAGATGGTCCCATAAGGGATATAAATTCGCCTTCCTTAACTTGTAAATCGATATTATCTAGCAAAGTAACCTTGTTACTTCCTGAATTAACTGTTCTAGTTGCCTCGTTAAGACTTAATAATGTATTAGCCATTTATTTAATTTTTTTAGTCTATTCTATTAATTTGTGAATCACCAAAGCTTAAACCTTTGCTTACTTTAGCGTCACCTTTATAATAAAGCTCAGCTTCGCCATAAGCTGTAAATTTGATTCGCTCTGAAGATTTTACTCTAAATTCTGCCTCACCATAAGCTTTAAGTCTTGAAGTTTTATTATCTATGCCAACAAGGTTAATTTCACCTTCCCCATAAGCTGTAATTTTCTGATTTTCAGTAATGCCATTTTTTATAGTTAATTGACTTTCACCATAAACATCAACTTCAAATTCTTTGAAATTCACATCATTAAACGTCACTTGAGATTCACCATAAATCTTAAGTTTAAATTTCCCCACTTCAATTAAACTTTCACAAATCGTTCTTTGCTCACCTCTTAATGATAGGTTATCTATGCGTTTATAGGTCACTAGAATAGTTAATACTTTCCCTTTGTAAATTGGCACTTTCATTTTTACTCCATTCTTTACAATACTCTCATGTTTAGTGGTTTCTTTAGCATCATCTAAATAGACTCTAAGTGTTTCCCCATTCACTTCAATATTTACTTTATCATCTGTCAATGTATTTTTCAGAATTGTAACAGACTCTTCATCCCCTTGTACAAAAGTGGTTTCGATATGTGGACTTATAATAACCTTATTAAAAGATTCAACGACCCTCTTTGTTTGTGCTATTAGTATTTGACTTATAAAAATCAATGCAATTATTGTAATTTGTTTTAAATTTTTCATGATGTTTTATTTTTTGATTTATTGATGAGCTCTATTTTATTGCTTTTATTCCGTTTTTAAACTATCCGCTGGATTTGCAATCGCGGCTTTAATAGCCTGAAAACTTACAGTAAGCATGGCTATTAAAATAGCAACAACACCTGCAATTACAAAAACCCACCAATTAATTTCTATGCGATATGCGTAATCTTTAAGCCAATCTTGCATAAAATACCACGCTATAGGAATTGCAATTACAATTGAAATGCCAATTAACTTTAAAAAATCTTTTGATAATAGCTTTACGATGCCAGATATACTTGCTCCTAAAACCTTACGTACTCCAATTTCTTTTCTTCGTTGTTGTGCAGTGTAAGCTGCTAATCCAAAAAGACCTAAACAAGAAATAAGTATAGCGAGAATTGCAAATATTTGAGATAGTTCACCTACCAATTGTTCATTCTTAAACTTAGTATCAAAAACATCATCAACAAACGTATATTCAAAAGGAAAAGCTGGATTATGTTTCTTCAACACAGCTTCAATACTAGATAAAGCCTTATTAATTGGAATTCCATCTTTTGTTTTTATATACATATAACGTGCATAGTTATGATAGTTAAAAAATAAAACTGGGTCACTACTAGATTCATACATATTTCCATATTGATAATCTTTAACGACACCTATAACCTCATAAGTATCTTCCCCTCTAGTAACAATATTTCCAATTGGGTTTTCATCTCCCATCATTTTTGCAAGAGACTGTGACACCATTGCATAAGTACTATCTGCATCAATATTTTTACTAAAACTACGACCTTCAATAATTTCCATGCCAGTAGTATCATAAAATCCTTCTGAAATATTTCTAAAAGAGATTAAAACGTCTTCTGCATTTGTACCTCCTTTCCAATTAAAACCTGATCCATTATTACCTCCTGATAATAGTTGTGAATTACACAAAGCAACATTATAAACTGAACCTGAACTAATCAAATCCTGCTGAATTACATTGAACTTATCTATAATTCCTCTATTAATTCGCATCGATATTAACTGATCTTTATCATAACCCAAATCCCTATTTTTGGCATGTTGAATTTGTTGGTAGACTAAAATGGTAACAATTATAAAAACTATTGAAATTGTAAACTGTCCTACAACTAACCCTTTCCGTATTAATGTAGCTGAACCTTCAGTAACTTTTAAGCCCTTTAAAACTTCTACTGGTTTAAAAGATGATAAGTAAAATGCTGGATATAAACCTGCAAAAAGGCCACAAGTAATTGCTATACCAATAAGACTAAAAATATGAGTTGAATTCGATAAACTCAATGTTAACGTCTTATCAATAATAAGATTAAACTGTGGTAATAAAATTGCAAGAAGTATTACACTAAATAGTGTCGCTATAAATGATAATATTAAAGCTTCAGATATAAATTGTGTAATTAGTCTACCTCTACCAGATCCCATTGCCTTGCGCACTCCAACTTCATTGGCACGTTTTTCACTGCGAGCAGTACTTAAATTCATAAAATTAATACAGGCAATCAATAAAATTATAAAAGCAATGATTGTAAACAAACTTACATAAGTAATACGACCACCAACAATCTTACCACCTTCAAACTTAGAGCGTAAATGCCAATCTTTCATTGAATGCAAAAAGGCGTAATCAGTTGTATTTTCTTCCTTCTTACCTATAAGTGATCTCACTTGAGCATCTACGATTTCAAAATTAGATTCTGGCGCTAATTCTACAAACGTATCCGAAAAATTACTACCGTATTCTGTCATCCATTCAGCACCATCTCTATAACGTTCAAATGGTGCTACCCAGTCAAAAGAAAAGGTGACGTTGTTTGGCAAGTTTTCAACTACTCCAGTAACTAGATAATTATCTCTATTATTCATTTTAACAACCTTACCTACTACTTTTTCGTTATTACCAAAAAGTTGTTCTGCTGTTTCTTGAGTCAATATAATAGCCTCAGGGTTTTTAAATGCATCTTCTCGATTGCCTTCAATAAATTTTAAACTAAAAATATCTAAGAAATCTACATTAGCATAACGCCCTGTTCTATTAATTGAATTATCACCAATAGCTAATAAGCGAGTTTCTTGACTAGACGTAGTAGATTTTATAATCCCAGGAATATCATTCTTCATATCCTTTGCTAAAGGTCCAGGTGACGAGTAAAATGTTCGCCATTCTCCTTCATAATTTTGGTTAGTTGGCACTATATAGATATGCTCTTGTCTAGCAAAAGATTCATTAAAACTCATTTCATCTTCAACCCAAAGAAAGATTAAACTTGCACATGTAATACCAATGGCTAATCCGAAAATGTTAAGAAAACTATAGCCTTTATTTTTTAGTAAAGTTCTGAATGCTATTTTGATATAATTTAGAATCATGATTGTTTTTTGATTGAATTTAATAACTACATCAATTATACAGAGAAGATGATGCCAAACATTTAAGTGTCTAAAAAACAGTATTTTATAGTTTTTATTAAAAACAAAAGTGTACGATTTCGATACACTTCTTGTTCGTAATCGTACACTTAAAAACTGAGTAATTAAACACTTTATTCCGAGCGTAGTGAGTTTACCGGATTTGCATTTGCGGCTTGAAGCGTTTTAGCACTTATCACTAATAAAGCAAAGAAAATCATAGCACAACCACTCATCAAAAACACCCAAAAACTAATACTAGTTTTATAGGCAAAATCTTGTAGCCAATTATTAATTCCGTAATAAGCAATTGGTGCAGCAACTATAAAAGCTATAGCAACAAGAATTAAAAATTCTTTACTTAAAAGCTTGTTGATTTGTAATAATGAAGCACCCAAAACCTTACGTACTCCAATTTCCTTGACACGACGGTTTGTAGTGTAAATTACAAGACCAAGTAAACCAAGACAACTAATTAATATTGATAAGCCTGTTGACCAATTTAAAAGTGTAGATATTTTTCTCTCACTTTTATAAAACTTGGCAATGGTTTCGTCTAAAAATTCTAGTCTCAATTCTTCACCTGGATAAATTGAGTTGTAGGCATTCTCAATTTTAGAAATTGCTGTTTCTAAACTCCCAGAAGAGGTGTTTAGAGCTAAATGTGCTTGTGTGAAATAGGTCCAATTTTCTCTATAAAAATCCCCCAACAAACTCATTGGTTTAATTTCAGTTTTTAATGATCGCTGATGAAAATTTTCCATTACACCTACTATAGGAAGTGGGTCATCTTCGTAAAGTAACGTTTGTCCGATGGCTTCTTCTGGCGAGTTAAAACCATAAAACTTACGAGCTGCATCATTAATGATAAGTTCTCTAACTGTATCATTTCGTCTTGCTCTACCAGCCAAAAGCTCGATTTCAAAAAGATTTAAATAATTAGTATCACCATGTAATAATTGCATATCGCCATGTATTTCTTTATCATCAATAAAACGTCTTACTGTAGTTGTATTAGTGCTAAAAGAAGCAGGTGTATAATTACCAAGACTGATTGCATTTATCTCAGGTATAGATTTTAGCTGTTCAGAAAGTAATTGCATTTTCTCCAACCCATCTTCTCCAAATGGTCTAAATGCCGTTACTACAGCTTCACTTTTAAAACCCATATCCTTATTTAATAAATAGTTAATTTGTTTACCAACCAAGAGTGTAGCTATAATAAATACTTGAGCAATAGTAAATTGAAAAACAGTTAAGAACTTTCTTAATTTTACCTTTTTCTCACCTACTGCTAAATGATTTTTTAAAACTGATACTGTATTAAATTTAGACAAGACCATAGCAGGATAAAATCCTGATAAAAATGCAACTAAGAGTAATAAAACTATAATGCAAACTAATACTATTGGTGTTTTAAACAATTCAAAACTCAAATCCTCAGGAACGAAATCCGAAAACACATTGATTAACCATTTAGAAAGTAACAAAGACAATAACGCGGATACAATTACTAGTAAAAATGTTTCTCCCATAAATTGATTAATCAATTGTTTCCTTGAGCTTCCTAACGTTTTTCTAATACCTATTTCCTTAGCACGTTGCGATGCCTGTGCAGTATTAAGATTTATAAAATTAATACAACCGAGTAACAATAAGAATAACGCAACTAAAGCTAAATTCTTTAACAAAGACCTACTGGCTTGCCCTTTTGTATAATCATAAACTCCATAATTTTCATTAAAGTGAATATCTCTTAATGGCTGCAGCTGAAATATGCGTTCTTCCCCATACTTTATATCATCTTCATCAGCATGTTCTGCAGCTAAATCTTTAAATCTACTTTTGATTGCTGGTATGTCTGCATTAGTATTTAATTTCACAAATAGTTGCGAACTAGAATTAGTATTATTCCAATTCTTCCCCAATATATTTCCTCGCATTCGAGTTTGAAGAATTGTTGGATGAGATATAAATTCTTGAAACACAATATCTGTTCTACCATCAAGGTTCTCTACCACACCTGTTACGCTAGCATTGATAGAATCATTATATACCAAAGTTTTGCCAATCACTTCAGAAAGGTTTATACTAGGGAAATATTTGGTTGCACGTTCTTTTGTTAGTATAACTTCATTAGGGTTAGATAAGGTTTTATTAGCATCACCAGCGACAAACTTGTAGTCAAAAATTTTGAAATAGTCTTTATCTGCAAAAATGACAAATTTTGGTAATTTGAATTCGAGATTACTTGCTCTATTTTCAACTTTCAATGGTCGTTCTCTATAAAACTCACTGATAGCCTCAAAATTAGAATTCTCAACCACAGCATCCTTTAATGCTAGTGTTACACCTGGATTATGAAACTCACCTTCTGGTGCTTCAAAATCAGTTACAACTCTATAAATCCGATCTCCATCTTTATGAAAATCATCAAAAGTGTAATCGTAAAAAATCATTAAACCGATTACAAATGAAGCACTTAATCCTATGGTAAGACCAATAACATTAATTAGAGAAAACACCTTATGCTTCATAATGTTTCGCCATGCTATTTTGATATAATTTTTGATCATGATTTTTTTTATTTTGATTGATGCACTACTCTGTTCTTAAATTCTTTATTGGATTGGTTATGGCTACTTTCAACGTTTGAAATAAAATAAGTAATACCGTTACACTTCCTATTAATAGAACTCCGATTAAAAATGGATTAAAACCAATAGTAATTCTATAAGTATAATTAGATAACCATGAATCCATTAGTAAATATGCCAATGGACAAGCCACTAGTATAGACACTCCTAAAATAACGATGAACTCTTTAATAAATAAGAAGCTAATACGTGATGCTGAAGCTCCTAAAACCTTTCTAATTCCAACCTCCTTTACACGTTTATGAATGCTTAATGAAACCATACCAAAAATACCAAGAAGCGCAATGATCAATGACAATAAAGCCGATGTATAAGTTGCCTTTTTAAATTGTATTTCACTTTCATAAAGATCAGTCAAAGTATCATCCATAAATTTGTATTCAAATGACGAACTAGGCATTAAGCTTTTCCATTTTTGCTGAATTGCAGCAATACTTTTATTTACATCTCCCGATTTCAATTTAAAAGACAAAAACCTGTAATTAGTACTACTATTCACGCTAAAAAACACTTGTGGTTTTATATGCTGTTGCATAGATTCAAAATGAAAATCTGCAACCACTCCTTGTACAATTAAAGGTTGTGTGTCTCCTACAATAGTTAGTTGCTGACCGATGGCCTTTTCAGCATTTTTAAATCCATAGGTAATTAATGCTTTTTCATTAATAACAACCGTCTGCGGATTTGTTTCCCCAGCTTCTAAGAATCGTCCAGCTAGTAAAGGAATTTGATAGGTTTTAAAATAAGCATCATCGCTAACAAAACCTTGTGATGCAAAAGCTTGTTCAGGGTTTTCGCCAGCTCTATAAACTGTTACCTGAAACCCATTATTACCATTAGGAATTTCATAAGAAAGGCTCACACTTTCGACTGAAGGCAATTTAGAAAACTCATTTCTTATGGTGAGCATCTTGTCTACACCTTCTGGAGTCCAATCTCTCGGCACACTCGCAGTTACAACATAGTCTTTATTATAACCCAAACCTTTACCAAAAAAATTATCTAACTGTTGTGTGACTAAAAGCGCTGCAATTAACACTACAAGTGCTGTAACATATTGAAATCCTAAAAGAGACTTTCTTAATAAAACAGCTCGCATTCCAGTTTCTAATTTACCTTTAATAGCATCAACAGATTTAAAAGAAGACAATACAAATGCAGGATAAAAGCCTACCAATAAGCTTATAACTACAATAAAAAATAAAGGCAATAATAGAAAATAAACAGGAAATTGAGAAAGGACAATAAGTTCTTTACCTACGAGTTGCGCAAACCACTGACTCAAAAACGGATATAAAACACAAGCCAAAACTGTTGAAACACTTACCAAAACAAACGATTCTGTTAAAAACTGAAACTTGAGTTGTTTCCGTTGTCCTCCTAAAACTTTCCGAACTCCAATCTCTTTTAATCGACTTCCTGAATGGCTTATGGCTATGTTTATAAAATTTATCATTGCCATAATGATGATAAAAAGTCCTACAAGTGATAGCGTTAAAAGCATTTGCTTTAAACTCGCATTATTTTTATTTAAATAATAATTCGTGAGCTTTACTGGAACAACTTTTAGATTGTTTCGAAACGTTTCAGGTGTATGCTGTTGTATCAATCGATTGAGTGGCTCTTCCAATTGATGAGCAAAAATATTAGGTTGAAGTTCTAAAAATGCCAAAAAAATAGGAAGATTCCAAGCTTCCAAATTAGCACGATCAAAATACGTCGCCGAGTTTTTAGCAATGAAAAACCCGTTATCCGCTTGCTTGGTTAATTTTGTAATCGTGTTCTCAGAGGTCTTATCTAATACTCCAGTTATTTTAAATTGTTGGTTATCCCCACTGAAATTCTGAATAGCTATAGTTTCATTTATGACATTCGTTTTCCCAAAATACTTTATTGCTCTTTCTGCAGTTATTACTACTGAAAATGGATCTTTAAATGCTGTATCAACGTTACCATGGAGTAAACTAAAACCATACATATTTAATAAACTCTCATCTCCGAATTGAATGCCTTCTCTAAAGTTTTTATCACCTTTAGAAACAATACTTGTTATACCATCCCAACGGTAATAATTAGCTATTAAATGTGGATAGCCATCCTTTAATCGCTCTGCCATTCGACCAAGTGTTGCAAAATCCACTCCCATATTTGGGTCTTTCCATTGACTCGTAAGAATGTATTGAGAATTTGAATTTTTTAAATTGGTATTGACTTGTAACTGTTGCCATACAAATGCTGCAATCAATAATGTAAAACTAATTCCTGTAAATAGACCCACAACATTAATGAAAGTGTAAAGCCGCTTTTTTTTGAGGCTTCCCCAAGCTATTCTGAAATAGTTTTTAAGCATTATTTATGTTTTTTCAAAAGCATTAAATTTAATCTGTTTTCAAACTCTTAGTTGGATTAACGGTTGCTGATTTTACAGCTTGTATTCCAACAGTAAAAGACGTTATCAATAATGCAATTAATCCACTGACAGCAAACATCCACCACTGAAGCGTTATACTATAAGCGAAATCTCTCAGCCAAGCGTTCATAACATACCAAGCTATTGGGAAAGCTATAATAGATGCTAATCCTACAAGTAGTATATAATCTTTAGATAATAAAACAATTATGTTCATTACTCCAGATCCCAAAACTTTTCTAATTCCTATTTCTTTTATACGCCGCTTTGCCATAAAAGATATAAGGCCAAACATTCCTAAACAAGAAATGAAGATGGTTAACATAGCTACAATATTTACAGTTTTTAACATCCCTTCAATTAATCGATATTGTGCACTAACTTTATCTGTTAAAAATGCTTGATCATAGTCCCTTCTAGACGTAATATTTTCAAATCTATTAGCAATAAATCCTTGAACACTTTTCTCGTGGCCTTTGGCAACTCTTACTGAAAGAAAACGATGGTATAGTAGATTATTACTGTGACGATAAAAATGAACTAAGGGCTCTACTGCATTCTGCATATCCTGATAATGAAAATCCTCCATGACACCAACAACTGGATAACCTAGTAAACTTTCATCTCTCCCTTTTAATCGTTTACCTTCAATCGATATCCACCCTAAAGCTTTCATCGCAGTTCTATTTATAATTACAGGTCGATCTTCTGCATTATCTATGTTTTGATTAAAATCTCTTCCCATTAGTAATGGAATTTCAAGCGTTTTTAGATAACCATCGTCAGTTCTAGCATAACGCGTACGAACATCTCTATCATTTTCAGGATCATAAAATTCTGTATAATTAAAATAATAATCCGAAGGCACAGCCTCACTCAATGTATAACTTTTTACATAGGGATTAGAATCCAATTCATCTAGTAAACCGATGAGTTTAGAAGAAGCAGCTTCTTCATTTTTAAATTCTAAATCTATGTTTCCAACAATGACATTATCCTTATTGAAACCTAAAGGAGCATTCTTCATAAAACTAATTTGGCTATTCAAAATAATTGCCACACAGATAAAAAGAATAGCTATAGTAAATTGTAGAATTATAAATGAATTACGAACTAAAAGATTACTTTTAATTGCATCTATCCTTCCTTTTATCCCTGTTGATATTGGCACTGATAAAAACCGCAAAGTTGGTAGTATACCTACCACCAAAGTCACTAAAAGACCTAATGCTATAGCAAAAATAACAACTGGATAATCATTGGATAGATTAAAAGAGATCCTACCGAAATCTGCACCATATATGTTATTCAATTTTGGTAGCAAAAAACCTAAAAACAACAAAGCTGAAATTACAATAGATACAAATACCAAAATCCCATTTTCAATACAAAACTGTACAATTATATTGTTTTTACGACCCCCTAATATTTTACGAACTGCGATGTCTTTAGTACGTCGATACATCGTTGACGCATTTAAATTAAGTAAATTGATAAGCACAATTAGTAATACAAATACTGATGCAGCAATAGAGCCACTGATAATAGTATCTACTACTGGAATAGAATCCGTTCTCATTCCTGCAAAGGGCATTAGTTTAATTGAAGCAACTACACTTGGATCTGCATAATTATTTTTGACCAATTCTTCAATACGACTTTCAATCTGCATGATATCTGCATTAGGCCTTAACCTTAAATAGTTAACAGCAAAACTATCCCCCCAATCTGCTCGATTAGCAAAATCCGGATTATCCTCTAACAAAACAGTAGGCATTAAAACACCTAGACGAAATGCAGAATACGGGCTTATAGGTGCTAGAACTCCTGTTATATTTAAGTTGAGACTGTCATTTACCCTTAATGTTTTTCCAACAGGATTTTCTTCTCCAAATATTTTTTGACTAACAAGATCTGTTAGCACTATGGAATACTTTTTCTCAAAAGCAGTTTCAGTATTACCATATTTTAATGGTAATGAGAAAACCTCAAAAAATTCGGGCTCTACATAATTTGTACGCTCCTGAAACTCAGATTCATTATACTCTAACCATGGTTGACTCCAACCCTGCAAGTGTGAAGCTGCAATAACCTCTGGTGATGATTTAACAACTTCTTTTAGTAATGGGTATGGAGTTTCAAAATAACTATCACCTCCAGTGGTTGTCGTTTTTAAATAATAAATATTTTCTTGATCCTCTATATTTGAATCTGCATTATAATAAGCATAGACTGAGAAAATCAAAGTCAAAACACCACCAACACCTATGCTTAAACCTAATAGATTAAGAGAGGAAAGTAATTTGTTTTTCCACAGGTTACGTAGCGATATTTTAATGTGATTTTTAATCATTATGATTAGATTTTTGATTTTTTTTGATTGATTCATTCAGTTTTTAAACTCTCAACTGGATTCGCTATTGCGGCTTTAATTGCTTGAAAACTTAGCGTTATTAAGGCAATTAATAACGCAACAATTCCTGTTACTACAAAAATCCACCAATTGAGTTCAATTCTAAATGCAAAATCTTCTAGCCATTTACTCATAAACCACCATGCAATAGGTGCTGCAATTATAAAGGCAAGCATTACTAATTTCACAAAGTCTGTAGATAGCATTCTAACAATATTAGATACTGAAGCTCCTAATACTTTACGGATTCCTATTTCTTTAGTGCGTTGCTCTGCAATGTAGGTTGCCAGTCCAAATAATCCGAGGCAAGCAATAATTATAGCCAATAATGCAAAGGCAAGTGCAACTTTACCAACACGTCTTTCTTGACGGTACATATTATCAAACGCTTCATCTAAAAACTCATATTTAAATGGCATTCCTGGAGCAGCGGCTCTATATTTATTTTCAATTGTAGATAATAAACCGCTGACATCAGCTGTATTAAATCGGTATGCTGTTTCCCAACTATTATTTCCTAATGTGAAACTTAATGCTCCTACATTTTCTCTTAGAGAGGCAAAATTGAAATTTTTAACCACACCAATAATTGTGAATGCCTGTAGATTATTATTCTGATCATATGAATATAATTTTTTCCCAATAGGGCTTTTAAAGCCTGCTAATTTAACAGCCGTTTCATTTAATATTACAGCTGTTGAATCTGAACCAAAATCTCTAGAAAAATTACGACCTTCATTTATTTCCATACCGATAGTTTCCATGTAACCATAATCTATTCTCCAATATTGCATATTGAATCCGTTAGATTCTGTCATGACGGTTTCTGTAGAAAATGTTGTATCAGAGCGCGAAGAACTTCCTACGGGTAAATACCCTGCAAAGGATGTCGATTTTATATCAGTTAATTGCTCAATTTCGTTTTTTAAAGATTGTCTTGTTTCACGAGGTAATCCATTATTACTCACTACCAATACTTGATCTTTATTGAATCCTAAATTAGAGTTTTGAATATGGTTTAGTTGTTTATAAATAACCACTGTACCAACAATTAGGATAATAGACGTTGCAAACTGAAACACGACTAAAAAATTTCGTAACGTATTTTTAGTATTACCCGTTGATAATTTGCCTTTTAAAACTTTAATAGGTTTAAATGAAGATAAGAAGAATGCTGGATATGTTCCTGCTAATCCACCTACTATAAATGGTAATACAAAAATAAAAATTAGAAATTTTGGACTCAACAAGGAACTCATTAGCATTTCTTTTCCTGAAATACCATTAAACCAATCTAGAGAGAGCCATACAAATATTAAACCTACAAAAAGTGCCAGAACGGCAATTAAAGTTGATTCTGTTAGAAATTGTCCAATAAGTGCTTTCTTTTCTGAACCTAGAACTTTACGAATACCAACTTCTTTTGCTCTACCAGAAGATCTTGCTGTAGTAAGATTCATGAAATTGATGCAGGCAATTAATAATATAAATAATGCAGCAGCAGAAAAAATATAGACATATTGAATATTACCATTTGCACTTAATTCAACGCCCCTAAAGGAATGAAGATGAACATCTGTTAATGGCATTAAAGAATACTCTAATTTATTACCGCTGGCCTCAAAATCTTCCACACTATCAACCTTCATGAATTGAGCTGCTTGTGGAATTAAATATTTATCAATAACTTCTATAAAATTCTTATTAAAAGCTCTATAATCAGTACCTTCTTTCAATAGTACATAAGTGTGAAAATTGTGACTTAAATAATTTCCAAAATCATAATCTACATTAGCCATTGAGAAAAAGAAGCCAAAATTGAATTGAGAGTTTTTTGGCATATCCTCAACAACTGAAGTTACTTTATATAATGTACGTTCATCATCATCAGTTTCTAGTGATTGCCCAATTGCTAGTTCTGGACTTCCAAAATAACGGTTAGCAACCGTTTCTGTAATTACTACGGTATTTGGCTCGTTTAGCGCTGTTGATGTATCACCGATTATAGCAGGTAAAGTAAAAACCTTGAACAAAGTAGAATCGGCATGCGCTACTGCAGATTCATTAATATATTCGTTTCCTTTTTTTATTAACTTAGATCCGCTTGAAGCATAAAACCTCACATATTCTTCAACTTCTGGATAATCGCTTTTCAAAGTTTCACCCATAGGATCTGAGCTTACCGCCATACTCATTTCTGTTCCTCCAAAAATGATATCAGAATTAATTCTATATATACGATCGGCATTCTCATGATAACGATCGTAACTCAATTCATCTATAACGAACATTGAAATCATTATAAAACAACCAATACCTAATGATAAACCTATAATATTTATGATAGTAAAACCTTTATTCTTCAAAAGGTTTCTCCATGCTATTTTAAAATAATTTTTAATCATGATTTCTTCGTTTTTTGATTGATGATGATTATTCTGTTCTTAGTGAATTCACAGGGTTTTCTGTGGCTGCTTTTACAGACTGAAAACTTACTGTAATCAGTGCAATACATAATGTCGTTATAGCAGCTATAGCAAAAATCCACCAGCTTAATTCTGTTCTGTAGGCGAATTCTTGAAGCCAATGATTCATGATGCACCAAGCTACTGGTATAGCTATAATTAATGCAAAAACAACCAATAGTATAAAATCCCGATTCAGCAATTTTAAAATTTGAAAAATACTAGCACCAGTTACTTTTCTAATCCCAATTTCTTTACGTCTTTGTAAACACATATAAGAGGTTAAACCAAATAAGCCTAAGGCTGCAATAAAAATTGCTAGTACCGTAAAAATCTGAAAAGCAATTCCAAATTTTTTGTCTTCGGTATATTGAATTTCAAATTTTTTATCCAAAAACGTATAATTTAATGTACTGTTAGGAAAAACAGATTTGTATAAAGTTTCAATTTCTTCTAAACTATTTTGCATGCCTGCAACAGAACCTGACGATGCATTCAATTTTACCAAAACGTTTTCGAAGCTTTCATCTTTAAAAACAATAAGAGGTTCTATTTTAGTTTTTAATCCAAAATGATGGTAATTCTTCATCACACCAGTTACAGTCCAACTTACATCCCAAAAAACAACTTGCTTATTAACAATATCTTCTGGATTTGAATAGCCCATTTGCTCAGCAAATTTCTCGTTAAGCACAATAGTTCTTAAACCGCCTTTTGGTATTTCTTTATAGGTTTTTCCAGCCACAAATTGAATACCAAGTACATCAAAATAATTTGGTGATGCTTGGTAGATATAAAAAACATCTTTGTCATTTTCCTTACCATTTGGATACTTTATGCCAACTGTTGAAGACAAATTATCATAGCCATCCCCAGGGTATGTTTTTGACCGCGCTACACCTTCAACATAAGACAACTTTTTCAACTCATTTTCAAACACTTTAGACTTTGTCATAATTAAAGAGTCTGGTATTGCTTCTAATATTTCACCTTTAAGTGCCAAAACTTGAGAAAGTTCTACGCCAATAGGTTGTTCCTTTAAGAAATTAATTTGTTTTGCCACAACCAAAGTCCCAACAATAAGAATTATTGTTGCAAAAAACTGTACCGCAATTAATCCTTTTCGGATATTTAGCTTACTAGAGGAAGTGACAAGCTTACCTTTTAAAGCTTTTAATGGCGAAAAATTACTTAAAACAAGAGCTGGATAAAAACCAGCCAATAAACTGCCTAATAACATTAAACCTGTAAATGGTATTAGAGATTCTATATTAGACATGCCTAAAACCAATGACTTACCAACAAAACTATTGAAGATTGGTAGAAAAATAATTACTAATATTATAGCAATTATGAGTGCTATAAAAAATAGACATACAGACTCTACAAGCGATTGTAAAATGAGTTGAGAGCGTTGCGCACCAGCAACTTTTCTAATACCAACTTCGCGAGAACGTTCTAAAGATTTTACTGTTGATAGGTTTACGTAATTTAACCACGATAGAATTAATATAATTATAGCAATAACCGTTAAAAATTTTACACGGCTACTACTACCATTTGCTTCAGCCTCATAAGGTTTGTCAGAATATAAATGAATATCTGTTAGGGGTTCAATATTATGTCTTTCATCTGGATCATTTTCAATATCTGTGCTTGTTATTTTTTGTTGTAGGTCTTCAAAATTAATTTTTTTATTTACTTTTATGTAGGAGAAAAAATTGTTTTGATTCCAATTTAATTTTGCCTGACTTTTTAATGCATCCCAAGTTTCGAGTGTTTCAAAAGACATAAGGTAATTAAGTTTCATGTGTGTGGTTTCTGCCATATCTGGCATAACACCTACAACTTTTAAAAGCACTTTGGATCCGTAGAATAAAGAAACGGTTTTGGAAAGTGGATCTTCGTTGCCAAATAATTTTTGTGCTAGACTTTCGGATAAAACAATGTTGTTCGGTTTATTGAAATTATTACTATTTCCTTTTAATAGTTTGGTGTTAAAAATATCAAAATAGGATGCATCTACTAACGCGCCATTTGGCTGTTCTATAATCTTTTCTTTATCGACAAAAGTTACCTTATCTAACCTGTAAAGCCTCACATTATCTATAACCTCAGGAAATTCTTTTTGAAGCGTTGGTCCCGATAAATTATAAGTTTGTGCGTCTCCATCTTCAAATTTATCACCTTTCATATAATCCATATACACACGATATACAGTATCAGAACCTTCAAAAGTATCATAGCTTTTTTCATAACTCACATAAAGTGATATGATTATAAAAGCAGCGATACCTAAAGAAAGCCCAATAATATTAATAAAGGAATACAACTTGTTTTTAAGTAAGTATCTAAAGGCTATTTTTAAATACAGTAGATTCATGATTTTTAATATTTATTATTTGTTTTTGATTGACTTTGATTGATTTATTCCGTACGCAATGATTTTACTGGATTAGCTGTTGCTGCTTTAATCGCCTGAAAACTTACTGTTATCAATGTGATTATTAACGCGCCAACACAGGCAATTGCAAATACATCCCAACCCACTGTAGTTCGGTAACTAAATTTTTGCAACCATTCTCCCATAACATAATATGCTAATGGCGATGCCACTAAAAGTGCAATTATCACAAGTGTGATGAAATCCTTTGAAAGTAGCAACCATAGTTGACTTATGGATGCTCCTAAAACTTTTCTAACCCCTATTTCTTTGGTGCGTTGTTCAGCAACAAATGATGCCAAGCCAAATAACCCAAGGCAACTTATAAGGATTGCCAAAATAGTGAAGACCTTTGCCAAACTTGCCACGCGTTCTTGGGCTTCAAATTTTTTCCCATATTCCTTATCTACAAACTGGTAATCAAAAGGAATACTTGGAAAGTTATTTTTAAATACTTTTTCTATTAAGGCTAAGCTTTCACTCACGCTCTTATTAGGGTTTAATCGCAAATTATAATAGCTAGCATTTTCATGTCTGTCGAAAACATACATTGCTTGTTTAACAGGCTCGTAAGCTGATTGAACAATCATATCTTTAATAACACCTACGACCTTTAATGGTGGTGAAGGGTCTTCAGTATCTGAATCTTTGATAAGCTTTCCTATAGGATTTATTAAACCCATATATTTTACAGCTTTCTCATTGAGAATAACAGCATTACTGTCGGTTGCAAACTCTCTTGAAAATCCACGACCTTCAATCAACTCTACATCCATGGTTTCTGCAAACTCATATGATACTGAGGTGTATGCTAAATCTTCTTGAAATCCTTCTGTTTTACCATCCCATGTATAACCACTTCTATTAGACCAAACTTGTGTTGTTGGACTACTAGAGGTTGACATATTAGTAATAGCACCAGATTCTAAAAACTGGTTTCTTATTATATCCGCTTTCCCTTCAAACTCTGGGCTCATCACAGGAAGTTGCACCAAGCCATTTTTATTATAGCCTATAGGTCGATCTTTACTGTATTGAATTTGGTTCATTACTACTAGCGTTCCGATAATTAATGCTACCGAAAAAGTAAACTGCATTACTACTAAAACTTTACGTGGTAGAGCTGAATAACGTCCTGCTTTAAAAGTTCCTTTTAATACAGTAACTGGGTTAAAAGATGACAAGTATAATGCTGGATAACTACCCGAAATGAGTGCTGTAAATGCTATAAACAGTAATGATACTGACCAAAAACTTAGACTAGTCCATGGAAAAACAATAACCTTACTCGCCAAATCATTAAAGCCATTTAAAAATAATAATACAATACCTATGGCCAATACGAAAGCGAATAAAACGACTAAAAACGATTCACTTAAAAATTGGATAATCAACTGTCTACGGTTAGACCCAATCGATTTTCTAATACCAACTTCTGTCGCTCTTTTTTCTGAACGTGCGGTACTTAAATTGATAAAATTGATACAAGCTAAAAGCAATACAAATACTCCAATAATACCAAACATCCATACATTATCTATACGTCCACCAGTCTGTACACCATTCTCAAAATTGCTTCTTAAATGCCAATCTTTCATTGGTAACAACATTAACTGCGGATTGAATTTCTCAATATCTTCCCCAGCAACTTTCTTCTTAGCATCTTTAATTACAGTAGATACTGCCTCTATCGTTGTGTTTTCATGAATTTGAAGAAATAATTGAAAAGAATTGTTTCCCCAAGAATCTTTTGCATTTCGCATCCATTCATAGGTTTGAACCATCATCTCCCAATTTCCTATATATTGTAAATCAGTAAAAGAAGTGTTCTCGGGTATATCTTCATACACCGCTGTAACCATTAAATTACCTTCATTATTTACGACAACAGCTTTACCGATTGGGTCATCATCTCCAAATAAATCTTTTGCCAAAGATTCAGATAACATGATAGAATTAACCTCTTTTAATGCGTTATGCTCTCCCTTAAGCATTTTTAAATCCAACAGAGCTGGTCCATCTTCTTGCATAAAATTTCCTGTCCGTGATAAGCTTTTTTCTCCAACTTTTAAATACACTGAATTATTCCAAGAGGACATAACTATGTGCTTAAAATAATCCGCGTAGTTTTGACGAAGCTCAAACTCTAAAGGTCTTGGTATTGCTGGCCCAGAACCAGTATTACCATTGAAAGTTTGGCTTTGAAACATTTGAGCCATTTTTGCCTTATTGTTAAAGTAATCGTTATGACTTAACTCGTCGTTGATCCATAATCCAATAATAATGGCAACAGCCATACCAATGGCTAAACCAAAAATATTTATAAATGAGTACACCTTATTTTTCAATAAGTTTCTTAACGCTATTTTGAAATAGTTTTTGAGCATAGTTTCTGAAAATTACTGTTCGTTTTTTGATTGATTTAGCTTCAACACTTCAGTACAATTGATTGGTTTTTTTGGTTGATTGATCTTATACTGAAGTGCGTTCCGCCAGATTGATTTGATTGATGAAAGTCGATTTATCCTAAAATGTTTTCGGTGACTTTCTGACCATCTAACATTCTTATTATTCTGTGGCTGTATTTAGCATCGTGTTCACTATGTGTTACCATGATAATTGTTGTTCCTGCTTCATTAAGGTCAATTAACAGATCCATAACATCATTACCATTTGTACTATCTAAGTTACCTGTTGGTTCATCTGCAAGAATTAATTTTGGTTTGTTTACTACTGCACGTGCTACAGCAACACGTTGCTGTTGACCACCAGATAATTGCTGCGGAAAGTGATTACGACGATGCATTATTTGCATTTTTTCTAAAACTGCTTCAACTTGCTTCTTACGCTCAGCTGGTTTTACACCTGTATAAATTAATGGCAATTCTACATTTTCAAAAACAGTTAACTCATCGATAAGATTAAAGCTTTGAAAAACGAAACCAATATTATGTTTTCGTAATTCTGAACGCTTACGTTCATTATAACCTGCTACTTCTGTTCCGTTAAAAACAAAACTTCCTCCATCTGGATCATCTAGTAAACCTAGTATGTTTAATAATGTTGATTTACCACAACCAGAAGGTCCCATTATAGCCACAAACTCTCCTTCTTTAACTCCAAAGGATAACTTGTTAAGTGCGATGGTTTGGACTTCTTCAGTCTTGTAAAATTTCTCTAAGTCTGTAATTTGTATCATCGTATTCGATTTTTTATTGATTGTATTTTATTTTAAAATTAGTTCTTCAACATCTCCAAAAGAATCGTAACTCGATGTTACTACCTTATCCCCTGGATTTAACCCTTCAATCACTTCGTAATATTCAGTGTTTTGACTTCCTAATCTAATATTCACTTTATAAGCCGTGTTTCCATCTTCGCTTACTTTAAAAATCCAGTTACCTCCTGTTTTTTGAAAGAATCCGCCTTTAGCAACTAACAATGCTTCTTTTTCGGCACTTAACGCCACACGAATTTGCAAATTTTGCCCTCTTCTGATGCCTTCTGGCACATCACCTTCAAACTTCATATCTACTTGAAAACGGCCATTAGTCACTTGTGTAAATACTTTCTTTATTGCCAATGTGTAGGTTTTATTATTAAGCGTAAATGTTCCTGTTTGGCCATTATAGATTCTAGAAATATAATGCTCATCTATATCAACTCTAACTTTATAAGCACTTGTTACATCAACCTGTCCTAATCGCGTCCCTTTATTAATTGACTGACCAATTTCTGCATCCAAAGAAGTCAACTGACCATCAATAGGTGCACGTACTACTAGATCACCTACTTTTTTTCGCATCAACTCTAAAGCGCTCTGAGTTCTTGCATATGAATTTTTTGCTTGATTTACTTCTAATTTTGAAGACACAGAATCTTCAGATAAAACCTGCTTAGCTAATTTCATGCGTTCTTTTTGATACTCAAAATTATTTTCAGATGACTCGTAATCCATTCTTCCAATCGCACCTTTATCATACAAACGCTTGTTTAAAGTATAGACTCGTTCTGCTTCAATCAAATTATTCTCTACATCTGTAAATTGGTTTTGTCTATTTATAGTATTCTGTCGTGCTGCATTCTGAGAAATCTGCATTTGGGTTAGTAAATTGTAAACTGACGTCTCTTGATTCACTAAACTTAACTCTAAATCTGTATTTGATAAACGTAAAATTGGTTCTCCTTTCTTCATTATTGCTCCATCTTCAACAAACTTTTCTTCTACACGACCACCTTCTAAAGCATCTAAATAAATTGTTGTAATTGGCAATACAATTCCGTTAACAGGAATATTCTCTTGAAACACATCATTACTTACCGTATGAATTGAAATACGTTCTTTTTCAACATTCAATTTTGAACCACCAGAAGTTTGCATAATAACATAAACAATCAACGCAAGGATTACAAGTACACCTAGTACAAGGCCTAACTTTTGGTTTGAGAATTTTTTCTTTTGAATTGGAACGTCCATTGTTGATTTTTTATTTATACATATTATATAGTGAAGATGATGCCAAATATTTAAACAACTTTAAATCAGGTGTTTATAATTTTATTCAAAAATATAAGTGTTCGGTTTTGATACACTTTATGTCCGAAAATGTACACTATTTATTACCTCAAAATTTTTAGTTTTTGAATTTAAAATAGCTTAATATAAAATCGTAATATTGTATTGATGGTAATAAAAAACGCTACAATATTAGTAATTGATGACGATGTTGATGTGCTCACTGCATTACGACTCCTCCTTAAACCACTTGTAAAAGAAGTTGTAACTGAGAAAAATCCTAGTAATATTTCGGCACAAATAAAACATACAAATTATGACATCATCATTTTAGACATGAACTTTAATGGGCTAGTGAATACTGGTAATGAAGGTATTTTTTGGCTAAATAAAATCAGAAAGCAAAAACCCGAAACCTCCGTTATTTTAATGACCGCTTATGCTGATATAGATTTGGCGATACGAGGACTAAAAGAAGGTGCTTCAGACTTTTTAATGAAGCCATGGAAGAATGAAAAAATTGTAGAAACCATTACTACCATTCTAAGCACTAAAAAATCTAATAGTTCTAAAAAAGAGCATCTCAATTCTAACAGTATTGAAATTATTGGTGATAGTGATATAATGAATGATCTCTTCGTTAAATTAAAGAAAGTAGCACCAACGGATGCTAATGTCCTAGTCCTTGGTGAAAACGGAACAGGAAAAGATTTAATTGCGAGAGCACTACATGATAATTCTAACAGAAGAAATAAACCTTTTATAAAAGTTGATGTAGGCGCTCTTACATCTTCACTTTTTGAAAGCGAATTATTTGGTTATAAAAAAGGAGCGTTCACTGATGCCAGAGAAGATCGTAAAGGGCGATTTGAAGCTGCTAATGGAGGAACCTTATTTTTAGATGAAATTGGTAATATTAGTTTAGGTCAACAAGTAAGGTTATTGACTGTTCTACAGAATAGACAAGTGACACCCCTAGGTTCTAACGAATCAATCCCTATTGATATTCGATTAATCTGTGCAACTAACATTGATCCAAAAGTACTAGCTGATGAAAAGAAATTTAGGAAAGATTTAATCTATAGAATTAATACGGTTGATCTTATTGTACCGCCACTAAGAGATCGTGGCACAGATATCACCGAATTATCTCGCCATTTTGTATCATTATATGCTGAAAAATATAACAAGAATTCTTTCAGCTTTGATACTGGATTTATTTCAAAATTAAAAAAGCACGACTTTCCAGGTAACGTTAGAGAACTTCAGTACGTCCTAGAACGTGCAGTTATTATGACGGATGGAAGTATTTTAGAGCCAGAAGATTTAGTGTTCTCTTCTATTGAAAGGTCTACAACTTCAGATAGTGTTTCTACTACAACAAATTTAGATGATATAGAAAAAAACACCATTCTTACCGTATTAGAAAAGAACAAAGGAAATGTTTCTAAATCTGCTAAAGAATTAGGAATTACAAGAGCTGCATTATATAGACGACTAGAAAAATATGAACTTTAGCGCTTACATCTTTAGACTCTTTTTTAGAATTCTACTTATCGTTAGTACAATACTAGGTTTAGTTTACACAATTTATGTAGATAATACTGCTAATACAGTAATTATAAGTATGGGCCTAATTTACTTATTAATTAATACATATGGTTTTATAAAACGTCGCTTCGTCGCTATGGATGATTTTTTTGAAGCTGTGAAATACCGTGATTTTTCAAGATGGTTTCCAGAAGATCGAGGTCCAAAAGATATTCGATTTTTATATACAGGGTTTAACGAAATCAATAGAACAATTAAAGAAATTAACTCTCAAAATGAAGCACAGTATGTTTATCTACAGAAGATTTTAGAAATGGTAGATATAGGTATCATAGCCTATAATCTTGAATCTGGTGATGTGCTTTGGAGCAACGATTCTTTTGGTGAAATATTAGATGTACCATCATTTAAAAATATACGGTTTGTAGAGAATAGAAAAACCGAATTATATAATACCGTTTTTGAAACCTATCATAGAGAACCCAATTCAATTTCTATAGCCTTACAAAATGAAAGTATTAAAATTTTAATCTCTGATACGATTTTTCAGGTAGATGAAGACGCTTTTAAATTAATAGTTATTCAGGATATTGATAATACTTTAAATAAAAATGAGTCCGAATCTTGGAAGAAATTATTAAGTGTAATGACACACGAGATTATGAATTCTATTACACCTATTTCATCCTTGGCAGATACACTTCAAAAAAACATACAAGTTGCTATTGAACAACCAGAAGAATCTCATTTAGAATTAGAAGATCTTAACTCTGGAATAAAAACCATTAAAAACAGAAGTGAAGGACTTTTAAAATTTGCTAAAACCTACCGTAGTTTAAGTAAAGTGACTAATCTTAATTTACAACGGGTTAAAGTTTCTGAATTATTTAATAATATCCAGCGACTCATGGAACCTTCTATAAAAGCTAAAAACATTGACATAGAATTTAAGATTTCAGGCCCAAAATTAGAGTTAGATATAGATACCCATCTTATTGAACAAGTATTGATTAATCTTTTATTGAACGCTGTTGATGCTTGTAAGAATCAAGATAATGCAGAAATCAAAATACTAGCATCTCAAAATCCTAATAGAGACATCGTGATTAAAGTTTTTGATAATGGTTCAGGAATCCCTCAAGATATTGTTGAGAATATATTCGTGCCATTTTTTACTAGCAAAGCTACTGGAAGTGGTATCGGTTTAAGCTTATGTAAACAGATTATGTTACTGCATAAAGGACGGATAATTGTAAAGAGTATAGAAGGAGAGGGCTCTGTTTTTAGTTTAGTGTTTTAATTTTTCTAAACTTAACGCCCTTAATACAGCTCTTACTAATTCTTTTACAGTAGTTATGTTAAGTGGAAATTCTAAAACAACATGTAAAAGGCTTAAAAAGAACAAAGCAATTATACCAGTTGTATAATCATACAAATACAATCCTACTGACAACAACCAAAGCACTATGATATATTTAGTTCGCTTGTTGGTTAAGCTAGATTTCCATCCTATAATAGAAGTTTTAGAAAACCAATTAAGATAATGGTAAGTATAAGCAAAAGCTATAAATATTTGAATCTTAACACCTAACGAAGAAAATAAAAAAAGGCTTTATTATCAACACCTAACAAATCAGCTATAGAGATATTTAAAGGTATAAAACCACTATCAATATAAGATGTTTTTGTGTAGTCCGAAACTACATAAGCCGATGGCTTTACGTCTAAAAAAATTATAATAATAGGAACTAGAATAAGTAATAGAACACTTATCAAACCTGGTCTAGTTCTGTTCTTTAATTGCCCATAAATCATAAAAAGCAGTGTAAAAATATAGACATGTACAAGTGTTGGTAGAAAAACACCAATAATGATAGCCACTTTAGGTATATAAAATGTACAAACCACAGAAAATATAATACTTAAAAGAAGGACCAAAAGTATATGCTTAATCTTTTTTAGGAATATAAGAGATACCGAAAATATGAATCCAGATAACAAAAGAATAGAATTTCTATTTGGTCCTAACGAATCTAACCAATATTTAAATAACTCAATAGACTCTAAATATTTTAATAAAGGAAATACAGCTATAATTATAGCAAATACTAAGAATGCCTTGTAAACTTTATATTTAGAATTTAGAAAGAACTTTTTGTCGTCCAACCAGTTAATTTCAGTAAGGTAATGTAGTGGACCTAAAAAGGCATAGGAAAATAAAAATAATTCAAAAGGTAAATAAATAGCAACCAAAAATGATATAATGAGTAGCCAAATATTTATATGATCTATTATTTTATTTTTCATAACAAAGCAGTAATATAGTATTAAAACAAATACTACATACTACACAACTTGGGTAGTTTTAATTATATTTATTTTCCTAGCAGTTAAATCATAAAAATTAATAATGGAAAAAACAGTTTCGGAAGCAATAGCTTATAGACGTTCTACAAGAATTTATAAGGATGATCCTATCGACTCAAATAAAGTAAAACAATGCTTAGTTAATGCATCTTTAGCACCAACAAGTAGCAATCTACAGCTTTGGGAGTTTTATCATGTTACTGATAAAAATAAATTAAAAAGTTTAGCAAAAGCCTGTTTTAACCAAAGTGCTGCAAAAACATCTCAGCAATTAATAGTTGTAGTTACTAGAAAAGACCTTTGGAGAAAACGAGCGAAAGCAAATATTGATTTTCTTAATAAAGTATATAACAAACCTGATTTAAGTGAACGTGAATTAAAACGCAAAAAGATGGCGACTAGCTATTACAAAAAATTAATTCCTACAATTTATACAGATTTCTTAGGTATTCTTGGATATATCAAATTCTTTGTATTTCAAATCGTTGGTATTTTTAAACCAATTTATAGACAAACAAGATTGAGTGATATGCGCATTGTTGCTCATAAAAGTGCTGGTTTAGCAGCACAAAACTTTATGACAAGCATGGCAGGCATAGGCTATGATACTTGCCCTATGGAAGGTAGTGATACACTTAGAGTAAAACAGATTTTAAAACTCCCTAGAGGCGCAGAAATTAATATGGTTATTGGTTGTGGTATCAGAGATCAAAAAGGTATCTACGGTCCTCGTTTTAGAGTTCCTTTTGAAGATGTCTATTTTGAAGTATAGTTATTTTTTAAAATTTTCTAAACCAGTTTTAAGCCATTCTAAATACGCTTCAGCATTTGGTTCGTAGGCATTTGTTACATTCAACAACTCCATATCATGATCGACTATTACATAATAAGGTTGAGAATTATTTTGAAAGTTTATAGTTTGAAGTGTTCCCCATTTATCACCTATAGTCTCAATATCTTTTACAGTGCCATTTGATCTCAAATACTGAAATCGCTCTGCTTCTGGCAACTCCTTTTTATCATCTACATACAAGGAAATAATAATGTACTTCTCTTGCAACATATCATAAACCTCAGACGTGCTCCAAACTTGTTCTTCCATCTTTCTACAATTAACACAAGCCCAACCTGTAAAATCTAGTAAAATAGGCTTATTCTCAAGTTTTGCCATTGCAATACCCTCTTCTAAATCTTTTGAACAATTTAAATCTAAAGGACATTCAGATGCTTTGTCATATAAACTATAAAACATTGGTGGTGGAAAACCACTCAACAATTTTAAGTTAGCATATTTGGTATTAGTAACTCCAGGAATTAAATATATAATAAAAGCTATTACGAAAATACCCGAAGTAATTCTTCCTTTACTTAACTTTTGAAGTGGACTATCATGCGGAAACTTAATTTTTCCAAATAAATACAATGCCAATCCAATTCCTATAATAATCCATAGAGCTATAAAAACTTCACGCTTTAAAAGTCCCCAATGCTCAACTAAATCTGCATTAGACAAGAACTTAAGCGCTAGAGCTAGTTCTATAAAACCTAATACAACTTTTACAGTATTTAACCATCCACCAGACTTTGGTAATGAATTTAACCATTTTGGAAACATTGCAAATAAGGTAAATGGTAATGCCAAAGCCAAACCAAAACCACTCATTCCCATAGTGAGTTGCATTGCACCTCCATCTGCAGTTAATGAGCTTCCTAATAGTGTTCCTAATATTGGACCTGTACAAGAGAATGAAACAATTGCTAAGGTTAAAGCCATAAAGAAAATACCTATAAACCCACCAATTTTGTTTGCTTTACTATCCATTGCAGCACTCCAAGATTGTGGTAAGGTTAATTCAAAATAACCGAAAAACGAAAATGCAAAGGCTATAAAAATGATAAAGAATATAATATTTAAGGTAACGTTTGTAGATATGTTATTTAAAATTCCTGGATCTAATGAATCTAAAAGATGGAAAGGAATACTTAACAATACATAAATTAAGAAGATAAAAAAGCCATACAAAATAGAATTAAATAAACCCTTTTTAGAGTCGCTAGCACTCTTGGTAAAAAATGATACTGTTAAAGGTATCATGGGAAATACACAAGGCGTCAATAATGCAATTAAACCGCCTAGAAAACCTAACAAAAATATGGAGAAATTACTCTGTTCTTCTATAGTTTGTTTTTCATATTTATCCCAACCAGTAACATTTAAATTCAGCTCTTCAGAGAGTTTCTTACTAACTTCATCAATAATAATCTCCTTTTTTTCTACTACTGACCCATCGAGAGAAAGGTTGAATGTTTTGTCCTGCATTATACACTTAGCGTCATCACACACTTGGAAGTTCACACTTGCTTCTATAATATTATAGCTTGAATTTATAATAGATATACGTTGTTTAAACTGCGCTCTTTTATCAAACTTTTTCACATCCAT
Source organism: Winogradskyella sp. PG-2 (assembly GCF_000828715.1). Lineage (NCBI taxonomy): Bacteria > Pseudomonadati > Bacteroidota > Flavobacteriia > Flavobacteriales > Flavobacteriaceae > Winogradskyella > Winogradskyella sp. PG-2. The sequence goes on along the minus strand of NZ_AP014583.1, from coordinate 2,484,046 downwards.
TTCAAAAACCTTATCAAACTTAGGTTTTACATCTGGCTCTGTTGTTTTACCAATTAATTTATAATTTTCTTCTTGTTCTTTATACTCAAAATAAATAGGTAATGGACCAATACCCTCTGATTCTATTTGAGAATACATATACCAACCCTCTTCAATATTTGCAGTAAAAATCAATTCATATTCTGTGTCCGATATCTTTACAACTTTAGAATCCCATTTAACAGGTTCTAACTCTTGTGAGTGTGTATTAAACAAAAAACTAAGTGCTAAAAAGCAATAAAGAAATACTCTTTTAAATATCATAAAATAAAGCCTTAAACCACAAATGTAAGCGATGTGGTTGAATTACAGTTTTAAAGTCGTGTAAGTTATAAAAACCTTAAGAAACTAAGGCTAGCTTTTGGCATAAAAAAACCGAGTACTAAACTCGGTATTTGTGTTTTAAGATTTGACTTCAATCTTTATTTTATCGGAATGTTTCCATTTTGAAATACCTCCTTCTAAATCATAGATTTTTTCAAATCCAGCGCTCTTAAGTTTTTGTGCACATTTAGCACTTCTTCCACCACCTTTACAATAAAGGATAACTGGTTTAGCTTTATCCAATTTAGATATATCTTCTTCAAAGGTTGGTGATGAAAAATCTATGTTCTGAGAATTGGCTATACGTATTTCGTCATGTTCTTTTGGTGAGCGTATATCAACCAACTGTACATCTTCTAACTCTAAAATAGATTGCATTTCTTCAGCAGTGACTAATTTCACTTCAGCGTTATCTATTTTATTATCGATACAACTTGAAAATAAGCTCAAAGCCATAAAAAGGAAAACAACTCTCAATAAATTTTTCATAATTTTTACTATTCTCTAATGGGAAACTTCACCTTCCCACTCATTAAAGCCACCTTCTAAATTAAAGGCGCTATCAAAACCTAATTGGTTCATTATTGCACAGGCTTGCCCACTTCGGTTGCCAGATCTGCAATACACGTAATAGTTCTTGGTTTTATCTAATTTTTCAATGTCATCAATAAAACCTTGTCCTCTGTAAATGTCAATATGAATTGAATTAGGAATCACTCCCTCTTCAACTTCATCTTGTGTTCTAACATCTAAAACAATAGAATTATTGTCTTCTTCTAACTGTTTTGTCCAATCTTTCTGCGATAAATCCGCCATAATTACCATTTTGCTTCCACAAAATTAACATTTCCTTATGATATAGACGAAAAAAAATCCGAAGTGTTACACTCCGGATTCAATATTTAACATTTAGGTAATTTAAACCTTAATAGAACATCCTATTGCTCTTGTTTTATTTACTTCAACGTCTCTACCTTCTATTAATGCATTTAGAGCATTTTCAGCGTATTTCTCTTTTACTAGACTAGCATCTTTATAATTATCATCAATTGCACCAATGTATTGTACTTTATTACCCTTTTCAGTTTTTTCTAAAATATAAACATGTGGTGTTTTTGTAGCACCATATTGAGGATAAACTTCTTGACCTTTATCCATTAGGTAAGGAAAAGTAAATCCTTTTGCTTTAGCTCTGGCTTTCATCGCTTCCATATTATCACCAGGTTTAACATTAGTATTATTTGGCATTATAGCAATTACTGGATATCCTTTAGCTGCATACTTTTTGTTAAGCACTTCTACTCTATCTTCATAAGCAACTGCATATGGGCAAGTATTACATGTAAAAATGACAATAAAGCCTTTTGCATCTTTATAATCTGATAAAGAAACCATATTTCCGTCAATATTTTCTAGGCTAAAATCTGTAGCTATATCACCTACCTCATAACCTTTATCTTCTGTAGTTATAGTAAAAGCAGAAAGTGTACATACTAACACCATAACTGCGAGTAATTTTAAAGTTTTCATATTAAATCTATTTTAAAAATTGTTTTAATTCAGTTTCTAATTCTTCTTGTGTAAATGATCTTTCGTAAAATTGCCTTTTATTTCCGCAATATATTATTGTAGCTGGTAAAGCTCCAGACCAATCTTCATTAATTGCTGGAATCCATCTATTTTGATCCGTATCATCAAAAGCTACAACCTCAGATTTTAAATCGTGTTTTTTTATAAATGGTTTCAACTTAGTATCATAATATCTTGGAAAATCTAAACTTACTAATAGTACTTCGACGTTTTTATCTTTGTAAGTTTTATTTATGTTTTCAAAATAAGGCAATTCTTTTACACAAGGTGCACACCATGTTGCCCAAAAATTTACTACAAAAACTTTATCACCCTTTTTGTTTATTAATGGCTCTAATCCATCATAGTCATAGACTTCAAAATTTATGTCTGAAACATCTATAGCAACCTCTTTTTTCTCCTCAATTGTTACATTGGACTGAGATACTGCAACATCAGTAACTTCATTTTCACAAGACATAATTATCAATAAACACAAAAGTAGTATTTGCTTCATGCCATAAAGTTATTAATCTGTTTATTGATTTGCCTATAATTAACAAAAAATTAATGCAAAACATGTCATAAAATTGTCAACTTCATAAATATTTCAAATACGTCAATCTTTTTCATTATTATAGTTTGAAATCAAAAATTTCATTTCTATATTTGACATTCAAATGAAAACAAAAACAAATCATACTTGGTGGTGGAATTTCTCAAACTTATGTTCGTGAAATAATCCTTGGTATTTAAAATATAGAAAAAGGCTTGTCATTCACGACAAGCCTTTTTTAATTTAAAATTGATGAAAACATTTAGTCTATACACACATTATAAAAAAATCCTTGCAGATACTATTACACCTGTGAGCATTTATCTTAAAATTAGAGATAAGTTTCCTAATGGTATCTTATTAGAGAGTAGCGATTACCATGCAAATGATAATAGTTTTTCATATATATGTTGTAATCCAATTGCTTCAATACAAGTAAATGAAAATATCATTTCTCAGACATATCCAGATGGTAGCTCTAAAAACAATTTTGTAGATACAGTGGGAGTTGTTGATGAAATTCACAAATTCACTCAACGCTTTAAAGTAGATTCTAATGAGGATTTTAAATTCATTAATAACGGAATCTTTGGTTACACAACCTATGATGCTGTAAAATATTTTGAAGATATTGAGGTTTCAAAAAAAGAGAATTCAGTAGAAATTCCAGAGATTTATTATGCGGTTTATCAGAATATCATTGCTATCAATCACTTTAAAAATGAAGCTTATATTTTTGCGCACTGTTTTGATACGGAAAATAATATTGACGAAATCCTTCAGCTGATTCAAACAAGGCAATATGCCTCTTACGATTTTGATACTAAAGGTGATATTCAATCAAACCTCAGTGATGATGAATACAAAAAGCATGTTGAACTTGCAAAAAAACACTGTGCCAGAGGTGATGTTTTTCAGTTAGTATTATCTAAACAATTCTCTCAAAATTTTAGTGGTGATGAGTTTAATGTTTACAGAGCTTTACGAAGTATCAATCCATCTCCTTACCTATTCTATTTTGACTATGGAAGTTTTAAAATTTTCGGAAGCTCACCAGAAGCGCAATTGGTTGTTAGTGATGGTAAAGCCGAAATTCATCCTATAGCTGGTACTTTTAAAAGAAGTGGAAACGATTTAAAAGATGCTGAGTTAGCAGAACAACTCATCAAAGATGATAAAGAAAATAGTGAGCACGTAATGCTTGTAGATTTAGCGCGTAATGACTTAAGCAGACATGGAAGCAATGTTACAGTAGAAAATTATAGAGAAGTTCAATTCTTTTCTCATGTGATTCATTTAGTAAGTAAAGTTATAGGCACTAAGCATAAAGACACAGATACAATGCAAATTGTTGCAGATACATTTCCTGCTGGCACACTAAGTGGTGCGCCAAAACATATGGCAATGCAACTGATAGAGAAATACGAAAAAACAAGTAGAAGTTATTATGGAGGTGCTATAGGATTTATGGATTTTGAAGGCAATTTTAATCATGCTATAATGATTAGAACCTTTTTAAGTAAAAATCATAAACTATTCTGGCAAGCTGGCGCAGGATTAGTAGCTAAATCTGATCCAGAAAGTGAGCTACAAGAAGTTTACAATAAGCTTGGAGCATTAACTAATGCAATAGAGCAAGCAAAAGATATATGATATGAAAAAGGTATTAGTAATTGATAATTACGACAGTTTTACATACAACTTAGTCCACTATTTAGAAGACTTAGATTGTGATGTCACAGTAAAACGAAATGATAAGCTAACCATTGAAGAAGTCGATGCATTTGATAAAATTGTTTTATCACCTGGTCCTGGTATACCAGACGAAGCTGGTTTACTTAAGGAAATTATTACCGAGTACGCACCGATAAAAAGCATATTAGGTGTCTGTTTAGGACAGCAAGCCATAGGTGAGGTTTTTGGTGGTACATTAGAAAATCTAGACAGCGTTTATCACGGTGTTGCTACAAATATTACACTATCTGTTGATGATGAAACTTTATTCAAAGGTCTTGACAAAACTTTTGAAGTTGGTCGATATCATTCTTGGGTTGTAGACACCAATTTGCCTGACAGCCTAGAAGCTACGTCATTTGATGAGAATGGACAGATTATGTCCTTAAGACATAGAATTTATGATGTTAAAGGAGTACAATATCATCCTGAATCCGTACTAACTCCTAATGGTAAAACTATTCTTAAAAACTGGGTTAATTCTTAATACATGAAAGCACTTTTAAACAGACTAATAAACCAAGAAAGTATCTCAAGCGAAGAAGCTAAGAATGCACTGGTTAATATATCAGAAGGAAAATACAATCAAAGCCAGATTGCAGCTTTTCTTACCGTTTATATGATGCGTAGTATCACCTTAGAAGAACTTAGAGGATTTAGAGATGCGCTTTTAGAACTATGTATTCCCGTAGACTTAGACGGTTATAATACGATTGACTTGTGTGGTACAGGTGGAGATGGCAAAGACACCTTTAATATTTCAACCTTATCATCTTTTGTAACGGCTGGTGCAGGTGTTAATGTATCCAAACATGGTAATTATGGCGTGTCTTCAGCTTGTGGATCATCTAACGTTATGGAACATTTAGGTATAAAATTCACTAACGATATTGATTTTTTAAAGCGTAGTATAGACGAAGCAAGTATTTGTGTTTTACATGCGCCACTCTTTCATCCAGCAATGAAAAATGTAGCACCAATCCGCAAGGAATTAGGAGTGAAGACCTTTTTCAATATGCTAGGACCAATGGTAAATCCAGTATTTCCAAAAAATCAAATGGTCGGAGTTTTTAATCTCGAATTATTGAGACTCTATGGTTATTTATATCAAGAAACGGATAAAAATTATGCTGTAGTACATGCTTTAGATGGCTATGATGAGATTTCATTAACTGGAAAAACTAAAGTGATGTCTAATAATTCCGAAACTTTATTCAGCCCTAAAGAATTAGGCGTAAATAAAGTAGAACAAAAAGAAATATTTGGAGGTAATACTGTAAAACAAGCCGCTAGGCTTTTTACTAAAATTATAGATGGGGAAGGAACTGATGCTCAAAACAATGTAGTATGTGCAAATGCAGGTTTGGCTATAGCAACTTCTAAACAAATTTCACATATAGAAGGCTTTAAATTAGCTAAAGAGTCTCTAAAAAGCGGAAAAGCAAAAGAGAGTTTAAGTAAACTTATTGAATTAAGTAAATGAACATTTTAGATAAAATAGTAATAGATAAACGTAAAGAAGTTGATTTACGTAAATCATTAATTCCAGTAAGTCAATTAGAACAATCTGTTTTATTTGATCGGCAAACAAACTCCCTATCGCAAAACTTAAGCACTAGTCAATCTGGTATTATTGCAGAACACAAAAGACGTTCTCCTTCAAAATCTGTAATCAACCAAGATTTAAATGTCCAAGACGTGGCAAGCGGTTATGAAGAGGCTGGCGTTTGCGGCATGTCTGTTTTAACTGATGGTAAATATTTTGGTGGAGCACTTGACGATTTATTACTAGTTCGTGCAAGTTGTGCACTTCCGCTTTTAAGAAAAGAGTTTGTAATTGACCCTTATCAAATCATAGAAGCTAAAGCCTATGGAGCTGATGTCATTTTGTTGATTGCAGCTATATTATCTAGAGCCGAGATTAAACAGTTTTCAGAATTAGCAAATAGCCTTAATCTAGATGTTTTATTAGAAGTCCATAACGAAGCTGAATTACATAAATCTATTATGCCGTCTTTAGATATGTTAGGAGTTAATAATAGAAATCTAAAAACGTTTGAAGTGAGTTTAGAAACTTCAAAAGCATTGAGTGAGCAAATACCAAATGATTTTGTAAAAGTATCTGAGAGTGGTATTAGCTCAATAGACGCAATTAAAGAGCTTCAACCTTATGGTTATAAAGGATTTTTAATTGGTGAAAATTTCATGAAAACTGATAATCCTGGGCAAAGTGCTACAGAATTTATTAAAAACTTAGAATCATGAAATTAAAAGTCTGCGGCATGAAATATAATACTGCTGAAGTTGCAAAGTTGCAACCAGACTATCTTGGCTTTATATTTTATAAAAATTCCCCAAGAGATTTTGATGATGTCATTCCCAAATTACCAAAAAGGATAAAAAAAGTTGGTGTTTTTGTAGATGCACCGATTAGGACGGTTTTAGATAAGGTAAATTATTATCGTTTAGATGTCATTCAACTTCATGGAAAAGAATCACCAGAATACACAAAAGATCTATTGAGAGTATTAACAGATTCTGCTGTCAATTACCCTGAAATTATAAAAGTCTTCTCTATAAAAGATGACTTCGATTTTTCTCAATTAAAACCATTCAAAGATATAGCTAGCTACTACTTATTTGATACCAAAGGAAAATTACCAGGTGGTAATGGATATACATTCAATTGGGATGTACTTAAAGATTATCCATCAACCAAACCTTACTTTTTGAGTGGTGGTATTGGATTAAGCGAACTAGAAAAAATTAAAACGTTTAAAGAAAGTCATGCTTCAAAATACTGCTATGCCATTGACGTGAACAGTAAATTTGAAATTGAGTCTGGTCTAAAAAATATTGAAGAATTAGAAAAGTTTAAACATGAGTTACAACATTAACAAAAAAGGTTATTACGGAAAATTTGGTGGAGCTTTTATTCCAGAAATGCTATATCCAAATGTTGAAGAGTTACGCCAAAATTATTTAAAAATAATGGCGGAACCTTCTTTTCAAGAAGAGTTTCACGCGTTATTAAAAGATTATGTTGGTCGTCCTTCACCACTCTATTTTGCCAAACGCCTTTCCGAAAAATACAATACAAAAGTTTACCTAAAAAGAGAAGATTTAAACCATACTGGAGCACATAAAGTTAATAATACGATTGGTCAAATTCTCATGGCAAAACGCCTTGGAAAAAACCGTATTATTGCCGAAACTGGTGCTGGACAACATGGTGTTGCAACAGCAACGGTTTGTGCTCTAATGGGAATTGAATGTATCGTTTACATGGGAGAAATAGATATTGCTAGACAAGCACCAAATGTTGCCCGAATGAAAATGCTAGGAGCAGAAGTTAGACCTGCTTTATCTGGTAGTAGAACATTAAAAGATGCTACTAATGAAGCCATAAGGGATTGGATTAATAACCCTGTAGACACGCATTATATTATTGGTTCAGCGATTGGACCTCATCCATACCCAGATATGGTAACCAAATTTCAATCGATTATTTCAGAGGAAATTAAATGGCAATTAAAGGAAAAAGAAGGCAAAGAAGATCCAGATTATGTTGTTGCTTGTATTGGAGGTGGTAGTAATGCTGCAGGTACCTATTATCACTTTTTAAATAATAGAGATGTTGGTATTATTGCTGTTGAAGCTGCAGGAAAAGGTATTCACTCTGGTGAAAGTGCTGCAACTTCTGCACTTGGCAAAGAGGGTATAATTCATGGTTGCAAAACATTATTAATGCAAACGCTAGACGGACAAATTACCGAACCTTATTCTATATCCGCTGGCTTAGATTATCCTGGTGTTGGACCTCTACATTCACATTTGTATAAATCTGGTCGTGGTGAGTTTTATTCTGCAACAGACGATGAAGCCATGACTGCTGGATTAGAACTTACGCAGTTAGAAGGTATAATTCCAGCGATTGAAACAAGTCATGCACTAGCAATTTTTGAACATAAAACATTTAAACCAAATGATATAGTTGTGATTAGCTTATCGGGTCGTGGTGATAAAGATTTACAGAATTATATTGATTATTTTAAGTTATAGAAAATGAACAGAATAAATCAAAAGTTAGAAGAAAACAAGAAACTCTTATCTATATACTTTACAGCGGGTTATCCTAATATAGATGATACAGCAACCATTATTCAAAATTTAGAAAATAGCGGTGTCGATATGATAGAAATAGGATTACCATTTAGTGATCCTTTAGCTGATGGACCAACGATACAAGCAAGTTCTACTCAAGCTTTAAAAAACGGCATGACTAGCGAGCTCTTATTTGAGCAGATCAAAGATATTCGTCAATCCGTTTCTATTCCTTTAATCATTATGGGTTACTTTAACCCAATGTTACAATATGGTATTGAAGCCTTCTGTAAAAAATGTCAAGACGTTGGTATTGATGGCTTAATTATACCAGATTTACCAGTAGATGTTTATCATTCTGAGTATAAAGCTACCTTTGAAAAGTATGGCTTAATCAATGTTTTTTTAATTACACCTCAGACTTCTGACGAACGTATTCATTATATTGATTCTGTCTCTGATGGATTTATTTATATGGTCAGTTCTGCGAGTACAACAGGTGCAAAAGTTGGTTTTGGTGATACTCAAACCAAATACTTTGAACGAATAGCTAATATGAAACTTCAGAACCCTCAAATTGTTGGTTTCGGTATTTCAAATAGTGAGACCTTTACACAAGCCACTAAACATGCTAAAGGAGCTATTATTGGCTCTGCCTTTGTAAAGTATGTTACTAATAACCCTATTGAAAATATAAATGAGTTTACGAAAAATATTATCAATCCATGATATTTAAAAAACTCATTTATTTATTAACCATCAGCATTGGGATTACTGCATGTAATTCTGATAAAAAGTTATCAGTGGATAAACAAAATGAAAACACAGTAAATGAAATAAAACAAGAAACACCTAAAGTTGAAGCTGATAGTATTATCAACTTCCCACAAGGAAGAAGAATTTGGATAGCACTAAAGACTACTGATCAGAAAAAAGTAGCTGAATTAATTGGCTTGGATAAATTTGAATTAACAAATTGGAAAACAGGTTTCAGTAAAATAGTAGGAAAAAATAAATTTAGCAGCCGTGTTTTTATAACACCAATAATCAATAACGAATGGATTTTAGTAACGGGTTTTGATTTACCAGCCATTGTAAGTAAAGATTTCGAAGATTTTGCTGAAGAGTTAAGTAAAACCTTTGATCATTTTAGTTACTATTACATTGGTAGAGAAACCTTTGGCCTAGCTAAAGCCAATAATGGTATATTAGAACGTTATATTTATTATAATGACAATAGCACTATTACAGAAAAAGGTAATAAAACTAATGCCGAGAAAACCACTCAACTTATAGGAGATTTGGAACAATCTCGGTATAGCGAAAAACTAACAAGAGCCTATAAACAAAGTCCTTCAAATTTTAAAAATCTCCTAGGTAATGATGAATATATAATTGGCTTTGATGATGAAATTTACGAAGTATACACCATTCCGTGGCCAAATAGATTTTACATATGCAAAATCGCAGAACAATGGAGTATCAATCCAACAACTTTAATTGAAGATGGAGCTACCTCTGAAGGCCTAGGTCTTCTTGGAAAGACAAATTATAAGTATTCTAATTAATCTCAATTTGTCATATTTAAGTGTCAATATTTTTGTGTTTTTGGGTAACCAGTTTGGTTAACCATTTTTAGATGCTATGAAAAACATCAAACTTCAACTAACAATATTTCTTAGTTTAGTTCACTTATTAAATTATGGTCAAGTGACTTTGAATGCAGATGGACCGGGCAATACTTACGAACTAATTACTTCTGTATTAGCACCTGGATATAATCCAATAGAAGTTCCTGATTGTAATCACTCAGCTTTTGGCAGACACATAGATGAAATATTTGATGCAGACCTAAATAAAAATGTGTTTAGATTCTCAATGCATACCACACCAGATAATGATCGTTGTATAAATTTTGATAGACAGCGAAACGAAATAAAATCTTATAATCAGTCACCAGATAATTTATTAGGAGTAGAAGATGAAATTGTAATATATAAATGGAAATTTAAACTCGATACTGATTTTCAGGTATCACCTAGCTTTACACACTTACATCAATTAAAATCTGTTGGTGGTAGTTTAGCTTCGATGCCTATGTATACCTTAACAGCAAGAAAATCAAATCCTGATCGTATTGAACTAAGATATGCCGAAACTGATGACCAAATAACACTATTACAAACAGATTTAGCACCTTTTAAAGGACATTGGTTAAACGTTACTGAAACTATTACTTATGGTACTTCTGGCACATACGAAATAGTAATTAAGAAAGAGAGTGATGATTCCATATTATTTGAGTAATCTAATAATTCTATCATTAATTGGAGAGCTGGCGCAGATTTTGTGAGACCAAAATGGGGAATTTACAGAAGCTTAAATTCGGCAAGCGATTTAAGAGATGAAGATGTATTATTTTCAGATTTTAGTGTTCAGGAAGTTAGCAGTTTATCTATCTCTGAAGTCAATGAAAATAATATTAGTATATACCCAAATCCAGCTGTAGACTCGCTAAGCTTTAAACTTAAAGACGATTTAGTATACGACAAAATAGAAATCTATGATAGCCATGCTAAATTAATAATGAGTTATGATAAAGAGTTACCAAAAACCTCAATACGTGTTTCATCGCTTACAACTGGACTCTATTTTATCCTATTTAAAAACAAAAACTCTACGATTGCCAATAAAAAATTTCTAATTGACTAGTTTTAAAGTATATTTAAAATAATGTCACTTAACATCGTCCTTATAGAACCCGAAATCCCAAACAATACAGGTAACATTGGCCGTTTGGCTTTAGCCACAGGTTCTCGGCTACATTTAGTAAAACCCTTTGGATTTGAAATCGATGACAAACGCCTCAAACGTGCAGGATTAGATTATTGGCAACACTTAGAAGTAATCTATTACGATTCTATAGATGATTTTTTTGTAAAAAATAAGGATGCAAAAATGGTATTCTTATCAAGTCATGGTAAACAATCGCATTGGGATATTAAGTTTACTGATCAAATGTTCCTAGTCTTTGGTAAAGAATCTGTAGGTTTACCAAAATCGTTATTAGAAAAATACCAAAATCAACTTTTTAAAATCCCTCTCTATAGTAAAGACATTAGAAGTCTCAACCTTGCCAATGCTGTTGGCATTATTGTCTATGAAGGTTTAAGGCAACTCAATCTATAGTTATATATTCATTATCTTTGAACGTGAAACTTGCAAAAAACAGTAATCTCATATTAATAGGACTATCACTTATCTTAAGTTTAGTCTCATTTACTGGAGTTACTAATCACTTACCTCGTGAAGCCATTAAGACAGCTTTCGTTATAGGTGATTATAATGAGAATACGCGTTTTTCTATATCCTTTAAAAATGTAATTAAACCAAGGTTTAACTCTTTTTCAGAGTTCTCACTACATACTTTTAAAGAGTTTCTAAATTATTACGATTTAAAAAATAGTGCAACTTTTAAAATCTATATCTACAAAACTCTTTCGGTTAGAGCAGATCAACTCCATACTAAGCACTACAGTAAATCTAGATACCAGACGAATTATAACAGCGTCGTATCATAATTATTAGATAGTAGCCTTTATTGGCTAACCATTACCTATTGTCAATTGCATCTCAAATTCTAGAGGTGCTATACGCCGTTATATATATGAAGTTAAAAAAAACCTTAAGGTTAATTGCCTTAATATTTATGATTTTCCTAGCCTGTTTAGTTCCATTTCCTTTACAATTTTCATCAAAGGATAATTTACCTAAAAACCTTATTGAGAATGTAGAAAAAAAAGATAAAGAAGATGAAGACGATATATTAAAAGAGATTTTTTAAGATACATATTTAATATATTTGAGAAATCACTTTGACTATTCACTTAGTTTTAAAATATCTATCCATGAAAAAAATTCAATCACTGCTATTAATTTTTATATCAATTTCAATCTCTAATGCTCAAAGTAAGGTTATTGAAAGCCTCAACATGGATAGTAATCTTCTAAATACATCTGTAAAATATTCTGTGTATTTACCAGATGGCTACGATGATTCCAAAGACAAATATCCAATAGTGTATTTACTTAATGGGTTTACTGGTGATGAAACCGATTGGCATATGGAGGGCTTATTAACAGACATAGTGAATCTACTTATAAAAGCCAAAAAAATTGAACCAATGATTATTGTAATGCCAGATGGTGATGACAGGTTATATATTAATAAAGGAGATGGCACCTATCCTTATGAAGATATGTTCATTACAGAATTTTTACCCTTCATTGAAGCTAAATATAAAGTGAAAGATGAAAAAAAATATCGTGGAATAAGTGGACTTTCTATGGGAGGAAATGGAAGTTTAAGACTCACACTTAAGCATCATAATCTATTTGGAGTTTGTGCTTCATTTAGTTCTAGTTTAAAAACTGATGAAGAAATTATTAACGATAGTCAAGAACATTTTGATAACTACTTTGGTCGTATTTCACCGGAGGTAAAAGGAGAAAAGGGTAAAGTTAGACTTACTGATGCCATAAAGGAGTTTAATTTATTCGAACTCATAGAAAAAAAAGATCCTAAGCTATTAAAAACTGTCGATATTTATTTTGATTGTGGTGATGACGATTTTTTAACTATTGGTAATTCTACAATGCATATAGAATTGACAAAAAAAGGTATTCCGCATGAGTATAGGGTAAGAGACGGTGGCCATACATGGAATTTTTGGATAGACTCATTACCAATTGGCTTAGAATTTATTAGTGAATCTATGCATAAGGATAATTAATTGTCTAGAGAGCTATCGTTTTTTGCTTAACATCTTTAAATACATATGCTCAACCTTAGTGCGTGCCCAAGGTGTGCGTCTTAAAAATTTTAAACTCGATTTTACAGAAGGATCATGAGTAAAACATCGAATATTGATTTGATAACCCATATACTCCCATCCGTAATGCGCTTGTAGCTCAGTAATAATCTGTTCTAGCTTTATTCCGTGTAATGGGTTGTTTGGTTGAATTGACAAACTATAAATTTTTTACTAATTCTTTAATCTTCACTGCTTTCTCAAAATGATCTAAATGATGAGTTTCTATCCACCATGTAGCTGCTTCCATTAATAATTCTGGATTATCATTTTTATTTTTAAAAAACGCATAAAATGAAACACCAACCTTAGGCCCTTTTTGAGCAATTTTCTTATCGCAAACTTCTATGATTTTGGCTTTTAGATTTGGTGTCATTTAATTTCGATTTTCGTTATTGCGTCTTCGATTACGATTTTTATTACGGTTGTGATTAGCATTTTTATTACCGCCTCCAGAGTTTCTAGAATTAGAAGTCTTGTTTCGCTGCCCACCTCTACCTCTATTTCTATTCTGTCCTGGCTTAATTGGCTCTGTTGACGCATTAGGATCTGGCTCAAAACCTTCTATGATTTCAACATCAATTTTCATCCCAATTAATTTTTCAATACCACGTAAATAGCTAATCTCATCAGCACTTACCAAAGAAATGGCTTGTCCGCTAGCTCCGGCTCTACCTGTTCTACCAATCCGATGCACATAGTCTTCGGATATATTAGGGATCTCAAAATTAATAACATGAGGTAACAACGGAATATCTAAGCCCCTTGCAGCAATATCTGTAGCTACTAATACACGAACTGTTCCTCTTTTAAATCCGGCTAAAGCTTTGGTTCTGGCCCCTTGGCTTTTATTGCCATGAATAGCAGCAGCTGTAATGCCAGCACTAATCATTTTTTTAGTCAAACGGTTGGCTCCATGTTTAGTCCTAGTAAAAACTAATACCTGTTTCCAATTACCTTCAGAAATTAACTTAATAATTAAGCCTGTCTTTTTACCCTTAGCAACACGATGTACCTTTTGGTCAATAATCTCAACAGCTGTATTCTCTGGTGTCGCTTCAACGTGTACCGGATTATCTAAAATCGAATAGGCAAGTTTCTTAATATCTTTAGAAAATGTAGCCGAAAACATTAAGTTCTGACGCTTATTCGGTATCAACTTCATCACGCGTTCTATATCACGCAAAAAGCCCATATCGAGCATACGATCGGCTTCATCTAAAACAAATATTTCAACACGTTTTAAAGATAACACTCCTTGGCTTTCTAGATCAATTAAACGACCTGGAGTCGCTACTAAAATATCAATACCTTGTCTAATCCTAGCAACTTGTGGTTTCTGATTGACTCCTCCAAAAATTACTGTGCTTCTTATATTTAAAAATTCGCTATACTCTTTTACATTAGCATGTACTTGTGCTGCTAATTCTCGAGTAGGCGTTAACACTAATGCTCGTATTGGTCTGTGTTTTTGAATTGGATTTTTTGAAAGTAAATGCAACATTGGCAATGTAAAACCTGCTGTTTTACCAGTTCCAGTTTGCGCAGAAGCTAAAACATCTTTCCCTTCTAAAACAGGCGGAATTGCCTTAGCTTGAATTGGAGATGGTGTTTCGTATCCTTTTTTACTTATAGCTTTTAGTAAAGGCTCAGATAGGCCTAATGATTTAAATGACATACATCGTTTTTAGTTAAGATGAATATCTATTTAAAGCTCACCTCTTATAATTTCAGCGAAGGTACAGTTAATTTATTCGATAAGCTCTATTTACTTGACTTTCTGGAAATTTTAGGTAACTTCGTTTAGTACTATATACATGTACAAATGCTGTGTGTGATTCTAAAATGAACGAGAAAACTAAACGCATAAAATTTCAAAATCAGCAAAACTTAAAATCTCAATTTGATATTATCAGATTAGAAGAATTATATCAGCGAACTGGTTTAGATCATTCTATTGAAGCACATCACAAGGTCGAATTTTATATTCTTTTATTTATAGAAAAAGGGCAAGGCTATCACACCATCGATTTTACAGATTACGCATGTGAAAAAGGCACATTGCTCACCATTAGAAAAGACCAAATTCATAAGTTTTTTAAAAGCAAATCTTTAAAGGGTGTTTTACTCGCTTTTACTAATCAATTTTTAGTGAGTTATCTCGAAAAAATAGAAGCACAAAAAACAATGCTTTTGTTCAATGAACTTTTAAGTGTTCCAAAATTACAGTTAGATAATACTAATTTTAATAGTATCAATCAACTTATCAAGCGGATAGAGAATGAATACTTTACTATAAATGATGACCACTCCTTAAGTGTTATTAGAAATGAGCTTCATATTTTAACGACACAGTTATTGAGACTAAAGGCAAAACACGAGCAACTCAATTTTGAAAAAAAATACCTAAAAGAGTTTATTGAACTCCAACACTTGGTTGAAAAAAATGTAAACAAAACCACTAAAGTTAAAGACTTTGCGAACCAAATGGGTCTTAGCATAAAAACCCTAAATACAGTTACAAAACATATTGTTCATAAATCTGCCAAAGCGTTTATTGATGAAATATGCACTAAACAGATTAAACGATTATTGCTCAATACCAAGTTATCTATCAAAGAGATTGCTTATAAATCTGGGTTTGAAGAAACTACTAATTTCTACAAATATTTCAAACGTCAAACTCTAACCACACCAGAACAATTTCGATTAGAAAACTAACACTTTCTCATTTTTACAGTTATTAGCCTCTTTATTATAGTCTATTAATTTAGTTGCACCTATACTTTTGTGTCATTATTAAATTAAAAAATATTGACATGAATATATACGAAATAAATACTACTGAGCATACATTAGATATACTAAATAATGATGCAAAAAAAGATTTTATACGTATTGGAAAAGGCTTAGTAAAATCTGCTTTTCGTCCAATGCAACCTATTGACTTTAAGCACACATATCTTCCTGTTTCAAGAGAACAAGGACAAGTAATGCGGCAATTAATTGTAGAAAATGATTGTAAAACCATAGTGGAATTTGGTACTTCATTCGGAATTTCTACCATATATCTCGCTGATGCAGCTCGACAAACTAGTGGAAAAGTAGTTACTACAGAGTTATTAGAAAATAAAGCCGAAAAAGCCACTCATAATATTGAAGATGCTGGACTGAGCGATTATGTTGATGTGAGAATTGGAGATGCCATGGAAACACTCAAGCACTTTGATAAGCCTATAGATTTTCTATTTCTTGATGGCTGGAAAGATCTTTACTTACCACTTTTTAAATTATTAGAACCACGTTTTCATAAAAACACATTAATCTATGCTGATAACATGGATATGTCTGGCACGCATAACTATGCTAGTTATGTTCTAGAGAAAGGAAACGTTTATTCCACAAAATCTATACATAACGGAAAAGCATATTTAACTAAATATTTATAACCAATACACTATATAAAATGAAAATCAAAAATGTAATCGGAATTCTTGCTGTAGTAATAAGCTCAGCCAGCTGTTCCAAAACACAAACAGTTTTAGAAGTCACTACTTTTAAAACGAAATCAACTATTAACAATTCTGTTTTTAACAAATTAGATGCAGAAGTTGAAGGAAATTTTACAATAAACCAACCTGGTTTTATTAAGCGACAAAGTGGTGTTGACGACAAAGGCAACTATGTAGTCTTGGTCTATTGGGATACTCATGAAAATGCAGAAGTATCAATGACAAAGTTTATGTCAGACCCATCAGTTACAGAATACGCATCAATGATTGATGATTCAACAATGAATATGTCTCGCTATACTATTAGTGATAGCTTTAATGCAAACACTAGTAAATTTGTTGAAGTGATGTCTTTTAATACAAAAGCAGATATAAATATAGATGCTTTCAATAAAGCAAATAAAAGCGTTGAAACTGGTTTTACAGTAAAACAAAAAGGGTATGAACAACGCATTACAGGAAGTAACGAAAAAGGAGAACAAATCGTAGCTGTATACTGGGATAATAAAAGTAACTCAGATGTTGCATTACAACCCTTTATGGAAGCTCCGGTTTCTAAAGAATTTATGGGAATGATGGATCAATCTTCTATAAATATGGGACGCTATACAACCCTTAAATCACTAAAAAACAACACATTGGAATTATTAAAAAAAGACAAAGTAGTTGCTTTACTAAACAGTTTTAACACAGGTGACCAAACACCAATTTCTTACATTAATCCAAATAAATACATTCAGCATAATTTGGATGTAGCTGATGGTCTTGCAGATTTTGGAGAAGTAATGCACCACGCACCAGAAGGTGGATTTAAAGCAAATGTTATAAGAGCATTCGAAGATGGTGATTATGTATTTACACATACCGAATATGATTTCTTCGGTCCAAAAGCAGCATTTGATGTTTTTAGATTTGAGGATGGACTTATCGTAGAGCATTGGGATAACTTATTGGAAGTACAACAGCCAAATCCAAGTGATAGAACACAATTTGATGGTGCAACAGCGATAACAGATTTAGATAAAACTGAAGCCAATAAAAATACCGTTAAAGACTTTATTGAAAAGGTTTTGCTAGGACATGAAATGGATAAATTAACAACATATATTAATCCATCAAACTACGTACAACATAATCCTGCTGTAGCTGATGGTTTAGATGGATTTGGAGCAGCTATGAAATACTTTGCTGAAAATGGATTAGTTATGGAATATACAAAGCTTCATAAAGTATTAGGTCAAGGTAACTTTGTATTAACAATTAGTGAAGGTAAATTTGGTAAAGGAGAACATACAGCTTTTTATGACTTATTTAGACTAGAGGATGGTCAAATCGTTGAGCATTGGGATGTTATTTCTTCAATTCCTTCTGAAGAAAATTGGAAGAATACCAACGGTAAATTCTAATATTTAAAAAAATACAGTGCTATTCTGTATAATTTTGATTTGATTTTGATTGATTAATAGCTGTAAAGCGCAAGTATAAATGCTTGCGCTTTTCTTTATAATCTTTAATCCTTTAATAAAACTCTAAATATCTTTTTAAATAAACTCTGAATACTGCATCACTCTAAAATCAAACGTATTGAATTTTGGGTTTTTAGCTTTGAGTTGTTTGTAAAGAGGCAATCTACTTATAGATATGTTTGCAGCTCCAGATCCTGAAGTTAGTGATACTGTTTTTATTATTCTGTCAGACTCTAATTGAAGTTCAGGGTTAGGCAGAGTGAATTTATGAATTCTTGGCACTTCATTATTTACTAATTCTAGTTTTAAATTATAATCTTTTAGATGCCTTCTAAAAAAGTATTCTGGTCCATTTTTACTGTTTCCTCCTGTAAAAAGAATGGTATTTATACTTGGATATTGTTTTATATAACCAACGACATCTCTCAACTTAATATTTTGCATTCCCAAGTCTGAAGCATCGACTTTTTCTCGCTTTGCACTTTCTACAATATCACAAACGCCTATATTATTTTTAATTAAAAAAGCTTTACGCTCTTCAATAGCTTCTTGCGAATTGTCGTATCTTAAATTGAGACTGTGGATTTTATCTATAAATAACCAAAGCGAATTGTAGTAACTTCCGTAACAAAAATTCACATCCTTTTCTAATAACTCACCTGAAGAAAATCTAGGAGGCGGTAAAGTCCCAACTATAAGTTTTTTGGTATCCTCTTGAATAAAAGGAGCGTATGGATGTTTATGAAAAAACACTATCTTGTAAAGACGAGCTCATTTTCAGAAGATAAGTCTTCACTAAAGCCATAATTATCGTAATTAAAGCCTTTTATATCATCTATAGTTTTAGCATCAGTATCTATAACATAACGTGTCATTAATCCTCTTGCTAATTTTGCAAATATGGCTATCATTTTATACTCACCATTCTTAAATTCCTTAAACGCTACCTTAACTACTGGTACTTTTAAAGTTTTTGCATCTATCGCTTTAAAATACTCGTTACTAGCTAAGTTTAAAAACAACTCATCGTCTTCCAATTCATCATTAAGTGCCTGAGTCACTTTCTTTTTCCAGAATTCATATAAGTTCTTGTTCTTTCCAACAGGCATTTTCGTTCCCATTTCCAAACGATAAGGTTGCACTAAATCTAATGGTTTTAATAAACCGTATAAACCAGAAATAACACGCACTGTATCTTCTACTTTATCTAATTTCTTAGTATCGATAGTGTAAGCATCTAAACCTCTATAAACATCGCCACTGAATGCATAAATCGCAGGTCTTGCATTCTCAGACGTGAATGGCAATTGCCAATTTTGATTACGCTCGTAATTCAACTGCCCCAAATTATCTGAAATCTTCATCAGCTTAGATAAACTTCTAGCAGACTTTTTCTTTAATAATTTGTTTAAGCGCTCAGCTTCTGCTAAAAAACAACCTTCTGTAGTTTTAGTTGTTGGTAGTTTAGTTTCGAAATCTAAAGATTTAGCTGGTGATAGTACGAGTTTCATAGTTCAATTTTAATTCTATTCAAATTTACGAACTACAAAGAATATTTTAAACGTGGTTTAACAAAAAATACTAATAGTACTATAAATTATCTTGATGCTTTGCATAATGTCTCCACTTCTCAATACATTGTACAATATCTTCTGGAACTTCCGATTCAAATTTTAAAAATTCACCTTTAGTTGGATGTTGAAACCCTAAAGTTTTTGCATGTAAGGCCTGCCTTGGTAATATCTTAAAGCAATTATCTACAAACTGCTTATATTTAGAAAAGGTTGTCCCTTTCAAAATGCGATCTCCTCCATAACGTGCATCGTTAAAAAGTGTATGTCCAATGTGCTTCATATGCACACGTATTTGATGTGTACGACCAGTTTCGAGTTTACAACTTACCAAAGTAACATAACCTAAACGTTCTATAACTTTGTAATGCGTTACTGCTGGCTTCCCCTTTTCATCTTCGTCATCTAAATACACCGTATTTTGCAATCTATTTTTAGGATGACGACCAATTTTACCTTCAATAGTGCCATCATCTTCTTTCATATTTCCCCAAACCAAAGCTACATATTCACGTTCGCTTGTTTTTTTTGCAAACTGATTAGAGAGATGCGCCATGGCTTGTTCAGTTTTCGCAACAACTAAAAGCCCACTTGTATCTTTATCAATTCGATGCACTAAACCTGGTCTATCACTTGAATTGTTTGGTAAGTTTTCAAAATGATAAATTAGCCCATTTATTAGTGTCCCAGAATAGTTGCCATGACCTGGATGCACCACCATACCAGCAGGTTTATTCACCACTAACAAATCATCATCTTCGTAAACAATGTCTATTAGGATGTCTTCTGCAATCAATAAATTCTCATGAGGTGGATGCTCAAATTTTACGGTGATATGGTCATTAGGCTTTACTTTATAATTAGATTTAACAACTTTACCGTTCACAAAAATACTTCCATCTTTAGCTGCAACTTGAATTTTATTTCGCGTAGCATTTTCGATAAAATTCATTAAGTATTTGTCTATACGAAGCGGTTGTTGACCATTTACGACTCTAAAAGAATGATGCTCATAAAGCACATTTTCTTCTTCGGGAATATCAGGAATATTTGGCATTTTATTTATCGCTTACCATTACCTAGTACTAAATCTATTGTAGATGTTAGTGGCAGTTGTGTTCCTGGCTTAAGAGTCTTTCCATTGTGCTTCATACCCAAAACAACATCTTTTCCTATGTTATCTATGTAAGTAATACTTCCTAGTTTAAACTCTAAAGCTTGTAGTTGTGGTTTTGCCTGTCTAAACGTGCGCTTAAGAATATTAGGAACTTCAACTTTTCGGTAACCAGATGGATTTGTAATTAAATATATTTTTCTATTTTCTTTTACCTCAGCACCTGCAACAGGATTCTGTTCAATTACAGCATATTTAGGATAGCTTGGATTATAATTTGCAGAATCTTGAAGTTTAAAATCTAAATCTAAATCCTTTAATTCTATCTTAACTGTTTCAATAGACTTACCTTTTAAATCTGGTACTACAATAAATTCCCCATTATTAGTTGTTATATCCAACCACTTAAGTATTATAAAACACAATACTATAATAGCCACAATAGCTAATCCTAATTGTTTAAAAAACACTTTACTAGCAAGAAACTTAACAAAACTCATAAGCTGAATAATTGATGACAAAACTAAGAAATTATAACGTTATAATAACGTCACACAAATAAAATACGTATGAAGTAGAGATTTAGTTTATTAAAATAAATGATACTTTTACATTACAGCTTTTAAATAAAAGAATGAAAAAAAGTATTGCAATCATAATGGGAGGCTATTCTAGTGAATATAAAATTTCTCTAAAAAGCGGTAATGTTGTTTATAACGCTCTAAATAAAGAAAAATACAATGCATATCGCGTACATATTTTTAAGGACAAATGGGTTTATGTAAATGATATGGATAAAGAATTCCCTATTAACAAAAATGATTTTTCTGTTTTAATAAATGAAACCAAAATTACTTTTGATTGTGTATTTAATGCTATACATGGTTCTCCTGGAGAAGATGGTTTTATGCAAGCGTATTTTAAATTAATTGGCATGCCTCAGACGAGTTGTGGTATGTACCAAGCATCATTGACATTTAATAAGCGTGATTTATTGTCAACACTTAAACCTCATGGCATTAAAACGGCAGAGAGTTATTATTTAAACCTTGGTGATGCCATTAACGAAGATGCGATCGTTGCAAAAGTTGGTTTACCTTGTTTTATAAAAGCAAATAAAGCAGGCAGTAGTTTTGGGATTTCTAAAGTCTATAAAAAAGAAGATCTACAGGCTGCAATAGACAACTCTTTTAAAGAAGATAATGAGATTATTATTGAGCAATTTTTAGATGGTGTAGAAGTATCTGTAGGTGTGATTTCATATAAAGGTGAAACCAAAGTATTGCCTATTACCGAAATTGTATCTGAGAATGATTTCTTC
The DNA here is from genome assembly GCF_000828715.1 of Winogradskyella sp. PG-2. NCBI lineage: Bacteria > Pseudomonadati > Bacteroidota > Flavobacteriia > Flavobacteriales > Flavobacteriaceae > Winogradskyella > Winogradskyella sp. PG-2. The sequence continues at coordinate 2,461,865 of NZ_AP014583.1, read as the reverse complement.
GATTACCAAGCTAAATATGAAGGCAAATCTCAAGAAATTACCCCAGCCCGTATTTCTGAAGATTACAAATTAAAAACGGAGATTTTAGCTAAAAAAATCTACGAAACTCTTGGCATGAAAGGTTTTTCTAGAAGTGAATTTATTTTTAAAAATGACGAACCTTATTTATTAGAAGTTAATACTGTGCCTGGTTTAACTAACGAAAGCATCTTACCGCAACAAGCTGCAGAAGCAGGAATTAGCATGGAGAATTTGTTTGATAATGCTATTGAAGAAGCACTTAAAGATTAATAATTTTTGATTGACTATTTCAGAATAACTCACACAATTCATTAATCATTATCTTTGTTATAGTTTAATTTAAAAAGATTCCTGCATTCGAAGGCAATAAAGATGAAAAGAGCAATTTTTCCAGGTTCATTTGACCCAATTACATTAGGACATTACGATATTATTAAACGTAGCGTTAAGCTTTTTGATGAAGTGATTGTGGCTATTGGCATCAATGCAGATAAAAAATATATGTTCTCGCTTGAGGAACGTAAAAAATTTATCGAAGACGCTTTTAAAGATGAATCCAAAGTAACTGTTGTAAGTTACGAAGGTCTTACTGTAGATTTTTGCCAAAAAAATAATGTAGAATTCATTTTAAGAGGGCTTAGAAATCCTGCAGATTTCGAATTCGAAAAAGCCATTGCACATACTAATAGAGATCTGGCTCCTATTGAAACTGTTTTTCTTTTAACAGCCGCTAGTACTTCATATATCTCGTCTTCTATTGTAAGAGATGTGATTAGAAACAATGGTGACTATACGAAATTAGTTCCTGACAGTGTAAGTATAAACTCTAAATAATGTTATTCCTTTAAGATCTGATATAGTTTCAGTTAAAAGTAAAACATAACCGAGTTATCTTTTATATAATGTGCTTTTTTGATTATTCAAATCAAAGTTATTTTTCAGAAAATTACTGTAACAAAACTCAATATTTAGTTACATATAAATGGACTCAATCACCATTTATGGCACATTTCTTTACATATACACTCTTCAAAATGAAGTTGATTCAACCTTCAGAAGATACTATTATGGATTGGAGAGTTACTAAAGCGATCGACAAAATAGAATACGCTCTTATACATGGTGATTATAGAACACGTCAATTGGCTGCTGAAGCCTTAGAACATGTTGGCAGACCTTCCTCCATTCCTGTTTTACTTAATGCTATGAACGATAAGATTCAGAAAGTATCTATTGCTGCTTTAAATGCTCTTGAAGCACTTGGATGCACAAATGATTTAGTAATCTCAATTACTAGGAAGCGCTTTAATTGGGTTAAAGAAATTCGAGACAAGGAGGAAAAACAAAGAGTTAAAAAAGAGAGAAAGTATACTATTCATAGATGGGAACGTGCTAGTAAAAAATCTTTTGAGCTTGTTAAAGAACGTCTCAAAAGACCTATTCGCTAAATAGCATATTAATCAAAACTAAAATGAGGATATTTATTACACAAGTCTTTTATATGAGATTGAAGTTTGGTTACAAACAATTGATGTGCTTCCGATTTTATATTAAAAGGCTTGTGTTTTAAACCTTTTTGAACCACATCTACTTCTTGCATAGTAAGTTCAGTGTTTTCAGAAATCCAGACATTTTTAAATTTATCCCAAATACAATTTATAGCAAGGTTATTAGGATGTAACATATCTTCATTATAAAAGCGATAATCACGTAATTCGTCCATCATAATTTCATAAGATGGGAAATAATATTGCTGCTTTCTTGGCTCAACAACATTATGTATTGCGCTAATTAAATGTGATTTACTTTGTGTGTTTTGAATAAAACCATCTTTTAGATGTCTTACAGGTGATACTGTAAAAATAAAACTCACTTTTGGGTTCACGCTCCTAACTAAACTGATAGTAGCCTCAAATGATTCTGAAACTTGTTCTACAGAAAGTAATTCTTTTAAAAATTGTTTTTGAGGTAACTTATGGCAATTAGCAACTATTGCATCTGATGCTATGTGTCTATAAACCCAACTTGTTCCTAGCGTAATAATTACGTGAGTTGCTGTACTTAAATAATTATTTGTGTTATCTATCTGTCTATTCAGTCTTGCTAGCAATTCCTCTTTTGAAGTACTACTTAATTTTGAATGTGCATCTAAACAGCACCATTGTTCGTTTTGAAAATATAAATCTTCCTCTATATAATATTCCTTATTTACAGAACGAGATATCAAATTTTCAATCGCTAATGGGTGAAATAGAATACCAAATGGATTTAATGAGCTTTGAAACTTATAATACTGAAATTTATTACCAATATTTTCAGAGAAGCATGAACCTAAAAGCAATAATTTAGAACTATAATCTATTTGATTATGCTTTTGCGAATGTAATTGTATTTCGGTTTGTAGATTCATAAATGAGTTCCTGAAACCAATTCAGGATAACAAAATTATTCCAAATATATTTTAGATGCATTTAAAGCCTGTTCAATGCCAGCAGAATTTTTACCACCAGCTGTTGCAAAAAATGGTTGACCACCACCTCCACCATGGATATATTTGCCTAATTCTCTTACAATAGTTCCTGCATTTAAATCTTTACTAGCTACCAATTCTTTTGATATATAACAAGACAAGATCGCTTTGCCATTATTTTCAGCACCAAATAATAAGAACAAATTATCAAACTGACTTCCTAGTTCAAAGCAAACATCTTTTATGCCACCAGCATCTAAATCTAATTTTTTAGCTAAAAACTGTACACCATTTATTTCGGTTAATTCATTTTTAAGTTCGCCTTTAATATTCTTAGCCTTGTCTTTAAGTAGATTTTCTATTTGCTTTTTAAGGTCTGCATTTTCAGATTGTAGATTCTGAAGTGCTTTCACTGGCTCTTTTGCATTATTTAATAAATCTCTCATTTCAAAATAAGCTCTGTTATTTTCAAAATAAAAGTCCTTTACTGCATCATGGGTTATAGCTTCAATACGTCTGATTCCTGAAGCTACGGCACTTTCAGATGTAACCTTAAAATGCCAAATATCTCCTGTATTATTAACATGAGTCCCTCCACAAAGTTCTATAGACTGACCAAAACGAATCGTACGTACAGCATCTCCATATTTTTCACCAAATAAAGACATAGCCCCATCTGCAATGGCTTGCTGTTTTGGTACAGATCTATTTTCCTGTAATGGTAATTTTCCTTCAATTCGTGCATTAACAAAATTTTCAACATCTCTCAATTCTTCAACCGTTAATTTAGAAAAATGAGAAAAATCGAAACGCAAATATTTAGAATGTACAGCAGACCCTTTTTGTTCAACATGTGTACCTAGAACTTCTCTCAAGGCTTGATGTAATAAATGTGTAGCAGTATGATTGCACTCTGTTCTATAACGCTGTTTAGAATCAACAACAGCCTTTAATACCTCATCACTATGTTTTGGTAAATTTTTCGCAAAATGAATAATAAGATTATTTTCTTTTTTAGTGTCTAATATGTACACTACATCTCCATGCGGATCTTCTAAATACCCTTTATCACCAACTTGTCCTCCACCTTCTGGGTAAAATGGCGTGATATTAAATACTAGTTGATACATTTCCCCATCCTTTTTAGACACAACTTTACGATAACGTGTGATTTTCACATGTGCCTCTAATGTATCATATCCAATAAATTCTTCAATCTCATCATGGTGTAAAATGGTCCAATCATCAGACTTTAGCTCTGATGCTTTGCGACCACGATCTTGCTGTGCTTTTAATGCACTCTTAAATTCTTCAGAGTTATAGGTAAACCCTTTTTCGCGTAGAATAAGATCCGTTAAATCCTCAGGAAATCCATAAGTATCTTTAAGTTCAAATACTTTTGAACCAGAAATTTCTTTTGATTCTGATGTGTGAACAATTTTATCTAACAGCACCAAACCTTGATCTAATGTTCTTAAAAAAGACGTTTCCTCCTCTTTAATCACATTCTCAATTAACTGTTTCTGTGCTTTCAATTCTGGAAAAGCCGTTCCCATTTTTTTGCTTAACACATCAACCAAACGGTAAATAAATGGTTCATTCTTATCTAAAAATGTAAACCCATAGCGTATTGCTCTACGTAAAATTCTTCTAATTACATATCCTGCACCATTATTACTTGGCAATTGACCATCGGCAATAGAAAATGCAACTGCTCTAACATGATCGGATATTACTCTAATCGCTACATCAGCTTTTTCGTTGTTTCCATAGTCCTTATCTGTAATCGTTTCTATCTCTCGGATAATTGGTGTAAACACATCTGTATCGTAATTAGATTGTACACCTTGTAATACCATACAAAGACGTTCAAATCCCATTCCTGTGTCAATATGCTTATTTGGCAAGGCTTCTAAAGATTTATTAGCCTTACGATTGTACTGCATAAAAACAAGATTCCATATTTCTACAACCTGAGGATGATCCATATTAACTAAAGACTTTCCATCTACCTTAGCTTTCTCTTCAGCTGAACGAATATCAACATGTATTTCGCTACATGGACCACAAGGTCCTTGGTCTCCCATTTCCCAGAAGTTATCTTTCTTATTACCCATAAGAATTCGATCTTCAGAAATATATTGTTTCCATAAATCGTAAGCTTCTTGATCCATTTTTAAATTATCAGCATCATCACTTCCTTCAAAAACAGTAACATACAAAATATCTTTATCTATGCCGTAAACTTCTGTCAATAATTCCCATGCCCAAGCAATAGCTTCTTTCTTAAAGTAATCTCCAAAGCTCCAGTTGCCTAACATTTCAAAAAGCGTATGATGATATGTATCATATCCAACTTCTTCTAAATCGTTGTGTTTACCAGAAACTCGTAAACACTTTTGACTATCAGCAATTCGGTTTTGTTTAGGATCTGCATTCCCTAAAAAATACTCCTTAAAAGGTGCCATACCAGAGTTAACAAACATTAGCGTTGGATCATCTTTTAAAACCATAGATGCGGATGGCACAATGAGGTGTTTCTTCCCTTCAAAGAAATTTAAAAATTTTGCACGAATATCTTGAGACGTCATATACTGAAATTATAGCTTGTTTTATCTGTTTATTTTTATTCTTACTATCTATCAGATAGAATCATTGATGACTAAAATTATTATTGTATTAACATTTTAAAAATAATTTTAATCATGTCGGTTTCGTTTTAATTACCACAATTGCAAAACAATCTTTATATTTGGTTGTTTACTAATAAAACAAGACACATTTATGTGTTTATGAATGCAAAAATAGCATAAATTCAAACATGGGTAAGGTAAAATATTATTATGATTCCGAAACGCTTTCTTATCGTAAAATAAAGCGTAAAAAAGCGACTACATTTAAGTACGCACTTGGATTCTTAGTTGGTGCTGCCTTATTTGGATTCCTTTCTTTTTTTATTGTAAGTCAATATATTGAATCTCCTAAGGAACGTCAAATGGCGAGAGAATTGCAGAATATGGACCTACAATATCAATTACTAAATAAACGTATGGATCATGCTATAGCCGCTCTTGAAAATGTGGAGGAGCGTGACAATGCTATTTACAGACTCTATTTTGAAGCTAATCCAATTCCAGATGAACAAAGAAGAGCTGGATTTGGAGGTGTCAATCGTTACAAAAAGTTTGAAGGATTTGACAATACGCAATTAATTTCGGAAACTAATAAGCGTTTAGATATCCTAGAGAAAGCTATTGTAGTGCAATCTAAATCATTAGATGAAATTGCAAAACTAGCTGAAGACAAAGAAAAATTCCTAGAAGCTATACCGGCAATTCAGCCTATAAATAATTTAAATTTAACGCGTATGGCTTCTGGCTATGGTTATAGAACAGACCCTTTTACAAAGATTAGGAAATTCCACTACGGAATGGATTTTACTGCACCACGCGGAACTCCAATTTATGCTTCTGGTAATGGTATTATAAAACGTGCAGATAATAGCTCTACTGGCTATGGAAATCATATTCGTATAGACCATGGTTATGGTTACATATCCTTGTATGCTCACTTATATAAATATAACGTCAAAGTAAATCAACGTGTAAAGCGTGGTGATTTAATTGGATTTGTTGGTAGCACAGGTCGTTCTGAAGCTCCTCACCTACACTATGAAGTACATAAAGATGGTGAGCGTATTAATCCTATCAATTTCTACTATGGCAATTTATCTGCAGATGAGTTTAACGTATTGCTAAAGAAAGCGTCATTAGAAAATCAATCCCTCGATTAAGATGCATATAGACTTACCAGAAAAACGTTATTATGGAATTGGCGAGGTTGCCAAGGCATTTAAAGTTAATGCATCATTGATTAGGTTTTGGGAAAAAGAATTTGATGCCATTAAACCTAAAAAAAATGCTAAAGGGAATCGTAAATTTACTCCAGAGGACATTAAAAACTTAAAATTTATATATCATCTTGTTAAAGAGCGTGGTTTCACTTTAGAAGGAGCTAAAATTCATCTTAAGGAAGAAAAAAAACAAGCCTTAGAAAAATTTGAAATCATAGAAAAACTAGAAGGTATAAAAGCGCAGCTTATTAAAATAAAAACTCAACTTTAAAACATATTTATTATGAAAAAATGGATTATACCAATAGTTATTATCCTATTGCTTGCAATCTGGGGCGTTAATGTTAACAATAAAGCAGTAACCTTAGAAGAAACAGCAAGTAAATCTTGGGCGAATGTTGAAAGCACTTATCAAAGAAGAAATGATCTTATTGGAAATTTAGTAAAAACTGTACAAGGCGCTGCTGATTTTGAAAAAGGAACACTTACTGCCGTAATTGAAGCAAGAGCAAAAGCAACTTCAGTTAGTATAGATCCTACCAACATAACACCAGATCAATTGGCACAATTTAATAAAGTCCAAGGAGGTTTATCTGGAGCTCTAAAAAGTCTTTTAGTTACGGTAGAGCGTTATCCTGAACTAAAAGCAAACCAAAACTTTGTTGAATTACAGAGTCAATTAGAGGGTACCGAAAATAGAATCAATATATCGAGAGATAAATTCAATAATGCTGTTGAGCCTTTTAACAAGCATGTTAGAACTTTTCCAAATAAATTAATAGCTGGTATATTAGGCTTTGACGAAATGGGTTATTATAAAGCTGACGCTGGAAGTGAAAATGCACCAGACGTAGAATTCGACTTTAACTAAAATATAACTATGCCTTATATTGAAGATTTCCTTTCTGCAAAAGAAGAAGCGGAAATCGTAGAAGCTATTCGTATTGCTGAGCGTCATACATCTGGAGAAATTCGCGTACATATTGAGCAAAATTGTGCGACTGATGTTTATGAACGTGCACTAGATGTTTTTTATATTTTAAAAATGGACAATACTAAGCAACAGAATGGTGTACTTATTTATGTGGCTGTAGATAATAAATCCTTCGTTATTTTCGGTGATCAAGGCATCAACAATAGTGTTGGCGAAAACTTTTGGAATTCTACACGAGATAAGATTGGCTCGCAATTCAAATCTGGGCATTTCAAGCAAGGTATTATTGAAGGTATAAAAGAAGCCGGACAAGTTCTTTCTAGTCACTTTCCATGGGAACAGGGTGATAATGATGAATTAGATAATACAATTTCAAAAGGCTAATGCATATATTAAAACATATAGTGTTTAGGTTAGTCGTATTACTTTGCTTATTTAATACACTTAATATTTTTGGGCAATATAAAATTCCTCCAAGACCAACAAATCCAGATGATATAAAGAAAAATTATGTTGTTTATGATGAAATTAAATTATTAACAGTTTTAGAAAAAGAACAGCTAAGACAAAAATTAATACGCTATTCAGACACGACTTCAACACAAATGGTTGTTGGAATTATCAGCTCAACACAAGGTGAATATATAAATTATCTCGGAGCACAATGGGGTGAGAAATGGGGAATTGGCCAATCAAATAAGGATAACGGTATTTTTATACTTCTGGCAAAAGATGATCGCAAAATTGGTATTAGCACTGGTAAAGGAGTGGAGCATTTGTTGACCGACGCAATGAGTAAACGTATTATCGATAGAGATATCATTCCGTTTTTTAAACAGAATGATTATTATGGTGGCCTTAACAGAGCTTCTGATGCTATATTTGAGGTAATGAGTGGTGAGTATCAAGGCACAAGGCAAAATGGGGTTAGATTTCCTTTTGAAATTTTTATTTTTCTGTTCATAATATTCATCATTTTTATAATCGCCATTTCTAAAAATCGAAGAGGTGGAGGAAGAGGTGGAAATCGTCGCAATGACTCAGACAGTAGAAGTCTCTTAGAAGCCATAATCCTAAGTAACATGGGACGTGGGAGTTATTCCAGAGGCTCATCTTCTGGCGGAGGTGGGTTTGGAGGCGGATTCGGTGGTGGAAGCTTTGGAGGTGGTGGAGCTTCAGGAGGTTGGTAATTCAGAACCTTGAATAGATTCTTTCAATATTAACATGTATTAATGTCAGTAAAACTTAAACTTAAGATCATTTGTTTGTTGATTCTGTTTTCGAATTGTAAAAACAAAACAGCTTCAAATTTATCTTTGTCAAATAATATTCCACCAAATAAATCTCAAGCTATTGTTGTAGATAAGGCCAATTTATTTTCTAAAATTCAAAATGATTCATTGACATTAAAAATAATGGCTTATGAGAAAGAAACAACTAATGAAATAGGCTTACTAACTATTGATTCATTAACTAGTGGTGAAAATATTCAATATTTCGGAACACAAGTCGCCAATACTTGGGGAATTGGAAAGCGAGAAAAGAATAATGGCTTGTTAATCACTATGTCAAAATATGACAAAAAAATATCAATCAGCACAGGTTTAGGTACTGAAAAAACAATCTCTGATTACGAGTGTAAAGTTATCATTGATAATATAATGGTTCCAAATTTTCAAAATGGCAGCTATTATGAAGGGGTAATAAAAGCACTTGATTCTTTGTTTATGCTTTGGGATTAAACCTAATCAAAAAAGATAACATCTCCACCTCTGGTTTCGCCTTTACTTCCTAAGCTATTGAATTTATAGCTAAAGCTTAGCATAAAATATTGCCTTAATACTGTACTTTGAGAATCTTCTATATAATCTTGTGTAGCTATTCGTCTTACATTTGTATTTTGATTTAACAAATCATATACTTTTAAAGTTATAACTCCTTTATCTTTTAATACAGAATAAGCTAATGTTGAATTCCAAAACCAAGCAGATTTTTGAAAACCTTCTGCCACATTTGGATTGTAATTAAAATTAACATCGTTTCTCCATTCTAATTTTTTTGGTAAAAATGTGGCCGTTCTTATTCCTGCATTATGCCTAGTAAATTCTCTATCTTCAAAAGAGTCAATATCAAAAGCATTATTAGTAAAGTTAAGCTCGTAATACGGCTTAATTTCCATCACCTTATTCCAAATAAAATCAACACCAAGACGCGGAGATATGGTCTTTACATTATTAGCATATTTAATATCATTATTAAAATTTATGTTTTCTGAAAAATTATAACGTGCTCTCATACTTAATCTCAAAGAACGTAGCGTATCTATTTTAACCTCTTTAGAATAGCTACCAGAAACCCCATAACTATAATTACCATCTACATTTTCATACGTTGTTGTTCTTGTTAATGTTTCTGGATCAACTACGGTTTTAGAAATGACTTGATTATTTGTGAAATTGGCATTTACATTACCATAAAACCCTGTGCGTTTTTGCCAATCAAAGGCATTATATCCTCCATAAAAAGTATGTCTATTAGATGGCCCCAGATTTGGATTACCGATAACTGTTCTCAAAGGGTCTGACACATCAGTAAACGCTTGTAATTGTCTTATTCCTGGTGGATTATTTCTTAAGCGATAATTAGCATAAATTGAAGATTTTTGGCTAAACCTATAATTAATTCTATAGCTCGCCTCAATATTTTTAAATTGGCGCTCTACATTAAATTGAGATCTTAATAAATCGTCATTTTTAAGTGTTCTAATGTTATAACCTATATTAAATCGTGTTGACCATTTTTCTCCTCTATATGTTAATCCAAAAGTAGGAATGCTTCTTGAATCTCTATACTCAAAATCTGTACTTAAATCTGTATTAAAGTCTGTGAAATCTTGAGTGCTTTCATTAAAATCGAACGTACTCGCTCTGTTATTATCTTTATCTAAGGCATATTCATACTCAAAGTTTAAAAAGAATTTTTTAGCAATTATGGGTAATCTATATGTTAATTCTGTCGTTATATTATAACTACTATTTTTACTATCCGTAAATTGATCTCTAACAATAAGATCTGGATTATCACCAAATATTTCGGCTGTAGAATTTAAAAAATCATCACTCTCTTGTTGACTAACTCCAGTTTGTAATTGCACTCTAAAGAAAGCCCCTTTATTACCAAAGCGTTTTGTAGCAGAAATCTCATTAACAAATTCTCTAGCAGAATTTTCAACTTCAGAATCTACTTCTGATTGGTTGGTTAATACTAAATCTTCATCTAAAGTTTCATCATTACTCCTAAAACGTGTTCTAGATTTAGAGTAGTTAAAAGAGGGTTCAATATTTAATTGAAATGTAGAATCTGTTTCTATTTCAAATTCAAGATTGGCTGAATGACTATCGGTATCCGTTAAATTTGTTGAATTTGAATTCGTAAAAAATCTAGAATCCGCTAAAATCGTTTCTCGTTCCGATGATGTTTCGTTTTCAGAATTGCTAGATGAATAAAAATAATCTGAAGCTATTTCTGTCTTCTCACCTATCTTATCTGCATAGTTCATACCAGCATTTTGTGATGCTGTAATACCTTGACCACCTCCAAATGATCTACCACCAACAGCAAAAGTACCGTTACTATTAAAACTAATTCCACCACTATTACCAAACATTTTAGAGATTTCTCCAAAGCTAAAACCTGGTGTATTCGTATTATTTCCTCCTGCAAGAATACTTATTCTTCTATCGTTATCAAATAAATTAACCATTCCTGCAAACTCATAACGTTCATCTGTACCAGCACCTGCGGAAACTCTACCAAATACTCCTTTATTGTTTTCTTCTTTTATCGTTAGATTAATGGTTTTGTTTTCTTTATCACCAACCTCACCTGTAAAAGCTTCAGCCTTGGTTTTTGTATCCACAATCTGAATTTTTTCTATAATATCCTTTGTTAAATTTTTAGTTGTTATGGTTGGGTCGTTTCCAAAAAAGGGCTTACCATTAACTAATATTTTATTAACACTTTTCCCATTAACGGTTATCGCTCCTGCTTCATCAACTTCAACACCTGGAAGAAGTTTAAGTAAGTCTTCGACGTTAGCATCCTTTTTAGTTTTAAAGGACTTAACATTAAACTCTAAAGTATCTTTTTTAATTGTTATTGGAGCTGTAGATTTTACTAAAACCTCTCCTAAGGTATTATCGTCAATTTGAAGACTAATTGTTTTTAAATCTATCTTTTCTTTATCAATAGGCAATAGTTTAAAATAAGTTTTATAACCTACATAGGAGATAAAGAAGTTTAAATTCGCATCGTAGGTTGTACTTTCTAACTTAAACTTCCCTTCTTTATCAGAAATCGTATAGGAAACAACACTGCTATCTTTAACACGTTCTAAATATATAGTTGCAGACTCTAATGGTGTTTTGGTGTCTTCTGCGGTAAGCCTTCCAGTAATTTCGAATGATTTTTCTTGAGAAAACGAATATAATGCAAAGAGTAATGTAAAAACTAAACATAGTTTCTTCATATTGATTTGATTGATGGTTAAATAAATAGCTAATAACTAGAACGCAAGTAACTAAGAATTCGTATGAATTTTCTTAAAAGAATTATAAAATTATCTTTTTAACGTAAAGTGACCTTTAAAGGTCCTACCATCCAGTAAACTTGCAATAAACCAATAATCATCAGTTGGTAAAATGTCACCATTGTAAGAACCGTCCCATTTTGGTTTATTTGAATTCAGTACTGTAATCAATTTTCCATAACGATTAAATATCTCTACACTAGCAGTCAAAGGAAATTGAGAGGAAAATCCAGAAATTTGCCACGTATCGTTTTCTGTATCACCATTGGGAGTAAAGAATTTTGGGAAGCCTAGAATAGAAATATCTTCAGAAACAATACCACAATCTGCTTTTATGTCCTTTATAAAAACAGTGTGAATACCAGCAGAAACATTTTCAAAACTATTTGATTCTTGATAAATTCCGTTTTCATCATCTAGAGCGTAAACGTAGTCTCCTTCACCACTAACCAAAATAGTTATTGTATTATTCTCTGATATATCAGTGACTTCGATAGTTTCTATAGTAGCAGAACTGGACGGCAAAACTGAAATCGTTCTTCTATTGGTACAACCAGCAGGTCTAGTTACAAAAACAGTATAAGTACCTATTTCATTAATATCTATATTTATAGTAGTTTCACCCGTTGACCAATCATAAGCATAATTATTTGGTATATCATCAATAATTCCACCATCTAAAGATATGGTTTCTGGAAATCCATTTAAGCAATAATAGATTTCTTCGTATTGCGAAAGGTTTGGAATATCTTTCACTGATAAATTAACTTCATTTATAGAATAGCAGTTATCATCTATATCAACTCGTGCATAAACTACTTGATTGTATTGCTCTTCATTAAAATACTCACCTATTATTTCATTTGTTCTTAAAAGCGCATCATTATATGACACGTAATAAGCTACTGATGCATTTACAGGTGAACTACTAAGTATTTGATTGTCAGCTTGAGTTAGGTCGAAGAACACAAAACCATCTACAACAAAATCATCACATACTTCGAGACTTGCAGTAATACCATCTGACGTATTAACTTGTAACGTTACTTCCGAAACAGCAAAGCAACTTGTGATATCATCAAATACATATGCATATATGACCTGGTTATTATTAGTATTTATATAATTAGTTGCATCAATTGGATTTTCTAATAAAGGGTCTTCAAAAAAGAAAACATCCCAAATAGGTATTACGAATCCATCTGGACGTCTAATAATATCATCTGTGTAGTTACTAAGGTTAAAAGTTGATAATCCATCACTAATCGCATCATCACATTGAATTATAGTTATATTATTAGCTATTGGAGAATCAAATACATTTATAGTTACAGCTATACGATTGCTTTGAGTACAACCACTAAATAGAGGTTCTAACCAAAATGTTGTTGTTTCATCTAAATTACTTTCATAAGAAAGACCTGAATTAATAACTTCTGTAGATGTAGAGGATGCATACCAAAGCACCATATCTGTGTTTGTTGTTAATGATATCTGGGTAGAACCATTATCGCAAATATTATTACTAGCTATGTCTAACTTTGGAGTTACGATAACTGTACTTGCAGATACATTAATATCAGGATCATCAGGCATACCACCGAACTCTACCAAATAGCCTTTTGGATGATAAGGGCTTGCTGAATTTGGTTCACCTGTTACTGGTAAATCATTCCATGAGCCTAGAATCCCTATACTTGGATCGGTAATATGAGCATAGTTTTCGCCACCACAACAATTATTTGGTTCATTAGTATTCCAAAATGAAAACATACCATCTGGTGCACTTCCGTTTGAGACGCCATTCCAAAATATTTGACCAGCTTCTGGTCCTGTTTCCCATATCCAAACACCTTCACTTGTCTGATCAGAGGCACCGATCCAACCAGTTCCAGTGCTTTGTTCACCAGTTAATTGTACTTCTTCTTGTGTTGTAATGGTTGCTAAATAACCTTGTAATCCGAAATAAGTTTGAGCAGCAGCGGCAGTTTTTGCTTCTGACCAAGTTATACCCAAATCTTGGACATAAAAATAATAATGTCCTGTGACAGGAAGAAAATTTGCTTCTCCCAAATTAATTGAAAAGAACTTATCCTGAGTAAAATTACTTTGAGTCGTTTGAAATTTAACATCAGCTATAGCACTTTCAAATTCAGCATAAGAAGCAGGACCAGATAGTGTTAACTGACCTTCACTTATAGACCATGAAGGAGTAATATTTGGATGTGAACCATCAAGAAACAAAAAATCTCGTCCTATTGAATAACCTGTAGCTATTTGAATATAGATAACATCTAAAGCACCTTCGCCATTGGAAATGCTAATATCGGTCACAACAGACATTGCAGTTTCACTACAGAAAAATTGATCGCCTTCCGCAACAATTTGCGGAGGACTTTGAGCGTAACCTAAACTAAAAATTAGAGTACAAAAAAGAGAGACTAAAATTGTTTTTAATCTTACCATAGCAAGACTAAAAGTACTATTTTTTTCTGATATACACACTGACTGGAACACCATTAAAATCGAAATGATCTCTTAATTGATTTTCTAAAAATCGTTTATAAGGGTCCTTAACATATTGCGGTAAATTACAGAAAAAAGCAAACTGCGGTTGCGGAGTTGGCAACTGCATAATGTATTTTATTTTTACAAATTTACCTTTATAAGCTGGAGGTGGTTGGTGCTCAATTATTGGTAATAAGGTATCATTTAGAACACTTGTTTTAATACGCTTCGTTCTATTTTTATAGACCTCGACAGCAGTTTCTATAGCCTTAAAAATACGTTGCTTATTCAATACCGAAATAAAAACAATAGGAACATCTGTAAAAGGAGCTATTTGACTACGAATGTGTTTTTCAAATTCTTTAGCCGTTTTGGTCTCTTTTTCTATTAAATCCCATTTATTAACTAAGATTACGATACCTTTTCTGTTGCGTTCTGCCAACCAAAATATATTTTGTACCTGACCATCAAAACCACGTGTAGCATCTAAAACAACTAGACACACATCACAGTGTTCTATAGCTCTAACACTTCGCATTACAGAATAAAACTCTAAATCTTCTTTAACTTTTGCTTTACGACGAATACCAGCCGTATCCACTAAATTAAACTCAAAACCAAAACGGTTGTACTTAGTATCTATAGAATCTCTTGTAGTACCTGCAATATCTGTAACAATGTAGCGATCTTCACCTATTAAGGCATTAATAAATGATGATTTACCGGCATTTGGTCGCCCTACAACAGCAAACCTAGGTAATTCTTCTTCTTCAACCTCTTCAACTTCTGGTAAAGCCTCAACAACAGCATCTAACAAATCACCTGTACCACTTCCGTTAATACTTGCTACAGTAAAATAATCTCCTAATCCGAGAGAATAGAACTCTACAGCATCTTCAGCACGTTTATTATTATCTACTTTATTTACCACTAAAAAGACAGGCTTCTTCACTTTACGAAGTAGGTTAGCAACATCTTGATCCATGCCAGTAATACCAGATTCTACATCTACCATAAAAATAATGGCATCTGCTTCATCAATAGCAAGCTCAACTTGTTTATCTATTTCAGCTTCAAAAACATCATCACTACCTACAACATAACCTCCTGTGTCTATTAAGGAAAATTCTTTTCCATTCCAGTCTGTTTTTCCATAATGACGATCTCTTGTAACACCACTAACAGCATCTACAATAGCCTCTCGTCTTTTAATTAAACGATTAAAAAACGTTGACTTTCCAACATTTGGTCTTCCTACAACAGCAACTATATTTCCCATATTCTTATATTTAATCTGCATTACATATCCCGTAAGCGTTTGCAAAGGTAGTGTTTAATCTTAGAAATAGATTAAAAGAAAATATGTAAATTGAAGTCAGTTACAATGCATTATGGAGCTTTCTAATGAAATCGATTTAAGACCACGTTTTAAGTTTGACATAGATACCGTCAATGAAAAACTTTTAAAAGAATTTGAAAAAACTAAAACCTCCCAATCAGATTTTATTGTTTCGAGGATAGATGACCACGTATTTATAAAATTCCCGAAGCAATCTTAACATTTTTGGTCACCTCAATTGCATTTAGAGATTAACGAAAAAAACAATAAAAGTGCAACTGTTCATGGGCTTTATGGGCCTAATCCAACCGTCTGGACTATGTTTATGTTTTTTCACTTTATAGTAGCAGGTCTTTTTATTTGTTTCGGAATATGGACATATACCAATGTAACTTTAGGAAATTCTTATTCAATACAATTATTACTAACATTTTTTATGGTATTAATTTGGTTTGTACTATACATTGCAGGAAGAATGGTTAAAACTAAAGGGAAACCAGAAATGTATAAACTACAAAGATTTATGAAAGACACGCTTAGAAGTTACCGTTGATTATAACCAAAACGTCTCAACTGTCTTTCGTTACTTCTCCAGTTTTTATTCACCTTAACATATAATTCTAAATGTACCTGTTTTCCGAAGAATTTTTCTAAGTCCTTTCGAGCTTCTACACCTACTCTTTTTAAAGCAGAACCTTTATGACCAATAATAATTCCTTTTTGGGTTTCGCGCTCTACCATAATTACCGAACGCATTCTTATAATAGTGTCTTCCTCAAAAAACTCTTCAGTATCTACCTCAACTGCATAAGGGATTTCTTTTTTGTAGTGCATTAAGATTTTTTCTCTAATAGCTTCATTAACAAAAAATCGTTCTGGTTTGTCTGTTAGTTGATCTTTAGGATAAAATGCTGGAGATTCTGGTAATAATTCTATAATTCTATCAAATACATTCTGAACATTAAAGCCGTTTAAAGCCGAAATAGGATAAAACTCCGCATTTGGCACTTTGCTTTGCCAAAGTTCAGCCTGTTCTTCTAATTGTTCTTGATTAGAGTTATCAATCTTATTTAAGAGTAGTAAAACTGGAATTTTTGAATTAGTGATTTTTTTAAAAAATGCTTCATCTTTAAGCTCTTTTTCTCCAATCTCAACCATATAAATCAACACATCTGCATCCTCAAAAGCTGACTTTACAAAGTCCATCATTGAAGCTTGTAACTCATACGCTGGTTTTATTATTCCTGGTGTATCGCTTAAAATAACCTGAAAATCTTCACCATTTACAACACCAAGTATTCTATGTCTTGTGGTTTGTGCCTTAGATGTAATTATAGATAATTTTTCACCTATAAATGCATTCATCAACGTGGACTTACCAACGTTAGGATTACCAATAATATTTACAAAACCTGCTTTGTGCATACAATATAATTTATTGCAAAGTTACGACCTTGGTTTGTTAATTCCTCTATCATACATCACAATACTGCCAGCAACAGAAACATTAAGACTTAAATGCGATTGAAATTTTACTAAAAAATGACTCTTATCAATAGCTTGTTTTGATAAACCATGGTCTTCAGCACCTAACAAGTAGACACAGCGTCTTGGATGATTAAATGTTTCTAAAGACTCAGCGTTTTCTGTTAGCTCTACTCCAACTAATCGTGCGCCTTTTGGTAAATTATTAAAAAAATCATCAAATGTGTCATAATGAAAATAGGGCATTGATTTCACTGCATTGTGAGTATCTGATGCTTGCTTAGCATACCGATTTCCTATAGTAAAAATAAAACTAGCTCCAAGGTTTTGAGCGGATCTCCATAATACACCGAGATTCTTAGGTGTTTTACTATTTTGGATACCTATTCCAAAGAATTCATTTGTTAAGTTATCATTCATTGCATAAAACTAAAAAAGTCTTTCATTAAATGAAAGACTTTTCTTTGTAGCGGAAACTAGACTCGAACCAGTGACCTTCGGGTTATGAGTTCGAAGGTTGAAACTTCAACTCCCTATTTATAAGCTTTCCCAGCTATTAATTTTACAAAAACGTTTGCACTTACGTATGCAAATCGTATGCAGTTTGATGTTGTGGTTAAACATTACATCTTTTAATTCAAAAAAAAATATATATCTATTTCGACATGTAATCCTGCCATTTTATGAGCACCAATTTCTCTATGTTGCGTTCAGTTCTTTTCAGAAACCCATATTCGTAGACAAACAGATAAACATCTCCCTTTTTGTTCTTCCAATAATGAGTAAAGAAATTTGGGTCAAACCCATCTTTAATCAAGATCGTTTTTCTGATAACAGCCTTTCCTGCTTTATTGTACTCTTTTAATATTCTGCGGTTCATCCTTAATTGGTTGTCCACCTTATTGTAAAATCGTTCTGGTTCTTCTTTGGCTTTTTGATACTGTTGAGAGCTCTTGCAAAGTGAATCGCAGTACTTTTTATCCGATCTTCCCTTTAGTTCTTTGCCACAATTCAGGCAATTTTGATATAATCTTCTCATTTTTTTTAACTTAAGTGTATATTATTCGAAAGCTATTCGAATAAAGTACGGTTAAGTTTTTAAAATTATATAATTTGACAAAAAAAAGATGGAACTCAATAAAAGTATAACTCTAAAACATCTTCTGATAAATCAGAATAAATGCATTGGTATCCAGTTCAATTCTGATAAGGTTCTCCAGGCTCTCACAGAAGGTCTTCCGAATATATCATGGAGTGGTGAGTTTGGTATGTACTATCTTCCTAATCTTAAAACTAATCTTGATCTAATATTCAAAACGTTTCATGGTGTAGCTTGGGTAAATGGTAACTACTTCTTTCAAGAAAAGGTTGTCAATGAGGATAATCCTGTAATTAAGCTCGACAAATATAGGAAACGGAATCTTGAGAAAGGATATAGAGGCTGTCCTGAGTCTTACCTTCTTAAACTTGAACTAAAAAGATATTCGGCAAATACCGTTAAAAATTATGTATCGAGCTTTGAGTCGTTTATTAACTATTACAAGGATAAAGAACTTAGCGAAATTAACGATCTGGACATAAGGAAATACCTTCAGCTTCTTATTAAGGATGGTCTTTCTAATTCGCAGGTGAATCTTTCAATCAATAGCATAAAATTCTATTATGAAACCGTACTTGGTATGCCAAACCGTTTTTACTCTATTGAGAGACCAAGAAAAAAGAAGTTGCTTCCTGATGTCCTATCAAAAGAAGAGATTTTACGTATAATCGATTGCACCAATAATATAAAACACAAATGCATCGTAGGACTACTCTACTCTTCTGGGCTTCGACGCAGTGAAATCTTAAATCTCGAGACAAAGGATATTGATAGTAAGCGTATGGTGATTACCGTAAAAAGTGCAAAAGGCAATAAAGATAGGATTACGGTTTTGAGTCCTAATCTTTTGAAAGACCTAAGGATTTATTATAAAAAATATCGACCTGAAAATTATCTTTTTGAAGGTCAAATGCGAGGAAAATATAGTGCCTCTAGTGTTCTAAATATCGTGAAATCTGCAGCTAGAAAGGCGGGAATCCATAAAAAAGTGACACCACATATGCTCAGGCACAGTTTCGCCACCCATCTTCTGGAAAACGGAACCGATCTTAGACATATCCAATTGCTTATGGGACACAGTTCTACTAAAACAACAGAAATATATACCCATGTTGCAAACAGTACCTTTTCGGGTATAAAAGATTTGTTATCTTAGTCAACATATAATGTGGATATAGTTAATACGTATATCCAATTGTTGCCAGTAATTTAAAAATCATTCCGTAAAAATCAACATTCTACTAACAAAATTTATGAAAGGAAAAAAATTACACGAAAATTTACATCAATTTATTAGACATATTGATTCGATAAAAGACACGTATCCAATGACTTTATTACTTCTAAATCCTTACCAAAAAAGGGCTAACGAAAAAAGAGTCAAGTTTATGAAAGAAAATGTTGAAGAGGTAGAAGATGAAAAAGGAAAAAAAGCATTTGCAATCGATTATGAAAAACATAGATTGTATGAAAACCTTACCAAAAATGCTGAAACGTCGCTTTTAGCAGCAAAAATAATTCCAGAAAGTTTATTTGTCTCTTTAATATCTCAATACGATGCTTTTTTAAATCGCTTATTAAGAATTTTATTTGAATTACAACCAGAATACTTAAATAACTCTGAAAGAACAATAAATTTCTCGCAATTAGTGGAATTTGATTCTATTGGAGATGCTCGTGAATATGTTATTGAAAAAGAAGTAGAAACTGTATTAAGAAAAAGTCATAGTGCTCATTTTGAATATTTAGAATCTAAATTATCAATGACATTAAGAAAGAAATTACCAATATGGCAGAAATTTATTGAAATTACCGAAAGAAGAAACTTATTTGTCCATTGTGATGGAATTGTTTCTTCACAATACGTAAAAGTCTGTAACGAAAATAAATGTGAAATTGGAGATATTAAAGTCAATGAAAAACTATCAGTCCCATTAGATTACTTTAATGAATCTTATCAATGTTTATATGAAATAGCAACAAAATTAACTCATACTCTTTGGAGAAAGTTAATAAAAGAGGATTTAGAATCCGCAGACGATAAATTGAATGAAACTTGTTATGAATTAATGACAAACAAACAATACAAGTTAGCCGATATAATGCTTGATTTCTCTTGTTCTCAAACAAAACACTTCAATGATTCAATAAGTAATGTCTTTACTGTAAACAAATCACTGTCAAAATATCTTCAAAAAGATAAAAAGAAAGCGAAAGAAATTATTAACTCAAAAGATTGGAGTGCAAGTAGTGATAATTTCAAATTAGCGCATTTGACTTTAAATGATGATTTTGAGGAATGTTTTGCTTTAATGAAGAAAATAGGTTCTGATGGACAGGTTAATAAAGAAAATTATATGACTTGGCCTTTATTCACTGAATTAAGAAAAACTGAAGAGTTTAAGAATATTTTTAAAGATTTATTTGGAGAAGAATATACTGTACTCGAAATACCTGAAAAACCTCTTGAAGAATTGATTGTAGAAAGAGCAAAAGTTATTTCTAAACAGAAAAAGAAAACAATCAAAAAGGATATTACGAAAAAGGAAATAATAGATAAATAAAAAACTACTGGCAACACCGTGTATAATTAATGGCTAGTTCTCGCCTACTTATGAAAATCCTCGCGGATTTTCTATTCGGTTTTTATTTACTAAATTAAGTGCTTGAAAACGCCACAAATCATACACAAACACGTTAGCTGCAACCTAAAAAAACGAAATGAAATATTTAATTAAGAAAGCATTCTTACTGATTTTAACTTTGATAGTTGCTTCTTGCGATGGACAGAATAAAAAAAAGAACGAGAAAGATATTTCAAGCCAAATAATAGAAAATGAAAGTATTATCAAAATTCCACTTCCCGAAAAAGGATTTTATTGTGGATTAACAGATAGTAAAGGAAACTTATGGTTTGGAAGCAGAGGAAACGGAGTTTTTAAGTACGATGGCGAATCAGTTAAAAACTACACAACAGATAATGGGCTATGCGAAAATGACATATCCTGTATTACCGAAGATACAGAAGGAAATTTATGGTTTGGTACAACAAGTGGAATTTGCAAATTTGATGGACAAACATTTTCACATTTAGACATTCCAAAACAAAGCAGTTCCAGCAATTGGCTTGATAAAATGTACCCAATTATAAATCCAAATCAGGTAATGTCAATTTTGGAAGATTCAAAAGGAAATTTTTGGTTCGGAACTAATGGTCAAGGTGTTTATAAATATGATGGAAAATCATTTACCCAACACTTATCAAATATTGGTAAAGTATACGAAGATAGCTTGCAACATAATATCGTTTTGAGTATTATTGAGGACTTAAAAGGCAACATTTGGTTTACATCTTTAAGTCACGGTGGCGTAAGCGTTTTTGACGGAGAAAAGTTCACTCATTACGATAAAGAATTAAGTGATAACTTCGTAAGAGTTGCATTCTGTGACAAAAATCGAAACATTTGGATTGGTACACACGGAAGTCGAGATGGTGGACTTGACAAATATGATGGTAAAAAATTTACTTCTTATTATAAAACCAAAGACGGGTTTGAGAACAATAATGTCCGTTGGATTTACCAAGACAAATTGGGTAAACTTTGGTTAGGCAGTGGAATAACAGAATTATCAACTTTTGACGGAAATCATTTTACGGCATTCCAAGACGAAAAAGGAAAAACTTATGATAGGATTTTATTTATAATTGGAGATTCCAAAGAAAATATTTGGTTTGGAGGCAAGAATGGACTTTGGAAATTTAACGGGAAAAAAGTAACCGAAATGACTACTTCTTGAATAAAAAAGGTAGCAGCTAACATTGGCTATAGACAATTGGGGTGAAAGTGATAAAACGAAACTATAAATAAAAAACAAAGTTCGGTACTAAATCGAAAAGTTGGGGCATAAAATCCCCAACTGTTCATAGCCGAGACCGTTGTGCTTCATTATCCAAAACTTGAGTGAATTAATTGTCCTACCTTTCGAGAAACAGCTAACCAATGATAAAATTTTTTAGAAAAATTAGACAAAACTTACTTTCAGAAGGTAAAACTGGAAAGTATTTCAAATATGCTATCGGTGAAATTGTACTCGTTATGATTGGTATTCTACTTGCGTTACAAGTGAGTAATTGGAATGACAAACGCTTAGAAAAACTAACCTTAAAAAGCACGTATGAAATTATCGCTGAAGATTTAAAAAATGATATTGCCGACATTAATCTCATATTAAAATCGAAAAAAGAAGCAGAACCTGTTTTTAATAAAGTATTGGATGGTTTAATGACCAAAGAAGATTATGAAAATTGCGCTGGATGTGAATACCTCATAATTGGTAGTCCTGACCTCATAATTGAAAAACGCGGCTATAATCTCTTAAATAGTTTTAGCTCTTCGAAAATAAGCATGGACAGTTTAACAATTAAAATTGTACAATTTTACACAAAACAACTTACCAAAATTACGGTTGACGATGACTTAAGAGCAAAGGATATTGCAAATAATGTTAATGATTGGAAGAACAATTATAAGTGGTATTCAGATTATATAACCGCCCGTAATAATAATGGATTTATAGAATATGCATTAAATAATCACGATTATACTAATAGAGTAGCAAATTATTATTTGATAAATTACACGATTTACATCCCGAAACTAGAAAATTTTAATTCGGAAGCACAGGTCATTCTAAAACAATTAGAAGAGAAATTAAAAGAATAAAAATAACGAAAGCACAACACCGTTTATAATTCATCACTAGTACTCGTTTAATTAAGAAAATTGCTTACGCCAGTTCGCTTCGCTCGTGTCTAGCGGACTTTCTATTCGGTTTGTATTTGCTAATTTAGTTGCTGAAACACGCAACGAAATCATACACAGACCGTTGTGCTTCATTATTACAAATCGCTAACCAATGATAAAATTCTTTAGAAAAATTAGACAAAGCCTGCTAATGGAAAACAAAACAGGTAAATACTTCAAATACGCCATTGGCGAAATCATCCTTGTGGTTATTGGTATTTTAATCGCTCTACAAATTAATAATTGGAACGCTAACAAAGCCAATGAAAAACAAGCCTATAACCAATTGTTAGAAGTCCAAAAAGAAGTCCTTAACAATATTGTAGCGTTTGATGAAACAGGTACTTATTATTTTCAAAAATTAAGCGATGTAAGACGTGTATTTTCTGATACGCTAACGATAGAAGATTACCAAAAAAGCAGAACCTTACGGAATATTATGACCACTTCTCGAACTATACTAACACAAAATGAGGCTTTTAACAAACTCGCAGAAAATGCCGATAATTTACCAGACCAATATAAACCGTTAGTAGTAGAATTAAAGAATCTTTATAACCATTCAAGATTTGAAAAGTCGCTTGCTAATTTAGGTATGTTAGATATTAAATACTTCGACTTTATATCAGAGTTTTCTGAATCAATGTATCGTGAGGATTATGACGCTTTTTATCAGTTTATGCTAACTAATAAAGGTTATAAAAATAAATTGGCAAGATTTAGCTGGACCCTAGATGATTTAGCATTAGCACTCGTAGATAAAAAATACAATGCCATTACAGTTTATAATCAAATGGTAGGACTTGGGTTTCCTAATAATGATAACGGTATACTAAAAACAATGTTCCAAGAGGTTACACCAAAAGTAGCAGAATCCTTCGTTGGCAATTACACAAATACCATTGATACCATTAGTATTGATTATAATAATAAAGAGTTTTTAGGGTACTATTCTAAATTTAAGTCATCTAATCAATTAAATATGAAAGATGCTACCACCTTAAATTTTGTTGGAGCCTATTTAGAATTTAATGACGATAAATCTGAATTTTACTTTTTAATGGAAGCAAACAAACCCGTTTTTAAAAGAATACCAGAAAATGATTAAATATTTAGATACTAAATAACGAAAGCACAACAACGTATATAGCTCATTGCGGCTGAATTCCTAATCGGAATTAATTGCAATTTGCTATCTTTCGGTTACGTCGGAGAATCATAGCTGATTTTCCGCAACGAGCCATACACAAAAGCGTTAGCCTTCATTATGACCAACTATTAACAAATGATAAAGTTTTTTAGAAAAATTCGGCAAAAATTACTGATTGAAAATAAATTCAGTAAATATCTGATATATGCCATTGGTGAAATTTTACTTGTAATGATTGGAATTCTGCTTGCCTTTCAAGCAAATAAATGGAAGGAAGTCAAAACTGAACAAGAACTAGAAATAAAATTGATTAAAGAAATTCAAAATGGTATTAAAAGTGATTTAATTGACGTACAAGAAAATTATCACTATCATGAAAAAATTCTTAAAAGTCAATACAAAGTTATTGATTGGTTGCAAGGTGATTTAAAATTTAATGATTCTACCGCCTATCAATTTTCAATGGCAACAAAAAGAACTTCCTTTATGGTTTCGAAAGCACCTTTTGAATCGTTGAAAGAGTTTGGATTGAACAGAGTTTCAAATGATTCTATAAAACATAAAATAATTAGATTATACGATGTTTTATATCCGCAATATGAGGACGTGCTTTCAATGTATTATTTACATGGCGATAAACTTTTTGATTCAGCAATTAATTATTTTGAAAATTGGGATTTGACACCATCCGTTCTATCTAATATACCGATAAATATTCCTGAACTAAAAGCAGACCATGTTGTTTTAATGCGGTTTAAATATCTAACAAACTTTAATAAATATTTAGTGAATGCAAACTCTAGAATGGAAGAATTGCAGATTGAAATTATTGACTTAATGGAGTTAGAATTGAATAAATAACGAAAGGCTAACAACGTGTATAATTAATGGCTAGTTCTCGCCGACTTACGAACATTCCTTCGAAATATTCTATCTGTGTTTTATTTGCTAAATTAGGTGCTTAACCACGCCACTAATCATACACAAGACCGTTACCTGCAAGCTGAAAAAAAAGACCACCGCACGGTCAAGCACATTTGTAGCTCCGTGCCTCCGCCACAAAAGAGCTTGCCCTTCCCCACCACCACCCATTAAAATAAACCGACAAATGTCATTATAAAACAATGAATATTTATTAAGTTTACGGAGTAATAAAAATGGTTTCAAATGAACCGAATAAAAGAAGTACTACAAAACAAAGGAATAAGTCAAACTTGGCTTGCTAAGAAAATGGAGAAAAGTTATCCTACTATTAACGAGTACGCAAGAAACAAAAGACAACCTAGTTTGGAAGACTTATACAAGATTGCAGATATTTTAGACGTAAATATCTCTGATTTATTAATAGCCAATAAAAAAGAAAACAATTAGATGCAGAACCTACAAAACGAACTCATAGAATTACTAAAAACACAAGATAATTTAGTAATTGACGGACAACTTAACAAAAACAAAATAATTGAGTTAGGACTAAAAGTAGAACCGCAACTAATTGGATTATTGATTAAAAACCCAACTTTTAAAAAACACTTTTTTACAGAAGTAGAAAGTGTATTGGTTTTTGATAAAATTAAGTTTCAACGTTTTGTAAACAATAAATCTTTTTTACCAGACAGTTACACTGCTTTTAAAAATAAAATTGGCTTAGCAATAAATGATGATACAACAGATAATTTTATAAAAGCAAAAAATGATGTTGTGTTGGCTTGGCCACACAAAGATTGTGTTTTAGAAGGCGGACAAACAAAGGAAGACCAAAAACGTAACGAAATATTTTGGAACGAAACACTTGCACCTGATAATGTAGACAGATTATTAGATGCAAAAACATTTACCAACTTTAAAAAATACGATAAAGACGGAGAACATAACGTAACCGAACTAACAGGAAACGAAAATCTAATTTTAAAAGGAAACAATCTTTTAGTAATATCTTCTTTACTAAAAACACACAGAGGAAAAATAAAGCTCATTTATATTGACCCTCCATATAATACAGGAAATGATGACTTCAATTATAACGATAATTTTAATCATTCTGCTTGGTTAACTTTTATAAAAAACCGTCTAGAACTAGCTAAAGAATTATTAAGTCCAGATGGTTCGATATGGATTAATATTGATGATTATGAATCTCATTATTTAAAAGTTACTGCTGATGAAATTTTCAAAAAAGAAAATTTTTTAGGGTCAGTCGTATGGCAACACAGTATTCAAGCAAAAGGGTATTCAGGTAAATTTTCCCTTCATCATAATTACATTTTATGTTATTCAAAGTCAGAACAATTTGTACTTGGTCAAATGGAAAGAACAGAGAAGCACAATGTAAATTATAAAAACCCTGATAATGACCCAAATGGAAAATGGCGTTCAGGCGATATAAGAAATGCTCTTTATCGTCCTAATTTAATTTATGATGTAGAAACACCTAATGGTAAATTAATATCACCACCTGAAAAAGGTTGGAGGTTTAGCAAAGAAACAATGCTTGATAAAATAGGTACAGGTCAGGTATATTTTAATGAAGACGAAACTAAAATTAAATATAAAATATATCTTAAAGACCAAGACGGAAGAGTTCCTGAAACTTTATGGTTCGCAGATGAAGTAGGAACAACGAGAACAGCTAATAATGAAATTAAAGAATTATTTGGGTCATCTGTCTTTGACACACCTAAACCGGAACAACTTTTAAAAAGAATAATACACATTGCAACGAACAAAAATGATATTGTTCTTGACTTTTTTGCAGGTAGTGGCACAACAGCAAGTGTAGCACATAAAATGAATAGACGTTTTATAACTTCAGAACAAATGAACTACATTAATACTGTAACAATAAAACGATTAAAAAAAGTAATTGAAGGAGAACAAGGTGGTATTAGTAAAGATATAAATTGGCAAGGTGGTGGCTCATTTGTCTTTGCAGAATTATTAGAATACAACCAAAAATATATTTCCCAAATACAAGAAGCTAAAACAAAAGAAGATGTTTTAAAAGTTTGGCAAGAAATGGAAGAAAAAGCATTTTTATCTTTTCAATTCAATATAGACATATTTAATGAGCGTTTAGAAGCGTTTAAAACTGCTACTCTAGAAACAATGCAACATTATTTAATAGAAATATTAGATAAAAACCAATTGTATGTAAACTTTAGCGAAATAGAAGACGAAAATTTTGCCGTTAGCGAAGAAGATAAAGCTCTTAATTATTCATTTTACAAAGCGAATAACTAATGGCAGATTTATTTAACCCAACAGCAAATATTCAGCGTTTAGACAAGCGTATTGCCAACAAAATAGAAGATGGCGATATTGAGATACAGTTATCTGCAACTATAAAAAACAATTTAAAGTTTGCACCACGTCCATATCAAGAAGAAGCGTTTACTGCTTTTAATTATTATATGAACAACCCCAAATTAAGGGCAAAACCTACGCAAGTGTTGTTTCATATGGCAACAGGTAGTGGTAAAACTTTAGTAATGGCAGGTGCTATTTTAGAATTGTACAAACAAGGCTATCGTAACTTTATTTTCTTTGTAAATACAGATACGATTATCCGTAAAACCAAAGAGAATTTTTTAAATGCAAATAGCTCCAAATACTTATTTAAAGACCAAATAAATATTGATGGTGTAAACGTAACCATTACAAGCGTTGATAATTTTGAAAGTACCAATACAGAAGATATAAATATTCTATTTTCTACTATTCAAGGTTTACACACCAAACTAAATGCACCAAGAGAAAACAGCATTACGTTTGATGATTTTACAAATAAAGAAACTGTTTTAATAAGTGATGAAGCGCATCATATTAATGCGTTAACTAAAAAGAAACATTCAGCAGGAGAAAAAGAAAATTTAACAAGTTGGGAATACACAGTAGAACGTATTTTACAAGCCAACCCAAACAATGTAATGATGGAATTTACTGCTACTCTAGAGTTAAGCCATCCAAAAGTTGCCAGTAAATACGCTAATAAACTATTATACAACTATCCGTTAGCAGAATTTAGAGAAGACGGTTATAGTAAAGAGGTACAAACTAATCAAGTAGATTACGAACCAATACAACGCGCAGTTGTTGCTGTTTTGATAAGTCAGTACAAAAAGAAAATATTTGCTAGTAACGGAATTATAGCAAAACCTGTTATTTTATTTAAGTCTAAAACTACAAAAGATAGTGCCATAATGGAAAAGGCATTTTTAGAGGAAATAAGAAATATTACGGTTTCTAAACTAGAAAAGTTAATTCAGTTAGATAATGAAATTTTAGACAAAGCAATAAGCTATTTCAAAAGTTTAGGAATTACTTCACAAGGTTTGATAGATGAAATACGAGAAGATTTTTCGGAAGATAAAATCATATCGGTAAACTCTAAAAATGATACTGACGATAAACAAATTGTAATAAACAGTTTGGAGGACAAATCAAACGAATACAGAGCTGTTTTTGCAGTAGACAAACTAAACGAAGGTTGGGATGTTTTAAACTTATACGATATAGTTCGTTTATACGATACTCGTGATGCTAGTGGTAACAAACCAGGAAAAACGACAGTTGCAGAAGCTCAATTAATTGGTCGTGGAGCAAGATACTATCCTTTTAAACTAGAAGAACACCACGAAATTGACAAGCGTAAATACGATAATGATTTAGATAACATTTTACGCAATTGCGAAACCTTACATTATCATTGTTCACACAATCCAAGATATATACAAGAATTAAATTCTGCTTTACGTGAAATTGGTTTGTTTCCAGAAGAAAAAGTAGAAGTAGATTTAATATTAAAAGACGAGTTTAAAGAAACTTCATTGTATAAAAATGGATTTATCTTCTTAAATAAAAAGGTTAGAAACAACCCTAAAACACTTTTAGAATATCAAGAACCAACTATTGTAAAAAAACATACATATGCTTTAAGAACAAACCGTTCTGCAAGTACAACCATTTTAGACAACACTTCGGTTAAAAGAAATAAAGTACAAGCCAATTTTATGAATAGCCATTCATTTAGAAACTGGGATAAAAACTTAATTCACAAAGGTTTAAATAAATTACCTTTTTATCAATTTAGTAATATTCGTAAATATTTTCCAAGTGTAAAATCAATGGAATATTTTATTACGAATGACAATTATTTTGGAGGAATAATAGTTGAAGTAACAGGTTTACAAAAAGACACGAAAGTACTATCTGTAAACCAAAAATTAGATGTTGTAATTACTATTGCAACAAAAATAGCTAATGAAATTTCTACAATGTTTGGCGATTACAGAGGTACAAAATCTTTTTACAGAGAACCACTTAGAAAGTATTTTAAAAACAAGAAACTTTCTTTTTCTGTAAATCAAAATTCAACAGCTGAGACAGGAAAACCAACAATGCGTAATGATATTCCACAAGAATATTTTGTAGACTTAAATCAAGCAGATTGGTATGCTTACAATGAAAATTATGGTTCGTCTGAGGAGAAATTTTTAATAAAATATTTCCATAACAATCTTGAAAATTTAAAAGAAAAATTCAAAGATATTTATCTACTTAGAAACGAAAGATTCTTTAAACTATTCCGTTTTAGTGATGGAAAAGCAACAGAACCAGACTTTGTTTTGTATATGAGTGATAAATTTTCAGACAAAGAGATAGTTTATCAACTGTTCATAGAACCAAAAGGAGACCATTTATTAATGCAAGACGAGTGGAAAGAACAGTTTTTAATGGAAATTGAAAAGGAAAATATAATTGAATTATACCAAAATCAAGAATATAGATTAATTGGAATGCCATTTTATAACAAAGTGAATAGAGAGGAAATATTTGAAACAAAACTGAATGAAATTGCCGAATAAAGCCAACGCAAGTGCAAGCACATTTAAAGTTTGTTCGTGCCTCTCAAATTTAAAAGAGCTTTCACGCCAACGCTAGCAAGTTTGAGGAAAGAAAAAGCCAGCAGGTAACAATGTATATAAAAAATAGGGCGGAAAGTTATAAACCGAAAGCTTGTGCTTATTTATGAAGTCCGCCATATTTTTAATTTGTATTTTAGTAAAAAGATAAAAATAAAACAAAAAATATGGCTAAGTGTAAATCCGAAAGTTAGTGCTTATCAACTGCCCTACTTTTCATATACTAACCGTTACCACACATTTGAGAAATGACGACATTTATAATTTTAATAACAATATTTTCAGGAATTAGTTTAGTGCTGATTTTTAAAAAATATGACTTTCCGAAATTGGAAAAAGTTATTAGAAAAATCTCATTTTACTCATTAATCGGAATTTTAATCTGTGCAATACTTTTGGTTTTTGACTTCCGGATAAAAGGAAAATACACGACCACTATAATCGGACTGACTTTCTTGCTGTCTACAATTTTGCTTTTCGGATTAACTAAAAAAAGCCTGACTAAAGTATTGAGCGGAATTTTGACATTACCGATGTTTGTTTTTGGAATTTTAAGTCTGTTTTCGGAAGTAGGACTTGTCTTTTTCTATTTGATAACTCTTCCTTTTCAATCACCTATGGCAAAATCTGAAATTAATGAAAATCACAATGTGGAAGTTAGAGTTGGCGGATTTTTCGCTTGTGGAGAAAGTTTAGTAATTACAAAATCACAATTCGGAATTTTGGACAAGCAACAATACGTTGGAAATAACTCGTGCGTAACTGGAATCGATAAAATAGAGACTTTAGAATTTAAAGAAAATAACGTGGAATTTTTAATCTATCACGACGGAAAAACTGAATTTGAAAATCCATATAAATATCAACCTGAAATAAAAAACGTGTGGTAACAATGTATAACCGCAATTACGGCGGATTCGTCTACGTCCGAATCCACTCGGAATTGCAAACTTAGTGCTTAATCGAAAAACAGTAACTTTAATCCCGTAACTGACGGTTATACGAGACCGTTGGCAACAAGCTGAAAATGAACCACGTCAAAGAAAATTTACGTTACTATCTACCCTCTATTGTTGAATTTATTGGCGAGCAGGAGTTTCCATGGACAAAGGTTAATGCTCGTTTCAATAAAAAAATTGAAAAGCGAATCGAAGAAGCGACTGGAGAAACATTCACAGTTGAAGCCTCTATTTACGACATCATTATCGCCTGTAAGAAAGGATTGAAAGACTACGAGGGGTTATTGTTTTTTTTCAACAGCCTATTTGAAGAATTAATCAAAAACACAGAGGACAACACAAGAGCAGTAATCAAGACGACTGTTTGGAACTTGCTAATTTCCTTTGACAGCAAATACCTTAATTATATAGGTGAATTGGCCGTTTTGAATAATCTTTTGAAATCTAAAACTGTCGAACTGATCAAATGTGAGGTATCGCTTGACAACAAAAAATCGATCGACTTTGACGTGATCTTTCCCGAAAATGGAATGAGAGTTCTTATAGAAGTTGTTAATATTCATTTGGACCCACAAAAAACAGAAGATGATCCGAATAAGATTAAAACTTTTTTAGAAAAACGATTAAACGACAAAAGAAAAAGCAAAACGGGAGACAGTGAATATGCCGACAAAGTACATCTCATCCCAGTCCTTTGGGGCTCTCATGAAAACCTTAGAATTTATGAGCGTTTCTTCAAAACGAATAAAATAGATACAACTTTAACCTATGAACCAATGGCCTACCTGACATATACAGATTCAAACGGGTATTTTGAAACGTATTTTAACCCAATAACAAAGCTCTTTAAAGAATAAAAGGCAGTTGCCAACAAGGTGTATAGCCAATAGGGCAACTTGAGATAAATAGAAAGTCCTGTTCTTGGAGCAGGCAACGCCAAAACAAAGTTTTGACGTTTAATAAAATGAAATTTAAAAGTAAAAACGTTTGTTTTGGCTTAGTGGTAAACCGAAAGTGAAGTGCTTCGAACCTGCCCTACTGTCCATACACAGAACGTTGCCCACTATAGCCGAAATCACTCAGACGATATCGATTTGGGAACTGAAATGTGGATTTTTAAATAGGTAAGATCTAAGATAAAACGGATTGAAATTTGACTCTGATATTAGAAAATTATGGCGGATTTTTTAGCTTGTTTGCGGATTTGAAAAAAATAAAAAAACTGTGTGCCAAAAATACTCGGGCGGAATTTCTCATTCGGGCGGAGTTTAAAAATTGCGAAATACAAAATTGACTGATTGATTTTAAACAAACACGAATAATGACAAAAATTTGATTGAAATATTAAAAACTACAGTGGGCAACACCGTGCATAATTTATTGCTGGTGGATTTTCCTTGCGGAAAATCCTTGGACGCTTCCAATGTTGGTTGTTTTTTTAGTATTTTAGTCCAATAACGTCGCAACAAAATCATGCACAAACACGTTGTAGCCAATTTTGAAAAAGAAAATTTTAGAAAAATATCGAGAAGTTCAAACTGAAACAAGTTGGAGTGCCTATAAGGTTACTTGTCATATCTTAAAATCAAGTGAATCTATAGCTGAATCATTTGGTTCTGGTGTTTTTGTAAAAGTAGATGAAAATCATTTTTTAATAACAGCCGCACACGTTGCTGAAGGATTAAATTATGAGTTATTTGTCGGAATCGATAATGACACAATATTTAGATTAGGAGGCAATATAGTTACAAACAATGTTGAAGAACAGCGTGAAAATGATAGATTCGATTTATGTGTACTTAAACTCTGTGATGAAACTGTAGAAACAATAAAAAATTCATATGAATTTTTAGATAAAAGTGAGTTGGGAATTAATCATATTTCTAAAGAGTTGCCTATGTATGAAATTGTTGGATTTCCTGCAACAAAATCCAAGTACAACAAATTTAAAAAACAACTTAAAAGCAAAGCTTGGAGATATATAACAAGTCCTGCAAAAGAAGAAAATTACGAAACTTTAAAATGCAATAAGGATTTCAATATTGCTCTTAATTATGACCGTAAACGAGTTTATAACTTTAAGAAAGCAAAGACTCAAATCGGACCAGAATTATACGGAATTAGTGGATGTGGATTGTGGTTTACACCACCGAAAGAGATCCTTACTAAAGGACAACCTGAAAAAAGATTAGTTGCAATTATGACTGAATGGCCAACCAATAATAGAAAGTTTCTAATCGCAACTAAAATTGACCTGTTTACGGAAATCATTAGACAGAAATACAATTGTGATGTGCCAAAATCAACAATATTGAAACTAAATATAAATTAAAAAAACTGGCTACAACAATGGCTATAAGTAATTGCTTGTTCTCGCCTACTTCTGAAAATCCTCGCGGATTTTCAGTTTGGTGTGTACTTGCAAAGTTAATCGCTAAACCACGCAACTACTCATAGCCAAGACGTTGTAGCACATTTGATAAAAAAAAATGCAGAAATTAATAACTATCATTCTTGTACTAATATGCAATCTGACTTTTGGACAGGAAAAAATTTACAGACTGATTTCTAAAAAGGAAAACGCAGATGTGAATTATACTGCATTTAAGAATTTTAACAATTTTGAAATCTACAAAAATGAAGGACTGAAAAAAGCATTTGAACCAATAAAAGGAGATTTTGATGTTTACTTTTTCATTGCGGAATATAAAGGAGATTCATTTGATGGAACTCGCAAAACTTTTCACGACTATCTGATTTTAAAAGTTGACGCGAAAACGGAATTGATTGTTGACGGATTTCAATACACATTGGAATGGGCTGAACCACCAGCAATTTCTGATTTATACCGAGTAACCGAAAAAAAACAAAAGTTGAATAAAGGAATCGAATTGAATTTACTCAAAATGGAACTCGTTGAACAGGAATACATAAGTGAATGGCGGAAAGAATTGAAAGATAACGGAATATTAAAAATCAAATAAAAACGTGCTACAACAATGTATAACCGCAATTACGGCGGATTCGACTACGTCCGAATCCACTCGGAATTGCAAAAGTCAGTGCTTAACCGAAAAACAGTAACTTTAAACCCGCAACTGACGGTTATACGAGACCGTTGTGCTTCATTATGACAAACCACTAACCAATGATTAAATTCTTTAGAAAAATTAGACAAAAGTTACTCTCTGAAAATAAATTCAGTAAGTATCTGATTTACGCAATCGGAGAGATTATCCTAGTCGTTATTGGGATTTTAATTGCTTTAAGCATTAATAATTGGAAAGAAAACGTAAATAAAGAAACTCTAAGAAACGAATACAAAGCAGCCTTAATTAATGATTTCACAAAAGATACGATTCAAATTAATGATCGACTTTTAAGAAATAAACTTAGAATTCAAAGGATTAATTCAATTACTGATAGTCTTGCAAATGGGTATTTTAATAATCTAGATAGTTATTATAAACTCTACAATAATCAATTTGTTGGAATTAGAGTGACCAATGTTTACAATACCAATAGTTTTAATTTACTCGTCTCAAGTGGAAAAATTGATTTGTTTGATAAAGACCTAAGAAATGAGCTTATGGAATTAGGTAGACTTCAAACTTTTGAAAAAACTGTACAAGATGGCAATAAAGGTCTGCTCTTAAACTATATGCAAAACCTTGGAAGTAAATATCCAAATATGGGAAATCGATTAGCTCAAAATACAAAACACCAAATCCTATGGAAAAATGTAGATGTAAATGATTTACCAAAAGATATAGTGAATTATTTGCAACAAGAACATTACACCATTTCAAGATATATAGAACTAACTGACAATGTATTGCAACAAACCCAATTAGTGTTAAATATTTTAGCTAATAAAATTAAATAACGAAAGCACAACAACGTGTATAATTCATTGCTAGTTAGTGCATACTTGCGAAAGTCCTAGCGGACTTTCTATCTGTGTTTTATTTGCTAACTTTAGTGCTTAACAACGCAACGAGATCATACACAATTCCGTTGTGCTTCATTATAACCAACCACTAACAAATGATAAAATTCTTTAGAAAAATTAGACAAAAAATGTTGACTGAAAACAAGTTTGGAAAATATCTGACTTATGCAGTCGGAGAAATTGTTCTAGTCGTAATTGGAATTTTAATTGCACTATCTATTAATAATTGGAATAATGATAAACAAGATAAACAGGCTGAATTGAAATATCTTAATCAAATTAGAAAATCACTTCAAGAGAATAACTTAATTTTAAAAGAAAGAATTGTAAATGATGAAAGAACATTAAAATTTGGAGACCAGCTATATAACCACTTTAATGCTAAAAAAGAGCTTAATGATTCAATTAAACGAATTTTAGTTATTCTTCTAAATGACCAAATGATTTCATTCAATATCGCAGCATTTGAAAATCTAAAAAATGATGGCCTATCTTTTATTTCCAATGATGATCTAAAATTTGAAATCATAAATATTTATGACAAGGAATTAAAGTATATTCAAAATATATTTGCAAACCAATTTGAGAATTATTTAAGTGGAGTAATAAATCCTTTTTTTAGTGACAATTTTGAATTTGTTTCTAATGAAAAGTATATGAGCGCAGAACCAAATAACTATCAAGATTTATTAAGCAACAATAAAACCACCAATATAATTTCAATGGTTAATGCTATGAGAAGTTATGCAATCTCAAATTATTCTAACACTCAAAAAAAAATAAATGAGATTATTATCAAATTAGATAAAGAGATAAAGACGCTAAATGAATAACATATTTCGACTAAAAAATAACGAAAAATAACGAAAAATAACGAAAGCACAACAACGTGTATAATTCATTGCTAGTACTCACCTACTTACGAAAATCCTCGCGGATTTTCTATTCGGTTTGTATTTGCTAATTTAGTTACTGAAACACGCAACGAAATCATACACAAACACGTTGTGCATAATGCAAAAAATCGTGTTAAACATCAACATTTAAACTAAAAAAAACAACCGCACAAACAGCACATTTATTTTTTCTGCCAAAGCGAAAAGCCAATGCTTAAAAAAATAAAAGAGCTGTTTTTTGCCAACGCTCAAAAACCGAATACAAAAAAAGTTAGGAAACGACTTTTGCAACACCATTGCACGGAAAAAATTTTACCTTTGCATAAGTGAAAAACATCGCAGTCATATTATCCATTCTATTTCTGGTTCTATCTGTAAAACCTTGTTCAGATGGAAACAATGCGGAAGATTTGCATCAAAATGAGATTAGTGCAAATCACAGCCATCAAGAAGATAGTGATGATTCTTGCCCTATAACTTGCGTTTGTAATTGTTGTGGAATGACAATTACATATCAACCAATTCAAACTTTTGAATTAGGTATTAACAATCATATTTCTACAGAAATAATATCTGATTATCAATCAATCTATCGATTTGATTTTCTTTCCAATATTTGGCAACCGCCACAATTGATGACCTAAAAAAAGACAGAAAGTCAATTTTTAGTTAATCAATTATAATTTTCAATGAATAAATACATATTGAGCGCAACGCTCACAATTATAGTGTGCTTTTTTGTTAAAGCACAAACCTCTGATATTCAAACAAAAGTCCTTTCAGAAGCCGAAAATGAACCTTTGTTTGGAGCAACAGTATATTTTGAGGAATTAGAAAAAGGAGCAGTAACCAATTTTGATGGAATAGCAACTTTTACAGAAATCCCTAACGGAGAACACAGTATCATAATTTCATATTTAGGCTATGAAACTATAAAAACTACAATACAAATTCCGAATAGTTTCGATTTAATTTTCAAATTAAAAACTGGAGGAAACGAATTGGACGAAGTTGTATTGCAATCTTCAAGAAGTACAAGAACCGTAAAGAAAATACCAACAAGAATAGAATTTATTGGAGTTGAGGAATTAGGCGAAAAAGCCATTATGAACCCGACAAATATTTCGATGGTACTTCGTGAGAGTACAGGAATTCAAATGCAACAAACTTCTTTAAGTAGCGGAAATACAAACATTAGAATACAAGGTTTAGATGGACGTTACACACAACTTTTAAGAGATGGCTTTCCGCTTTACGGTGGTTTTTCGAGTGGTTTGAGTATTCTACAAATTCCGCCTTTGGACTTACAACAATTTGAAATCATAAAAGGAAGTTCATCAACACTTTATGGAGGTGGAGCAATTGCAGGTTTAGTAAATATGGTTTCAAAAACACCAGACGATGAACAAGCTTTAGATATTATGCTAACGCAAACACAAGCGCTGGGAAGTACCGTCAACGTGTTTTACAGCAAACGGAATGAGAAGTTTGGTGTTTCACTGTACGGCTCTGCTCATTATCAAAAGGCTTTCGACCCAGAAGATGATGAGTTTAGTAATTTACCACAAACAACTTCGATTTCGTTCAATCCAAAATTCTTTTATTACCCATCAGATAAAACAACATTTTGGATAGGCCTTAACGGCACGTATGATGATAGAATTGGTGGAGACATTACAAAAATAGAAAGTGGAGCAAATGGAATTCATCAATATGCAGAGGAAAACATTTCAAAAAGGTTAAGTAGTCAAGCAGTTTACAAAACTCAATTAGATTCTATAAACTCTTTCAACATTAAAAATAGCGTTTCGTTTTTTGATAGAAATTTGACAATACCAGATTTCAGTTTCGATGGAAAACAAATAAACACATTTACTGAAATCACCTATCAAAGAGATTCATCAAAAGCAGATTGGATTTTTGGAGCAAACTTATATACTTCAGACTTTAATGAAAATGATAATTCAACTTTGCAACGTGACCAAACTGATGTAACGTATGGAATATTTGCAAACAATATTTTCGATATTTCAGATAAATGGATTTTGGAAACTGGTTTACGAGCCGATTACCATACTGATTTTGGCTTTTTTCCACTTCCAAGAATTTCATTATTATATAAAACTGATAAAGGATTTTCAAGTAGAATTGGTGGTGGTTTAGGGTACAAAATTCCAGATATATTTACAGAAGAGGCAGAATTCATCAATTTTGAAAATGTTCTCGGCATTGATAAATCTTCAATTGAGGCAGAACGTTCTTATGGTATAAATCTTGATTTTAATTATCAAATACGTTTAACTGATGAGATTGGTTTTTCTGTAAATCAATTGTTCTATGTTACTGCAATAAACAACGGTTTATTATTAAATAGTACAGATACGGGTTTGTTTGAATTTTCAAATGCAACTGACGAAATTTTAAGCAAAGGAGCAGAAACAAACATCAAATTCACTTACAACGATTTCAGATGGTTTTTAAACTACGCCTTTATCGACACACGTTTGAATTATTTACCAGGCAATCCGCAAAAACCGTTAACAGCAAGACATAATGCGGGAAGTGTATTAATGTACGAATCTGAAAAATGGAGAATAGGTTATGAAACGTTTTATAAGGGAAAACAATTCTTATCAAATGGAACAGAAACGACAGATTTTGTAACAATGGGATTATTGGCAATGCGTAACTTTAAATTTGGTAGTGTTTTCGTGAATTTTGAAAACTTTACCGATAGAAGACAAAGCCGATTTTCACCATTGGTGTTGCCACCACACGAAAATCCAGAATTCCCTGAAATTTACGCACCAACAGATGGATTTATATTTAGCGTTGGTATTATTATTAAACCATTTGGAAACGAGGAACATTGAGTAATTAAAATGCCTACACGCAAAGCCATACACATTTACAGTCGCATCAGCCAGCACACTATCAAAACTGTAAAAGAGTATGGCTTTTCCAACGCTCTAATCCGAACTAAAAACAAACATTGGAAACCAAAGCTGAACGTAAAAAGCACTATGCACAACAACGTATATAGCTCATAGCTAATTAGTTGCTTAAACGAAGTTAATGCATACTTGGAAAGTCGCCAAATTTATAATTTTGACGATTTCCAATAAAAAAGATAAATAGTAAAATTTAAAAATCTGGCTTGTGCTTAATCCGAAAATAATCGCTAATTTACACGCTACGAGCCATATACAAGACCGTTGGCAACAATTTTGACCAAACTAAAACAATGATAAAATTCTTTAGAAAAATCAGACAAAAACTTTTCAATGAAAATAAATTCAGCAAGTATCTGATTTATGCCATCGGAGAAATCATTCTTGTCGTAATAGGAATATTGATTGCATTAGGAATAAATAACTGGAAAGAAAATCAAGCTGAAATTAAGCAACAGAATTTAATTTTTGAAAACTTAACTTTAGAACTAAATAATAATCTAAAAAATCTGAATTCAGCAATTGAATTATCTGAATCCTATATCAACTCATCAGAACATCTTTTGCTATCGATGAATAATATAGCAAGTAACAAATTTAAAGGTGAAAAGTTAGATAGTTTATTGTCAAAGTTTGGATTTTCTCAATGGAAGAGAACTAATTTAAATATAAAATCTCTCGAAAATTCTGGCGAATTAAATTCAGTTGAAAATAATGAGCTAAAGAGATTAATTTATGATTGGCTGAGCTTGATTGAAGACCTAGAGTCACTTGAAAAGAGAAGCGATTATTCCTTTCAATACTACGTGGACTTCATTAAAAAAAATGGTTCTTGGAGAGAAATAGATAAATATATGTTAGAAAGAGTTCAAGGTTCTCAACTTTTACAATCTAATGACCACTTATTATTGAGCTCTGAATTTGAAAATTGCGTGAATGACCTAAACATATATGAGACACATAAATACAATAGGTATAAACAAATCAAGGTAACGTTAAACCAATTAATAGAATATACCGAATAAAAAAACAGTTGCCAACAACGTGTATAGCTCATTGCGGCTGAATTCCTAATCGGAATTCATTGCAATTTGCTATCTTTCGGTTACAGCGGAAAATCATAGCTGATTTTCCGCAACGAGCCATACACAACAACGTTGTAAAGCATTTCGAGACCGAACCAGATGAAAAAAATTATATTTCTTTTGATTATTGTCTTATCAAGTTGTTCAAGACCTCTTTATATAAAAGACAGACATTTTAATTGCATACAAAAGGAGTATGAAATGGACTCTGACTTGAAAGAATTGATTTATGAATCATTAAAAAGAGCAACCGTTACCCAAAAAGATATTCCTGATTATCAACTGCTATGGAAAAAACATCGGATTTACGTTCTGAATGAATACCAAACCGACAAGACAGATTTTGTTTCAATAGAGGATTGGAATGAAAGTTTGAGTTTTCTAAATCCAAATGATATTCCGAATAAAATAGAGAGCGTTAGCTATTGTTTAAAATCAAAAGAGGAATTACAAAATATAGCTGATAGAACTTGGGAAGATTTTCTGCATATTTCATTTAGCCTAATAAAAATAGAAGGAAATAAAGCAACTGTAAAAATTGACAATAGTTGGGTAGTTAGTAAACACAATAAAAAACGGTATATTTAAGTGGCGGTGGATATACTTGTGTCTATAGAAAAGTTAATGAAAAATGGGAATTTGAAAAAATAATAAGTAGTTGGATTTCATAAAAAACGCTTTACAACAATGTATAACCGCAATTACGGCGCAGCTGGTTAAAAATATGAAACTTCTTACAAATTAATAAAACTAATTACAGCGGAAAAAAACGTAACTTTAAATCCGTAACTGACGGTTATACGAGACCGTTGTGATTCATTATCAGAAACCGCTAACCAATGATAAAATTCGTTCGAAAAATACGCTATGACCTTATGGAA
Organism: Winogradskyella sp. PG-2; assembly: GCF_000828715.1. Lineage (NCBI taxonomy): Bacteria > Pseudomonadati > Bacteroidota > Flavobacteriia > Flavobacteriales > Flavobacteriaceae > Winogradskyella > Winogradskyella sp. PG-2. Next base: position 2,420,971 of record NZ_AP014583.1, on the reverse strand, counting down.
AAAAATAAAACTGGAAAGTATTTTAAATACGCCATTGGCGAAATTATTCTTGTTGTAATTGGAATTTTAATTGCATTAGGAATTAATAACTGGAACGAAAACAGAAAAAATATTCAAGTAGAAAAGGTTGTACTAAATAATATTTATAAAAATTTGAGCAGTGATTCAATACAATTCGATTATTATAAAAGTCAATATAAAAAGATTGAGAAATTACATGTAGAATTATATGATATAGGATTTAAAGATGAAACTATAGAATCAATTTCAGAACCTATTCTTATAAGGAGAACATTACATTTTAAACAATTAATTGATTCTGATTTCAATGAAAATTCAAAAGAAATAAATAATTCTAAGGTTAGAGAGGCAATAATCTTGTACACAAAGAGTATAACCTCTATGAATGATATCTATTTAAATGGAGTTGAGAAACTTATAGAACAAAGATTAAAACCTTATTTAGCTGAACAAGAACTTTACAACCCTCAAAGTTGGTTTGAATTAAAAAATAAAACCTTCAGTGGCTTTGAATTTAAAGAAACAAAAGGGAAGAATATTATTGATGAGCATGGTTTGATTGCATCTGCAAAGACTAAGAAGTTTCAGCAAATATTATTAGCACTCAACATAAAATGGAATGAATTTAATTCTCGACTTCTAACTGTGATTGAGGAAAATAATAAATTGAGAGAATTAATTAAATTGGAATTGAAAAATTATTAAATAACGAAATCACAACAATGGCTATAAGTAATTGCTTGTTCTCGCCTACTTTTGAAATTCCTGCGGAATTTCCAACTTGGTGTGTCCTAATAAAGTTAAATACAAACCCACGCAACTACTCATAGCCGAGACCGTTGTAAAACATATGAAAAAAATCCTGCTAACATTTATAATCGGAATTTTAATTTGCTCTTGTTCAGCGACTAAAATTGGAAAGGACAAAACAAGATATTTCGATAAAAATAATGTAGAAATAAGTAAATCTAAATTTAACCGAATTCGCTCAACGAATAAATTGTTAAACGTTCAAGGAGATTCAATTAATCATAGAAAATTGACTTTAAGAGAAAAACGGGGGAAAATAAATGATAGAAAAAGTCTTGAATTATTACTTGAGAAAGCTACAAATCTTGAATTGGATTCTACTAAGCCAATAGTTATAATATATTACCCTGGAAAAGACCCTTGTAATTCTAGCGGTTCAGCTACAAAAGAATCAAGAAAGATTTGGTTTGGACAGTTAGAAGATGGTATCAATCAAGTTGCTCAAACTAAACCTATTTATATTTACAAAGAGAATGATGGATTGAAAAAATATGATGGAGTTTTGACTTGGTACAAAGACCCAGAAGGGACTATTGAAAGACTATTTTTTGAACATCATTATCCATGTAGCAGTTTTGTTGTAATTTCTAAAAATGGTGATTATATGAGTTACTTTGGAGAATTTGGAAAAGAATATGTTTGGGAAGCAACTCAAATAATGAATAAATAAATACGTTTTACAACAATGGTTATAAGTAATTGCTTGTTCTCGCCTACTTCTGAAAATCCTCGCGGATTTTCAGCTTGGTGTGTACTTGCAAAGTTAAGTGCTAAACCAAGCAACTACTCATAGCCTGGACCGTTACCACACATTAGAAAAAAACTCAAAACCGAATGAATAACTATATTTTCAAATCCGAAAGATTGGGGTTTAGAAATTGGAATGAAAATGACAAACTTAAAATGGGGGAAATAAATTCTGACCCTAAAGTTATGGAGCATTTTCCTGCTATTCCAACACAGAAACAGACTGATGAATTCATTGAGAGAATGCAAACTCAGTTTTCTAAAAATGGATTCTGTTATTTTGCTGTTGACAAACTTGACAATAAAGAGTTTATTGGTTTCATAGGAATTGCCGAACAGAACTTTGAATCTGACTTTACACCTTGTGTGGATATTGGGTGGAGATTAGCTAAAACAGAATGGGGAAAAGGTTTTGCAACAGAGGGTGCGAAGAAATGCCTTGAATTTGCATTTAACGAAATTGGATTAGAGAATATTAAATCGATTTGTCCAGAAACAAATGATAAATCTAAAAAAGTGATGAAAAAAATCGGAATGAAAAAGACTAAAAGTTTTAATCATCCCTTACTTTCAGAATATAAGGAATTGGAAAAATGTGTACTCTATGAAATTGAAAAATAACGTGTGGTAACAAAGTGTATAGCCAATAGGGCATTTAGAGATAAATTGAAAGTCCTGTTCTTTGAGCAGGCAACGCCAAAACAAAGTTTTGACGTTTAACAAAAAAGAAAATTAAAAGTAAAAACGTTTGTTTTGGCTTTGTGGTAAACCGAAAGTGAAGTGCTTCGAATCTGCCCTACTGTCCATACACAAACCGTTGGTATGTAATTGCCTGCGGCACGTAGAATCGCGTTTTCCAAACGCTGCCCTTCTACTAATTACATACCAACGCCCACTGTTTGTCGCACCTCGCCAATTTTATGTATATTTAGTCGAGTCTACGAGAACTCCGAACGATACTACACACAACAGCGTGTATAGCTAATCAGGCGCAACAATGGCTTTCCGTGAGGCGCGCCTCACTACGCCATACACAGTGGGCGTTGTGCGTCATTAAAATGCACTCGTGATCACTCAAAATAAAAAAGGTAGTAATCGCTAAAAAGGATCGTATTTTTTTGATGGATAAATCTGGTACAGAGCGTACGGATTTTTGCAAAGATTAGGTTCAGGTTTGAGGCGAAACAGATCAGGACGATGGATAAAAACTAACGGATAAATCATGCTGCATAAGAAATAACGACCGCACAACACAATGTATAAAACATAGCTAGTTTTGGCTTATCATAAGGTCTGTGATTTCTTGTTGTTTCCGCCAATTTTTTAGATTTTTATGCATTAAACGTGATAAATAAGCACAAAATATAAAAACTCGGCTCATTGTTTAACCAGAATATACTACTTTTAAGCAACGCTACGTTTCATACACATGACCGTTGTGCTTCATTATAACCAACAATTAATCAATGATAAAATTCTTTAGAAAAATTAGACAAAATTTACTTTCAGAAGGAAAAACCAGGAAGTACTTTAAGTACGCAATTGGCGAAATTCTTCTTGTAGTTATTGGTATTTTAATTGCATTGGGAATAAATAATTGGAATGAAAATCGAAAATTTAAGAATGTAGAAAAAAATGTCTTAACCAATATTTACAAAAATTTAGGTACGGATTCCATACAGTTTAAATATTACACTCAACAGTTTAAACAGATTGAAAAACTACATTTAGAGCTATTTAAAGTGGGAGTAGACAACAAATCTTTAGACTCAATTTCAGAGCCAACTCTAATAAGAAGATCTTTGTATTTTAAACAACTTATTAATTCTGGTTTTGGTGAAAAAGCGGAAACCATAAATAATACAAAAATTAAAGAAGCATTAATCACATATACAAGAAGCATAGATGATATGGAGTCTATTTATTTAGGCCAACTCACCCCTCTAATTGAAAATAAATTAAAGCCCTTACTTGCAGAAGAAAAACTTTACAATACTGAAAATTGGTTTTATCTAAAAGATAAAAATTTTGAAGATTATTCATATAAACAGCTCAATGGAAAAAATTTACTTGATAAAAATGGATTAATTCAATTAGCAAAAACAGATAAATTTCAACAACTTTTATTTGAGATTAATGTAAAATGGAATGATTTCTACACGCGAATAAAAATTGTAATTGAAGAAAATAATAGCCTGAGAAATCTAATTAAATCAGAATTAAAAAATTATTAATTAACGAAAGCACAACAATGGCTATAATTTATTACGGCGGATTTTCCTAATCGGAAAATCCTTGTATATTTACTATAGTAAGTGCTATGACGAAAAAATCCTCCTGATTTTTCCGTAACAAAATCATAGCCAAAACCGTTACAGGTCATTAAAACAAACCAATGAAATATATAAAAGCATTAAACATTATTTTCATTTTGCTTCTTCTTTTTTCCTGCAAGAACAAGGAAAATGAAACAGGAAATAAAATCATCACAGAAGAAATTAATCTTTCAAAAGAGATTACGCATTCTGAAATAGAATTATTGATTAATAACAAGATTGGTGAGGAGCATTTCACAGGCGTTGTCCTTGTCGCTGTGAACGATAAAATAATTCATGCTAAAGGCTACGGAATGGCTCAAGATGGAATTCAGAATAGTATCAACACAAAGTTTCATGTTGCCTCAATCACCAAACAATTCACCGCAGCAGCAATAATGCAGCTATTGGAACAGAAGAAAATTAATCTAAAAGAATCTATCAATGAATTTTTACCTACTCAATATCGTTCTGACAAATGGCACAATGTTACCATACATAACTTATTAACTCAAACAAGTGGCATTGAAGATTATGGGTTGACTCGAAATTATTATGAGGTTGAAAAAGGTTTTTGTTTAGGAAATACGGTAGATGGAATGATAAAAGAAGCAATGGTAAAGGAGTTAAAATTTCCATCAGGTTCTAAATTTTCTTATTCTAATATTGGCTATACTTTACTAGGCCAAATAATCGAAAACACTTCTGGAGAACCTTATGACAGTTATATGAAAAAGCACATTTTTGAACCTATAGGTATGCATAATTCATTTATTCATAATACTTCGAATTATACTGTGGCAAATGATGAAGCCATGGGCTATCGATGGGATGATGAGTTGAACAAACATGTGCCTGATGATATTATTAGTCTACCTGTTACAGAGCCAGATGGGAATTTAGTAACCACACTAAATGACTTTCTAGAATGGACTAGTATCTACACCAACAATAACCAAAAAGTCATAGATGACATTGCCATAAAAAAAATGACTACACCATACATTAAAAATGACTTTTCTTTTCTTAAAGAAAAAGGACCATGGTATGGTTATGGATTAAGCCTTACAGACGGAATAATTAGTCATCCAGGATATATTGTTGGATTTAGAAGTCATTTTATTGTAGATACAAATAACGGCATTAAGGTTCTTGTATTTAATAACAATGTCTCGAACAATCCTAAAAATGTTTCCAGCGGAATATATAATATGATATCAAAAAAAACTGAATGAAAAAAATAACGACCTGTAACACCGTGTATAATTCATTGCTAGTACTCGCCTACTTACGAAAATCCTCGCGGATTTTCTATTCGGTTTGTATTTGCTAATTTAGTTGCTGAAACACGCAACGAAATCATACACAAACTCGTTGTAGGTAATTAAAGCCACTATTATGAAAAACATCTATTATCTAATTTTCTCATTAAGCCTAATAAGCAATTGCTTTGCTCAAAAAGATAGCCAAATTCAAGCAGAAATAAGTGCTATTGAAAATGGATTGATAAAGAATATTCAAATAGAAGGAGATTCAATCCAGAAATTCAACATTAAAGAAAGGATGGATTATTACAAAGTCCCAGGTGTTAGTATATCAGTTGTCGAAAACGGAAAGATTAAATGGGCAAAAGGATACGGATTTGCAAATACAGATACTCGAACCAAAGTAGATGAGAATACTCTATTCCAAGCAGGTTCTATAAGTAAGCCTCTGGCTGCTTTGTCGGCTTTAAAACTTTATGAGAATGATAGCCTTGATTTAAATAAAGATGTGAACTTTTACTTAAAAAATTGGCAGATTCCAGAAAACAAGTTTACTAATACTGAAAAAGTAACGCTTGAAAAACTATTAACGCATACAGCAGGAATGACAGTTCATGGCTTTCCCGGTTACCAACAAACAGATGAATTTCCTGAGATCATTGATGTTTTAAATGGTAATGGAAATACAGCAAAAATATTGGTCGATACTATCCCTGGAAGTATGTGGAGATATTCTGGTGGTGGTTATACAGTAATGGAAAAAGTAGTTGAAGATGTCAGTGGATTAACTCTTGATGAATACATGTCTAAAAACATTCTGCTTCCAATTGGAATGAAAAACAGCACGTATTTACAACCAATAACTAAAGAATGGCAAAACAATATTAGTTCTGCTTACGACGGAAATGGCAAATTAATTAAAGGCTTATGGAACAATTATCCAGAACAAGCAGCAGCGGGTTTATGGACTACAGCTTCAGATTTAGCAATGTATTGTATAGAAATACAGAATATAGTACAAGGTAAAGAAGATGGTGTCTTAACAAGAAAAACTGTTGACAAAATGCTCACAAAACATAAAAATGATTGGGGACTTGGTCCTTCTTTACAAAACCAGAAAGATTCTTTAATTTTTGGACATGGTGGTAAAAATGCTGGCTTTACTAATGATATGAAAGCATATGCTTATCAAGGTAATGCAGTAATAGTTATGACAAACGCTGACAATGGAGGCAAGTTAATATCAGAAATTAAAAATGCTATCTCTAATTATTATAATTGGTCACTAAGTCAGCCTAGAACAATCGAACTTATAAAATTAGAAGATTCTGTTTTAAAAAAATATATTGGGAAATATGAACTTAAAAAATATGATACAACTCTTAAAGTGGAATATAAAGAAAATCAACTTTTTGTACCTAATACCCCTTTTGGTAACTTAAAACTTATTCCTATGACAAATACCAAATTCATAGATTTAGAAAGTGGTACTACAATTGAATTTTCAGTTGATAAAAAAGTAGATGGATTTATGGTAAACAATAACTATAAATTTAAAAAAATAGAATAATAACTACCTACAACAACGTATAAAATTAATTGCTAGTTCTAGCCTATTTACGAAAGTCCTCGCGGACTTTCTATCTGTGATTTATTTGCTAACTTTAGTTCTTAAAATACGCAACTAATCTTATACAAAACCGTTAGCCTTCATTAAGATCAACCAAGAAACCAATGATTAAATTCTTCCGAAAAATCCGTCAAAATTTACTTACTGAAAACAAATTCAGTAAATATTTGCTATATGCTATTGGAGAAATAGTTTTAGTTGTTATTGGTATTTTAATTGCGCTAAATATTAATAATAGTAATCAGAAAAAAATTAATGAGGACAAAATAACAAGTATCTTAAAAGAGGTTCAAAATGATTTAGTGAAGGATATTGAGAATTCAAAAACGATTTTTGATTATCAAATTTATACAGATTCAATTGCAAAACTAATATTGAATGATAAGTATACCTACGAAGATTATAGAACAGAAAACTATGTAACTATAGGCTATAATTATCGCTCTTTCAATACTATTTCGAATGGTTATGATAATTTTAAAAGAAATATTGATAATGTGCCAGAAAAGTATAGTTATATAATTAAGGATTTGAAAAATTTATACGAAACCGATAAAACTACTCTTGATAATTATAATGAAAGAATTCGTTCAACTGTTTACAAAAATCTCGATGAGTTATCAAATTTTAATTGGTATCAAGAACAAGCAAAAGGATTAGTTTCAGAAGAGCTAATAAACTATGTCCTTACTGATAATCATTATAAAAATATGGTGATTAAATATATGAATGATAGAGTAAATTTATTTAGTCAAAGTAAAAAATATAAAATAGACGCAATTAGTTTGTATAATAAAATAGCTGAACTACTTAAAAGTAAAGATTCTATTCCTGAAAATGTAACGTATAACTCAATTAAGGATTCTTTGGGTTTAAATAAAGTTGTAGGGAATTATGAATTAAAAGAAACTGTGAATAATTCTTGGGATAAGACTATTGAAATTAAAGAAGTAAATGGTCAATTATTTCTTTCTAATGAAGATTTTGATGATGTAGAGATTTTATGGTACGACAATTCAATTTTCGTTGATAAGAGAAAAAGTAGTCCGCTCTTAGTGATTTTTAATCGATCAAAAAAAGGAGAATTATATTTAAGTTGGGGTGGAAATATTAGTGCAATTTATGAAAAAACGAAAGGCTAACACCGTATATAATTTATTGCTAATTCTAGCTTACTTGCGAAAGTCCTCGCGGACTTTCTTGGTCGGTAATTATTTGCTAAATTAGGTGCTTAAAACACGCAACAAACCATATACAAACACGTTGGTATATAATTGCCTACGGCACGTAGAATCGCGTTTTCCAAACGCTGCCCTTCTACTAATTACATACCAACGCCCACTGTTTGTCGCACCTCGCCAATTTTATGTATATTTAGTCGAGTCTACGAGAACTCCGAACGATACTACACACAACAGCGTGTATAGCTAATCAGGCGCAACAATGGCTTTCCGTGAGGCGCGCCTCACTACGCCATACACAGTGGGCGTTGTAATGCATTAAAAAAAACAATAAATATTAAATCAAATATATTTTATATCATATTCATTTTAACAATAATAAGTTGTAAAACTGACTCGGATAATAGCAAAATGAATCAAAAAGAAATAGGAAAACATTCTGTTAAAGCCTTATGGAGTAGTTTCCTTGAAAAGAATCCTGACAATAAAAATAAAGAAGTACCAATTTCATTTTATTTTTGTGATAATAAAAAAGACGCGGATGAATGCGCTGAATTGGTTGTAAAAGGAATAAAACGAGCAACAGCAACTTCTCTGTGGTGGTTTGAAAAAAATAATGAAAAATTGCCAAAAATTGGAGACCAGTATATTGTAACAGATTGGAATGGTAATGCTAAAGCTATAATTGAAACTACTAAAATAGAGCAAATCCCATACAATAAAATCACATCTGAATTTGCCAAAATTGAAGGAGAAGGTGACAAATCATTAGAATATTGGAAAAGAGTTCATAAAGATTATTATACAAGAGAAATGAAACCTTTTAATGAACAATTTGACGAAAATATGATAATAGTGTGCGAACAATTTAAGACAATCTACCTGAAATAAAAGCGCATTACCAAAATCGTAAAATATGAAATTTAAATACACTGAAATAAAAGATGCTTATTTGGAGGTTAAAAAATTTCTTGAACACGCTTCTGGAGAGAAAATAAATAACCTGAATACTAAAATTGTTGATGACTTAAAGTTGTGGGGAGATGACAATTATTTCTTGCTGATTGAATTTATTGAGAAATACAATTTGAATTTTGAAAATTTTGAGTATGACAAACACTTTGACTCTGAGGGTGAATTTATAGGATTAAAAAATTTGACACTTGGAATTTTAAAGCTACCATTACTGATAATAAACAGTTTAATTATAAAGTACATTTCACTAAATACATATAATACGATTGATAATATTCTCTATGATAGAATAAACGAAAAAATAGATTTGACATTTGGCGATTTGATTTTAAGTAAACTAAAAGGAGAATTCTGTCTTAGAGATGAATGTAAAATTGAGCTTGCTAAATAAACGCATTACAACAACGTGTAAAAAACATAGGGCCATTTGGGCTTGTACAAAAGGATTGGGTTTCTTTATGTGGTCGCCAAATTTCCAATTTGGCATTTAGAGAAAAATAAAAGCAAAATATGTAAATTTGGCTTAGTGAGAATTCGAAAGACAGTGCTTATCCTCTGCCCTACGTTCCTTACACCAAACGTTACCAACAAGCCGAATAAAAATCTGTAAATGGAACAAATTTCTACTGAAAATTTAAAGCTTCTTCCCTCTCAAAGTGAATTAAAAAGGATTTGTAAATCAATTTCTGCTTTAGAAGCAATCATTTGTCCTGAATGGGAATACAGATATTACTCTTATCAAAAACATTGGAGTGAAACAGAAGAATTTTGTGAAATGCGAAATGGGCAAGGAGACCAAATGCTAATCGTTTTTAGCAAAGATGGAACTTGTATAAACGGATTTGCTCAAGGGAGTGAACTGAATGGATGGAAAAATATTACTGTAGAAGAAAAAAAATCGGTTTTCGAAAAGCTATTTGACTCAAAAAAAGAAGTAAAAACGGAATTGACTCAAGAAATTGCAGACGGAATTCTTGATAAATTACCAAAAGAATTTAACGAATTTATCTTTGGAGAACCTGTCAAAAGTATTGGAACAACTTTTTGTATTTGGCAAATGAAAACTGACGATAACTGGAAAATAGGAGGAATTGAATTACCTAATGATGAATATAAAGATGGTTCAAGCGATTTATTACAGTTGTTAGACGGAAAGCCTTTGACTTATAAAAATTGGGCTGAAGAATATTATGAAGAAGAATTCGAAAATAGAGACCTTAAATTAGAATTAGTAGAAAAAATTTATTCTGGAATAATTATATCAAAAGACTTAGTTCTCGAAATAAATCCAGAGTTTGAGGATTTTGAAAAACTTAAAAGCGATTTGAATGAAATAGGTTATGAAAATGAACTGTAAAAAGCCAGTTGGTAACACGGTGTATAAAACATAGCTAATAAGTGCTTAACCGAAAGGTTTGTACTTATTTGCAATGACCGCCAAATTTTTAATTTGGCTTTTAAGATTGATAAATTAAAACAAAATATAAAAATTCGGCTCTGTGTTAATCCGAAAAGTTAGTGTCTTTTTACACGCTACGTTTCATACACAAGACCGTTAGCCTTCATTAAGATCAACCAAGAAACCAATGATTAAATTCTTCCGAAAAATCCGTCAAAATTTACTTACTGAAAACAAATTCAGTAAATATTTGCTATATGCTATTGGAGAAATAGTTTTAGTTGTTATTGGTATTTTAATTGCGCTAAATATTAATAATAGTAATCAGAAAAAAATTAATGAGGACAAAATAACAAGTATCTTAAAAGAGGTTCAAAATGATTTAGTGAAGGATATTGAGAATTCAAAAACGATTTTTGATTATCAAATTTATACAGATTCAATTGCAAAACTAATATTGAATGATAAGTATACCTACGAAGATTATAGAACAGAAAACTATGTAACTATAGGCTATAATTATCGCTCTTTCAATACTATTTCGAATGGTTATGATAATTTTAAAAGAAATATTGATAATGTGCCAGAAAAGTATAGTTATATAATTAAGGATTTGAAAAATTTATACGAAACCGATAAAACTACTCTTGATAATTATAATGAAAGAATTCGTTCAACTGTTTACAAAAATCTCGATGAGTTATCAAATTTTAATTGGTATCAAGAACAAGCAAAAGGATTAGTTTCAGAAGAGCTAATAAACTATGTCCTTACTGATAATCATTATAAAAATATGGTGATTAAATATATGAATGATAGAGTAAATTTATTTAGTCAAAGTAAAAAATATAAAATAGACGCAATTCGTTTGTATAATAAAATAGCTGAACTACTTAAAAGTAAAGATTCTATTCCTGAAAATGTAACGTATAACTCAATTAAGGATTCTTTGGGTTTAAATAAAGTTGTAGGGAATTATGAATTAAAAGAAACTGTGAATAATTCTTGGGATAAGACTATTGAAATTAAAGAAGTAAATGGTCAATTATTTCTTTCTAATGAAGATTTTGATGATGTAGAGATTTTATGGTACGACAATTCAATTTTCGTTGATAAGAGAAAAAGTAGTCCGCTCTTAGTGATTTTTAATCGATCAAAAAAAGGAGAATTATATTTAAGTTGGGGTGGAAATATTAGTGCAATTTATGAAAAAACGAAAGGCTAACACCGTGTATAATTAATTGCTAGTTCACTGCGGACTTAAGAACATTCCTGCGGAATATTCTATCTGTGATTTATTTGCTAAATTAGATGATTAACCACGCAACTAACCATACACAATCACGTTGGTATGTAATTGCCTGCGGCACGTAGAATCGCGTTTTCCAAACGCTGCCCTTCTACTAATTACATACCAACGCCCACTGTTTGTCGCACCTCGCCAATTTTATGTATATTTAGTCGAGTCTACGAGAACTCCGAACGATACTACACACAACAGCGTGTATAGCTAATCAGGCGCAACAATGGCTTTCCGTGAGGCGCGCCTCACTACGCCATACACAGTGGGCGTTAGCTACAACCTGGGAAATGAGATACCTAAAACTAATTACAATTTTTATCATAATTCTGATTTTATCAGGATGTTCCATAAAAGATTATTACTTCCCAATGTCTGAATTGACTAAAGGTAAAGTGTATAAATATGAATGCAAATCTGAACCATCAAAAACGGAATATTGGAAACTAACTTCCAATCTGACTGAAAACACGATTATTACAGAGGCGTTCAACTCTGAATTCATACAATACGAATTCTTTAAAGAGGAACTAACTAAAGAAGGTTCTAAATTACTTGAATTTATAAGTTATAGAACCAATGAAAATGGACAGAAAGAAAAAGAAATAATTAACAAACCAATTGAATTAGATGTTTTCAAATGGAAAACTGATAATCCATATCGTTACTCTTCAGAAGCAACAGAGGAATTTTATGGAAAAGTAATGTTTGAGAAGAGACGAGAATTTATCGGAGAGGTAAAAGTCAATGTACTCGGAAGAGAATATAAAGCTTTAAAATTTAAGGGATTCTATAAAACAGAAGTTCCGAAAACCAACCAAAAATATGAATATAGTCAGTTTAGTTATTACGCAAAAGGACTTGGGCTTGTGAAAATGGAAAAGGAATATTCTGACGGAACAAAACGAACATTGGAATTGACTGAAATTATTTCTAACTCTGAATGGAATAAAAGGCAGTAGCTAACAATGGCTATAATTAATACGGGTTTTGGTGTTTAATCCAAAGTTTAGTGTATTTTTATAAAGTCCGCCAAATCTTTTTGATTTGGCTTTAAAATAGAAAATATAAAACAAAATAAAAAAGTTTTGGCTAAGTGCTTAATCGGAAATTCACTACTTTTAATTCCCGTACTAACCATAGCCCAAACGTTATGCGTAATTACCTTACTGTTATACTTTGAATCGTTTCTATTGATTCACTGTAAACCCCTTCATCTTTTAATATTTCTATACTATCAAAGGTTATTTGAACATATAAACTTTCATAATTAGTGCCTAATTCCTCAGCTTTACGCTCTAAAAAACTACGCATAACAAGGTGTAAAACCTCATCACTATCATTTATTAATCTTTGATGCTTGTCTGTTATAAAATCTTTTCTGTTTTTCATAATTATTTAGTTTACGAGGTTTACACAAGCGTTAGGAGTCATTTGCCTCATCTCTTAACCACTCAACAAAATCAGATTTAGAATCATAGTCATTATAGTCTTCTAAAACTTCTCTAAAAACAGACTTCCTAACATTATATATCATTTCATTATTTTTAGCTGACATTCCTGCTTGTATCCATAGTATATTATCTATTAGGGGCTTTTTATCCTTTTCACTAATATTTTTATGTTCACTTATTCTTTCTATAAGTGCATCTAATTGTTCATCTGTTGTCATAATTTATGTTTTAAGTTAATTCGCTAAAAATAACGAATGATATACTCAGCGTTATGCTTTATTTACAAACTCACAACTTATTATAGTCCAATGCTTTTCTATCCCAAACCTTGCTAGTCCATTATCTTCATCCAATAGATTGATATATGTTTTGAGAATATCCCCCTTCCTATATGTCCCCCAATGCTCTATATTTAATTGTAAATGAAAACAAAGCATAACACTACCTATGCGTAATGCTTCATTAATATCTTTTAGCGTTTCCTTTTTAGCCATATTGTTTTTATCTATTCAGTTTGTACCACTACGCATAGCCTTAACGTTGGTATGTAATTGCCTACGGCACGTAGAATCGCGTTTTCCAAACGCTGCCCTTCTACTAATTACATACCAACGCCCACTGTTTGTCGCACCTCGCTAATTTTATGTATATTTAGTCGAGTCTACGAGAACTCCGAACGATACTACACACAACAGCGTGTATAGCTAATCAGGCGCAACAATAGCTTTCCGTGAGGCGCGCCTCACTACGCCATACACAGTGGGCGTTGTGCTTCATTATGACAAACCGCTAACCAATGATAAAATTCTTTAGAAAAATTAGGCAAAACTTGCTTATGGAAAATAAAACTGGAAAGTATTTTAAATACGCAATTGGCGAGATTATTCTTGTCGTTATCGGAATTTTGATAGCACTTCAAATTAATAATTGGAATCAGGAAAGACTGTTTTCAAATGAAGAAAAAATTATTCTAAAAAACATTCACACCGAATTTTCAGAAAATAAAATTGCTTTAAAGTTAGGACTTGAAGAAAACAATCAAGGTTCCAACGCATCCATAACATTATTAAATCTTGTTGGTCAAAAAAGAGAATTTATCCAACAACATAATTTGGATAGTTTAATGTATGTAATGCTAGAAACTGGCTCTTTTAGACCTTCAGAAAACACAATTTCTGACTTGTTACAATCAGGTAAATTACAATTAATAAGAAATGAAAGGTTAAAAAATCTACTTTATAAATGGACAAGAAACCTAAAAAAAACTGATGTCAGTTTTAATCGAGCTGAATTAAAAATTGATAATGAATTAGTACCTTATCTATCAAAACATTACTCTATGAAAGATATTGATGCGTATGGTACTTTACAATGGAAAAGCAAAACACTATTGAATATTGATAAGCTATACATATTTGAAGATATACAGTTTGAAAATATTATGGATGATTATTTATATAGAGTAAAATCAGCGGGAAATAACCTTAAAGAATTACTGACAATTATTGATAAAATCATTTTGGAAACAGAACCATAAATTCTTAAAAAATGAACAAGAAAACTAAATAAAAATAACGAAAGCACAACAATGGCTATAATTCATTGTGGCAGGATTTTCTAACGGGAAATTCTTAACTTTAAGCCAAGGTTAGGTTTCGGCGGACAGTTTCCTCTCGGAAATGTCCACAACGAAATCATAGCCGAGACCGTTGGCTTTAATTTAAATCAGAACCTTTTAGACAAACTTATTCATACATAAGTGTATGATTATTTGTATAAAAGAACACATATAAGTATTCTTTTATTTTTTTATTTCTACATATTTGTATACTTTTGCTTTAATTTACATACTTATATGTATAAAATATTAACAAATGAGAAACAAGAAAAAACTACTCATAGAACAATTAGACCAAAAACTGACTAATTTTAAAGATGCAGGAATGGTCCTGGTCCCACAAAAAGGATGGGTAAATACTATTAGAACTACTCTTAATATGACAAGAGACCAATTAGGAAACAAACTTGACTTGACTAAAGGAGCTATTCAAAAAATTGAGGAACGTGAAGCTACAGGTCAGATAACCATCAATAAACTAAAGGATGTTGGCAATGCCTTGAATATGAAATTTATCTATGGTTTTATTCCTAAAGATGGGACCATCGAAAGTCTAATCAACTTAAAGGCTGAAAAACTGGCCCGAAAAATTGTTTTAAGGACAAATCAAAATATGAAATTAGAGGACCAAGGAATCAGTGAAGATAAAATTGATCATTCAATAAATGACTTGGCTAATGAAATAAAAAGGGAAATGAGAAAGTCATTATGGGATTAGATTTAAAATACGCAGATGGCCAAACACCTTTAGATGAAGACGAAAAAAAAGGTCTAAAAATAAAATCAATAACAACGCAAAAAGAACTCGATGAATTTGAACAGTTAAATATTGAAAAAGCTGTAGAATGGACTATTCGTGCTAATTTAAAACCTGAAAAAATATTGACTGAAAAGTTTATAAAAGATTTACACAAAAAAATGTACAGCGATGTTTGGAAATGGGCAGGTGAATTTAGAAAGACTGACAAAAACATTGGAATAAAATGGACTCAAATCGGAATAGAACTGAAAAATCTAATTGATGACACTAAATATTGGTTAGAAAATAAGACTTATCAACCTAAAGAAATTGCTATTAGATTTAAACATAGAATCGTAGCAATTCACTGCTTTCCAAATGGAAATGGTAGACACTCAAGAATGATGGCTGATATAATTATTGAATCTATTTTCGGAAAAGAAATTTTCAGCTGGCACAAGTCAAATATGGTTAGAGCGGATGAAACAAGAAAAGAGTATATCATAGCATTAAGAGAAGCTGACAATGGAAATATAAAACCATTAATAAAATTTGCAGAAAACTAAAAAACTAAAGCCAACACCGTGTATAATTAATTGCTTTGGCAAGTGCTTATTTGGAAAATTCCTTCGGAATTTTCTCAGGTTCATATTTGTTTACTAATTTAGTTGCTTAGCCACGCAACTAACCATACACAATTCCGTTGGTATGTAATTGCCTGCGGCACGTAGAATCGCGTTTTCCAAACGCTGCCCTTCTACTAATTACATACCAACGCCCACTGTTTGTCGCACCTCGCCAATTTTATGTATATTTAGTCGAGTCTACGAGAACTCCGAACGATACTACACACAACAGCGTGTATAGCTAATCAGGCGCAACAATGGCTTTCCGTGAGGCGCGCCTCACTACGCCATACACAGTGGGCGTTGTGCGTCATTAAAATGCACTCGCGATCACTCAAAATAAAACAGATACTAATCACTAAAACGAATCGCATTTTTTGATGGATAAATCTGGTACAGAGCGCACGGATTTTCGCAAAGATTAGGTTCAGGTTTGAGGTAAAACGGATCAGGACGACGGATAAAGACTAACGGATAAATCAGGCTGAATAAGAAATAACGACCGCACAACACCATGTATAAAACATAGCTAGTTTTGGCTTATCATAAGGTATGTGTTTACTTGCTTTTACCGCCAATTTTTTAGATTTTTAAGCATAAAACGTGATAAACAAGCACAAAATATAAAAACTCGGCTCATTGTTTAACCATAATATACTAATTTTAGGCAACGCTACGTTTCATACACAAGACCGTTGGTATGTAATTGCCTGCGGCACGTAGAATCGCGTTTTCCAAACGCTGCCCTTCTACTAATTACATACCAACGCCCACTGTTTGTAGCACCTCGCCAATTTTATGTATATTTAGTCGAGTCTACGAGAACTCCGAACGATACTACACACAACAGCGTGTATAGCTAATCAGGCGCAACAATGGCTTTCCGTGAGGCGCGCCTCACTACGCCATACACAGTGGGCGTTGTGCCTCATACTAAAAAAACCAATGAACAAAGGAAAAACTATAATTTTAATTTTAGGAATTAGTGTAATAATCTCTTGTAAACAAAAAGAAAACTCTCAAATATCCGAGATTGAAACCTGGAAATTAGGTTGGCGGATGATAGAAAATTCAATGGAAGAGAATTATGAAATTGCAAATTTACAATTCGATTCATTGAGGAATATTACTGATAAAATTGACAGAAAATATCTTTTAACAGGTCTTAAATCAAAAAATAAAATTGGTAAGAATGACGAAATAATTCAAATATTAAGTACCCAAAATGAAAATATGTTGAGAGAAATTTGCGCATCCGAATTTCTATCAAATTTTGAAATTTGCAATAGTATTCCAAAAGAAAAAGTAGAGAACGAAAATTTGCAAAATGAACTAATTAAAATGTATGTAGATGACCAAGCTGTTAGAAATAATCTAATGCAAAACATTATTGATAAATATAACATTGACACAACAGAGATTACCAAAGATGGTGGAGTTGAAGTTGATGAACGAAATAGAAATAGACTTAAAGAAATTATTGGAGAGTTTGGTTTTCCTACCAAAAAATTAGTTGGAAAAGATGCTATTCAAGGAGTGTTTTTTATTATTCAGCATAGTGATGGAGATAAAGAATGGCAGAAATCTCAACTGCCAAATATAGAAAGAACAGTAGAAAACGGAGATTTAGAAGGTCAAAAGTATGCTTATTTATATGACAGAATTAAAATTAATAGTGGAGAAAAGCAATTTTACGGAACTCAATTTTCAAATGTTGACCCAGTAAATAAAACGGTAGAATTAGCAGATACGGAAAATGTTGAGGATTTGGATAAGCGAAGAATGAAAATTGGAATGATGCCAATTGGTATGTATAAAAAGTATATGCTTAAAAATCTATGAGGAAGTACGAGGCACAACAATGTATATAAAACATAGCTAATATAGGCTTTCCGAAAGGTTTATGTGTGTTTGCCAAGACCGCCAAATTTTTAAATTTGGCTTTTAGAATAAAAAGATAAAAACAAAACATAAAAATTTGGCTTGTGTATAATCCGAAAAGTAAGCGTCTATTTACATGCTACGTTTCATATACGTGACCGTTGGTATGTAATTGCCTGCGGCACGTAGAATCGCGTTTTCCAAACGCTGCCCTTCTACTAATTACATACCAACGCCCACTGTTTGTCGCACCTCGCCAATTTTATGTATATTTAGTCGAGTCTACGAGAACTCCGAACGATACTACACACAACAGCGTGTATAGCTAATCAGGCGCAACAATGGCTTTCCGTGAGGCGCGCCTCACTACGCCATACACAGTGGGCGTTGGCAATAATATAAACTGAACGCTTAAAAATGAACAAATTACTTAAAAGTGAAATTCTGACAAATCTTTTGTGGACTGCTTTCGGAATTATTGGCGGATTAAACTATTATTCAAAAGGAGAATATTGGATTTTCGGAATTATGTCTTTAATTGCTGTTCTTTATGCCTTGAAATTATTTAAAAGTTTAAGCAAAAATAAAGAGACAGAAGATTAATGAAATACAGTATTCCAGATAAAAGAGAATTAACAGAATCCGAAATTGAATTTCTGACTTATCTGTTTGGAAAAGAAAAATCGGAATGGACTAATTTAATCGGAAACCTGAAAGTTATTGCGAGATGTGGTTGCGGAAATTGTCCGACTATCATATTTGGAAAAACATTTGACTCGGAAATTCAAAAAGGAAATTTAATAATAGATTACGCTGGAAAAAGTAAAAACGGAGAATTGATTGGAATATCTGTATTCGGAACTGACCAAATGCCGACTGAATTGGAATTTTACTCAATAGACGGAGAATCTGAAATTATAGAAATGCCGAAAATTGAAACGCTGAAATCTATAACAGAAAATCTAACTGAATAAAAAATACTATTGCCAACACCGTATATAATTTATTGCTAGTTCTAGCCTACTTACGAAAATCCTCGCGGATTTTCTATTCGGTTTTTATTTGCTAAATTACGTTCTAAACAACGCAACAAACCATATACAAACACGTTGTAGCACATTTGAGAAAACTGAAATGACAGAAGAAAATATTAAAAAATCTTGGCGGAATTTATTAACGCCATTTATAATTGGAATTGTAGTTTTTATAGTGTCTATTTTGTTCCACAAATTAGGAAGTAAAAGACCAACACCACAAACAATTAGTCTATTTGGATGTGTTTTCGGAATTGTATTTATGGTTTTTCCAGGAATAAAAATGTTGAAGTTTAGAAAATATTTGAAAAGTCTAAATGAAAATTAAAAGAGTTTATTTATTGAGTATAGTAGTTGGATATTTGACTTTCATTATGTTTGGTACAATAGAAATGCTCTTTAATAGCGGATTTTGGGGAAAGGGTTTTGTCTTACTTGTCATTGGAGGAATATTTTACATTCCTATCTACTTAATAAGTAATCTGACTCAATTTCTGTCTTTGAAATATCCGCAGAAAATTGGAATAACTTTCTTTTCTTCTGTAGCGATAATTGGAATTATAAGCCTAATTGGAACTCAACTGAATCTGATGGATAAATTTTTATGGAAAGTATTTATTCCATCTCAAGTTATAGTCAGCCTAATTGGATTTTATTACCATAGGAAACTAAATAAATTATAAAATAAAAACGTGCTACAACAACGTGTATAGCTCATTGCGGCTGAATTCCTAATCGGAATTCATTGCAATTTGCTATCTTTCGGTTACGGCGGAAAATCATAGCTGATTTTCCGCAACGAGCCATACACAAAACCGTTGGTGGTCATTTAAAAAAACGAAACAGATAATAAAACTCAAAAGTCATTTGAACAGTAGAATTATGAATAAAATTCAAATATTGATACTAATAAGTGCATTGTTTACAATAAGTATCTCTCAAACTTCTTGTAATTCAACTCAACAAGACATAGATGAGGAAAAAGAAGTAGTGAATACACTAAATAAATTTCTTCGTGCTTTTGAAAATGGAGATTTTGAAACAATGGAAGCTTTAATGACTAATGACGCCTATATTTTTCCTAGAGCTATAATGTCAAATGATTCATTAGGACCTATTGATAATGTTAATTATAGGCGAATGAATGGGCTTGACCCTCAAATGAAACAGGTTATAAATAGCATACGTGAAAGTGGAAAACAACCACCTTTTATGAAACTCGAACCTAAAGATTTAAAAATTACAATACTTAAAGAAGCAGCAATAGTAACTTTTCATTTAGAAAATGGTAAATCACTTTCAAGGAGAACTATTGTTCTTGGGGAAAACAATGATACATGGAAAATAGTGCATATTCATCCATCAAATGTAGTAAGTTCTGAATATCGTTAATTTTGCATAAATCAAAACTAAATTATTTAAAATCCAGAGAGGAAAAACGAACCACCAACAACGTGTATAGCTCATTGCGGCTGAATTCCTAATCGGAATTCATTGCAATTTGCTATCTTTCGGTTACGGCGGAAAATCATAGCTGATTTCCCGCAACGAGCCATACACAATTCCGTTGTAAGTAATTTAAAAAACCCTTTAGTTTTTAAAAAAATATGAAAAAAATCTATCTATTTTCTCTGTTAATTATTGTTAGTTGTTCAACTAAAAAAATTACAGTAGGAAAACAAAAAACGAACCAGAAATATCACATTGTAACCCCTCAAGTAGTAAAAACTCACGATCAAACTTTAAAATATCCCTTCATACATATAAATGGGTTTAAAGATTTTGAAATTAATTCTTCAAATTTAATTAAAGATAAAAATTCATCATTTGCTAAAGAGTTAAGATTCAACGCTACATACTCATCATTTTACACTAAAAAGGTTATGTATGAAAAGTTTGGATTATGGAGTGAAAAGTTTAGAGTAAAAAGAGAGGAACATCCGGTTTTAATTTGGAAAAATGTCAAACTATTTAATAATGATAATCTTTACACTGTTTATGCAACAGGTTTTGAGAACAGTAAAGGTGATGGGAACCAAGTGAAAAGTAATCGTTATCACAAACAAGTTAAAGGAAGTAATCATGGTATTTATGCATCTATAATTGTTCTTGACTCAAGCGGGAAAGATTGTTTAAGTGATGATAATCAAGTCTTAAAAAAATCAATAATTGAATATTTTTCTAATGGAATTAAGAATTTAACTTCTAATAATGAATTTTATGATTTATATTGGAAAGCTGTTAAGAAGAAAAGGTAAAAAACTACTTACAACACCGTGTAAAATTCATGCTATATTTAAACAAGAATTGAAAACAACAACAACTTAACAAAATTGTAACTGGCGGAAAATCCTTCGGATTTTAAGCCGCACAAACATTACACAAGACCGTTCTACGCAATTTAAAAACAACCTTCGAAAAAATTATGAGACAAATAACTTTATTGTTAATTCTTCTTTTCAATTTTTCTTGCACCCAATCTCAAGAAAGTAATATTGACCCTGTTAAAATAGAGGAAGACTTAAATGGAATCTTAAATAGCATTTCATATAATTACGTTTATCTACAAGAAAAAAACGTAGATCTAAACTGTATCAGAGAATATTACGAAGCATTAATTCCTAATATAAAATCAGAAGAAGAAATTGTGCTTTTTTTTGAATATCTACTAGATGAGTTTTATGATAGTCACGTCCATTTAAACACAGCGTATAATTCTTCTTTTCGTCTTTCTTCACCAGTTTATGTAACGGCAGAAGAGGATAAAATCATTGTTTCAAATGTTTGGCAAACACAAATAAAAAACCTCAAATATGACATAATTGGTGCTGAATTACTAATGATAAATGAAATTGATTTTGATAAAGCTATAGAACAATTCCCAACTCATTGTAATGACAAAAAAGCTATAAATGTCAAAGAGTGGATTTCTAATAAAATATTAGCAGGTCGTTACAATCAACCAAGAGTTTTAAAATTAAAATTAAAAAACAAGAGCATAATTGATTTTGATTTAGACAAATTAGAAATTAGAGAAGAAGAAAATCTTTTAACAGTTGATGAAATAGATAATATTGGTATTATCCGGATAAATAATTCACTTGGGAAAGACGAAATTATCAATGAATTTGATAATGCACTCGATAGTCTATTCAATACTAAAGGGTTAATTATTGATTTAAGAAATACTGTAAATGGTGGCGATTCATATGAGGCACGTGGTATAATGAGTCGGTTTATTAATCAACCCAAACCATATCAAAGACATTCTTTTATGGCAAAATCAGAAGGAAACCCAGATGTTGAAAGAAGTTGGATTGAATACGTAAGCCCAAGAAAAGAGCAATACAAAAATCCAGTCCTGATTTTAGTTGGCAGATGGACAGGTAGTATGGGAGAAGGACTTGCAATTGGTTTTGAGGGAATGGAAAGAGGACAAGTCGTAGGCACGGAAATGGAGCGTTTAGCAGGAGAAATGTATGGGTTTTCATTTAAACATCAAAGTTTTGGTTTTCGCCTTTCAACAGCTAAACTTTTTCATATTAATGGAACACCAAGAGAAAAGTATGTACCCACTAATTATGTGAAACAAACAACAACTAAAAAGGATGAAACCCTTGAAAAAGGAATTGAACTTATTAATAAAATGACGAAATAAAAACTGCGTAGAACAATGGCTATAATTCATTGTGGTTTTGTGCCACACCAAAATAAAAGTGTTAATCAACGGCTGATTTCTCAGCGGAATAATCCTGCGGATGATTCCACAACGAAATCATAGTCTAAACCGTTAGCAAAAATTTAAAATCGACCGAAATGAACAAAATAATTCTAACATCATTAAGTATAATTTTTACTTGTAACTCAATTTTTGGACAAACGAACAAAGTAAAATACGCAAAAGATGTTCAATCAATAGATGCAATAATTAATGCATATTATGATGTTGTTTCAGGTTCGAGTAGTGACCCTTGGGAATTCGAAAGAGATAAATTTATTCATTCAGAAACTGCTGTAATCACGAGACTGAACGAAAATGGAAAAGCGGAATCACATACTCTTGAGGCGGAATATATACCAATCGGATTATCACCGAAAGAGGATTTTTACGAAAAGGAACTTAAAAGAACAGTAAGCAAATATGGAAATATTGCCCAAGTTTGGAGTGCATTTGAAATACGAACTGCCCCAAATACGGAATCTAATATTAGAGGACTGAATAGCATTCAACTTCATTACGAAAATGGAAGATGGTTTATTGACAGTTGGATTTGTGAAATGGAATCTGATAAAAACAATATTGTGACAGACTTTTTAAATGGCGAATAAAAACCTTTTGCTAACAATGTATAACGGCAATTACGGCGGATTCGACTACGTCCGAATCCACTCGGAATTGCGGGCGTTAGTACTTAATCGAAAAACAGTAATTTAAAACCCGTAACTGACGGTTATACGAGACCGTTAGCATTCATTATGAACAAAATATAACAATGAAAAAAATTGCATCTTTATTACTCTTTCTATTTGCCACTTTCAATTTAAGCGGTCAAGATTATAATCAAAAAGATTCTATTCCAATTATTTCTTTTGCTGATAAGATAATTATTGAGGCAAGTATCGATACAAAATCAGAATCGTTTAACACGACTCAAACAAATGAAAGCGATTTTAATTTGCTTACCAACAATGAGTACCGTCTTTCATTATCTCTTGAATATCAATTTTTAGGCTTTAGCTATGAGTTTTCACCTAAATTTTTGCCAGGAAATAATGATGATGAGTTAAAAGGTAAATCATCATTCACTGATTACAGGTTCCGCTTTTTTCTGAAGAAATGGACGCAGGAAATAGGCTATAGCAGGGTTCAAGGTTTCTATATTGAAAATACTTCAGACTTTGTAGAAGATTGGATAGAAGGACAAGACTCCTACGTCCAATTTCCTGATATTAAAGTAACGCGTTGGGAAGGGGCTACTTCTTACGTTCTTAATAATAAATTTTCATTGAGAAATGTTTTATATAATACCGAATGGCAGCTTAAAAGTGCCGGGAGTTTAATTCCTACTTTACGCTATAGATATAATTATATATCAGTAAAGATTGACTCTACCAAAATTTTTGAAAATAGCTACGAAATTCGAGTTTCACCAGACTACTATTTCTCATTTGTTATTGACAAAAACTGGTTTGTCACCCCATTTTTATCCCCCTCATTCGGAATTCGTTTTGCCAAAGAAGAAATTGAAGGAGAGAATATAGCTGAACATAACACTTATTACCCTTTGGGATTAAGTGGAGGGTTGCAATTGGGATATAGTTCTACACGCTATATATTTGGAGCAAACATAAATTTTGATAGCAATTGGTATGATGAAGACGCTCAAAGTGTTATAAATAACGATAAAACCTTTGCTAAAATCTATTTTGGCTATCGATTTGATGCACCTAAATTTGTAAAAAATTCATTTGACTGGATAAATAATAAAGTTGGATTATAAGTAACAAATGCTAACAATGCATATAAAAAAATAGCGCAAGTAGTTGCTAATACTAAGGCTTGGGTATTTTTGGAAAGTCGCCAAATTTTTAAATTTGACGATTTCCCAAAAATAAATAGTATAATTTAAAAATTCGGCTTATGCTAATCCGAAAAGTTATTGCTTATTTTCAACGCTACTTTTCATATACGGAGCCGTTGGTATGTAATTGCCTACGGCACGTAGAATCGCGTTTTCCAAACGCTGCCCTTCTACTAATTACATACCAACGCCCACTGTTTGTCGCACCTCGCTAATTTTATGTATATTTAGTCGAGTCTACGAGAACTCCGAACGATACTACACACAACAGCGTGTATAGCTAATCAGGCGCAACAATAGCTTTCCGTGAGGCGCGCCTCACTACGCCATACACAGTGGGCGTTGTGCATAATTTAACCAATCAGAAACGTGAAAAAAATATTTATCTTGACTTTACTCTCTTTTTTCGGTTGTAAAAGCGAACCGTTTTGCACTGTGAATGAAAATAACGCTGGAAAACAAATATATGATTTGGTCGAAGCGACTTGTTTCATTGCATTGAAGTTGAATAAGAAAAAATCGGACTTGAATTTGATTCGTAGTGCTCTAATTGCAGAAGAAAACTATATGAATAAAATCGGACTGATTTCCGAAAACCCTAATCCAGAAAGCGACTCGGAATCGAATGCAGAAATGGATATTAACGAAATGGTGGAATATGCTCTGAATGAGGAAAAAGTTGACCTAACAAAAGACGAATTGACCGAAATCTATGATACCGAAATTGAATATTTAATATTTATCGGAGTTGTGGAGGAATAAATTCTTTGCGAATCTAAAATCTTAAAACTGAAATGAAACATAATCGATTTGATATCCTAACTGATATAAATCTTAAACACATCAAAAAAGAAAATAATTGGGTAAGTTATTACAACTTTATTAAAGAAGATGGCAAAAGACTTGAAGACGAATATTCAGAAATTGATTCAAAAAGTTTGGTTAATTATATGCATTACGATTATGGATTAATAACCTACCCTTCGGATGGTGGAGACATATGCCAATTAACTAAAAAAGGATTTGAGGTTATTGAAAATGGTGGTTGGTTAAAAGTTTTAGAAAATAATTTAAAACTGGAACAAGCAAAGATTGAAAAGCAAACAGAAAGAGAAAATATTAAGGATAAGATTGATTTACTAACCGCTGAAAATTTAGAATATCAGAACTCAAAAATTGAATTAGAAAAGCAAATCCAAAATTTAACACGAGATAACTTAAGATTGAATAATTGGGATATAAGATTTAGATGGTTAATAGCTATTGGAACTTTTATTGCAGGAATTATCACCCATTATTTATTAATATCAAAATAAAAACTATGCACAACAACGGCTATAGTTCATTACGGCTGAAATCCCTAATCGGAATTTCAAGCCTTTTTGCTAAATTTATGGTTACGGCGGAATGATACTCGCGTACCATTCCGTAACGAAACCATAGCCAAGACCGTTGGTATGTAATTGCCTGCGGCACGTAGAATCGCGTTTTCCAAACGCTGCCCTTCTACTAATTACATACCAACGCCCACTGTTTGTCGCACCTCGCTAATTTTATGTATATTTAGTCGAGTCTACGAGAACTCCGAACGATACTACACACAACAGCGTGTATAGCTAATCAGGCGCAACAATAGCTTTCCGTGAGGCGCGCCTCACTACGCCATACACAGTGGGCGTTACCTGCAAGCTGAAAAACCAACTTTCCAAAAAGAGATTATGAAAAATAAAAAGATAAATAATGGATAAAGTAAATTTATTAATTACTGTTGCAGTAATTACAATATTCATTTCATTAATTCTGTCATTATTTTTGTTTACGGTAAAAACAAAGCATAAATTAAGTAATCGTCTTTTTGCTTTTTTTTAGTTTTAACTACAATTGATATTAGCGGAAGTTTATTCTACTTATTAAATCAGAATCCTTCAAATATCGGAATGTTTAGAAACTTATTTATCTTTTTACAACTTCCAACTTTTTATTTATACGTCTTATCTATTTGTTATTGTGATTTCAAACTAAAACTCAAACATTTAATCCATATAATTCCTTTTTTAATTGCAAACTTAATTTTGTTACCTCGATTTTATTCAGTTAATCTCAATTCAAAAATTAGTTTTCTTGAAAATAGTAGTAGTATGATAGAAATACAGTTTAATCATATATTCATTCATGTTCAAATTGTATTTTATATAATTCTTGTCATTATAACATTAAAAAAAGCAAAGAAAATATACCTCGAAAATTATGCAGGAGCAAGTATTAAATCACTTAATTGGTTGTTTCAATTTACTTTGGCACTTACATTTTTCTATTTTATAGCTTTTTTAAAAAATATATTTAAATTTTCTATTTATACAAATATTTCTGAATGGTTAATGATAGGACTTTTCATATTTGAACTGTTTATTATAAGTTGGTATTTGTTTAAAGCACTTAACAATCCAAATCTTTTTCGTGCAATTGATTCAAAACTGAAGCTTGTAAATGAAATAGTTTCTGAAGAAAAACAGAATGATCAATTTGACCAGAATGAATATGCCAAGGTTTTATCGAAATTAAAAGCTTATATGGTTATAGATGAACCATTTCTTAATCCTTCTTTAACAATTCAAGATATTTCCAAAGAAATCGAAATCCCAGTTAGAGAATTATCTCTTTTGATTAATCATAAACTAAATCAACATTTTTATGATTTTATAAATACTTATCGTATTGAAAAAGCTAAGAATATTCTAAAAGACCCTTCAAAAAGTAAAGTAACAATTCTTGAAATTCTGTATGAAGTTGGATTTAATTCTAAATCTTCTTTTAATACAGCTTTTAAAAAACACACTAACACCACACCTACCGAATATCGTAAAATCATATAAATCAGTGATTTGTGATTACTCGTACTAGATCATTAAAGTACTCATACTTATTTTTTTAAAGTAAATGCGTTCGAGTATTTTCATTCGGTCGCTTAAGGATATTTTCTTCCACATATTTGTATCGAAAATAATTATTAACTTAAAACAAGATACAATGAAAGATTCAATAAAAAATTTAATACTACTTATATTAATAAGTAGCTTTTCTTTTGGACAAGAAATCTCTCAAAAGATTGATTCACTAGTAAAAAATAACTATCTAAATAATCCAGAGGTTGGAATTAGTATTGGTTTTATTAAAAATAATGAAGAATATTATACTTCTTATGGTAATTTGGATAAAGAGAGTCAAATAAAAATTAATAAAAATTCAATATTTGAAATTGTATCAATAACTAAAATTTTAACTTCAAATTTAATTGCACAAGCTATTTTTGAAAATAAAATAAAACCAGATGCATTTATTGAAGATTACCTTCCAGAAGGATATAATTTACAAATCAATCTTCGAGAAAAAATTAAAATAACTGATTTAACTTCACATCAATCTGGATTGCCAGATTTAGATTTTGGAAAATTAATCGCGTTAAATCCACAGCAACCTGTTAGTAGTGTTACGATGGATACATTAACAGAAATAATTAATAACTGTAATAGTTTAATCGATTATGGACAATATCGATATTCTACTATAGGATATATAATGCTTGGGCAAATATTAGAAAACGTCTATGGAAAGAGTTATGATGAAATTATAAAAGAAAAAATTTTAGATCCGTTACAAATGACCAATACATTAACTAAAGAGTTTAATGTGAAGAATAAAACTACAGGGTATAATCCAAATGGAGAAATTCAAGAGTTTTTTAATTGGAATATAACAGCACCTGCTGGATTGGTAAAATCTAATGCTTCTGATATGATAACATTTTTGAAAGCAATTTTAAATAAAGATAACCCAATATCAAAGGCTGCAATTTTAACTGAGCAAATATTTTACACCGATAAAAATAGAAAAATGGGAATGGGTTTAAACATAATAACTGATGATAAAAATACATTTTTTTTAAAATCGGGTGATTCTTTGGGTCAATCTTCTTTTATTTGTTACAATAGAATTGAAAACTGGGGTATTATAATCTTCATAAATCAAAGAAATTCAAAAATGAGAGAGAATTTATTGAATGAAATTTATGAAAAAATATTGAAATAATTTATTAGGAACTGAATAGAAAAGCCTGAAGGTAACACCGTGTATAATTAATTGCTTTGGCAAGTGCTTATTTGGAAAATTCCTGCGGAATTTTCTCGGGTTCGTATTTGTTTACTAAATTAGTTGCTTAAACTCGCAACTAACCATACACAATTCCGTTGTGAGCAATGCACAAAATCCTTATAAAATCAACTGATTGACAAAAATGTCGTAGAAATGTCGCAAACAAACCGTTACCAGAATGGTAGATTCATAAATACTTTTGTAGAAATATTAAAATAAATTAATTATGAATGAAATCGGAAAAAAAATAAAAGAGTTAAGAAAGAAAAAAGGTCTTTCACAAGAAGAACTAGCTGAATCTGCTAAAGTAAATTTAAGGACTATTCAACGGATTGAGAATAACGAAAGTGAACCTCGCGGAAAAACTCTGAATTTAATTTGCGATGTTCTTGATATTAATGCAGAAGATATTTTGGATTACGGAAAAAAAACAGACCAAAGTTACCTAGCTATATTTCATCTATCTGTTATAATATTTTTAGTAATCCCTGTCGGAAATATTATTCTACCACTGATTTTATGGATGACCAAAAAAGATAAAATCATTGGACTTAAGGAAATTGGAGTTAACCTTTTAAACTTTCAAATAATTTGGTCAGTTTTTGCTTTTCTATCTATAACTGCCTATGGGTTTTTTAAAATTATGCACTATGGAAAGCACGACTTCTTATTCTATTTATTTATAGGACTTTATCTTCTAAATATTATTTTACCAATTGTATTTGCTCTACGAACAAAAAAAGAGGAACCAAAAGCAATGTATCCAAATTTAATAAGAATAATAAAATAGTATAATGAGCAATATGCATAAAACTCGAATCAAATTGAAATCTCAAATAATTTTCTTTGGTTTTTTAGGAATTTTGATAATATCGTGTCAATCTAATAAAACAAAAACACTAGAAAAATCTGAATTTTTAACTGATTCACTTTACAGCAAAAATTTAAGCGAATACAGAAAGTACAATGTTTATTTACCAAAAGGCTTCAATAAAGAAAAACAGTATCCTATTATTTATGCTACTGATGGAAATAGTAATTTGACGGATAAAAAAACATTATTAGATTCCTTAATTAACAATAAAATAATTAAACCTTTAATTTTAGTAGCAAGTTTTGCAAATAGAAAGATTGCAGATAGTACAAGTATGACAATTGGCAATGGAAAAAAACATAATCTGGCTTATAGATATTTCGAATATGTCAACCAAGAGTTTCCAGAAGATAACAAATACCCACATTTAGAAGATACTTTTAAAAATCACTTGAATTATTTCAGTAAAGAATTGATTCCATATGTCGAAAAAGAGCTTGAACAATCAACAACTCGGAATGACAGGTATTTTTATGGTGCATCTAATGGTGCTGGATTTGGATTGAGTTTATTAAATATCAAACCTGAATTAATTGGGACTTATCTTTGTTTTTCGCCATTTGCAGGAGACATTCAATCAAATACAAGTTGGAATATAGGAACTCAATATCCAAATTTATATTACAGATATGCAAGTGAAGAATTTTTTCTGGAAGGAGATGTGGAATTTTTAAAATCTAAATACAAGGAATCAAATTCAAATATAGAAGTGAAAGAATTTGAAGGTAAACATAACGACAAATTTTGGGAAATAGAATTTATTGAAGTAACGAGTAGAATATTAAAATAAAGCACAGCTCACAACACCGTGTATAATTCATTGCTAGTTAGTACCTGCTTGCGAAAGTCCTAGCGGACTTTCTATCTGTGATATATTTGCTATCTTCCACGCTAAAACACCGCAACGAGATCATACACAATTCCGTTGGTATGTAATTGCCTACGGCACGTAGAATCGCGTTTTCCAAACGCTGCCCTTCTACTAATTACATACCAACGCCCACTGTTTGTCGCACCTCGCTAATTTTATGTATATTTAGTCGAGTCTACGAGAACTCCGAACGATACTACACACAACAGCGTGTATAGCTAATCAGGCGCAACAATAGCTTTCCGTGAGGCGCGCCTCACTACGCCATACACAGTGGGCGTTCTACGCAATTTGAGAAAAATTTTGCAAAAATACCAATTTTTGGTACATTTGATATAAATAGAATCAAAATGAACAAAAACACATCAATATCACTCGGAAATTATTTTGACCAATTCGTACAAAGTAGTATTAGTGAAGGAAGATTTAAAAACGTTAGCGAAGTTATACGAGCAGGATTAAGGCTTTTAGAAGAAGAAGAAAGTAAAGTAATTGCATTGAAAAAAGCAATTCAAGAAGGAATAGACAGCGGAATAGCGGACGATTTTGACCCGAAAAAGCATCTTGAATCTCTAAAAGCGAAAAAGCACTCGAATGGCTAAATATAAACTGACGAACAAAGCTGTTGCGGATTTATCAAAAATTTGGGAATATACATTTGAGGTTTGGTCGGAAAAACAAGCCGATAAATATTACGATGGACTAATCTCAAATTGTGAGGAAATTGCTGAAAATCCAGATTTTGGAAAGAATTATGAAGGAATTTCAAAGCAACTTTTAGGAATAAAATCAAATCGTCATATAATATTCTACAGAACTTTAAACGAAGATTATGTTGAGATTACGAGAATATTACACGAAAGAATGGATTTAAAAAAAAGAATAGCTGAATAAAAAACTGCGTAGAACACCGTGTATAATTCATTGCTAATTAGTGTCTACTTGCGAAAGTCCTAGCGGACTTTCTATCTGTATTTTATTTGCTATCTTCAGTGCTTAAACACCGCAACGAGATCATACACAAACCGTTGTAACCAATGCTTAAAATTCGATATTGAATGCAAAAATCGATATTTGAAATCACCAAAATGGATTGTCCTTCAGAGGAAAACCTAATCCGAATGAAATTGGATGGAATCTCAAGTATTGCGAATTTAGAATTTGATATTCCTAACCGAATATTGACAGTCTTTCATAACGGGGAAATTCAACAAATAGAAAAATCTATCTCAGAATTAAAACTAGGCGAAAAGAAAATATCTACCGAACAATCTGAACAGACAGAATTTGAAGAAAATAAAAACCAGAAAAGGCTTCTTTGGTCTGTTCTTTTAATCAATTTTGCTTTTTTTATAATCGAAATGACAACAGGTCTGATATCAAAATCAATGGGACTTGTAGCTGACAGTTTGGATATGCTCGCAGATAGTTTTGTTTATGGAATTAGCCTGTTTGCCGTTGGAGGAACAGTAATAAGAAAAAAACGGATTGCAAAGCTTGCTGGTTATTTTCAGATTATACTTGCCGTTATTGGATTTTTAGAAGTTCTGAGACGTTTTTTTGGAGACGAGAAACTTCCTGATTTTTCGACTATGATTATCGTTTCGATTTTTGCACTTATTGCAAACGGAATCTGTCTTTATATTTTACAAAAATCAAAGAGTAAAGAAGAAGCTCACATGAAAGCAAGTATGATATTTACTTCGAATGACGTAATTATAAATTTAGGAATTATAATCGCAGGAGTTCTAGTAAATTGGTTAAATTCAAGTAAACCTGATTTAATTATTGGAACAATAGTCTTTACGTTAGTTATTCAAGGTGCTATTAGAATTTTGAAACTAGGAAAGTAAAAAGCACAGGTCACAACAACGTGTATAACGCATTGCTTGTTCTGTGATTATTCGGAAAAAGCATCGACTCCTCCTCTGTTCTAGTTTCTTTTACTAAATTTAACCTAACCAACGCAACGACATCATACACAAACACGTTGGTATGTAATTGCCTGCGGCACGTAGAATCGCGTTTTCCAAACGCTGCCCTTCTACTAATTACATACCAACGCCCACTGTTTGTCGCACCTCGCCAATTTTATGTATATTTAGTCGAGTCTACGAGAACTCCGAACGATACTACACACAACAGCGTGTATAGCTAATCAGGCGCAACAATGGCTTTCCGTGAGGCGCGCCTCACTACGACATACACAGTGGGCGTTGTATTTCATTAGAAAAAATAGGACATTAAATATGAAAAAGAAAGTAGCTTTAATTATCATGTTTTTTATACTTGGAATAGTTCTGCTGTTTCACTTTTTGATTTTGACAGAGCAAATTCCTTATGACAAAGTTTGGGCAGGAAAACTTAATTCAGTTGAGGAAATGAAATCTTTTGAAACATTTTCAATACTACTGAATGCCTTCATATTAACAGTATTGTATATCAAATACAGACAACTAGTGAAAGGAGTAAATAGTAAAGTTATTGATATTCTAATTTGGATTTTCTCAGTTTTTTTCGCTTTAAACACTATTGGTAATCTATTTTCGAAAAGTATAATAGAATTAATCCTAGGAACTTTCTTGACATTGACTTCTGCTATTTTATGTTTTATAATTGTTAAAAAGGAACTAAACAGAAAAGTAATCGAAGAAAAAACCAGATTAAATGACAATCAAAAAGGTTTACTGACAAAAATAGACTTTGTTGATACTTTCTCTACGACCAATCATACAAATAATGTTGAAGAAATTACAAATCTCATTTTTAATACAACTCCAAAGTGGGTTAATTCATTATTCGTTCTACGAAATAAAATTGCAGGTTTGTTTGGTTTGAAAACAGAAATACCCGATGACTATATTGAAAACTTCAAGGTTGGAGGATATGTGAAATTTTTTAAAATATACTCGATCTCAGATTCTGAAGTGATTTTAGGCGCAGATGATTCACATTTAAACTTTCGTGCATTGATAAGTGATGATAAATCTGCTTCGTACAACATTAAAGTAATTACTTTGGTGGAATACAATAATCTTAAAGGGAAAATATATATGAGTTTCATAAAACCTTTTCACAGACAAATAGTCAGAAGGATGGTTAAAAATGCATATCAAGAAAAATAACGAAAACACAACAATGTGTATGGTGCATTGCACCCTTCGGGATGCTGCGTCACCATACACTGAACGTTGGTATATAATTGCCTACGGCACGTAGAATCGCGTTTTCCAAACGCTGCCCTTCTACTAATTACATACCAACGCCCACTGTTTGTCGCACCTCGCCAATTTTATGTATATTTAGTCGAGTCTACGAGAACTCCGAACGATACTACACACAACAGCGTGTATAGCTAATCAGGCGCAACAATGGCTTTCCGTGAGGCGCGCCTCACTACGCCATACACAGTGGGCGTTGTGCATAATGCTGAAAACCGAGCAAACCATCAACATTTAAACTAAAAAATCCAACCGCACAGTCAAGCACATTTCATTTTTTTCGTGCCTCAAAAAATAAAAAGAGCTTGCCTTTTCCCTCCGCACAACTTACCAAATTATCTTCATAACTTCCTTTTCGACCTCAATGCCCAAAATTCGACTTCAATAACTAATTTCTAAAAAAGAAGACATAGCTCTACATCTTTGCAAAGAATTTAAAACAGATTTTTTGTAATGAACAGAATTTTAATACTCTTTTTAATAACATTAAGCACAACATTTGTAGTTGCGCAAAGCAATGAAATGGATGTGCAAATTCAGTTTCAGTCCTTTCAAGAGTTGCTGAAATACGCTGATGAACACGCCATACAAATACAAAATGCCCTTATTGGCGAGCAAATAGCAAGTGCCAATAAAAAGGGTGCAAAATCCTATTTATATCCTTCTGTAAATGCTAGTGCAGGATATAACAACAACCTAACCTTGCAACCCACTTTGGTTCCTGAACAATTTTTTAATCCAAACGCTACTGAAGGCAGTTTTCGAGAATTAACCTTTGGACAACAACACGTTTATTCTACGGGAATTCAAGCACAATGGAATATTCTAAATTTTCAAAAAATATTTGCTTCGGAAACAGCAGGTATAGTAACTGAACAAAGCGAAATTAACACACAAAAAAGCAAGCTTAGCACCTATAATCTTTTGGCTTCAACGTACTATTCCATTTTGCTAACACAAGAAGCTATTGTTATTTATGAAGAAAACCTAAAGGTTTCAGAAGCGATTTATAAGAGTACAAATGAAAATTTTCAAAAAGGAATCGCAAGTGAGGAAGCACTCAATTTAGCTAAAATTAAACAGTTACAAAACCGTAACACTTTACAACAAGCATTAAGTAATCGAAGCAGATTTTATACGCAATTGCAAAGTCAGCTAAATACTAGCCAACAAATTATAATTTCAGATTCACCTCAAAATTTCAGTTTAACTAATACAAATTTTGAAACCATACATCCTGAAATTACTTGGCAAGAAATGGAAGTCGATAAACAAAAATCGCTTCTAAAAGAAAAGAAAGCATTGCTTCTGCCTAATCTAAGTCTTAACTATCAATACAACACGAGTTGGGCTACCGATGGATTTACAGATTTTTCAAACGCTAACGAATTACCACAACAATATATTGGTGCAAAGCTGAATATCCCAATTTTCAGTGGATTTTCTTCTCGCTCAAAAATCAAGAAATCAAAATTAGAACTGCAACAACAAGAGTTGCAACTGGAAAACACAAAATTGGTGAAGCAAAAGGAAGATGATTTATTGCTTTTAGATGTCAATCAATTTGAAGAAGAATTAGCAGAATACACCAAAATTATGGTGCTCAGACAAAAAAATGATGTACACGCAGAAAACAAATACAATAGCGGTATTACAAGTTTAAACGAACGTTTAGACAGTTATGAAGATTTGCTAAATGCACAAAATACGTATCTGCAAAGTTTGGCATCATACACATTGGCGAAGTATAAAATGTATATCAGACAACTAGATTTAAAATCCAACAATTAATTAACATAATAATGAAATATAACAGAATAACTTTTTTGGGATGTATGATAGTAGCACTATCGCTATTGTCATCGTGTAATAACAAAGAAACAACAACACCAACACGAAAAAATATTGAAGATGCAGTTTTTGCAAGTGGTTTTATAGAACAAGAAAATCAATATACAGTATCTGCTAATGCAGATGGAATTTTAACCACAATACCAGTAAGTGAAGGCGATATTATAACTAACAACACAACGGTTGCTGTTATAAAAAGTGATGTGCAAAACAACCAGCTTGCAGATGCACAAGTGGTCTATAAAAATGCGGTAACCAATGCTTCTGCAAATGCTTCTATATTAAAGCAAATTCAAACAAACATTAATCAAGCAAAAACACAATTATCCTTAGACAAAACAAATTACCAGCGTTACAAGGATTTACGTGCAAAAAATTCGGTATCACAATTGGATTTTGAAAAAGCCGAATTACAGTACAAAGCTTCAAAAAATAACCTTTTAGGACTACAAGACAGTTACAAGTCAACTGAATCTGATTTAAAACTAAATGAAAAACGAAGCTTAGTGCAAGTTAAAACGCAAAAAGCCATCTTAGATGATTACAAACTAAATTCATCTATTTCTGGAACGGTTATCAATGTGTTTAAAAAACAAGGCGAACTCATTAAAAGAGGCGAAGCTATTGCAGAAATTGGAAGTGGTGCGTTTATCATCAAACTATTTGTTGCGGAAGATGATATTAAAAAAGTAAACAACAATCAGCTAGTTTTGGTGCATTTAAACACCAATCCTAACGAGACGTTTAAAGCAAAAATTTCAAAAATTTATCCTTCATTTAACACCACAGAACAATCGTATGTGGTAGAAGCACAGTTTGACCAAGTACCCAATAAAATATTTTCAGGTTCTCAACTACAAGCAAATATTGAAACTGGCAGTAGTAAAAATGTATTGGTTATTCCAACTGCATATCTTATAAGAGAAAATTATGTAATCCTTGAAAATGATGAAGAAATAGCTATTAAAACAGGAAGAAAAAATAGTGATTGGACGGAAGTAATTTCAGGAATTTCAGAAGAAGACATCATTGTAAAATCAAAAATGTAAACGATGAATACTAATCAGAAAATTGCAAAAGTACATCTTACGTCAAGGTTTCGACAACTACTTGTAGCGATATTAAGTGTAAGCTTTGGTATCTCTATGTACATCGCAATGAACAGTTTTATGGCAGGTGTAAATAATATACAAACGGAAATTACTTTCACCTCAATGTCGCACATTAAAATTTATAATGATTTATCGGAAAAGATAGCGCCAATAATACCAAAACCGAAAGATAGCAATACGGTTTTAATGGTCAATAATGCCAGAAATATTCAATATACACAAGGCATTAAAAACGCAGATGCAATTAAAAATGAATTATTGAATTTGCCTGAAATCAATGGTGTTGCACTACAACTCAATGAGAAAGTTTTTATTAGAAATGGCGTTTCAAATACAAGTGCTTCGCTTTCAGGTATTGAAACAGTTAATGAAAACAAACTTTTTGAAACCGCAAAATATATTGTAGAAGGTAATTTAAGTGAATTAGACAAACGCTCTGATGGTATTATTTTGGGCGTTGGATTGGCACAAACCATTGGCGTAAAAACAGGTAATACCATTTCAGTTTCAACATCTGAAGGAATATCTAAAACCTTCAAAATTATAGGACTTTTAGAATCTGGTTCTAAAGGAGCAGATAGAACACGAGCATTGATTTCTATTCAAACCGCTAGACAATTTTTTTCTAAAAATAAAAGTTATGCAACTGATATTTTGGTAAACACCTATGACTATAATAATGCCAGTGAAGTTGCTGAAAAAGTACGCAAACTTACAGACTATAAAGTTGAATCTTGGCAAGAAGGAAACGGTCAACTGGTGTCTTCCAGTTTATTGCGAGATATATTGGCAATTGCAGTTTCTCTAACCATACTGATTGTGGCAGGATTTGGAATTTACAACATTATGAATATGACCGTAAACGAAAAAATTAAAGAGATAGCCATCTTAAAAGCAATGGGATTTAATGGAAAAGATGTGATTGAAATTTTCCTAACACAGTCGGTAGCCATAGGCTTAATCGGTGGCTTGGTTGGCTTGTTTTTAGGAAATATGATTGTACAAATGCTGGACATTGTGCCCTTTAAAATTGCTTCACACAACACATTACCTGTTGTATATAATGCAAAGGATTACATATTGGCATTTTCTTTTGGTACAATTATCACACTAATAGCAGGATATCTTCCATCCCGAAAAGCATCAAAAGTAGATCCAGTTGAAATATTAAGAGGTTAAAAACAACAACAAATGAATGCAATTTCTATACAAAATATAAACAAACATTTTTACGATCCAGTAGAATTTCAAGTATTAAAAGATATTTCTTTTGATGTGAAAAAAGGCGAATTTGTTTCCATTATCGGAAAATCGGGTTCAGGTAAATCTACCTTACTGTATCTGCTATCTACAATGGATACAAAATACAACGGAAACATTGCCATTAACGGCACGCAAGTCACCGGTTTATCACAAAATGAACTAGCAAAGTTTAGAAACGAACAAATCGGTTTTGTGTTTCAGTTTCACTTTTTGTTACCAGAATTTACCGTTTTAGACAACGTAATGTTACCAGCTTTAAAACTGAATAAAAGACCTAAAGATGAAATTGAAGCAGAAGCCATCGAATCACTTCACTTGTTAGGTTTGAAAGGCAATGAACATAAAAAAGCCTCTAAAATATCAGGCGGACAACAACAACGAGTTGCCATTGCAAGAGCACTAATCAATTCGCCATCTATTATTATGGGAGATGAACCGACAGGAAACCTCGATTCTAAAAACACAAATATTGTTTTTGATGTGTTTAAAGAACTGGCAAAAGAACGCGGGCAAACCATTATAGCTGTTACTCACGATGATGAGTTTGCAGACAATTGCGACCGTATTATCGAACTGTCTGATGGTAAATTAATTCGATAACAATAAATAAGTTAAACAAATAAAAACAACAAAATGAAAAATTTAAAAAATGTAATTACAGTAGTATTCATGACATTATTTAGTATCACTAATTATGCACAATCGCAATCTGAAGTAGCAGGCGATTGGGTTGTCGGAAAACAAAACACGGTTATAAAAATTGAACAAAATGATGGTATTTATTGTGGAACAATTATTTCTTCGGATAATCCTAAAGCTGAAATTGGAAAACTAATGGTTAAAGATCTAAAGGTAAAGAAAGGAAAATGGAAAGGAAAAACATATTCGCCAAAACGTAAAGAATGGTATGATGCAGAATTTATTCCAAAAGAAAATACGCTTGATGTTAAAATAAAGGTTGGGTTTTTTAGTAAAACGATAGAATGGGTAAGAAAGTAATTATGCGATATTCTAATAAGAATACAGCGAAGCAAAAAGCAAGTTTAGGTATTTTTTTCTTCTTTATTTTTCTGAAAGCAAGTTATGCACAGGATTTTAAATTAGCAGGAATCAAATATGCAAACTACCCAAAATCAGAAATAAAAAATGATTCAGGAAACCAAGAAATTTCATTTCAAGAATTTGGTGCTTTTGTAAACTTTCCGAAGAAATTAAAAAACGATAAAACTGTTTTAGTTAATGGGTTTGGTTATGGATTTGTGGAAGCATCATTTGATAATCCATTGTTTTGGTTTGATGATAACAATAAAAAGTTACAAATGTTTTATTACCAAATAACTTTGCTACATCAATGGAACGAAAAATGGAATCTTCTTGTCAATTTAAAACCCACATTAGCATCAGATTTTGAGGCAAAATTAAGTTCTGACGATTTTATTTTTCAAGGAGCAGTTACAGCTACAAGAAAATTAAGTTCTACATTTAAAATAGGAGGAGGTTTAGCTTATGGTGCACGTTTGGGGAGTCCGAGATTAATTCCTTTGGTTAATCTGCAGTATAAAAAAAATAGGCACGAGATAAATGCTTTATTTCCTATAAATACTAACTATACCTATTCATTATTGCCAAGTAATAAATTAGAATTAGGTGTAAAGTATAATCTTAACGGAGGAAATTTTAATGTGTATTCTGAAGACAATAGTATTGATGAAATAAACTATTCGAGAGTAAATTTTGGAGTATTATCCAATTATCAACTAACTAAAATACTTCGTTTAGAAGCTTTTGGAGGCTTAAGTGCAGGTAGAAAATACAGTTTAATTGACACAGACGATACGACTTATGATTTTGACTCTGAATCAGCACCTTTTTTTAGTGTAGGAATTGTGTTGGTTCCGCCAAAAAGAAAATAATAGCGTTAATTTTAATTTAATATATTACTATCTGTAATTTACTGTAATTAGAAATGTCAAAAAATATTAAAAATACTGTAATTAGAATTGTTTTGGTGTCATTATATGCTATTCTCGTAATAAGATTAGTAACCTTCGTTATGCCGAATGATATCGAATATAATTCACCGATTCCTAAACAAGTATTTTTATTTTTCTACCTACTTTTTTTCAATTTGAATGTAGAAGGCAGCTTATTTTTTGACCGCTACTTAAATAAAAAAATCCATTGGTTTAATTTTCCTAAAAAACGAATTGTTATTCAGTTCGTTTTAATTATGATTTGGGCTTTTATTTCTATTGGAATCCCTTTTATTGCTTGGTATTTTATAAATGAACAGTCATTAATCTATCCACGTGCACCCGTTATTATATTTATAGGTTCCGTTGTTTTTTTATTGGTTTTTATTGTTATTTCTATGACCATCAACTTTTTCAAGCAATGGAATAGTTCTTTATTGGATGCCGAATATTACAAACAGGAAAAACTAAAAGCCAATTATCGGGTTTTGCAAAATCAAGTAAATCCACATTTTTTGTTTAATAGTTTGAATGTTTTAATTTCAGAAATAAAACACGATCCAAAAACTGCAGAAGATTTTACACGCAAACTATCAAAAGTATATCGCTATGTTTTACAAAGTAAAAATCACGATTTAATTCCATTGAAAAAAGAAATTGAATTTATCGAGTCCTTTATTTTTTTACATAAAGTCAGAATTGGTGATGCATTAGAATATTCAGCGACTATTTCAGATGAAGCTTTAGAAACGCAACTACCACCTTTAACTCTGCAAATTCTAGTTGAAAATGCCATAAAACACAATGTAGCTAATGAGGA
Organism: Winogradskyella sp. PG-2; assembly: GCF_000828715.1. Classification (NCBI taxonomy): domain Bacteria; kingdom Pseudomonadati; phylum Bacteroidota; class Flavobacteriia; order Flavobacteriales; family Flavobacteriaceae; genus Winogradskyella; species Winogradskyella sp. PG-2. The sequence continues at coordinate 2,380,260 of NZ_AP014583.1, read as the reverse complement.
AAACGTGTTGAAAATTTCAATTGAAAGCGGTAGTGATAACACTTTAACCGTTAGTAATAACTTACAAATTATTGATACGGTCAATTCAACATACACTGGTTTAGCTAATTTAAGCAAGCGATTTGAGCTTATTAAAAAAGAGGGTTTTACTTATGGTAAACAAGAGGCGAAATTTGTGGTAACGATTCCTTTAATCGAAGAATAAAATGATAAAAGCAGTAATAATAGAAGACGAATTACCAGCACAACGCTTGCTAAAAGAAACCTTGCAGGAAATAAATTTTGATACGAAAGTTATTGGGTGTTTGGATAGTATAAAATCTGCCGTGGAATGGTTTCAAAACAACCCACATCCCGATATTGTTTTGTTGGATATTCAATTATCTGATGGCCTTAGCTTTGAAATTTTTAAGCAGGCAAAAGTTGAAAGTGCCATTATTTTTACAACTGCTTATGATGAATATGCCATACAAGCCTTTAAAGTAAATAGCATTGACTACCTGTTAAAACCAGTAGAAAAAGATGAGTTAAAAACTGCCTTTGAAAAATATCATAACTACAACAAACAGTTTATTCAGAAACAGAATTCCAATATTGATTTTTCCGAACTTGCTTCTTTAATTAAAGGTGAAAAGACTGAATACCGTAACCGCTTTCTGATACAATCCAATGAATCGTTTTTTCATTTGCCTGTTGAAGACATTGCACTCTTTTACAGTATGCAAGGCATTACTTTTGCTGTTACTTTCGAAAAAAGAGAATACCCAGTTAATTTTTCACTAGAGAGCTTAAAAGAACAATTAAATCCCGACATTTTTTTTAAAATAAATCGTCAATTTATAGTAAATATTGACGCTATTAAAAGAGTTCATTCTTATTTTAATGGGAAACTAAAACTCGAAATAAAACCGTCACACACAGAGGATATAATAGTTGGTAAGGACAAGGCAGCAGCCTTTAAACGATGGATGGATAGATAAACAAAAGTGGTAGAAAAAAAATTGTTCTTCAGATTGTAAGCACTTTTATTAGTTTTCCAACGCATAAGTCATACACATTCGCAATTCGCTACAGCCAACGCTACGCCAAAAATTGCAAAAGAGTATGTCTTGCCAACGCTCAATTCCGAACTAAATAAAAAACATCGGAAAACTAAGCAAAACGTGAAAAGCACTATGCACAACACGGTATATAGCAAATAGGGCAATTTGTGCTAAATTAAAATTTTATACATTTAACAAAAGTAAGTGCCAGCCTGAAAGTTTAGTACTTTCTACTGCCCTACTTGCCATATACAATACCGTTGGTATGTAATTGCCTACGGCACGTAGAATCGCGTTTTCCAAACGCTGCCCTTCTACTAATTACATACCAACGCCCACTGTTTGTCGCACCTCGCTAATTTTATGTATATTTAGTCGAGTCTACGAGAACTCCGAACGATACTACACACAACAGCGTGTATAGCTAATCAGGCGCAACAATAGCTTTCCGTGAGGCGCGCCTCACTACGCCATACACAGTGGGCGTTAGCCACAATATGAAAAAGATACTTTTGTCTATTCTAATTTTTACGATTATATCAGGATTTCAAAAAGAATATTCGGAAAAAGAAAAAGTTGAATTGGCTTTGAAATCAATATTTGAGAATTTTGAAAACCCGAATTTTGAAACTTTTGAGAGAATTTCAACGGAAAAAATCTACTGTATAATTTGCTTTTCAAACCCCAATTTGACGGAAGAGCCATATATGACTGACCGAAAACACTTTTTTGAAAATTTCATTGAGAAAATTAACAAGTTTGAAAGTTTTAAAAAAGCAAAAACATCTTCAGAACTTATAATAATAAACGAGAACAATAAACAAAGTGATATTACGGCTTATCTTACAACTTGGGAAAAGGGAGAATTAGCCGAAAACCACGAAGGAGAGCAATTAGGAATTTATTTAAAAAAGATAAATGGAGAACTCAAATTTGCTGGAATTGAAACGATACCTTAAACTGAAAAATACAGTGGCTAACACTGGCTATAATTCATTGTGGCATTGAGTAAAAAAGAATAAATTTAAAAACCAAAACTGCTGATTTCATAGGCGGAATAATCCTGCGGATGATTCCACAACGAAATCATAGCCTAAACCGTTGGTATGTAATTGCCTGCGGCACGTAGAATCGCGTTTTCCAAACGCTGCCCTTCTACTAATTACATACCAACGCCCACTGTTTGTCGCACCTCGCCAATTTTATGTATATTTAGTCGAGTCTACGAGAACTCCGAACGATACTACACACAACAGCGTGTATAGCTAATCAGGCGCAACAATGGCTTTCCGTGAGGCGCGCCTCACTACGACATACACAGTGGGCGTTGGCGGTAATTTGAAAATATGAATGAACTTTTAGATTATTTTAAAAATACGATTTCAATTTCACCTGAAATAGAAAGTAAACTAAATGAAATAATCAAAGAAAAAAATTTAATAAAAGGAGAACAAATCCTAGCTGAAAACTCTATTAAAAAAGAGCATATTTTTGTTGTAAGTGGTTGTTTGCGTTCTTTTTTCAAAACGGAAGACGGAAAAGAACACACCATACAGTTTGCCATTAAGAACTGGTGGATAAGCGATTACATAACACTTTATACGGATAACAAATCTGTTGTCTCCATCGAAAGCCTAACCCATTCTAAGGTTTTAATAATCGACAATTCTAAAGTTGAAAAATTTTATAAAGAATTTCCTCAATTTGAAATCATTCAGCGTAAGAATTTTGAAAAGCGTATTTCTGCACTTCAAAAACGAATTTTAAGCTTATTAGCCTTAACTGCTGCAGAAAAATATAATCAGTTTATTGAGAATTATACTGAATTCGAAAAAATAATACCTAACTATCAAATTGCCTCATATCTAGGCATTACTCCTCAAAGTCTAAGCAGAATTAGAAAAGAAAGAATCAAAAATTAATTTATTACCATAGATTCATATTTACATTTTGATTATCATTTACTTTTGTGCGATAATTAAACATATGACAATGAGTTTTATAGACAAATTAAATGAACGATACGCTACTAAAGCAATGAATGGCGAAGTAGTTCCTCAAGAAAAAATAGATAACATTTTAGAGGCCATAAGGTTAGCACCAACATCTAGTGGATTACAACCTTTTGAAGTTTTTGTAGTTACAAATGACGATACTAAATCTAGTATCAAAGAAATTGCTTGGAATCAATCACAAGTTACAGATTGCTCCCATTTATTGGTGTTTGCAGCTTGGGATAATTATACGGCAGACCGTATTAATTATATGTTCGATTTAACAAACGAAATAAGAGGATTTAAAAATGAAGGTTGGGAAAACTATCGTCAAATGTTGTTAGATGGCTACCCTAAACGTGATCCTGAAACGAACTTTGAACATGCTGCAAGGCAAACTTATATTGCATTTATGGCTGCCATTGCCCAAGCTGTATATGAAGGTTTAGATAGTACACCAATGGAAGGATTTGATCCTGAAGCTTTAGATAAAATTCTAGGATTGCGCGAAAAAGGATTACGAAGTACACTTTTATTACCTATAGGTTATAAAGACGCAGAAAAAGATTGGTTAGTCAACCTTGTAAAAGTTAGAAAACCAATGGATAAATTAGTAACATTCATATAAATCAAATCATGAAGAAAAAAATAATATTAACAATAGCAAGCATCATCTTACTAGCTTTTATTGTCTTATACTTTACATCAAGACCAATAGAAACTGAAGACGGATCTTATATTCCGTCGCCATTAGCATTAAAATTAGCAACATCTCCAACTACAGATTTTGATAATACTGTTTATGAAAATAAGTACACAGGAAATAAAAAGGTGCTAATGATATGCACGGAGCAGAAAAATATGACCATGGCTAATGGTAAAAAGTTCTCAACTGGAAATCATCCTGTAGAAATACTTTTACCTGTGCTACATTTAAAAAATGCTGGCTTTGATGTAGATGTTGTAACACCTAATGGAAAACCTGTTGTTATTGAGCAATGGGCAATGCCAGAAGACGATGAGCATATAAAAGCAATATATGCTGAATTCAAAAAGATATTTGAAAATCCAGGAAACTTATCTGATTTTGTTGCTAACACTATGAATGAAAGCTCAGATTATGCTGCTATTTTTATTCCAGGAGGTCATGGAGCAATGCTTGGACTACCAGAAAACAAAGATGTGAACAAACTAATAAACTGGTCGCACAAAAATGATATGTTTACACTAGCTATTTGTCATGGTCCAGCAGCATTATTAGCAGCAGGTTTAGATAGCAAAAAAGATACTTATGTCTTTAAAGGCTATAAAATCGCTTCATTTCCAGATGCTGTGGATGAGCAAGGACTAATGATTGGTTATACACCTGGTCATATGCCTTACAAGTATGGAGAAAAGTTAAACAACTTAGGAGTTACAATCATCAACGAAGAAGCTGATAATACAGTTCATAAAGACCGAAAATTAATAACAGGAGCTAGTCCTTTAGCTGCCAATGATTTTGGAAAATTAGCCGCAACCGAATTACTTAAAGAGGTAAACAAATAAAAAACTACCGCCAACAACGTGTATAAGTAATAGCGATTTGAGTTATCATTCAAATCGCTATTACTTTTTATTTTGTAAATTCTCACGGAAAAGTAGAATTTTATTTTTCGCTACTAGTTATACACAAAACCGTTGGTATGTAATTGCCTACGGCACGTAGAATCGCGTTTTCCAAACGCTGCCCTTCTACTAATTACATACCAACGCCCACTGTTTGTCGCACCTCGCTAATTTTATGTATATTTAGTCGAGTCTACGAGAACTCCGAACGATACTACACACAACAGCGTGTATAGCTAATCAGGCGCAACAATAGCTTTCCGTGAGGCGCGCCTCACTACGCCATACACAGTGGGCGTTGGCAACAAGCTGAACTGAATATCCGAACTTGACCGAATAAATTTAATGCAAATTAAAGCCTACATAAAACAACCTTATCCTTTTTATTATGAGGAATTAAAAAGAGTATTCCTTTTGCTTTGCTTTATTGCTATGGCAAGTTTTATTTTTACCTATTTATTTGAACCCTTTGTTGTAAATATTGAAGAACATAAAATAGATATTTTTTGGATTATGGTATTACATTCTGTTATACCAATTCCTGTTGCTTTTGCCTATTTTTTCTTGCTCAAAAAAACGGTAAAAAATATCGAAAATTGGACATTAGGCAAGGAATTTTTGCATTTAGCAGTAATCCTACTTCTTATAGGTTTAGCTAGTTTCTTAATTCGAGATTTTATTTATACAAACCCCGATAACTGGTCTTTTCGATACTTATGGGAAGAAATTAGAAATACGTTTTTAATAGGTATTTTATTGCTGTTAATTATTTTACCATTAAATCTTCATCGTTTGATTATTAAGCACTCAAATGATTTAAAAAAAATAACCGTTACGCAACAATATATAAATGACGTCAACACAACAGTTCAAATTGTTACGCCAATAAAAGAGGAGAATTTTGAGTTAAATATTCAAACTTTTCTTTATGCAAAAGTGGATAGTAATTATCTAGAAATATTTTATGACTATTCAAATACTAATGAAAAAGACTTAAAAAGATTAACCCTAAAAGAATTTTTGGATCAATTAAAGTCGTATCCGTTTATTTTTAAAACTCATCGCTCTTATGTTGTAAACCTTAACGCGATTGAATCTGTTTCTGGAAATGCACAAGGATATGTACTTTATTTAAAAAACTATTCCAAAAGAACAATCCCAGTTTCTCGCTCAAAAGTTGAAGAATTTAACCAAGCTTACAAGAGCCTAAAAAAACAATTTACCTTGTAATTCGTCCCTGCCCATTGTTATTCATCACTTAACTAAAAACCGTGCTGTTTTTGTTTTTATCATTGCCAAAAAAAACAGAATTAATGAATATTTCAAAAAGAAGATACGATTTAGATTGGTTAAGAGTTATTGCTATTTTGGCTGTTTATTTTCATCATTTAGGCATGCCTTTTAATGGAGATGATTTTCATATTATGAATGCTGAATCTAGTAAACTGTTAGATGATATTATGGTTTACTTTGAGCAATTTAGACTTCCTTTACTTTTTTTAATATCGGGAACGGGAACAGTTCTCGCATTTTCTAAGCGGACATGGAAGCATTTTTTTAAAGAACGTACAGGAAGACTTATAATTCCACTCATTTTTGGTGTGCTTTTTATTGTACCACCGCAAACTTATTATCAATACATCAATGAATTCAATTCCTATTGGCAGATTTACACGGAAGGACGATTTGAAACTAATCACCTTTGGTTTATAGAAAACCTTTATGTGATTTCTGTAATTGTAATTCCTTTAATTATTTTTCTTAAATCCAAAAAATCTAAGAAATTTATTCATCGAATTGAAAAAATATCTTCTTATAAATTAGGTTTTTTAATGGGAGGACTTCCTCTTATCATTTTTACAGTTGTACTTAAAAGGTATTATCCAACTGGGTCATCTTCACTGGCAAATCTTTCAGAAACATTCTTTTATACTTACTTTTTTATCTCTGGTATTTTATTTGCTTCTTCACAAATTTTTTGGGACAATTTGAAAAGATTTAGACACTTCCATCTTATTGGTTTTAGTATTAGCACACTATTATTTTATGGTTATTATTTTATACCGAATACTATGGTAGAACCTTATTTAACCCTTTCTGCTCGTTGGGATATATGGCATACCTTATGCTGTCTGTTGGGATGGTGTTTTGTTTTGACCATATTGGGATATGGACAGGTTTACTTTAATAAACCTAGTCTCTACCTTAAATGGATGAACGAAGCTATTTATCCGTTTTATATTTTACATCAAACAGTAATTGTAATTTGTGCATATTACATCATTCAACTCGACTTAAATATTCCTGCTAAGTTTACAATTCTTTTAGTTATTTCATTTTTTATTATTGTGGTAATTTACCGTTTTGCCATTTACCCTTTTAGAGTTATGAGAGTGCTTTTCGGAATGAAACCACGAAAAAGACCACTGAACAAAAGCCAGTTGCCAACAACGTATATAAAAAATAGCGGTTTTAAAATTTAAACAAAATTTAATTTTATAAATTTATAGTTAGTAATAAACCGAAAATTAGTCCTTAAAAATTCGCTACTTTTCATATACAAAACAGTTGGTATGTAATTGCCTGCGGCACGTAGAATCGCGTTTTACAAACGCTGCCCTTCTACTAATTACATACCAACGCCCACTGTTTGTAGCACCTCGCCAATTTTATGTATATTTAGTCGAGTCTACGAGAACTCCGAACGATACTACACACAACAGCGTGTATAGCCAATCAGGCGCAACAATGGCTTTCCGTGAGGCGCGCCTCACTACGCCATACACAGTGGGCGTTAGCAACAATAAAAAAATAAAATCCATAAGGGCTGTGATAAAACCAGACATACCAGATAACGAGAACGAAAGGATTAAAGCACTTCAGAATTTAAACCTTTTAGACACTTTAGAAGAAGATGCATATGACCAGCTAACGCTTATTGCTTCTCAAATATGTGATGTTCCTATTGCTCTTGTTTCTTTGATTGATTCTAGCAGGCAATGGTTTAAATCTCATCATGGATTAGATGTAAGAGAAACACCTAAGGATATTGCTTTTTGTGCTCACGCCATAAACAAACCAGAGGAAATACTCATTGTCGAAGATGCTGCGAAAGATGAGCGTTTTCATGACAATCCATTATCCACTAAGGCACCGAATGTCAAATTCTATGCAGGAGCACCATTGAATACATCAGAAGGATTTTGTTTAGGAACTTTATGTGTTATTGACAATAAGCCTAAAAAGCTGAGTAAAACTCAACAAACTTCCTTAACAGCACTTGCAAATCAGGTAGTTGCTCAGTTTGAATTAAGAAGAAAAAACTTAATCTTAATCGAGAAGATAAAAATCATAGAGCAGCTCAATCATGATATTGATGCATTTTCCTATAGATTATCTCATGACATGCAAACACCCATAAGGGGAATTTTATCCATAATCGAATTTTTGAAAAAAGAAGATGCCGATGAAATTTCTATTTCTCTCGGAGAAAAGATCGACCAAATTGAAGATAGAGCTAAGTATGGATTAGCTCTTGTTCAGGGGACTATTGATTATGCTAGGGTTTCAAAAGCAAATCTTGTTTTTAGTGAGTTTAAACTCGAAGACACTGCTAAATTTGTTTTTGCTAATTTGGCAAATACAGATAATGTTAAGTTAGAGCTTATGAATTGCAAACAGATTGTTATTACATCAAAACATGTGATTCAAGTGGTTTTTCAAAATTTGATGACTAATAGTCTGAAATTTAATGATAAGGATACATGCATCATTTCTATTTCATCAAAGATAGAAAACAATAGACTTGTCATAGATTATAAAGATAATGGTCCTGGGATCAGCATGAAGTATGCGAATAAAATATTTGAAATATTTGAAACACTCAATGCAAAGTCAGAAAACAGTACCGGAATAGGTTTAGCCACAATAAAAGCAGTGCTAAATAAATTATCAGGACATATTCGTCTAATGCATTCTGAGGTTGCTAAAGGCGTTCATTTTAATATCGATCTTCCTCTTGAAATTCAAAAAAAAGGATGAATAAAGTTGCTAACAACGTATATAAAAAATAGCGGCTTCAGTGCTTAAATTAAAGATACTGAATACAATAAAGATCGGTTATGAACCAAAAAGTACGTGCTAAAAATCCACTACTTTTCATATACAAAACCGTTGGTATGTAATTGCCTGCGGCACGTAGAATCGCGTTTTCCAAACGCTGCCCTTCTACTAATTACATACCAACGCCCACTGTTTGTCGCACCTCGCCAATTTTATGTATATTTAGTCGAGTCTACGAGAACTCCGAACGATACTACACACAACAGCGTGTATAGCTAATCAGGCGCAACAATGGCTTTCCGTGAGGCGCGCCTCACTACGCCATACACAGTGGGCGTTAACAAACATATAAAGCCAACTATGAGAACTTTAACATTTGTAGCATTATGTATTCTACTTTTTGGAGCACAAACCGCGTTCGGACAAAATAAAAGGGATATTATAATAGGAAGTCAGTTCATTATTAAATCAACTATTTTAGATGAAGAAAGAACTTGTTTAATAAGTATTCCTGATTCATATAATGATTCAACTCAAGTGGCGAAAAAATATCCTATTATCATATTGTTGGATGGATATACTCATTTTAAAACAGCATCTGGAATAGTGCATTTTATGAGTTCCAATAGGAACCGAAACAATTTAATGCCAGAAAGTATTATTATAGCCATAGAAAATGTTGATCGCGAACGAGATTTTACTTTTACCAAAATTAAGACCAAACGACCAAATACTATGGGTGGAGGAAGGAATTTTTTGAATTTCATTGAGAAAGAGCTAATACCTTATGTTGATAAAAAATATAGAACAAAACCATCTAAAACTCTTATTGGACATTCTTTAGGAGGCCTACTTACATTAAATTCTTATTTAGATAAAAGTAGTGTTTTCAATGCTTACATTTCTATAGATCCAAGTATTTGGTGGAGCGAAGAGATGATGAAAAACAAAGTTGATTCTATTTCAAAAATATCATTGGGTAAAAAACTTTATATCGCTACTGCCAATCAAGGAGATACTAATTATGAGCGGAATAAAAAAAGACACGACCATCTCTATAAATTAATCACAAAGAAAACGAAAGAACCTACAAACATCGAAATAAAGTATTTTGACAAGGAAAACCATCGCTCTGTGCCATTAATAGCTTTGTACGAAGGTTTACTCTACATTAATCAAGAGAATTAATAATTATTGTAGAAAAATACGTTTGGTAACACCGTGTATAATTCATTGCTAGTACTCGCCTACTTGCGAAAGTCCTAGCGGACTTTCTATCTGTGAATTATTTGCTAAATTTAGTGCTTAAACATCTCAAGGAGAGTATACACCAATACGCTAGCTAAAGCCAAAAAATACAAAAATTAAAAAATGAATACGGTCCTAATTTAAAATAAATAAAATGACAAAATTTTCATTAAAGTCAACCATCTTTCGAGGTATTGCCCTAGCATTACCACTATCTGTAGTCCTTTATGTGTTATATAAATTCATGAAGATTTTTGAAAAACTTATAGAACCTATTGCCAAAAAATTTCAAATAGAACATGTTTTTGGGGAAATTACACTTACTTTTTTTACGGTATTAGCTATGCTTGCTATTGCTTTCTTACTTGGTCTATTAATGCGAATAAAATTGATCGCAAACATAAGAGCTGAGGTGGAATCATTAGTTCTAAAATTTATACCGTCCTTAAACTATTTAGAACTTATGGCTACTGAACGATTGAAAGTAGATGATATAGATTTAAATTGGAAACCTGTTTTAGTTTTAAAAGGAGATTAGTGTTTTCCAGCCTATATATTAGAAGAAAACGAGGAATGGATTACACTGGTCACTGTACGAATACCAAATACCGATCCTATAGGAATGATGCTCATAAAACAAAGTTCTATAAGGTGTATTCCTATAACTATGAAAGAAATGCGTGTCTACAATAAACAATTTGGAAAAGGTTATATCGATAAGATTAAATAAGGTGCAAATTGAGATTCATGCCACTGATGATAGTGCTTGATGGTGATACTTTTAAGGGTTTGAATACTTACAGATTAAGTGATAATAGGGTTTTGATAGCCATATCAAGACCAAAAAGGTAATTTTAGGCTAGAAACAAATGGAAATCTTTGGGGATCTGACGGAGAAAAACGGAACGCCTGACACCATTAAAAGCTAATAAAAGCCAGCTAAAACTGTGTATCATGGCTAAGCCTATTCGCTGTGCTCGGGTCATTACTAGACTAGTTAGTGTTTAAGTCTGAAAGTCCTCGCAGGCGGTCTATCTGCGTCTTATTTACTAAATTTAGTACTTAAACCACACAACGCGGTCATACACCAATACGTTGGCAAACCTATAGATAACACTTTTTTATAGGGTTTGTTTTTCTGTTCTTTAGACTGTATCAATCTAAGGTTAAAGCATTCAGTTTATAGCAGTGTACGCCAGAATGATTGAATCAAAAAGACAAATGTTTTAAGCCTATTTTGGCAAAAGATAACAGGATGCGGTTGGGAGGGCTATTTTAATAATGACTTATTTTTTGTTTAGCCCCACCGTTATATCTAAAAGGCTCTCTGCTCGTCTAAAGCTTTTACCATTCTTCTAACAATTCGTCTCGCAATTTGATCATCAGTGGTGTCTGGACTGCCATTGGTTGCTCTTCCTTCAACCACAGCAACAGGTGCTTTAAAACTATCTTTTTTAGAGAAAATAGTTAAACGCAAACTCATTTCAGTAGTATAATTACTATTTTTTGTGGTACTCGTAGAGCCAGATGAAGAGGTAGACTTTAACTTGGCTTTTGCATTATATGAAGCGTTACCTGAAGAGCTAGAACGTCCATAAGATGAAGAACCAGATGTTTGACTAGATGAAGAGCCAGATCTTTCACTGGATGAAGAGCCAGATATTTCTTTTTTCTTGTTGACCACGGCATAAGCAGAGGACGTTGTTCTAATCATATTGGCTTCTGAAGAATCAATAATTTCAATTACTATTAACGTTTCAATTTTATTTTCATCGAGTACTCTACTAAACTCATCCTCACTCACATCTGAACCTGGTAGAAAAAGAGAATTCATAGATTTTACATTTGCCCTAGCCTTAGCGAAATAGTCAAGGGTTTTGCTCATTGATTTTGCGTCAGCTTTCTCAAATGATATTAGTGAAGTACCCTCTATGGCATGGTAAAGATCACCATATTTATAGATTTTATTTCCTATTTTTTCTTGGGCCATAAGGCATGAAGGAAGCATTGCGAGTAATAATAAAATTTTTTTCATGGAAAAGACATATAATTTAAAGACATTTAATTGTGGTGCGAAATTACAAATTAAACTAATTCTATACAAATCGAAAGTCATAGATTTGCTATCATGGTACGAATAAAAATGGGACGACTTACCCTCAAATAAAAAATACAAATAATTGAAAAGGAAATAAACCGTTAGCAAACACCGTGTATGATTATTTCACCCATTCGCTGCGCTCGAGACATTGCTAGTTCGTGTACCGTCGTTTTATTTGCTAAATTTAGTGTTTAAACTACGTAACGAAATCATACACCAATACGTTGGTATATAATTGCCTACGGCACGTAGAATCGCGTTTTCCAAACGCTGCCCTTCTACTAATTACATACCAACGCCCACTGTTTGTCGCACCTCGCCAATTTTATGTATATTTAGTCGAGTCTACGAGAACTCCGAACGATACTACACACAACAGCGTGTATAGCTAATCAGGCGCAACAATGGCTTTCCGTGAGGCGCGCCTCACTACGCCATACACAGTGGGCGTTGGCAACAAGCTAAAAAAACTTTTGACCTTTATATTTAAGACAAGGAAATAAAGTATTATCATCAATTAGTTATCAATCTTTGGTAACTATTAAAATATTGAGATAAATCAACAACATTTTTAATATAACTAAATATTTAGTTTAAACTAAATATTTAGTTATATTTGTCTTTCGCTTAATATTCCATTCTATGAGAAATTTTCTTTTAATTATAGTTTTTTTATCGTGTAGTTTACTTACGGAAGCTCAAAACATAAGCATAAAGGATTCAATCATAACAAAGCATAATACTAAGATTGAAAAGGAAAAACTTATAGAAGATTTTAATCAATTATTAGAAACACTAGAAGAACATCCATCACAGTTTGAATTTATTAGTAAAGATTCTTATGAGAAACTTGTAAATATTCAACGGAATAAATTAAAAGATTCAATGACTGTTAAGGAGTTTTATCAAGTAACGTCCCCTATAGTTGCAAGTTTAGGCTGTTTACACACACGAATAGTCGATACTCGCTTTTTCAGAACACCATATAAGTATTGGTTACCATTAATTGTATGGTTTGAAAACGAAAAAATGTATGCAACAAACAATTGTGTTGAAAATATTGAAATGAATCCAGGCTCTGAAATAATAGAAATTAACGGAATTTCATCAAGCGAAATCTTAAAAACTTTAAAATCAACAATTTCTGCTGATGCCTTTAATGAAAGTTTTTATCGAGGAGATTTGAATATAAACTTTCTGTATTACTACCACACTTATTTTGGTTTTGATTCTGAATACAAAATAAAGTTTAAGCCTTATAATTCTGAAAAAATATTCATAACATCATTTCTTATTAATGAACCAGCCCTTAATTATAAAGTAGAAATAAACAATAAGCCAAGATTAGGGATAGTGATGAATAAAGAAAATAAAACTGCTATTATCAAGATTAAAAATTTCAATTACTTCCCAAGAGGTAGGCAAAATATCGATTTTTTCAAGGAGGAGATAGATACTTATATGAAAAAAATAAAAGATGAAAATATAAGTAAAGTAGCATTTGATTTAAGAGGAAATAGAGGTGGAAATCCTGAATGCACCAAACACATATTATCTTATCTTATTAATAAAGAAGTTAATTTTTATGAAAGCAATGATTTGAATAAAAGTAGAAATAGGCCAATAACTGTAAAACCAAAAACAACCAATAATATTAGTGATATTAAAACATATATGTTAACTGATGGACGTTGTGCATCTGCAACAGGGCAAATGTTAGCAGTTGTAAAACATAATGAGTTAGCCATGATAATTGGAGAAGAAACAGGAGGTACATACAGTACGCATCCAGGTAGAGGAGCAACAGCACTAAAATACACAAAACTTGGTTTGCAAATAGGAACAGAAAGGGAATCTGTCAATGTTCCTGAATTGAAATTAGATAAAGGCATAATTCCAGATAAAGAAATTAAATTACAGCTATTTAATATAATAAACGGCGATGACCCTTTATTGAACTATATTTTGAAAAAATAAACAATCGGAAATAAAGCCAGTTACACAACAAAGAACTGAGTTAAAAAACAAATAAATTCTTCGTTAAATTTTTACAATTTTATGCTAGGCTCAAAATTCTAAACGCTAGTTTTTTGAGCTTTTATTATTCTATTTTACTATATGCTATTTAGGTAATAATGAAACGTGAGTTTCATCATATGGAATACCAGATTTTGCTATAGCAAAGGCTTGTTTTAATAGCTTATTAAAAACTGCTAACATGGCTAACTTTTTACTTTTACCTTTGTTTACAATTCGTTCGTAAAGTTCTCTACATCCTTTATTATACTTATAAGCACTAAAAGCACATAGAAATAATAAATTTCTCAATTTTCGATTTCCTACTTTACTTATTCTTGACCTACCTCGAACACTACTTCCAGACGCTCTTATTGTGGGCGTTACTCCTGAATAACTACACAACTGTGATGCCGTTTCAAATTTTTTAAACCCATCTGTAATTACTATTAAAAACAAAGCTGTCTTTACTCCTATTCCTGGTATACTTTTTAACAAAGTAAGTTGTTTTTGTTGATCTTGCTCTTCTAAACTTAATAGTTTCTTATCGATTCCTTGCAACTCTCTATCTAAATGCTTTAAGGTTCTACTCAAAGAATGGTAAACATATTTAGATGGGATCCCTAAAACTTTTCTCCATGGATCTTATTCTTAGTAGCTGTTCGTTTTTTTAATAAACTATCCATCCATCTAAACAACTGTAAACACTCGCTTTGAACTTCTGTTAAAGCATTATACAAAGGAACTTCTTGACTTAAACCATAGTTACAAATAGCTTTAGCGTCACTCTTATCTGTCTTTACTTTTGCTAACTTCATTTGTATAAAACGCTTTATAGATAAAGGATTTACTACAGAAACTACAAAGCCTTGATGATAAAGAAACTGAGCAAATCTGTAATGATAGTAACCCGTAGCTTCCATAACTACCAAACTATCTTTACGTAATAATTTCTGAAACTTTTTAAAACCTGATTCTGTATTTTTAAACTGTAAATGACCTTGTGTACTGCCATAACAATCAAAAACATCTTTACTAATATCGATTCCAAAAGTTTCACTATATTTATTCATAAGAACTGATTTATGAAAGAATAATCTACTTGCACTCACAACAACTTGAAATCGAGATTTAAAGTCTCACAGAACTGAACGTGATAAAAGTAGAAAAAAGAGAGGATTATCAATGTTGTCGAAGTCAAAAGCTTCACCGTGTATAGTAACCTTAATTCTCTCTTTTATTCTTTCTGATTAAGTATCAAATTTATTAAAAGACAAACTTAAGCCGTGTATAATTCATTGCTAGTTAGTGTCTTCTTGCGAAAGTCCTAGCGGACTTTCTATCTGTGTTTTATTTGCTAACTTTAGTGCTTAAACACGCAACAAACCATATACAAACACGTTGCCGGTAATTTGAGAATGACGAAATCAGAAACGAAATTATTAGTCGGAATTGGAATTCTGATTTTGCTAATCGATATTTTACTTATGAAATATTGGGTTAGTAATATTAAACCTGACCCATTTATGTCTGTCGGAGTTGAATCGCACAGACTTGAAATATTTGGAGTGAATATTCTGATTGGAATTATTGTTTTCTTCATTAAAAAAAGACTTTCAATTTTATTCTTTGTTAACACAATAGTCTGTTATTGGATATTCTCATTTTTCTGGAATTCCTATTTGGAAAATAATCCTTACTCGCAAACTAGATATGATTTTAAAATTGAGAACAGAAATATTCAATTAAGAATTTCAGAAAACCCAAACACATATGGGATTTATGAATTAAACCCAAATCCTGTGGATTCCCTGAAAATAATTGAAATGGGAATGAATGAAAAAAGAGGAGATAGTATTGTGTTGAAATGGTGGAATGGGGAAATCCAAGAAATGTACTTTTATGATGACAAGTTAATCGGATTACCTGAAAGCCCAAACCCAATTGAACTGAACAAAAAGGAATAAAAAACTACTGGCAACACCGTGTATAATTCATTGCTAGATATAGCCTACTTACGAAAATCCTCGCGGATTTTCTATTCAGTTTGTATTTACTAATTTAGTTGCTTAAAAACGCAACGAAATTATACACGAACACGTTGGTATGTAATTGCCTACGGCACGTAGAATCGCGTTTTCCAAACGCTGCCCTTCTACTAATTACATACCAACGCCCACTGTTTGTCGCACCTCGCTAATTTTATGTATATTTAGTCGAGTCTACGAGAACTCCGAACGATACTACACACAACAGCGTGTATAGCTAATCAGGCGCAACAATAGCTTTCCGTGAGGCGCGCCTCACTACGCCATACACAGTGGGCGTTGGCTGTCACTCACGCGTTTCATCCCGGTACCGTGTTAGTTTAATCACCCTGGAAAATAAATTATAGGAAGTGTGACTTTTTCAAAAGTTTGCGAATAATACTTAAACTAACTTATTATAATATGACAGCTAGAAAAATTATCGGTATTGCATTTTCATCTATAGGTATACTATTTAGTATAATCTTCCTATTCGAATCAGGCATAAATACTAATTTGAAAGAATATTTTGATTTTTCTTTTAAGAGTTATTTCAGTCTATCCTATTTTAATCAAATTTTACCGCTAATTATTTGCTTAATTCTGCTCTATGGTGGCATATTGTTATTAGTAAAACCTACAAAATCAAACCCAATATTAGCCGTATTCGGATTTGCAGTACTGGAAGAAATTGTGTTGAGTTGGTTTGGTATAACTTCTATTAATTTCCCAACTTATATTGTCGTAATATTTTTTTCCAGTGCATTACTTGCATTATGGATTGCTTATTCAGACACTATCAACCAAAAACATTTATCATTAAAAGAAGGTGTTTCTAGTTTAATTTTAGGAACTACAATCACAGCTTTTTCTAATTGGTTATAATTTATCCTATAAAAGTGTGATTTATTCACATGCATTTCGAATAATATATAAAACAAAGAGATTTAGTTTCACAATGAGTGGATGCTTATACATGACAAGAGTAAAATCACGTATAAATAATGGTAATTAAAAAAGAACATTTCATAAAAACTATAGATGAGCATAAAAAAATCATCTATAAAATTGTGAACTCTTATTGCCAAAATAAAGAAGATAGAAAGGATTTAGAACAAGAAATTATTATCCAATTATGGAATTCGTTTGATAACTATAATAGCGAATATAAATATTCAACCTGGATGTACAGAATTGCCTTAAACGTTGCGATCTCTTTTTATAGAAAAGAAAAAAAGTGGTCTATGAAAAATGATTTTTACAATGAAGAATCTATCTTCAAAATTGAAGAAGATCCTATAGAAGAGCAATCAGAATTAAATTATCATCTAAAACTATTACAAGAATTCATTCATAATTTAAACGAACTAAATAAAGCACTAATGCTGTTGTATTTGGAAGAAAAAAGTTATGAGGAAATTTCAGAAATACTTGGTATTTCTAAAACTAATGTCGCCACAAAAATTAGTAGAATTAAATTAAAATTAAAAAAACAATTTCAAAATATATAGAATCATGGAAGCAAAGGAATTAAAAAAAATATTAGCAGCTTACGATACGAAGCTAAATGAAAAATTAAGTTTGAATCTAGCCTCTTTTAAAAGTATCAATTTAGACAAATCAGAAAAGAGCACACAGAGTATTCTTAGGTACAGAATTATAGAAATTGTAGTTTTTTCTCTACTAGCACTATTTATGGGAAATTATATTGCAAATAATTGGGGCCAAACACATTTAGCGATAAGTGGAATTATTGTTGATATTTTCATACTGATTGCATTAGCAGGTAGCATAGGACAAGTTACGTTATTACAACAAATTGACTTTGCAAAACCAATAGTTGATATAAGAAAAAAAGTAGAATTAGTAAATGCTCACGGATTGTTATTTTTAAAATTAATGTTTTTATCTACTCCAATATGGTGGTCATATGTAGTGGTTGTTAGCGACTTTTTATTTAATATTGACTTATATGCAAATATGGATGCTGATTTTGTGTTAAAATACCTTATGGTTAATTCCTTATTAATTATCCCGTTAGTTTGGTTTTTAAATAATTTGACCTACAAAAACCTACATATTAAATGGGTAAAAAAAACGATAAGGTTATTCACAGGGTCAAAAACTATGAAAGCTTTAGAGTTTTTAAATGATATTGAGAAGTTTGAAAATTAAATATTTGATATGTACTAATATATTTGATACTCTTATTAGATTCTAATAAGAGAACGAACAGCCAACAAAGTATATAAAAAATAGCGGTTAAGGGTTAAATTAAAAGTTTGTTTGTTTTCTACTATCTTTATTACTAGCGGGAAAGTAGCTCTTAAAAACCTGCTACTTTTCATATACAAACCGCAGACGTAGTCAAATTTGAAAAACAACACTCATTAACTTCAAATAACATTGATTAACATAGAAGCGTAAAAAAGTACTCTAGTTTTGAGTTTTTAAAATTTAAACTAATATGAAAATGAAAAAACTAAGCTCAATCCTACTAATTCTAATTATGCCATTCTCATTAATGAGTTTAATAGTTCGTCACGATGTGCCAGATGAACGATTTATTGCATTAGGAAAAGCATATCCTCAAGTTTGTCATTTATCTGATGGTGAGTCTACACTTATTAAAGAAAATTGGGCTGTAACAGCAGCACATGCAGCTATTTTATTAAATAAAGAATTGGAAAATGGAAAAACACCTCAAGTGAGTATTGATAATAAAAAATATGATGTAGAGAAAGTAATTTTACACCCAAATTTTCAAATAAATGAAACGTCTATAGAAAATGATATAGCCTTAATTCAAATTAAAGGAAATATAACAACTATTCCTTTTGCTAAACTATACGATAAGCAAAACGAAAAAGGGAAACAAATAACCATTGTAGGTAGAGGCGATTTTGGAACTGGATTAACAGGTCCTCAAAATTGGGATAAGATTACACGAGCAGCAACCAATAGGATAGATGAAGTTCATGATCAATGGATAACTTTTAATTTTGACCATCCTGAATCAGAAAACACAACTGAACTAGAAGGCGTAAGTGGACCTGGAGATAGTGGTGGACCTGCTTTTATTGACATAGATAATGTGAGATATATCGTAGGCGTTAGTTCATATCAACAAAATAACGGAAAAGAAGGTGTTTACGGAGTAACTGAATATTATGCTCGCATTAGTTATTATAAAGAGTGGATTGAGAAAAGTATAGAGTAATCAGCATATAACATTGTATAAAACAATTCCGATTTAGTGCTAAATCACAAGATCTTGCATGTTTGTAACTTCTACTTTTACTTTCAAAAATTCTTGTGTAAAAACCCGCAACTATTCTTACACACAAACGTTAGATGAATACCAAATAATCTATTAAAACACAAATTTTTTAAAAAAACATGAAAAATAAATATCTTTTAGTTTCATCAGTTTTTATCTTTTCAAACCTTATATTTTCTCAAACCTATATCAAAAATGTAACTATAGTTGATGTAGAGCAACAAAAATTAAGTCCCAACCAAACAGTAGTAGTCACTGATGATTTGATAACAAATATTCAAAATCACAAAAACAAAAAGCTACCTAAAGATGCCATTGTAATAGATGGAACAGGCAAATATCTTATTCCTGGTTTAATAGATTCACATATACATTTTTTCCAAAATGGAGGATTGTATACGCGCCCAGATGCTATTGATTTACGAAAACACAAAAGCTATGAACAAGAAATTACCTATGCAAAAACTGACATGGAAAACAAATTAAGAAGATATCTTCAAAATGGCATTACAACAGTGGTTGATGTAGGTGCAACATATCATTTTCTTAAACAAAGAAATGATTTTACTAATAAATCATTTTCGCCTTATATTTTCATTACTGGTCCTTTATTGACTACCTATGAACCAGAAGTCTTTGAAGGCTTAGGAGAAGACGAACCTTTTACTTTAACAAAAACTGTGGAAGATGGTATTAATGGCGTTAGAGAACAATTGAAATATAATCCAGACTTAATAAAAATCTGGTATATCGCAGGAGAAGACGGTTTAAGTGTTGAAAAAAGTGCACGTAAAAATCTTCCAATTATTAAAGCTATTATCAATGAAGCTCATAAAAACAATTTAAAAGTAGCTGTTCATGCAACTCAAAGGATTACGGCTCAATTAGCTGTTGAAAATGGTGCAGATTTTTTAGTACATAGTATAGATGACGAAATTTTAAAAGATGATTTTGTACAGTTAATGAAGAAAAACAAAATCATTCTTAGTCCAACATTAATAACGCATAGCGCATATTTAAATACATTCGGTCAAAGAATAAAAATGAGTAATCATGAGTTGCAAAAAGCAGACCCATACCAATTAGGATCTTTATTAGATTTGAAACACTTATCTGAAAATAATCTTGTTAAAGCATATCAAGATTACGCAAACGCTCCAGAAAACATTTTGGTTGTAAATAAAACGGACTCAATTAGTATGGCAAACCTTAAAATACTATCTGATGCTGGAGTTTTAATAGCAACTGGTACAGATGCTGGAAATATAGGAACTTTACATGCCTCATCTTATTTAACAGAATTAAAAGCCATGCAAAAAAGTGGAATGAACAATTGGAAAATTATTCAAGCATCAACTATAAATGGCGCAAAAGTTTTTGATAAAGAAAATGAATTTGGTTCGGTAACTACTGGAAAGAAAGCTAATCTTGTTTTATTAGATAAAAATCCAATTGAAGACATTGAAAACCTCACTAAAATAAATACTATTATCAATAAAGGAATTGTCTTTAAACCAGATGCGATTATTAAAAGCACGCCAACTGATTTAGTGCAAAGACAATTAAATGCCTATAACTTTAGAAATATTGACGCTTTTTTAAAGCCTTATGCAGATGATGTTGAAGTATATTCATATCCTAACAAGCTGCTTTATACAGGTAAGAAAAAAATGAGAAAACAATACTCAGAAATGTTTAATAAAATCCCAAACCTACATTGTGAGCTTAAGGAAAGAATTGTACAAGGTAATATTGTTATTGATAAAGAACGTGTTCAATTTGGAGATCAAACAATTGAAGCAATAGCTATTTATCATATTGAAAAAGACAAAATTAAAAAAGTGTATTTTATTGAATAAAAAGAATTCGTATAAAAATCAGCATAGCATTATTTGTAAGTAATAGCGGTTTGAGTTAATATTCAAACCGTTTTTTTATTTCAAATGAAGTATATAGCTTTCTAAAAAGTAGTAATTTAGAATACGTTACTCATACACTAGACCGTTATAAGTAATAGTGACCCGTCCTAAAAAAAGGCTACATAATTTTAATTATTATGTATAAAAATGACAAAGTCATCAGAAGGTATTCAGAACCCTTTAAACTAAAAATTCTTGATGAACTTAGTAAAGGTAAACACACAAAGAGCGAACTTTGTAAACTCTACTCTATTGCACCCACAACAGTCAATGAGTGGATTAAAAAGTACAATCGTAAAGACTTAATGAACACCAGAGTAAAAGTGGAAACTAAAGACGAAATATCTAGAATTAAAGCACTTCAAAACGAAATTCAGCAACTTAAAAAACTATTACTTAAAAAGGATTTAGATGCTATGGTTCTTGATTCTTACCTTGAGGTAGCTGCTGAAGATTTAGGCTATAAGTCTGTTGCGAAACAAAAAAAAAGTTAAGCATAAAGCCTTAGTGAAAGCTAAAGTAAAATCTAAGGGATTTGCAGATTTAACTACCATAACCCATTGTTTTGGACTTAAACGAGATGCGTATTATAAATACAAATCTAGAGCTGATAAGCGTTTAAAAATAGAACAACAGATTATTGAAATTGTTAGTAAAAGACGTAAATCCCTTCCTAGAGAAGGCGTACGTAAACTTAAGATATCATTAGATAAGGAATTTACAAAGGCCAACCTTAAAGTCGGTAGAGATACACTATTCAATGTCCTTAGAAAACACAATATGCTTACACTTAGAAAGAAAACTAGTGCCAAAACAACTAATTCTTATCATCGGTTTTATAAATATAATAACATTATAAGAGAGATGAAAGTTACAAGATCAAACCAAGTCTGGGTATCCGACATCACATACATTAGAACAATAAAAGGCTTTTGTTACTTGGCTTTAATAACAGATATGCATTCCAGAAAAATTGTAGGTTATGAACTCAGTGATAGTCTAGAACTTAAAGGATGCGTGAGAGCGTTAAATAAGGTTATTTATCAAGCTAAAAACATTAAACAACTTATTCATCATTCGGACAGAGGAATACAGTATTGTAGCAATGTATACACACAAATACTCAAAAGAAAAAAGATAGATATTAGTATGACCGAAGAAAATCATTGTTACGAAAATGCAATGGCAGAACGTGTAAATGGAATTTTAAAAGATGAATTTTATTTAGACCAAACCTTTGATAACGTGAGTCACGCTAAGAGAGCTGCAAAAAATGCAATTAATTTATACAATCAAGTAAGATTACATTTATCTTTAGATTATAAAACACCAAATATGGTATACAAATTATCAGCTTAAAAATCAATTTTAACCTCTAGCCATATTTCAGGACTAGACAATTGCCTACGGCACGTAGAATCGCGTTTTCCAAACGCTGCCCTTCTACTAATTACATACCAACGCCCACTGTTTGTCGCACCTCGCCAATTTTATGTATATTTAGTCGAGTCTACGAGAACTCCGAACGATACTACACACAACAGCGTGTATAGCTAATCAGGCGCAACAATGGCTTTCCGTGAGGCGCGCCTCACTGCGACATACACAGTGGGCGTTAGCAAAAACAAATAGTACCAAAATGAAATATAAAATAATGACTATTTCTATTGTCCTATTTTCTCTGTTAGGATGTAAGAATGAAGGAGAAAAAAAGGTAGTAACTCAAAATGAGAAAACAATGGATCAAAATGAAATAAAACTCATTGCAAAAGAAACTTACATTGCCTTATTTCCACTTGTATATAATTATGGCACGATGTACAATCAGGCAATTAATAATAATGCACCAGAATACATAGGAGGTTTTGGAGTATACAAACATTATGGCTTATCTACCCCAGATAATAAGGACATTCCAACACCAAATAATAATACGCCCTATTCTTGGGCATGGGTCGATTTGCGCATTGAACCGTGGGTATTGACCATGCCTCCTTCAGATGGTAATCGGTATTATGTTTGTCAATGGGACGATATGTGGGGGTATGTAATTGATGCACCTGGATCTATTATCGATGGACAAGATGGAGGGCATTACCTATTAACTACGAAAGACTTTGACGGACCAATTCCGAAAGGTATTAAGCGTGCAATTTATTCGGAAACTCAGTTTATTGGGACTTTAACTAGAACCGGAGTAAATGGTCAAGATGACATCCCAGCGATGGAGTATATACAAAACGGATATGTTTTGCAACCATTGAGTTCATACATTGGATCTGAACCTAAAATAATATCAGAAAATATAAATTGGATTAGCTATCAATCGAATGACTTAAAGAACATCAATTTCTTTAGGTACGCAAATTTTATGCTAGACTATATCGTTCCAAATAAAGCAGATCAAATGATGCTTGAAAATGCAAAAAAAATTGGTGTTGAAGCTGGTAGAAATTGGCAACCTAATAAAATGGACAGTTCATTTGTGCAGGCGATTAATGCTGGTATAGAAGAAGCTCTTAGAGAAATTGATCAGCAGATAGCTATTACAAATGACGGTAAAAAGCTATTTAACACAAGAGAAGTTATAGGTGAAGATTATTTAAATAGAACTGTTGGTGTAGTTGTTGGACAATTTGGAAATTACCCTTCTCAGGCCATGTATCCTAGCTTTAAAACGGACATTAATGGCGAATTACTTGATGGAAGTAAAAAGAATTATTCAATAACTTTCTCTGCTGATCAATTACCAAAATCTGACTATTTCTGGTCTTTTACAATGTACGATCTTCCAAATCGATTTTTGGTTGAAAACTCAATAAACAGATACAGCATAGGTAGTCAAACTAAATCATTGAAAAAGCATAAAGACGGTTCGATGACCATTTACTTTCAAACGGACTCTCCCGGCAAAGATAGAGAAGGTAATTGGTTGCCTATTCCTGAAGGTCCTTTCTACACTGTATTACGCATTTATGGGCCCGATGACAGCGTATTAAATGGAGCATATAAATTGCCAGAAATAATAGGAGTGCAAAAAAATTAAGCGAGATTATTTTGAATCAGAAAAAAAGCATTTGCTAACAAAACCTAAACTGCATTAAAACGCAGTTTAGCCAAAACGTTGGTATGTAATTGCCTGCGGCACGTAGAATCGCGTTTTCCAAACGCTGCCCTTCTACTAATTACATACCAACGCCCACTGTTTGTCGCACCTCGCCAATTTTATGTATATTTAGTCGAGTCTACGAGAACTCCGAACGATACTACACACAACAGCGTGTATAGCTAATCAGGCGCAACAATGGCTTTCCGTGAGGCGCGCCTCACTACGACATACACAGTGGGCGTTGTGTGGCATTGTGACCCGTCCTGAATAAAGGCTACATAATTTTAAACATTATGTATAAAAATGACAAAGTAATTAGACGGTATTCAGAACCTTTTAAACTGAAAATTTTAGCCGAACTTACAACCGGAAAACACACAAAAAGCGAACTTTGTAAACTCTACTCTATTGCACCTACAACAGTAAATGTGTGGATTAAAAAGTATAATCGTAAAGACTTAATGAACACCAGAGTAAAAGTGGAAACAAAAGACGAAATATCTAGAATTAAGGCACTTCAAAAAGAGGTTGAACAGCTTAAAAAGCTACTACTTAAAAAGGATCTCGATGCTATGGTAAAGGATTGTTATCTTGAAGTAGCAGCTGAAGATCTAGGTTACAAATCTATCGCTGAACTAAAAAAAAAGTTAAGTATAAAGCCCTAATCAAAGCTAAAGAAAAATCTAAGGAATTTGCTTCTTTAACGACTATAACTCATTGTTTCGGACTTAAACGTGATGCGTATTATAAATACAAATCTAGAGCTGACAACCGTTTAAAACTAGAACAAAAGATTATTAACATAGTCCGAAAAAGACGCAAATCTCTTCCTAGAGAAGGCGTGCGTAAACTTGTGAAATCATTAAACATAGATTTTAATAAAGCCAATGTTAAGGTTGGTAGAGATACTTTATTTAGTGTGCTTAGAAAACACCAAATGCTAACACTTAGAAAGAAAACTAGTGCTAAAACAACCAACTCGTATCATCGTTTTTATAAGTATAAGAACATTATAAAAGATATAGAAATCACAAAACCTAATCAAGTTTGGGCTTCTGATATTACATACATTAGAACCGTAAAAGGATTTTGTTATCTGGCACTAATTACGGACATGTATTCTCGTAAAATAGTAGGATACGACCTTAGTGACAGCCTAGAACTTAAAGGATGTGTTAGAGCGCTTAATAAAGCTATATATCAAGCGAAAGATATTAAACAACTTATTCATCATTCAGACAGAGGTATTCAATATTGTAGCAATGTATACACACAAATACTTAAAAGAAAAAAAATAGACATTAGTATGACAGAGAAAAATCATTGTTATGAAAACGCAATGGCAGAAAGAGTTAACGGGATTTTAAAAGATGAATTTTATCTTGATCAAACCTTTACAGACGTCGCTCACCCGAAAAGAGCCACAAAAAGTGCAATTAATTTATACAACGAAATAAGATTACACTTATCTTTAGATTATAAAATACCAAATATGGTATATAAATTATCAGCTTAATTCAATTTTAACCTGTAGCCATATTTCAGGACAAGACAATTGCCTGCGGCACGTAGAATCGCGTTTTCCAAACGCTGCCCTTCTACTAATTACATTCCAACGCCCACTGTTTGTCGCACCTCGCCAATTTTATGTATATTTAGTCGAGTCTACGAGAACTCCGAACGATACTACACACAACAGCGTGTATAGCTAATCAGGCGCAACAATGGCTTTCCGTGAGGCGCGCCCCACTACGACATACACAGTGGGCGTTGGCATTCATTGCTGAACGAAATCGAAAAAATTAAATTATAACCAATAAAAAGCAAAAAAATAAAAAAATAAAAAAAGAAACTTCCTTGTTGGAATGATAGTTGGAGCCTTATTATTTTATATTTTTAAAGAATTTGTATTGCCAATGATTAATTAAATCATCAAAACAATTTACTAAACAAAAATGAGTAAAAATAAGAGCACTAAAGCATCTCAAAATTTTAATGTTAAAACTAAAGATGATTTTCTAGATAAGAAGGGCAAACTAAAAGTTCCTAAAAGAATTGACAGAAAATATATTTTATCAGAATTAGTGAGTATTTTAAATTTAGATAAAGGAATTTTCTATACCGTTAAAGAAATATTAATCAGACCTGGAAAAAGTGTACAACATTTCATTAAAAATGATAGGAATAAGATAGTAAAACCTATTACATTCATCGTTTTTTGCTCTCTGATTTATACTATTGCCCAACAACATCTAATAAATAATGACTTTCTTGACGAATTTGGAAGCGGCTACACAAATACACTTGGCTTAAAAAATTCAGCTCTGGTTAGTATTTTTGAATGGGTGAAAAAGAACTATGGATATACAAATATCTTAATGTCAGTATTCACTGCATTATGGGTTAAATTATTTTTTAGAAAATCCAATTATAACTTTTACGAAATATTGACATTCCTTCTATATGTTCTAGGAATAAGCACCTTAATTTATTCATTATTTATAGTCTTAGATATTTTAACAGGTTATAGGCTTTTATATTTAGGTGGAATAATCGGATTTGTATATTCATCTTGGGCATTAGGCCAGTTTTACTCTAGTAGAAAAGCCATAAATTATATAAAAGGAGTAATAGCAAATATGTTAGGAATGATTACTTTTTACTTTATCTCAATAATTATAGGTACAACAATTGATATGATATTATTGAATACTAAATAAACAACGAAATGCCAACAACGTGTATAATTAATTGCTTGGTCACTGCCGATTTACGAACATTCCTTCGGAATATTCTATCTGTGATTTATTTGCTAAATTAGTTGCTTAGCCACGCAACTAACCATACACAATTCCGTTGGTATATAATTGCCTACGGCACGTAGAATCGCGTTTTCCAAACGCTGCCCTTCTACTAATTACATACCAACGCCCACTGTTTGTCGCACCTCGCCAATTTTATGTATATTTCGTCGAGTCTACGAAAACTCCGAACGATACTACACACAACAGCGTGTATAGCTAATCAGGCGCAACAACGGCTTTCCGTGAGGCGCGCCTCACTACGACATACACAGTGGGCGTTGTAAACAATTAAAAACAAAGAAAATGAAAAAAAATACTTTATTCATAATCAGCCTTTTAATGAGTAGCTTTTTATTCTGTCAAACACAAAAGAGTTTGATAATTAAATTTAAAACTACAAATAAACCGAATAGAATTTTTGTTCAAAATCAGCAAAAATTCCAAAATTCCAAAATAGATATACTAAATACCAATAATGGTTTAAAATCTATCATATTAACTGGAAATAAAAAAATGGAAGATACATATATCATTAATTTAGAATCAGATAAACAGATTGAAGAATTGATTGAGCTATATAGATTAACAGACCTATTTGAATATGTTGAACCAAATTTTGTTGGTCATGGTCATGGTTATTCTCAAACAACCCCTAACGATACTTTCTTCAATAGACAATGGTCACATTACAATGATGGTACTTTTTCTTTGTCTAACTCAACTGTAGACGCCGACATAGATAGTGAGTTAGCTTGGGATATAACGCAAGGTAATTCTAATTTAATTATCGCAATTTTAGATTCTGGATTAAAGTTAGATCATCCTGAATTTACAGGTAGAATTTGGACAAATCCTTCAGAAGTTCAAGATGGGAGCGATACCGATTCCAATGGTTTTATAGATGATATTAATGGAGGTTGGGATTTTGTAAATAACGATAATAATCCTACAGATGATCATGGTCATGGCACTAACGTAGCTGGTATTGCAGTAGCGAGTGGCAATAATAGTAATGGATATGCTGGTGTAAACTGGAATTCTAAAATAATGGTGTGCAAAATTTTAGATGATAACAATAGTGGTTTTTACAGTTGGTGGGCCGATGCCATCTATTATGCCGTTGATAATGGTGCTTCTGTAATCAACCTTTCCGCTGGTGGAAATGGCTCATCAACCCTACTAGAAAATGCAATTAATTATGCTTATAACAATAATGTGGTAATAGTTGTTTCTACTGGGAATCAAAATTCTGTAATTCAATATCCTGCAAGATATACCAATGCTTTTGCAGTTGGCTCTACAGATTCAGATGATACGAGGAGTGTACCTTTTTTTTGGAGCAGTACAAGTGGAAGTAATTTTGGTCCAGAATTGGATTTTGTAGCACCTGGTAATTACATTTATGGTTTAAGCTATTCGTCAAACACTAATTTTAATACATATTGGGGAGGTACATCTCAAGGCGCACCACATGTAGCTGGCTTGGTGTCATTATTATTATCTGTTGATTCAAATTTGACAGTAGACCAAATAAGAACCATATTAGAAGAATCCTCTGAAGATCAAGTTGGAGATTCTAATGATACCATTGGATGGGATCAATACTATGGACATGGTAGAATCAGTGCATATAACGCCTTAACTCATTCGACTTTAAGTATAAACGATATTGATGTTTTAAACGATAATATTGTATTATACCCAAATCCTACTTCTAATAATAATCTGTTGAGGGTTAGAGGTATCGATAATGGAATTTATGAAATCAATATTTATAATAATTTAGGTCAATTGATAAAGAAAAATGAAATTACAGTAGACAATTTAATAGCTTCAATACTAATAGAAAACTTGAAATCAGGATTATATTACATAAATATAAAAAACAAACTGAATAATGCTATAGTCATGAAAAAGCTAATAATTAAATAGCTGTTTACAACATGGAATAAACTTAATAAGGGTTAATGGCTAAAACCAAAGGTAGTTTTTACTTGCAAAAGCAGTTTACAAACTGAAACTGATAGCATACAATTTCCTTCCTAAGTTTATACAAACACGTTGGTATATAATTGCCTACGGCACGTAGAATCGCGTTTTCCAAACGCTGCCCTTCTACTAATTACATACCAACGCCCACTGTTTGTCGCACCTCGCCAATTTTATGTATATTTAGTCGAGTCTACGAGAACTCCGAACGATACTACACACAACAGCGTGTATAGCTAATCAGGCGCAACAATGGCTTTCCGTGA
Source organism: Winogradskyella sp. PG-2 (assembly GCF_000828715.1). Lineage (NCBI taxonomy): Bacteria > Pseudomonadati > Bacteroidota > Flavobacteriia > Flavobacteriales > Flavobacteriaceae > Winogradskyella > Winogradskyella sp. PG-2. The sequence goes on along the minus strand of NZ_AP014583.1, from coordinate 2,350,794 downwards.
GGCGCGCCTCACTACGCCATACACAGTGGGCGTTGGGCTTCATACTGCAGCAATGTTACGGAATCAAAATCATTTTATGTATCTTTGATTGTAATAAAAAAAGAAATGGATATTCAATCTACAAAAATCGAACTAGTAAAAACAATTTTAGCAATTGAGAATAATGAATTTATTCAAAAAGTAGCTGATTTTATAAATAAAGAAAAAGTTGATTTCTGGAATGAATTAAGTATTTCAGAGCAAAATGAAATCAAACAAGGAATTGACCAACTCAATAATGGAAAAAGAGTTTCTTATGATTCATTTTTGAAGAAAATATCATAATGAAAGTATTTTTATCCGAACTAGCGGAATCTAAACTTCTTAAATTAAATGATTACCTCTTAGAAAACTGGAATTTAAAAACACGAGATAGATTTATTGAAAAGTTATCTGAAAAGATGAGGCAGATTTCAATTCAACCACAAAGTTGTCCTGAATCATTGGAATTTAAAGGTCTTTATAAATGTGTTGTTACAAAACAAACTACATTCTATTATCGAGTCTCGACTGAATTAAGAGAGGTTGAAGTAATAACATTATTTGATACAAGACAAAAACCTGATAAATTAAAAGAGGAAATCTAAGATAAAAGTACGAAAGCCCAACACCGTGTATAATTCATTGCTTAGTTGGTTAAGATTATGAAAGTTCTTACACATTAAAAACTTATACCCTATCGAAAAAAAACGTAACTTAAAAACGCAACAAATCAGGCGCAACAATGGCTTTCCGTGAGGCGCGCCTCACTACGCCATACACAGTGGGCGTTGGTAGTAACTTCTAAAGCAGAACTAATTTTTAAGTCTATATGAGTCGTATTGTCATTATAGTGTTTCTTCAACTCTTTGCCTATCAATATATTACAGCACAAGGCATTGAGAATTTATCATTCGGTTCAGATGATACATTTGAAATAATAACCTGGAATATTGAACAATTTCCAAAAAATGATGAAATAACAGTAAGCTATGTCATCGATATTATTGAAGCATTAGATGTCGATATACTAGCAATACAAGAAGTCAATGACATAAGTATCTTTAATCAAATGATTAGTGAATTGAGTTCATATGATGGATACCTAGAGTCTTTATGGTTTGGTGGTTTAGCATATATTTACAAAACAGATAGCATACAAATCAACAGCATTTATGAAATATATACCACATCAGAATTTTGGAATTATTTTCCTAGATCACCTATGATAATGGATTTGAATTACATGGGTGAACGGTTGATTATTATAAATAATCATTTCAAATGTTGTGGTGATGGAATGTTAAACATCCCAAATGATAATGACGAAGAAACAAGAAGGTATTTTGCGAATAATTTGTTAAAAGAATATGTTGACACCAATTTTACTAATGAAAATGTTATCATTTTAGGAGACTTAAATGATAACTTATTAGATGATATTCAAAATAATGTATTTCAAATGATCTTGGATGATTCTGATAATTATTTGTTTACAGATTATGAAATTGCAGCAGGTAATAATTCTGAATGGTCTTTTCCGTCATGGCCATCACAACTTGATCATATATTAATAACTAATGAATTATTTAATGAATTTCAAGATATTGAATCTGACATCCAAACCATTAAAATAGACGAATATTTAACTGGTGGATGGGTAGAATATGATGAAAACATTTCTGACCATAGACCAGTTGCATTAAAATTAATGATAGATGATAATTTAAGTGTATCTGACTTTGACAATATAAAGCCTTACTTTTTAAATTATCCAAATCCTTTTAGTTCAAAAACTACCTTTTCATTTAAAAGTACAACTGAACTTAATAAAATTGTGATATTTAATTTAAACGGTCAAAAAATAATAACACTAAATATCAATGAAAGACAATCTTCCATTAGCTTGAATGCTGATGAGTTTACGAATGGTATTTATATCGCTAAACTAGTATCAAATAATAATATTATTGCAACTCGAAAAATTGTAATAATGAAATGAATAAGCAACTACCAACAACGTGTATAGTTCATAGTGTCTAAGAACTATCTGAAAATCATAGCGGATTTTCAATACGTTTATCTTTTTTTGCTAACTTTAGTACTACACTAAGAAACCACACACGAACACGTTGGTATGTAATTGCCTGCGGCACGTAGAATCGCGTTTTCCAAACGCTGCCCTTCTACTAATTACATACCAACGCCCACTGTTTGTAGCACCTCGCCAATTTTATGTATATTTAGTCGAGTCTACGAGAACTCCGAACGATACTACACACAACAGCGTGTATAGCTAATCAGGCGCAACAATGGCTTTCCGTGAGGCGCGCCTCACTACGCCATACACAGTGGGCGTTGTGTAACATTTAGACCAACCATTATCGAAGAATGAATTGACCTTATTTTATGTCACTTTTAAAATAAGATGTAACAATTTTTTATTTCCGCATCTAAAGGGAAATCAAAACTTAAAACCAATGAAAAATCTTATTTTATTATTCGTCTCATTCGTATTTTCTTTATCAATTTACGCAAAAAATGAAAGTCAGCCTATCAGTGTAGAAGTTACAGGAAAAGGTAAACCTATCATATTAATTCCTGGGTTTACAGTTCCTGGAAACGTTTGGAATCCACTAGTAAAGAAACTTGAAAAAAATTACGAATGTCATATAGTTACTTTAGCTGGTTTTGGAGGAAAAGAACCAATAGAATTCCCTTGGTTACCTAAAGTTAACGAGTCTCTAAAAAACTATATCTTAAAAAACGACTTGCAAAATACTACTATAATTGGACACAGTTTGGGCGGAACAATTGCCACTTGGCTTGCTTCACAAAGCGACATAAAACTTTCTAAAATCATATTAATTGATGCGCTTCCTGCTTCAGGTGCATTAATGATTCCTAATTTTAACCCTGAAAAATTGATGTATGAAAGTCCATATAACAATCAACTACTAGCAATGGATGATGTAGCCTTTGAGCAAACTGCCACAACAATGTCAAAAGGTATGAGCCTTAAAGAATCAGCACAAGAAAAAATTAAGAACTGGATACTAGAATCTGACCGAAAAACATATGTTTATGGATATACAGATTACCTTAGATTAGACCTTAGAGAAAATTTAAAAAACATTTCGATTCCAGTTACTATAATTGCAGCGTCACAACCATATGGTGAGGAAATGGTTAAGCAAACTTATAAAAATCAATATGTAAATTTAAAAGATTACAATTATATTATAGCGGAAGATAGTGCTCATTTTATAATGCTTGACAAACCTGAATGGTTTTTGAAACAAATGCAAACGATATTATCGTCTAAATAATGATTACAGAAAAAGAATTTACTAACATCTATAATTTACACGCTTCTAAAATCCAGAGGTTATGTTTAGGGTATGCATCAGGAAATAATGAGCTTGCAAAAGAATGGCTTCAGGAAACTTTTATAAAGGTTTGGAAGCATAGAAACTCATTTAAAGGAAAATCATCTATAGACACTTGGATTTATAGAATTGCAGTAAATGTTTGTTTAGGGGATTTACGTAAACAAAGAAAAAACATCACTATTAATGAAGATTCATTATCAAATAGTAGGTATGATGATAGCATTGACAATAATGAAGGTAATATCAAAAAAATGTACCACTGTATAGACCAACTAAACGAGCAAAATAAAGCATTAATATTATTAGAACTAGAAAACATACCACAAACTACTATTGCAGATACCGTTGGTTTAGCACACGGAACTTTAAGAACACGATTGAGTCGTATTCGAAAATCACTTTTAAAATGTATCACAAATGGAAAATGATAACTTAAATAAATTATGGGATATACAAGCTAATGAAATATCAAACTTTAATCCCAAAAATATAATCAAAAAAGCAAAGAAGCAACGTAACAGTCAATATATCAGTATTACTGTTATGTCTTTAACAGTGGTTGTATTGATAATCTATGCATTTTATTATGCATTCAATCAATGGAACACCTTTAATTTAGGTTTAATTCTAATGATTTCTAGTCTTACATTGCGAATTATCTTGGAGTTCTATTCGTTATATCGCAAAGAAAAACAACTCATCTCGATGGCTCAAAAATCTTACTTTGCCTATCTGAAAAAGTATTATAAAGCTCGACAAATGATAAACTTTGTTATTACACCAATCTGTATTGCAGTTTATATATTTGGATTTTATTTGCTACTACCTTACTTTAAAGATTACTTTTCAAAAGGGTTTTACACTTATATTCTAATTTCAGGTTTTCTTTCTCTTATTTTTGTTATTGCAATAATTATTAAGAGCACAATCAAAGAACAAAGCTTTTTAAGACAATTGCATAAAAAATATCAATTTGAATAAAAAAACGTTGCACAACACCGTATAAAATTAATTGCTGGTTATAGCCTACTTGCGAAAGTCCTCGCGGACTTTCTATCCGTGATTTATTTGCTAACTTTAGTGCTTAAAACCTGCTACTTTTCATATACAAGACCGTTGGCAATAATTAAAAACCTTAATACTATGATGAAAAAAATCTTACTTCTACTTATAAGTATAACTCTTTTTCATTCCTGCAAGGAATCTGAAAAATTAAATCTATCAACCGTGTATTACAATGGTGATATTCTAACTATGGTTGGTAATACACCCAATTATGTTGATGCAATAGTTGAAAAGAATGGGAAAATTATTTTTACAGGTTCTAGCGAAGAAGCAATGAAAGTTGCTGGCAAAGGTCACAATATGATTGACCTTGAAGGAAAAACACTAGTGCCTGGCTTTATAGATGGTCATTGTCATTTTGCTAATTTTGGTGCGCAAGCTATTGGCGCGCAATTACTTGCTTCACCAGATGCCAATGTTGATGACATAGAAACTTTAATTTCAGTTCTTAAGGAATGGAATACGTCTAAAAATAGAGCATTAACTGGATGGATTTATGGTACTGGTTTTGATGATTCAATCCTAAAAGAAAAGAGATTTCCTACCAAACACGACTTGGATGAAGTAAGTACAGAATTTCCAATTATAATAACACATATTTCAGGTCACTTTGCCGTTGTAAACTCAAAAGGTCTAGAAAAATTGGGAATTGATGAAAATAGTGAAAATCCTGAAGGCGGAATCATAAGACGTGAAAACAATTCTACAGAACCAAATGGTGTTTTGGAAGAACTAGCTGCAATTCCTTATATGTTACAAGCTATAGCGCCTCAATCAGAAGAAGCTATAATAAATTTTTTTGAAGCTGGACAAGAAATGGCTCTGTCATATGGTTACACTACTGCTCAAGAAGGAAGAGCTATGCAAAATCAAGAAATACTTGTAGCAATGGCCGAAATGGATAAATATAAAATTGATGTTATAAGCTATATCGATTACATGTTTGTAGATAAACACATGTCTAGTAAATGGAATAGCAAAAATTACATTAATAAATTTAGAATTGGGGGAATGAAGGTGACGCTAGATGGTTCGCCACAAGGAAGAACTGCATGGAGAACAGAACCGTATCTTATTCCACCAGAGGGAATGCCTCATGACTATAGTGGTTATCCTGCAATTCCTAATGATAGTGTTCTTTCTTCTATATTTGAAAAAGGCTTCAAAAATAACTGGCAGATTCTTACACATACAAATGGTGACGCAGCAGTTGACCAGCTGATAAGAACAATGAAGCCATTAAAAGAAAAGTATGGAAATGAAGGTAGACGTGATGTGATTATTCATGGCCAATATATAAGAGAAGACCAATTAGACCAAGCCAAGAATATGAATATGATTGCATCCTTATTTCCTCTTCATACATTTTATTGGGGAGATTGGCATACTCAATTAATTGGTGATTCTTTAGTTCAGAATATCAGCCCTGTTAAAACGGCCTTAAACAAAGGTTTAGATGTCACTATCCATACTGATGCACACCAGTCGCATTACCTAACTTAATGCGTGTATTGTGGACAGCTGTAGAACGGACTTCTCGTTCAGGTAAAATTATTGGACCTGATGAAAGAATAACACCATACGAAGCTTTGAAAGGGATTACCATTTGGTCGGCTTATCAACACTTTGAAGAAGATAAGAAAGGTACCCTTGAAAATGGAAAATTAGCTGACCTAGTGATTTTAGATAAAAATCCATTAAAAATAAATGCTGAAGAAATAAAAGATATACAAGTCCTAAAAACAATAAAGGAAGGGAAAATTGTTTTTGAAAAATAACTATTGCCAACACCGTGTATAATTAATTGCTAGTTCTAGCCTTCTTACGAAATTCCTCGCGGATTTTCTATTCGTTTTGTATTTGCTAAATTCGTTGCTAAACTACGCAACTACTTATAGCCGAGACCGTTGGTATGTAATTGCCTACGGCACGTAGAATCGCGTTTTCCAAACGCTGCCCTTCTACTAATTACATACCAACGCCCACTGTTTGTCGCACCTCGCTAATTTTATGTATATTTAGTCGAGTCTACGAGAACTCCGAACGATACTACACACAACAGCGTGTATAGCTAATCAGGCGCAACAATAGCTTTCCGTGAGGCGCGCCTCACTACGCCATACACAGTGGGCGTTAGCAGCAATTATGAGAATTTTTATTTCAATATTACTTTCTATATTCATTTTGAATTCTTGCATCTCAAAAGATGAAAAGAATACTAATCATATTGATAATAAAACACAGACAATTAGCATTTCAATAGATAAATACCAAAACCAATTATATGGGTTTTGGCTTGGTCAATGCATTGCTAACTGGACTGGTTTGGTTACAGAAATGGATAAAATTGGTAATCTCGGAGAAATAAAAACAGGTGAATTTTATACGAGAGACGATTGGGGGAAACCTGACCATCCAAGTATTTGGGGAGAAGGTGTTCCCAGCGACTTATCATCTACTATAGATTTTGTGTTAAAAAAAAGTAATGAAATTTGGGGTGCTGATGATGATACAGACATAGAATATATGTACCAACATCTTCTATACACGAATAAAGTTAATATGCTGACCCCAAAACAAATACAAAATGGTTGGTTAAAACATATAAAGCCTGAAGAGGAAAACTATCTATGGGTTTCTAATCAAAAAGCATTCGATTTAATGAAAGCTGGTGTTCTTCCACCCGAAACAGGGAGCCCAAAACTCAATGAACATTATGACATGATTGATGCCCAATTAACCACAGAAATATTTGGCCTATTTGCACCTACAAGACCAGATATAGCCTTAAAAATGGCTGAATTACCTATACAAACTACTGCTAGACAAGAAGCAGAGGATATTTCAAAATTTTATGTGTCTATGCATTCACTTGTGTATGCTACAAATTCTATTAGTAATATGAAGGAAAAAATACTTTGGATGTCAAGTAAATCAAGAGAAATACTGCCAAATGATTCCTATCCAGCAAAAATGTATGATTATACTAGACTCTTATATGAGTCTGGTATTCCCTGGGAACAAACAAGAGATTCAATTTACTACAGATATCAGGTTAACCAAAAAGACGGCTATAATATAACATCAAGAAATTTATATTGTAATGGCTGTTTTGCCGCAGGAATAAATTTTGCTGCAAGTTTAGTAAGTCTTTTTTATGGAGAGGGAGATTTAAAAGAAACTATAAAAATTGGGACACTTGCAGGATGGGATTCGGATAATCCAACCGCAACTTGGGGAGGTCTGATTGGTTTTATGATTGGAAAAGACGGAATAGAAAGTACCTTTGGGCGGACATTTTCAAATCGATTTAATATTCACAGAACAAGACAAAACTTCTCGGAAAATGGTTTAAACACATTTGAAGATATGTCAAAAAAAGGTCTTATAGTAACAAACAAAGTTGTGTTAGAGGAATTAGGAGGCAAGATTGATGCAGAAAATAATATTTGGATAATCCCTTTAAAACAATAATAAGGAATAAAAAGATGCTAACAACATGTATAATTAATTGCTTTGTTATAGCCCACTTGGAAATTCCTTCGGAATTTTCTCTGGTTCGTTTTCTTTTACTAATTTAGTAGCTCAACCACACAACTAACCTTACACAAACACGTTGTAAATAATTAAATACCAATGAAATATTTAATCTCTATTCTACTTTTATCGTATTCAATTGAATCCAATGTAATCTTTGATTTTAACAAAAGTTCTGATATTGAAAACTGGATAATTATTGATGATGTCGTTATGGGAGGAAAATCATCAGGAAGTTTTAAATTAAATTCGGTAGGCCATGGTGTGTTCGAAGGTGCCATATCATTGGAGAATAATGGAGGCTTCTCTTCTGTACGCTATAAGTTCGAAAAATTACTTATTAAGCAGTCTACTACAATATCCCTTAAAATTAGAGGAGATGGTAAAAAATATCAATTTCGAATAAAATCCAATTCCGGAGATTATTATTCCTATATATATCCATTTTCCACAACAGGAGAATGGGAAGAATTACAAATTCCTCTAAAAGATATGTATCCTTCTTTCAGAGGCAGAAAACTTGACCAACCAAATTTTTCAAAAGACACTATTGAAGAAATAGCATTTTTAATTGGAAATAAAAGTCAAGAAAAATTTAAGCTATTGATAGATAAAATAGAATTAAAGTAAATCAAGTGTAATAACTATTTACAACACAATATATAGCAAATAGGACTTACGGTGGTTTAAGAAAGTTCAGTGCTATTTACGAATACTGCCAAATCGTTGATTTGGCTCTTAAGAATGAATAAATTAAAAACAAAATACAACGCTTTGGCTCAGTGCAATCTTGACGGTTTAGTACTTTCTTCCGCCCAACTTGCCATATACTAACCGTTGGTATGTAATTGCCTACGGCACGTAGAATCGCGTTTTCCAAACGCTGCCCTTCTACTAATTACATACCAACGCCCACTGTTTGTCGCACCTCGCCAATTTTATGTATATTTAGTCGAGTCTACGAGAACTCCGAACGATACTACACACAACAGCGTGTATAGCTAATCAGGCGCAACAATGGCTTTCCGTGAGGCGCGCCTCACTACGCCATACACAGTGGGCGTTGGTATGTAATTTGGTATGGTAAAGAGACATCGTTTACAAAGTTAAAGGGACATCGTTTACACTTTTTAAAGACTAAATTTCTGATTAAAATCGGAAATTATGCCTTGGAAAGAAACGACAACTATGGAACAAAAAATTGAATTTATCTGTGAATGGAGAACAGGCAAGTATACCATTACAGAATTATGCAAAAACTTTGAAATCTCTCGTCCTACTGCTTATAAGTTAATTAATAGGTTCGAAAATCAAGGTTATGAAGGTCTTAGAGAACACTCTAGAGCCCCTTCAAAGCATCCTAATGCAACACCTCTAAATATCGTAGAAGGTATCTTAAAGCTAAAAGAAAAATATCCTCGTTGGGGAGCAAAAAAAATAAGAATATTATTGTTTAAAGAATTTACAGAAAAACAAATCCCATCTGTGGTTACGGTCCATAATATTCTTAAGAAAAACGGTTTAGTATGTGCTAAAAAAAGGATGAGAAGAATCAAACCAGTATACCCTATTTTTGATCCTAAAAACTGTAACGAAGTATGGAGTGCTGACTATAAAGGAAAGTTTTTAATGGGCAATAAAATATACTGCCACCCACTAACTATTGCAGACTCTAAAAGCAGATTTCTATTTACTGCTAAAGGACATTATAAAGAAAATCTAAAGTCTGCCAAAGCAGAGTTTACAAAGGTTTTTAGGAAATATGGAGTCCCTAAACAAATACACACAGACAATGGTAGTCCATTTGGTTCGGTAAGAGCTATCCAACGTTTTACACAACTTTCCTATTGGTTTATTGAGCTTGGAATTAGCCCTGTATTTTCTGACCCTGCTCACCCAGAACAAAACGGAAGATACGAATGTATGCATAGAGATTTAAAAGCCGCTTGTGCTAAACCTTCAGCATATGATTTAAAAGCACAACAAAGAAGATTAAATCACTTTGTAAAAGAATATAATCATGTAAGACCACATGAAGCTTTAAACATGAAAACACCTGCAGATATACATGACTTTTCTACAAGAGCTTTTACAGAAAGAATACCTCATTTTGATTACGATGCAACATATAAAGTTCTTAAGGTAACTAAAAATGGAGCCATAAGATGGAAATCATATTATTGGGTATATTTAACTGCTGCGCTTAAAGGTAAATATGTAGCAATTGAAGAGCTTGGTAATGGAATTTGGAAAGTATTTTATAGAAATGTACTTTTAGGGTACTTTAATGAAAAACAATTAAGAAAGAAGGAACAATCAACAAGGTTAGAAACTAATTTAGGGTAAACCCTAATCTTTAACTTGTGTAAACGATGTCCCTTAACGAACAATTAAACCAAATAAGAAAATTAGGGTCTAATATCAAAAATCACAAATTATGACCAGAAATAATTTATGGATAGTTGCATTGATGTTAGTATTTCTTGCATGCAGCAAAGACGACAATCCATTAGAGGAACCTGAACCAATTGAAACAGAAGGATATAATATGCTTCTTATTGGGAATAGCTTTTTTAGACCTTATGCAGAAAAACTTGATATAATGGCAGTTGATGCTGGTTTTGAAAATCACACTAGTACGACTGTTTTTCGTGGGGGCGAAAATGGAAGACCTATCAATTTTTGGAACGATTCAACTAGTGCCGAACATCAACAGATAAAGTCTGTACTTGATGTGGGTAATATTAAATACTTTGGGATGACTTTTGGGCACGATTCAATCAATCGAAATGAAGGTCATCACGCTTGGATAGATTATGCATTACAAAACAATCCAGACGTAACTATTTTTATATCATTATCACCTTTTGACTTTCCCAATGGAGATCCTAATGGTACTCGACCAAATTGGAATACATTTGCAATAGAAAATGGATTCAACTCAATACAGGAGTTCTATGATTATTACATAAATGAGATCATACATAACGAAATTGTAGACGAATTGCGTATCGAATTTCCATCTACCAATATATTTACCATCCCAACTGGATTAGCAACATTAGAATTAGCACAAATGAATATTGATGGCTTATTGCTTGACGATATTGATATGTTTGGGGCACGCGAAACATCTATTTTTACAGACCCAAAAGGACATCAAGGTGATATAGTTCGCGAAACAGGTGGTCTTATATGGTTAAATAGTATCTATCACGTTGATCTATATACCAATACTTATGAAACAGGATTCAATACAGATTTACACGAAATCGCAAAACAAATAACCGATAACCATGATTCACATTACAAACAGTAAAGACCAATTATTTAAGAAATCAGGAATTTGAAAAACAACAACAGCTAACATGGCGTATAGTACATACCCTTTGGGATACACACCCTACACAGATCGTTGGTATGTAATTAAACCTTGAGTATTTTATAGAGTCTAAACAGTATGAGAAAAGTAATTATATTTTATTCGCTCATAGCCATGCTATTGATTACTGCATGCTCTAAATCAGAGAATGAGCAAATAACACCCAATATTCCAACAGGGAAAATGATAAAGGAACTCACAGTAAATGGGATTATCAGAGAATATATTATTTATGTCCCTGAAAATTATAATGCAACTACTGCACACCCTATATTATTATCATTTCATGGGTTAACTAGCAACATGGAACTTAATTATAACTATACAAATTTTGCTGAACTTGCAGAACGTGAAAACTTTATTGTTGTTCATCCGAATGGTATTGATAATAGGTGGACACTAAGCGCAAGTAATAACCCAGACATTGATTTTACCGAAGCTCTATTAGAGCAATTGGAGAATGACTATAATATAGAATCTAACCGAATATACAGTACAGGAATGTCTAACGGAGGGAATTTTAGTTTTACTTTGGCTTGTGGGCTAAGTAATAGAATTGCCGCTATTGGATCAGTAACAGGATTAATGCTTCAAGTGGCCATTGGTGACTGCATTCCAACAAGACCGTTGGCTATACTTCATATACATGGCACGGAAGATTTAATAGCGAATTATGCATTTGTACAAGGAGGTCTAGATTTTTGGATCGAAAATAATACCGCTAATATGAATCCAATTGTATCTAATATCCCAAATTTAGATACTCAAGATGGCAGTACGGTTGAAAAATATGAGTATTTAAATGGTGAGAATAGTGTAGAGGTTCTGCATCTTAAAGTCATAGGAGGTGGTCACCAATGGCCCGGTTTTCAGGGAAATATGGATATTAATGCTTCTGAGGAAGTCTGGAACTTCGTAAAAGCCTTTGACCTAAATGGCAAAATTGAATAATACAACTACAGGCAACAACACCTATAGGCAATGCCCTTCGGGACACCGCACATAGCCAAACCGTTGGTATATAATTGCCTACGGCACGTAGAATCGCGTTTTCCAAACGCTGCCCTTCTACTAATTACATACCAACGCCCACTGTTTGTCGCACCTCGCCAATTTTATGTATATTTAGTCGAGTCTACGAGAACTCCGAACGATACTACACACAACAGCGTGTATAACTAATCAGGCGCAACAATGGCTTTCCGTGAGGCGCGCCTCACTACGCCATACACAGTGGGCGTTAAGAGCAATCCACGCACAAATTTTGCCTCCCCCCTTTTTCGCGATTTTTTTTGAATTTTAAGCCAGATAAATTAGAAAAACTGAACTTATAAAAACCAAAATGTCGCCTACTTCACTTTCTCAAATAGAACCTAACCTAAAATTTCATGCTAAACAAAAAGGACAAAGTAATACAAGTTTACATTATTTAATATTTGTTGCACAATTCTATAGATCACGTAAAAATGCTGATATTAAAGTATTTAAAGCTTCATATTTAACTAAATGTAAATTTCCTGTCTATTGTATTAAATATTTATTACTAATTTATCACAGAATAATCACACTCTAATCCATCTTATTTAGATAATGATCAAAATTTTCACTAAGAAAAAACCCATCTAATATTTCAAAATTAACAGTCGAATCACCCACGTAGCTTTTAGCGAAATTATACCTATCCTTTTCATATAATGTCGCTGTTTTTATTCAAATTAAATCTGCTAAAACCTTGTCTAATTAAGTATTAATTGAATCTGGCAAATACTCATCTGCCACTTTAATTGTTTTTACAAAGTTATTCCTTTGTTCATCGGACTCTAAATTTTTATTATCTAACCTCTTTGTATTTATCCAAAAAATCAATTTAAAAAAATCCGCAGAGAGCAACAATTTCGATCTTTTTGAATGCTCGACTTGTTCCTCACAATACGAACCATCATGAACCCTTTCTAATACCTCTCTTAAATATTGGGATAAGGTCGTGTTAGTGTCATTGACAGACTTTAGTATAATTGCTTTCAATTCTTTAGGAAGTCTAAAGTTTAGACTAACATCGTCCTTTGTAACCTTTGATCGTTTCATATTGTCCTTCATTATTATTAAAACTATAACATTAAATACCTGCTTTAGAATTAAGCCATCTGCATATTCATTTGTAAATTCCTTGAGAAAAGCTAGTTTATTCTTTCTTGCTTTCACTGGATCGCTTTCTATTCTGCAGTGTGCATACAAACCTCTGAATTCTTTGACACTCCTGGCTTTATTAAACTCTCCTTTTGAGTTTAAATGGCTTGAGCCCTCAAATACGCTTAAATCCATATTAAATTCAAATAACTCGTTTACCTCTACTCCATGCTTTTTCAAAAAATCATATTGAAGTTGGAAGGCTTTATGATATTCTGAGCTTGACGCTTTCAAATGTTGATTAATGTTTTCAAGTAACCATTGACTAAATCTTAAAAGAACGAATAAATACTCACCATACTTTTTTAGAATAAAATCGAAAGTAAACGATAAATAATGATCTTTGTACTGAAGTAATATCAATATGTTTTCGTCTAACAACACCTTCTTACCTGAAACTATTCTTAAACCATCGTTCTCTGGGAAATAAGGATTGCCGTCAACATCGAAAGCGAATAGTCTATTACTGTACTGTTGTAAATCAAGGGATTTTTCAAAATTTTGGTCTTCTTCAATTAAATCGATAACGAATTTTGGCATATATAGAACAGCTGCACTAATAAAATTCTTTAATATTTCATTGTAAAACTTACTTATTGTATAAGTCATATCATTTTAATTATTTCAAAGCATATCCGAGTAATCTTTTGGTAATTCTGCATCTGCATCTCTCAAGTAACTTTCTAATGCCTTCATGGAAGTGTGTCCTGTTATTTCCATTAATCTACATTTAGCCTCATAAGGCGGATATTTTTTTCGTAGCTCTCTGTAAACCTTAGTTATGAAAGTATGTCTAAAGCTATATAAAGTATGTTCAAAATCTAAATCGAAATCATTTTGTACTGCTTTTTTAAAGCGACTGGTAAAATAGCTTCTTCTATTCTCAAGCTTGGTATCAGTAAACTTACCGATACCTTCGGCTGTGAACAAAAAAGATTCCTTATTATATTTGGTAAGATCTGGTAAATCACTAAATAAAATCTCTGGAATAATTTTCGTTTTGAATGGACTATTTTTGGCTTGAACACTTAGTCTTTTGTTGTTCAAATCTATATTTCCTACCTTAAGTCTACAAACCTCTAATGGTCTTAAGAAACTATAGGACACAAATTTTAAATATAATAATAAATCAGGGTCTTTAGTTTTCAGAAATTCAAAGATATTTTCTTGCATTTCTATGGAGTAGGCCATATGCTTCTTCGGTGTTGTTCGAAGTTTTTTGATGTCTTTCACAAAATTGTAGTCAACCCATTCATTATCTGTGAAAAATTCATACATACTGCTCAGGCTTGCTCGATAGTTATTTCGATTTCGTGAAGAAGTTTCTCAGAGAATGTGATTTAGAAAAGTATTAATATCACTTCTAGTCAGGTCTTTGATAAGATTCTTAGTTGGTTTGTTTTTAATCAACCACCGTTCAAACACTCTAATATGACTACTAAATGATCTAAAACTGCTTACCTTCTGTTCCTTTTCCTTTTCATCTAGCACAAATTTGAACGCTTCAGTTACCGAAGTGGCTTCTTCATCAATGATAGCAGCGCCCATTATTTGAACATCAAAATTCTTCTTGGCTAGACTTATAGGTTGATCTATAACTAAATTAGCTTTCGTGCTATTTAGGGCTTTAAGGCGATTAGTATTATCTTCATATGGATTAAAACCAGCCTTAAGATATTTTAAAATTATTCTTTTATAAATATTTAATACAACCAAACGTTCCTCTTTGGTCTTATAAGTATTGGCGTTTCCGTAGAAAGGTGTTTGTTTAGTCAAATAACCTGTAGTGTCATCGCGATAAGAAAAATAAACATACCACCGCTTTTTTAGATTACCCTTAGCGGTATAAATTTTTGGTTCTGAGAATTGACGCTTCAATGAGATTCTGTATGCATTTTCGTATTCATTCTGGATTAAAGTCCTAAAATTAAGCATAAAAAAACGGTTTGGCAACACCAAACCGTTGATTTCATTGACTTTTGTCTTAGTAGCGGGAACTGGACTCGAACCAGTGACCTTCGGGTTATGAGCCCGACGAGCTACCTACTGCTCTATCCCGCGATTTAATCTTAAAAAGATTTTCTTAGCTTTTAACTTTCGGTTCATAATGCCGACTCAATCAATTTAGGACTGCAAATATACGACGCTTTTTAAATTTAGCAAGCATTAAAACAAAAAAATAACGTTCAATAAATTGAGCGCTATATATTAATATTTTAAAGAGTATAACTTTTACTAATCGTCGTCATTATCATCATCCTCTTCATCTAAAGTTACTAATACGCCTTTCATATTCGCTTCATCTAAATCAAAATCAACAATATTTGGTAATTTATTTTTTAAAGCTGCGTAATTACCTTTAAATGCATTATTGTTTAATAATAGTGTTTTTAAATTGTCTAATTGTGCCAGCTCATTGGGTAGGTTTCCATAAAACGCATTATTTGATAATACAAGTTCTTCTAAATGTGTTAAATTACCAATTGACGAAGGAATCGTTCCTAAAAAACTATTATCAAATAGACTTAATACTTTTAATGATTTTAAATTAGAAATACTATCAGGTAATTTACCTATTAAAAGATTACTACTTAAAATTAAGTTCTCTAATTTTTCTAAATTTCCGATAGAAGAAGGAATCTCGCCTATGAAATTGTTGTTGTATAACTCTAAAGACCTCAAATTAGTTAAATTTCCGATATCGCTAGGGATAGATCCACTGAAATTATTAGAAAATAATTTTAACTCTTCTAAACGAGTTATTTTTGTTAATGTGCTTGGTAACTCCCCTTCTAATTTGTTAAAAGATAAATTTAAAACTCTTAAAGCAGTTAAAGCGGATATGTCATTTGGAAGATTCCCGTTAAGGTTATTAAAGCTTAAGCTTATTTCTACAACATTATCATTTTCAATAGTTAAACCATACCAATCAGAAATTGGTTGTTTTAAATCCCAAGACTTTTCCCAAGAATCACCATTAGTGGCATTATAGATAGCAAGTAAAGCGTCCTTTTGAGTTTGCGAAACGCTTGCAAAAGCAAATAAGGAAAGCAAACATAATATTGCGGTTAACTTTAAATTTTTCATAATAGCGGATTTGGGTTAGAGTCGTCTTCGCGTGACGAATATAAATTCAAATTCCATAAAATGCAAATTTATTCGATGAAATGCATTTTATAAAATTTAACTTATTAATTATCAGTTATTTTAATTTTGCTATTGTTCTAAGTTTTCTGCTTGAAAACTTACTATTTCTTGGTGCTCTACAACGACTGAAACTTGTATCGGATTACAACATATCTCACAGTCTTCAATATAATTCTGATGATTTTGAGAAATATCAACTAACATTGAAACTTGTTCCCAACAATATGGACATTGAAAGAAATGTTCGTCCATAGGTTAACCCAATTAAAATTGAACATTTAATAGTTCACCACTTAGTTGAAGTACTAAAACTTCCGCCAATTTAGCATCGTATTTAGCCTGATTTCTATTTAACTCTGCAGTTAACAAATTAAGCTGAGCTTGTCTAAATTCTATAGAAGTCACTTGTCCTAGTTTAAATTTTTCTTTGGTTCTTGAAAAATTATTCTTTGCAGTTTTAATGTTAGATTCTTGTACTTCAAAGATTCTTAATTTGTTCTGGTAATCATCCCAAGCGTTATTAAAATTACGTTCAACATCTAATTTCAACTGTTCTTTTTGAAGTTTTTGATTTTCAAGATTAATTTTTGCGTTTTTTACTCTTGTGATTGTTCCTCCTCCATCAAAAAGATTCCAACTTAGATTTAATCCTCCAGATAATCCAGTATTAGTAGAAACCGCCACAAAAGAAGCCGCATTATTATTATTTTCGTTCCAACCATAAGATCCTACCAAACCAATTGTTGGTAAATAACCAGACTTGCTAGCTTTTATTGTAAACTCATTGATAGCTATATTTTTTTCATTCTGAATTAACGTCACGTTATTCTTATACAGCTTATCTAAAAGTTCTTGTTTGTGTAACTGTAATAAAAATGCAACGGTAGTATCAACTGCAAATTCATTATCAATTTTATTTCCTGTTACAAAATTTAAATCGCGCTTAGCATTGATTAAACTCTGTTCTATAGTAATAATGTTTATACTATCATTATTGATATCAACTTCAGCATTAAGAACATCTAGTTTTGTGTTCTGCCCATATTCAAATTGATATTCAGATCGTGTTAATCTATCTTTTGAAATCGCTAGAGTCTCTTCAAGGGATTTTAAGTTTTCAGAACGTCTTGCTACATCATAATACACCGTTAATAATTGCGTAATCGTATTTTCAATCGTTTCTCTTGCTTGTAATTCACTAAGACTATATTCTTCTTTTAATCGTTTATAATCGTAATGACGACCTAAACCATCAAAAAGCGTATAATTAAGATTTATACCTGCATTATATCTCGAACTTTCTGCGCCATTTAAAGTAGTAGATTCTCCATTCGAAAATTCCGCAGTAATGTTATCTCTATTGTATGTTGCGCCTGCTGTACCAGTTAATGTTGGTAAATAGCCAGTGTTTAAGATATTCTTATTATTCTCAGCAATTTCAATGGAGTTATTTGCAATTTGAATACCATAATTGTGTTCTAAAGCCAAACTAATAGCTTCTGTCGGTCTAATTATTTGCTGTGATATCCCAAGAAAAGAAATACTTAAGGCAAAACCTAGAACAATATTATTAAAACTCTGTTTCTTCATGACCTTGTTTTATCAAATTATTCTGACTGTATTCTAGTTTTAGCTTTTCAGATTTTAGTTCTGCTTGTTGTTCTTTTACAGCACGTTCAACTTCTTCTTTTGTAATATCATTTCCGGTAACCAACCATATAATATTTTTCTTTAAGAAGTTACTAAATGACAAGAAAATTGGTAATACAACCAAAGTTAAAACTGTAGCAAAACCGATACCATAAGCAATAGAAACTGCCATAGGAATTAAAAACTGAGCCTGTCTACTTTCTTCAAATATTAATGGTGCTAATCCTGCTACTGTTGTTATTGATGTTAAGAATATAGCTCTAAAACGAGAACGACCAGCTTCAAACAACGCATCATCAAAAGCCATTCCTTCTCTTAGGTTTGTATTAAATTTACTGATAAGGACGAGTCCATCATTTACCATAATTCCAATGAGCGCTATAATCCCTAACATTGAAAGAATATTTACAGGGAAATCATGAATCCAGTGTCCCCAAGCTACTGCTGGTAAACTCAGTGGAATCATTAACAGCAACAATAAAGGTTGACTGTAACTTCTAAATGTAAAAGCAATAACAACATAAATTAACACAAGAACAGTTAAGCCAACTGGAGCTAATGAATTCATTAATTTTACGCGTTCTCTATTTTGGCCCTCATAAGATGGTGTTACTGTAAGGTATTTAGATAAAATTTCTGGCATAATTTCATCTCTAATCTCTGCCATAATATCTGTTGAACTCGTCTTTTTAGTATCTTTTATATCTGCTGACACTTGAATTTCTCGTCGGCCTTCTAGATGGTTTATGGCAACATCACCACGTGCTATACTATAACTTGCAATTTCTTTTAGTGGCACTTTTTGCCCGCTAGGTGCCGTAATACGCATGTTATCTAAGTTATTAATTGAGGAGCGATTCTCCCTATCATAGCGTACCCAAACTCTAATCTCATCTTGTCCTCTCTGGAAGCGTTGAGCTTGTGCACCAAAAAATGCAGAACGTACTTGAGTCATTACTGTTCGTAAGTTTAAGCCCAGAGCATATGCGCTTTCATTGAGTTCTAATCTAATCTCTTTAATTCCGGAAGGGTCATTATCTGTTACGTCTTTCAATAAGATATTATCTTCTAAATTTTTCTTTAACTCAGATTTAACCGCTTTAAGTTCAGCTATATCATTTCCTAATAAAGAGACTGAAACTGGTACTCCGCCAAAATTCCCACCTCCGCCATATACTAGACTTTCTATACCAATAACTGGTCCAACACGTTCTTGTAAACGATTTGTTACCAAGTCTGAAGTAATTACATTTGGTCGTTCTTCCCCAGGCAATAAATTAATAGTTAAAGAAGCTGAAGAAGATCCTGGTCCAATATTTTTAATCATATTTTCTACAAGATGTTTCTTAAAGTCTTCACCTAGATATTCATCATTAATTTCATTAGTAACTTCAATAGCCTTAACTTCAATAAATGAAATAATACTATCTGTTACTTTTTCGTTGGTACCGTTTGGCATCTCAAGTGATACATTAATTCTATCACTAGCAATTCTTGGAAAAAATGCTCCTCTTATTATGCCTCCTTGAAAACTCGCATTAGTCAACATAAAGAAGACCACAAAAAATGAAATGGTTAAAAATTTATAATTAAGCGCAAAACGTAAGATTGGACTATATACTTTATCCCTAAGCCAACGCATTATATAATCTCCAAACGTATTGATGTATCTTAATTTTGAAAACAATCTCTGAAGCAATCCTTGTTTCTCCTTTGGATTTTGTAATCGCAAAGCCTTAGAGTGTGCTAAATGTGCAGGTAAAATGATTAATGCCTCTACTAAAGAAACAAGTAGCGTTAACATAACGACTACTGAAACTTCACCAAAGAATTCACCTATTCTCCCATCTAGAAATAAGAAGATTCCAAATGCTAATATTGTAGTTAATATCGCAGATACAATAGCGGGAAGTACTTCCATAACACCATCAATTGCAGCTTCTTCTGGTGATTTCCCTTTTTCATAGTGTTGGTATATGTTTTCAGCAATTACAATACCGTCATCAACCAAAATACCAATTACAATGATCATCCCAAAAAGGGATAATACATTTATTGTAACATTAAAATAACCAGCGAACATAAACATTCCAAAGAACGCAACAGGCAAACCAAATGCTACCCAAAATGCTAAACGAGTATTTAAGAATAAAGACAAAAATAGAAGGACTAATATCATTCCTATAATCGCATTCTCTGTAAGTAGGGCTGTACGTTGCACTAATGTGGTTGATAAATCTCTCACCACATTGAGCTGAATATTATCATATTTTTGATTAAACTCTTCAATATAAGCTTTAGTCTTATCAGCAGAAGTAATTAAATCCTCTGCATTCGTACTTGTAATAGTGATATTAATTGATAAATCACCATTAAAATAATTAGAATTAGGAGTCTCGGAAAACTGATCTCTAACTGTTGCAATATCTTTAAGCTGTATTGTACGACCCGACGCATCAGCCTTTACAACTAAGTTAGACAACTCGTCAGCATAGTAAGAACGTGAATTAGCTCTAATTAAATATTCTTCTGCATCAGTTTTTATAGTACCTCCTGTGGTAATAAGGCTAGATTCATTAATCGCTTGCGAAACTTCACCAAATGTTAAGTTATAAGCTAATAAATTTGTTTCATTTAAAGCAATTTCAATCTCCTCATCTGGGTAACCAGAAATCTGTATTTGAGAAATACCGTCAATACCTCTCAGGTCATTTTCAACCTGTCTACCTATTTGTTTTAAGGTAGATAGAGGTATTTTAGAACCGCTTATAGCAAAAGTAATGGTTGGTCTTAGAGCTTCTTGCTTAGCAACAATAAGTGGCTCCATACCAACCGGAAATGTAGGAACCCGATCTACAGCATTTTTAACCTCGAGAAGCATAAAATCGATATCCTTCCCTTTTTCAATTTCTACATTTATATTTCCACTATTTTCTCTAGATGTGGATGTGACGCGTTCTACACCATTTAAACCTTTAAGATTATCTTCTATTTTTAGAATAATTCCCTCCTCTACTTCTTGAGGTGAAGCTCCTGGATAAGTAACATTAATACTAATATTTTTTGAGTCGATTAATGGGAAGAAAGAAGATTTAAGGTTCTTAGCTCCAAAAAAACCAAAGACTACAAAAGTCATAATGACAACATCAACAGCTACCGTATGTCTAATAAAAAAAGCAATTAGTTTTCTCATCTCTTAATTTGCTTTTCTAGATGATTTTACTGGTTCTTTATTATCTTTAAAAGGTTTTACCAACATGCCTGCATAGGCTCCAGGGATAGGTTTTATGACCATTACTGTGCCATCAGGTACATTCTTCAGAACAGCTTTTTTATCAGAAAAATAAACTGGCATTACATCAATTAGGTCTAAAATACTATCTCTAACTACAAAAATCTGATCTCCATCTAATACTAAACTTCTATTCACTTCTATAGCGTCTGACTCTTGTTTGGCATTTAGATTTGCTTCTAAATACATACCTTCTTTTAAGGTCTTGTCCTTAACCTCAATATAAGCAGTAATAGTTTGTGTTGTAGCGTCTATACTCCCGTTTATTCGAGATACTTTACCTGTATATTCCTGAGTATTATTAAGGTTTTTAAGTACTACGCTTTCTCCAACTTTTAATAGACTTGCATAGTTTTTACTTAAAGCTACTTCCATTTCATAAACCGAAGGATCAATATATTCTCCTAATTTTTGTCCATTTCTAATTAGAGAACCTTCAGTTACTAATGCTTCAGTTAAGATTCCAGAAAATGGTGCTCTAATATTATATTTAGCTAAACGCTGTTCAAGATTTTTAACATTGTAGTAATTTGAAACAATACCACGACCAGTGATAAAATAATTTTCTTTTTCTGAAGTCATCTCTGGTAATTTCGGTGTCGATTTATTTAAATCGAAACCGTTTAAATAACTCTGCCACTTTTGAAAAACTTCAGGAAAGTCTAATCTTAAATCTGGCATTATTGACGCAATAGAATTATAAAGATTACTTTTTGAAGACTGAACACTAGCGTAATATTCAGACGCATCAATGCGAATTAAATTTTCTCCGTTCTTGTATTCTTGACCAGGTTTAAAAAGTTTACTCCCAGATTTAAAAACACCTTGTACTTCAGCATAGAGTTCTACACGACGTTGTGCCACTAAACTTCCATTAGCAGGTATTACAATTTGTACTGTTGAATTTTTAACGGTGTCTGTAAAAACCGTTTTTACAACCTTAGCTGGTGTTGGTCTTTTCTTCTTTTTATTGTCAGCAATATATTTGCTACCAAAGTAAGCACCGACTATTAGGAGAATTCCTAATACGGTAAGAATAATTTTGCGCATTGTGGTGTTGATGGTTATTGAATTGCAAATTTACCTATAACAGAATGCTTTGGCGTTAAAATATTCTTAATTGTTAATGCTGTCTAACTGCTCTTGTATGGTTTCCCAATTTTCCATTAACTGCTCTAAGTCTTTTTTCTTTTTCTGATAATTATCAAAAAACTTAGGGTCTGAAGCCGTAGCATCATAATCTGTAGCTAATTTTACATCGTCAGATTTAATATCTTTCTCTAACTGATTGATTTTAGACTCAATATTACTCAATTTGTTATTTAAAGATTTCTGCTTCTTTTGATTTTCGTAGCTTTGTTTATTGCTTTCTTTAGGCTTATTAGCAACAACCGTTCGCTTTTCTGCTTCTCTTAAGTTTTCGAGATTACGTTGTTCTAGGTAAAAATCTATATCACCTAAATATTCCTTTATATTTTGATCTTTAAATTCATAGACCGTATCTGTTAAACCTTGTAGAAAATCTCTATCGTGAGACACTAATATTAGAGTACCTTCGAATTTTCTCAAAGCATCTTTCAACACATTTTTAGATTTTATATCTAAATGATTAGTTGGCTCATCCATAATGAGAACATTTAATGGTTGAAGCAATAACTTAGCTAAAGCCAATCGATTACGTTCACCACCAGATAGCACTCTCACATACTTCTCTACCTCGTCTCCTCTAAATAAAAATGAACCTAGTATATCTCTAACTTTACTTCTATTAGTTTCATTAGCAGCATCAATCATCGTATCTAAAACGGTTTTACTACCATCCAAATATTCTGCCTGATTCTGGGCGAAATAACCTATTTGTACGTTATGACCTAGGTTTAAATTTCCTTCATGCTTTATCTCACCTACAATAATTTTGGCTAAAGTAGACTTGCCTTGACCATTCTGACCAACGAAAGCTGTTTTTATATCTCTTGGGACTGCTAAACTTACATTATGCAAAACCTGCAAATCACCATACGATTTAGATACATTTTCAACTTCGACTACAACCTTTCCTGGTGTAATAGATACAGGGAAATTTAAAGACATTACACTATTATCATCTTCATCAACTTCTATACGGTCAATGCGATCTAACTTCTTAATAAGTGATTGTGCCATGGTCGCTTTAGACGCTTTAGCTCTAAATTTTTCAATTAACTTTTCAGTTTGTTGAATCTGTTTTTCTTGATTCTTTTGAGCTGCCAATTGCTGAATTTTCATCTCTTTACGTAACGCCAAAAACTTGGTATATGGTTTATTGTAATCGTAAATTCTGCCTAAAGAAATTTCTATGGTTCTATTAGTTACATTGTCTAAAAACATTTTGTCGTGAGATACAATAACTACAGCACCTGGATAGTTTTTTAAGAAATTTTCTAACCAAATAATGGATTCAATATCTAAGTGGTTGGTCGGCTCATCTAATAGTAATAAATCATTATTTTGAAGTAATAGCTTTGCCAATTCAATACGCATTCTCCAACCTCCAGAAAACGTATCTGTTAGTTTATTAAAATCTTCGCGTTTAAAACCTAAACCTTGAAGAATTTTTTCTGTTTCTCCTTGGTAATTATAACCTCCTAAAATTTCATATTGATGTTGAATCTCATTTAAATCAATCATCAATTGATTATAAGATTCGCTTTCATAATCTGTACGTTCAGCTAATTGGGTATTGATTTCTTCTAACTTAGCTTCACATTCTTTAATCTCCTTAAAAGCTTCATATGATTCCTCCAAAACAGTTTTACCAAAATCAAAATCAATATCCTGTTTTAAAAATCCGATTTTCAAATCCTTATCTGCAGCTATTTGTCCGTTATCTGCCTCTTGCTCTTTTGATAAAATTCTAAGCATAGTAGATTTACCTGCACCATTTTTACCAATTAAACCAATTCGATCACCAAGACCTAGCTTAAAAGTAATTTCTTCAAAAAGATATTCTCCTTGAAACGATATTGATAAATTATGGATATTTAGCATAACTTTTTTGAATATTACAATTGCTATAAACGTTACAATTGTTACAATACTAGAATTATAAAAAATTTATCTTTGTACTGTATTAAAAAACGCAAAAATAAACGTTTTTAGTTATGATTAGAAAAGGAATGAAACTTTATAGTATTCTTTTTGGAGCTTGCCCAAAATGCCATCAAGAATCCATGTATGTGGAAAAAAACTCATACATTCTTACTGATACTTTAAAAATTAATGAGATCTGCTCACATTGCAATACTAGATATAGAATGGAACCCTCTTTTTTCTACGGCTCCATGTATGTAAGTTATGGTGTAGGTATTGCTTTTGCCTTGATAGCTTTTGCTGTAAGTTACCTCATTTTTGAAAGCTCTTTACTAGTTGCATTTTTTGCTATTGTCGGAACACTAGTTGTCTTTATGCCTTTTATCATGAGGTTATCTAGAAATATTTGGATTAATCTCTTTTTGAGCTATGATAAATCTTTAATTAAAGATTAAACCGTTTAATATCTATCTCAGCATCTAAAGCTTCATTATTTTCAATAAACTTAAATAATTCTTTAGCAACGTAAGGTGCTATCATTACTCCTCTCGTTCCCAAACCATTTAATACATAGAGATTGTTGTATTCTGAATGTCTACCAACCAAAGGTCTTCTATCTTTTACAGTAGGTCTGACTCCTGCAACATGTCTGACAACTTCAAAATCACATTTTATAAAACTTTTTACTTTTAAAAGTAATTCTGTTTTAGCCTTTTCTGTCGGTAGATTTGATTTATCCTCATTATCATAAGTCGAACCAACATTATATAAATCACCTCCTATCGGAATCACAAATACAGAAGACTTTATAGCATAATCAATTTTTAATTCTGGAGCTTTAATGGTTAGGATTTCACCTTTTGAACCTGTTAGCGGAATGTCTTCAAAGTAAGGATTATGTTTCACTCCAAATCCTTCCGCAAAAACTAGATGTGAGGCTTTATAGTTTTTATATAGAATTAAATTGGCTTCAAATTGAACTGTACTATGTTGAAATGTGATATCCTTTAAACAATCATTCTGTTTTAAAAAATCTTTGTAACAAGAAATTAATAGTTCTGTATCTACTCGACCTGCATGTAATACTTCAC
Organism: Winogradskyella sp. PG-2; assembly: GCF_000828715.1. Taxonomy (NCBI): domain Bacteria; kingdom Pseudomonadati; phylum Bacteroidota; class Flavobacteriia; order Flavobacteriales; family Flavobacteriaceae; genus Winogradskyella; species Winogradskyella sp. PG-2. The sequence goes on along the minus strand of NZ_AP014583.1, from coordinate 2,324,964 downwards.
CAAATCCATAAGGAGCTTCAATTTCTGAATTTGTATTCTTAACTAGTTGAGTTGAAAGAAACGTTTCAAGAGCTGGTTTATCTGAAGCTGTAAACCATTTATTCTGTTCCTGTATAGAAGTAAAGCGTCTCAAGATTCGGAGCGGATAATCTACTTTTATATTTAAGTCGTTTTCAATATTTGAATATAATGGAAGAGCAAGTTCTAATTGTGTTTTTGCTTTCCAAACTTCAGAAAAGCGTTTTAAGATTACAGGATTATACAATCCTGCTGCGACTAATGAAGACTTTTGCGATTGATCATCAAATACCAAATAAGATTTGCGATGTGCTCTTAATTGCTCGCAAAATGCTACACTCGCTAAACCACAGCCTACTATTAAGTAATCTACTTGTTTCATTGAAACAAAAATAGATAAATGTCTTTACAAAAATGACAGTAATAAAAAAAACGCTCACTTTTTAAGTGAGCGTTTTTTTTATTTATCATGGAAGATAACTAGTAACTCCACATATCTTGTTCAAAATTTCTAATCTTATCTTTGATACGTTCTGATTCTAAAAGTTGCATTAATGCATTCTCAGCAACATATTCCTCAACTTTTCTATCACCATAAACGTTCTCTTCTTTGTAGATTAATCCACCAAAACGGCGACTGTTTAATAAATGATCGAAAGAAAGTGGCACAGCACTGTTCTTATCATTAAAAGCTTTAGCCTCGTGAAGAATATCTCTTACCTCAGGAAAAAATATCCAAAACATAGGAATAGGCTCACTATTTGCATCGTCTTCAGAATCGATAAAGTTAACGTCTGGTGCTGCAGGTGCAATACCTAAAATACGATACTTTAATTCTCCTTGACGCTTATCAAAATACCATAAGCCTTTTACTAAAAATGAATTGATATCTGCAGGACCTATTTCTCTTCTGATAATAAACTCTTCAGGAATTTCGCCCTCACCAACACCATTTTCGTTCATATAATCAACTCCGGCATCAGTAATTTTTGTCATGGTTAATGACGCTTCCAAATCTTTTAGAGTACGCTCTTCGGTGAAATAATCATCTGCATAGACTTTAGAAATCATTCCACTTTTCATGTTTTCCATAAGTACTCGGTATAATGATTTTCTATCATCACCTAAGTTATCTTCTATTGGAAAATACAATGGAAAGTTAACACGTTCGTCTAAGACTATCTTTTCCCAAATCATTTTAGAAAACAAGATATCTCTATCGCCAACATAACCATATTCTAAAGGTTGGTCGTTATCTAGAAGTAATTGTGCTTCAGTTTTCATACCAATTTCCTCAGGAATTTTGGCATTAAGGATGTTAGCTTGTGCAAACATTGTGTTTATTGCAAACAGGGCTAATCCGACGTATAAAAAGCTTTTAATTTTCATCTTATTTTGGTATTAATAATTTGGGTACTTTATTTATTATGTACGTTTCTTTAGTTAGTAACTTCTACAATTACAGGTGAAACGTTCTTTAATCTATATTTTGCATTACCTGTTATTTTCGCTTTAATATCGAAAATAGTAATGTTATCGCCTCGACGTGCTCTTTTAATAGACGCCTTAGCCTGGTTGTTCATCTTAGTACCAACAACATTAACTGTAGGTTGTCCTGGCACCTTAATTTTAAATGATGTCACACCGATTGGTAAATCGAATACGAAATCATCTAACTTCGCTCCTACTGTCCCTATCTCTACATTACGCTTTGGTAATTTTACTAATCCTGACTGTCCGGCCATTGTACCAGTAGGTGCAGGAATATCTTTAATTCTAAATGTCTTTTTATCACTAGCTTTTGATCCATCATCTAAAGTAGCAGTAACATTAATTGTTACTTCTCTACCCGATCCTGGGTTCATGAGATATTTACCAACACCAGAACCTTTTGATAAACCAGAACCAGATGCATTTACTTTATTATCTGGAACACCAGCAAAAGAAATAGTCATTGGGTTAGCAACACCACGATAAACAACGTTCATCTTATCAGCAGAAATTGTAGCAGAATTTGGTCTTGGCACTACCACATAGTTTGCGTTGACTATAGGAATTTCTAATTCTTTCCCATTCTCGATAAAAGTAAATTGCCCTTTTATATCATGCTCTCCAACATTACCAACATTAAAACCTAAAGTTGCAGCACCAGTAGAATCAATCGCTTTCGCTAAATCAATCTCTTCACCTTGCACTACTAATTTCGTTGGCGCTACATTAGCATACTTACCAATTACTACTTTACCTTGAAACTTTTCACCTGCGAAAAATGCAGATTTGTCAGCTAAAACAATTGCTTTGTAGTTATTTAATGTCGTTGCTTCAGAAACAATGTTTCCTAAAAACAAACTAAACATATCAGATTCAGTGACCTTAACATCATTTTGCATTGCTGTCAATTTAGTATATGAAGCAATTGCCGGAAAACCTTGATAGTGATAAGCTAACCAATCTATTTTCTTTCCATCTTTATTCGGTACTTTATCTATATTAAAAGTCTTTTCAAATGCTTGAGCTCTTCCTCTATAACTTTCATCTTTAGATAGTATATCATTAATAGCTTTTTTGTATTCCTTAATTTTTGCCATTACCTCATCACCTTTCTTAGTCAGACGATCTCCGGTAAACCAAGCTTCATCTAAAATATCTGTTTTATCCATTGCTTCAAATGGTAAAATACCTTTCTCATCAAGTTCATACTCTCCAGATTTTATTAAATCCCTTTTAAGAGTTTCAATATATTTATAAAATTTATCTGAGATAATTTTAACCTCCTGAGCTCTTGCTGCTGGGATTTTAAATTCTTTAGGATTTTCTTCAGACTTAACTTCTAATTCTGCAAGTAACTTATCGTTTCTTGTAGTCGTAGCTTCATTAGAATCAGCGAATTTTGCTTCCATCAATCCGAAAGCGGATAGTACTTCTTTTGACATATTCATCGCCATCATAGCAATAAATACTAAGTACATTAGGTTAATCATTTTCTGCCTTGCAGATGCTTTTCCTCCTGCCATTGTAATTTAGTTTTTAAATGTTAATTAAATCTCGATTATAAAAACCAATTAGTTTTTGTTCATTGCAGATAACATTCCTCCATACACACCATTTAATGATGATAAGTTTGATGCTAATGATTGCATTTGCTCTTTCAATTTAGTCGCATTCTCAACAGCTTCTTCATTAATTGCTGCTTGACGATTTGCACTTTCCATCTGCACTTTATAAAGGCTATTTAAAGACTCCATTTGAGCAGCAGCTAAAGACATTTCTTCACTGTATTTCTTTTGTGCAGTCATTGAATCTACTGTTGGATTCAAGTTCTTAGCAGCACCTTCAAAATTCTTGATGCTATCACCTAAGCTAGCCATAAGTTCGCCATCTATTTTTGCATCTTTTAATAAATTATCTAATTTTTTAGATAAAAGACCTTCAGCATCTTTTGGCTCTTCTTTTTTCTTCTTTCCTCCTAATGTTTGACCACCAGCTAATTCAGGATATACTAAAGACCAATCTAAATCACTTGCTTGTCTTTCGAAGGCAGAGTATGTAAATACTAATGCTTCAACAATCATACCTATAGTTAAGATTTCTGAACCAAAAGGCCAGTGTTGTATTTTAAATAATGCTCCAACGATTACGATTGCTGCTCCTAATCCGTAGATCATGTTAGTGATTGTCATTTTACCTTTCTGTGCCATAATTTTGTTTAGTTTAAGTTTTAAGTTATATAATGGATGTGTAACTTAAGTAGATTAATTTAATTTAGGTTATTTTTTAGTTTATTAAAATTTTAATTCGTTGCTGCATTTTTAGTCACTTCAGTTCCCATATAGTCCTGAACAGTTCTAAAACCGATATAACTTCTAGCAGAATCCGCATATTCGTAATCTCTAGAACTTACTTGTAAGAAATAGGCAACATCCTTCCAAGATCCTCCTCTTACAACTTTACGTGCATTATCAGGATCGTTTACATTAGGATTAATCGTTGAAGAATATTCATATGATGCAGGATCATAAGATCCATTTACCCATTCTGAAACATTTCCAGCCATGTTATACAAGTTAAAATCATTTGGATCGTAAGCATCAGCTTCTACAGTATATAAAGCTTGATCTGCTGCATAATCACCTCTCAATGGCTTAAAGTTTGCCATAAAACAACCTCTGTCATTTTTAGTGTATGGTCCACCCCAAGGGTACGTTGCCCCTTGCAGTCCGCCACGTGCCGCATACTCCCACTCTGCCTCAGAAGGTAATCTATAAGAATTTACAGGTTGTCTACCTTTACTTTTCTGGTAACTATTGTGATATAAAGTTCTCCACTGACAAAACGCACGAGCTTGTTTCCAAGACACACCTACTACAGGGTATTCACCATATGCATCATGCCAAAAATAATCATTATGCATTGGCTCATTATACGAGTAAGCAAAATCTCTAATCCAAGCAGTTGTATCTGGATAAACTTCAACTTCTTCTTGTTCTATTACTTGAGAACGCTTTAAGCTTCTATCTTTAGCTGCCTTAGAAATATCCATATAAGTATATTGGAATTTAAATTGCTTTACATCCCAAGTACGTTGACCATTGTATGATTCTTCTAATGGTAAATACATACCATCCATTACTTCTGCATATAATTCGTCTGGATAATCATCAGTATCAAAATACAATTCTGCATCATGATTTACTTTTCTTTGATCATTTCCATACGTGTTGAGCATGTAACTTTCGTAAGCATTCATGTCATCCGGATTAGCATCTTGATATGCAAATTCACCGATGTCACCACTTCCTGGTGTCTTACCTTCAAGGTCAGCCATTTCAGCTAACTTTAATCTTAAGACTGAATCTCTTACCCATTCTACAAATTGACGATACTCGCTATTTGTAATTTCTGTTTCGTCCATATAAAATGCACGAACTGTTGCCGTTTTGGTAGGAGCATCTTGTACGCCGGCTAAATCATCATCTGATTTACCCATTATAAAAGCGCCGCCAGGCACTAATGTCATCCCGTAGGGCTTTTCTGGATGCCATTTTTTACCTTGTACACCAACCAACTGTCCACGATCTCCAGAATTACAACTAGCGACCAAAACCATAACTGTGGTTAGTAAAATAAACTTCTTAATATTCATAGTAACTCGAGGTTAAATTAGTAGTTCTTAATTTTAAGGTCGTAAACATATTTATATATTTTCTAAAATACAACTTTTTTTATAGTTTTTTTGCATTTAATCCTAAAAAGATGCATTTCGTCGATGAAAAAAATGTTAAATATCGACTAAGTGTCTACTTTAAAAGCTATTCTTCCTGTAGGCTTTATACCAGCGTTCTGGCACTTCACCTTGGGTTGCAGACACATAATCGGAATGCATGCAAGGTAATAACGTGTGCTTTTTTAATTTATTATTAACATCTGGCAAAAAAGGAATTTCAATCCACCAGCGTCCAGTTTTTAAACTTTTATAGAAAATAAGCTCATCCTCTTCTACCAAAATAGTATACTTCTGGTAATAGTTTTCATTTAAAAAATCGTCATCTTTAACCCTACAGTTAACACCTTCTATAAAGTACCATATCATTTGAGCAACTAACATTGACGTTGCATTATCTTTTTGAGAAGCATAATATTCATATACACCAAAGGAAGACACCTTATTACTTATACCTGCATAACGGCTAATAGCACAAATTTCTTTACCTGTAAAACCATTTGGAGAGTATTTCTGATTTTCACTGACCTCTGCTGCTCTTACTGATTTTAAATCTATAGAAACCATATGTGCATCTCGCATTAATGGTTCTACCTTATTTATATCTCCAGATATATCCCCTAAACGATAAGCCTCAAAATAAAGCTTCTCCATAAGATCAATTTCTTCTTGAGAATTAAAATAGGTTTGATAACCTATAGTAGAGTAATTAAATAGATTATATGGTTCTTCGACAATTACTTTACCAACATAACTATTATTCTTAATCGGAAGATTGGCATCTCCTAAATCAAAATTAGTATCTACACTAACAATATTAACCATTGGCAATATAGAATCGTATGCGCGATAATTGGCATAAGTTAAATCTTGACTTCCGCCTAAAACTATAGGTATAACTTCTTTCTCAACTAAAACTGCAATAGCAGTTCTAATTGCAAAATAAGTATCATCAACTGTCTCTCCTGGTTCGATATCTCCAAGATCAGCTATAGTTGTATACCAATTACCTGGAAACAATGTGTATAATGTTTTTCTAATAGAATCAAAGCTAATGTTTGTACCTATATAGTTAACATCATTTCTATTTTCTTGAACTCCTATGATAGCCAATTGAACTCCTTCTAAATCCGGAATTCCGTTTTGGCGCGAATGAATTTTAACTTTTTTTCCTAGTGCTTGTTGAGCAGTTAACTCATTATGAGCTAAAACAGCATCTGAAACAGGCGTTAAAAAATTAAAATTCATATTGTAGTATTACTTCTTTTTAGTAGTTGCTTTTTTCTTTGTTGTTTTTTTACGAGCCTTTTTCTTGGGTGCATTTTTTTCGAGCAGTGCTTGTGCTTTCTCTAGAGTCATCTTACTAACATCAACTGTTTTAGCTAACTCAACCTTTTGCTTCCCTTTAATAATATTATGTCTTCCCCATCTTGCCTTCTCAACTCTTACACCTTCTTCTTCCCAATTGTGTATAACTTTATCTATTTCTTTCTGAATTTTTTCTTCGATCAAAGTTACAATGTCTTCTTCAGATAAATTATCCCAATCGTATTTTTTATTGACATTAATAAACATATTGTTCCATTTAATAAATGGTCCAAAACGCCCTTTGCCTTTTGTAACTTCTAAATCTTTATACATATATATAGGAGCATCCGCTAATTCCTTCTCCTTAATATATATTAAAGCTTCTTCTAACTCTACACTCAAAGGATCTACTCCTTTAGGTAGTGAAACGAATTTTTTTCCGAAACGTACGTAAGGTCCAAATCGTCCATTATTCACTTCTACCTCATCATCTTTATAATGACCTAAAGCTTTTGGAAGCTTAAACAGATCCATAGCCTCTTCAAAAGTTATAGAATTTAACTGTTGGTCTGGTGATAAGCTTGCAAACTTAGGCTTCTCTTCATCATCCATAACACCCACTTGGACCATAGGTCCAAATTTACCTAAACGTACACTCACCTGGCGACCTGTTTTTGGATCTGTACCTAAAATACGTTCACCAGATTCGCGCTCAGCATTTTCCTGCACATCTTCGACTTGTGGATGAAAACCTTTATAAAAGTCCTTCATCATAGCACGCCAATCTTCCTTACCTTCTGCTATATCATCAAACTTATCTTCGACTTTAGCTGTAAAATTATAATCTAAAATACTTTCAAAATGCTTCACTAGAAATTCTGTAACAATCATACCTATATCAGTAGGCACTAACTTTCCTTTATTTGAACCTGTTTGTTCAGAAAGCGCATTATCTTTTATTTTTCCATCTTCAAACACTAATTGCTTGTATTTTCTTTCGTCTCCTTCATGTGTCCCTTTTTCCACATAGTTTCTATTCTGAATTGTAGAAATTGTTGGTGCATATGTAGATGGACGTCCTATACCTAATTCTTCTAATTGTTTTACTAGAGATGCTTCTGTAAATCTTGAAGGTGGTCTGGTAAAACGTTGTGTAGCTGTGATGTATTTATTCTGAAGATCTTCTCCAACTTTTAAATCTGGCAAAATACCTTCTTGCTCTGTATGTTCATCATCAGTACCCTCTAAATACACTTTTAAGAAACCTTCAAAAGTGATGATTTCTCCATTAGCTGTAAACTGTTCATTTACATTATTACTAGAATTTATCTGAATTTTAAGATTGGTACGTTCTAATTTTGCATCACTCATTTGAGATGCGATAGCACGTTTCCAGATTAAATCATATAACCTTGCTTGATCACGTTCTGCATTAACAGTATGATTAGCAAAATTTGTAGGCCTTATAGCTTCATGAGCTTCTTGAGCTCCTTTAGATTTACCTTTATAATTTTTCGGATTACTATATTCAACACCATACGCAGAAACTATTTCGCTTTCTGCACCTTTTTTAGCTTCATCAGAAAGGTTAACACTATCAGTTCTCATATAGGTAATTAAACCTGCTTCATATAAACGCTGTGCATTACTCATAGTTCTACTTACAGAAAAACCTAATTTACGAGACGCTTCTTGCTGTAAGGTTGATGTTGTAAATGGTGCGGCAGCTGATTTTTTTGCTGGCTTTTTCTGTAAATCGGCAACTTGATAACCTGCACCTATATTATTATTTAAGAATTTTAAAGCATCTGCTTCTGATCCAAAATTCTTTGGCAATTTTGCTTTGAAAGCATTACCATTATCTGTTTTAAATTCTGCATCAATTCTGTAGGACGCCACAGGTTCAAAATTCTGAACTGCTCTTTCGCGTTCAACTATTAAACGAACTGAAACCGACTGTACTCTACCTGCAGATAATCCTCCTTTTACTTTTCTCCATAATACAGGTGATAATTCGTAACCTACAATACGATCTAAAACACGTCTAGCTTGTTGTGCATCTACTAAATTATAATCTATACTGCGAGGGTTTTCAATTGCTTTATTAATAGCACTTTTTGTAATCTCATGAAATACTATACGCTTTGTTTTTTCTTTATCTAATTTTAAAGTTTCAGCCAAGTGCCAAGCAATAGCTTCACCCTCTCGATCCTCATCACTTGCTAACCATACCATTTCAGCTTTCTTAGCTAAGTCCTTTAATTTCTTTACTACATCTTTCTTATCTTTTGAAACCTGATATTTGGGCATAAAATCTCCATCGACATCAACTCCCAATTCTTTAGAAGGTAAGTCCGCAATATGTCCAAAACTAGACTCTACTTTATAATCTTTCCCTAAAAATTTTTCTATGGTTTTCGCCTTTGCAGGTGACTCAACTATGACTAGATTCTTCGGCATTCTTATTTTTTTTGAGGTTACAAATGTATGTGAATTTTCAGTTACAAACCTAATTTGGTCTGAAATCAGATACATTTTATCGTGATTTGCCAATCTTTATATAGAAAAAGCCTCAATGACTTGAGGCTTTTTAATTATATTAAAAATCTATTAATTAAGTATAAACGTACTCATTAAGCTAATAGAATTCTCCTCATTATACTGATATTGATATAATGCATTTTCTGAAATCATTAATAACTTATCCTCTAGAGGAATGACATCTGTAGCATTTACATTTTCAAACGTATTTAAAATCTGCAAGTCTAGAGGATTAGATTTGTCGTAAATTTTTAAACCTGCTGCTCCATCACAAACAAATAAGCTGCTTTCTTTAAAACCAAGTCCATAAGGACTATCTAAAAAATGCTGAGCAACAAGGGTTGGATTATATTTATCACTTACATCGATAACTTCTAAAACACTTAACTCTTGTCCACATTCATTTCCACCTCTCAAAGTTAAATACGCATAATCCCCATCTACAACGACAGGGTCACAACCTTCCCAATGATCAAAATCAGATATGTATTGTGGCGAAGCAGGATCTGCTATACTATGGATAGACATTCCATTAGTACCTCCTAAATATAAATATCCATCTGCATAAAACATAGTTTCTATACTCCAACCAGCATAATAAGTGTTTACTAAACTAGGCTGAGATAAGTTAGAAATATTAAAAGCTGACAATTCACTTTCACCAACAGTATAGAGATAATCATTAACAATTTGAAAACGTGCTAAAGAACCACCTACACCAACATCATTAGTCGCTGCTGATTCATTAAACGTTACGTAATCATATTCTTGTTCCTCAAATTGACGTTCTTTTATAGCCCATCCAACAATTACATCTTCTTCAAAATTAAAATTCTCGAAGTCAACAGCATATGCTTCCTCAGGTGCTCGATAATCAAAATAGTGATAAAACACATCTTCTAATCTTTCCACTTCGGTAATAGCATTAATATCTGAGATATCAAAAACCACTAAATCAATTGAATTATCAGCATAGAGATAGTTGTTTTTAATTGAAATATCTTCATTCCCAGGAATATTTATAAAAGCTACAGTAGTTGGTGATAAAGGATTACTATTATTAATTACATGCACACCTTTAAACTTTTCACCTATAAAAATATAATCCTCATAACTATAAATTTTTCCCACATCTTCAATAGGTTTAGGAGCTTGTATTTCTACTCTCGATCGCCATTCGGTCTTAGTTATAGTTTCTGGTATAGCAACCATAGCTGTAAAAGTTCCGGATTGATCATCATTATTACATGACCAAATAAATAGTGTAAGCAAAATGAAAGCAATTTTTTTCATGATTAATATAGTTTTAAATTTTATTAATTTGATACCTCAAGCATTCCTCCCCAGCCCTCCAAAACAAATGACATGCTGGTTAAATCCCCAAGTAATTCAGTAGTATCAAAACTAAATGTCCTTGTAAAATATGCAGCACAAACCTCAGAGTTTCTTAATTTCAGACTAAGATTAGATCCTCCAGAATCACCAGCTACAAGTGGAAAATCTGACACTAACTCAACATCCCAACTCTCTCCATCACAGCCACTAGCACCTATTGTTATTTCAAGACAATTCTCATTAATTTGGGCATCTATAATGGTGTACACACTTGGTGAAGGAATTTCATATTGATCTAAATCAATGATAATTTCAAAATCACATTGTGATCTAGCATCACTATCATCATCATTATTACAAGATATAAACGACAATAAAATAAAAGCAATAAGAAAACTTCTCAAATTACATATAATACTTTTTATTGTAGATGCAAAATATCGTTAAGGGTTGCGTTAACTAATGATTAAATTTATTTATTTAACTTTTTTTGAATAATATTACAACTGCCACTTTGTCATAATCTATAAAATAATCCTATCTTTGCATGCTTATTGAGCTTTGAGTAAAACAGATATAAAATTTCCCAATTACCGGAAAATTAAAATGGAAAAAACAATAGACGAAAACAAGCAAGGAAACACCTTAGTACTAGATCAAAAAGAAGGCAACAGCAGAAAACTATTCATAGAAAGTTATGGCTGTGCTATGAATTTTAGTGATAGTGAAATTGTAGCTTCCATCCTGTCTGACCAAGGTTTTAATACAACTCAAAAACTTGAAGATGCTGACTTGGTTTTAGTTAACACATGCTCTATTAGAGACAAGGCTGAACAAACCGTTAGAAAACGATTACAACAATACAATGCTGTAAAACGTATAAACCCTAAGATGAAAGTTGGAGTTTTAGGTTGTATGGCTGAACGACTTAAGACTAAATTTTTAGAAGAAGAGAAAATTGTAGATTTAGTTGTAGGACCAGATGCTTACAAAGATTTACCAAACTTATTAGCTGAAGTTGATGAAGGAAGGGATGCTATTAATGTTATTCTATCCAAAGAAGAAACTTATGGAGATATTTCACCTGTACGATTAAATAGTAACGGTGTTACTGCATTTGTATCTATAACTAGAGGTTGTGATAATATGTGTACCTTCTGTGTCGTTCCATTTACACGCGGAAGAGAACGCAGTAGAGATCCACAAAGTATTATTGAAGAGATTAACGAACTGTGGGCTAATGGCTACAAAGAGATTACACTTTTAGGTCAGAATGTTGATAGTTACCTTTGGTATGGAGGAGGTTTAAAAAAAGACTTTGATAAAGCAACTGACCTACAAAAAGCAACTGCTGTAGATTTTGCAAAATTATTAGAACTATCTGCAAAAGCGCAACCAAAAATGCGTATTCGTTTTTCTACATCTAACCCTCAAGATTTTACATTGGATGTTATTGAAACGATGGCAAAATACGACAACATCTGTAAGCATATTCATTTACCAGTACAAAGTGGTAGTGATCGTATTTTAAAAGAAATGAACCGCTTACATACGCGTGAAGAATATTTTGAACTTATCGATAATATTAAACGTATCATTCCAGACTGTTCTATTAGTGTAGATTTAATTGCTGGTTTCCCAACTGAAACAGAAGAAGATCATCAAGACACCTTAAGCTTAATGGAGTATGTAAAGTATAACTTTGGTTATATGTTCACTTATTCTGAGCGACCAGGAACAATGGCTGGCCGTAAAATGGAAGACGATGTACCTGAAGCGACTAAAAAACGCCGCTTAACAGAAATTGTTAATTTAGAACGCAAGCATAGCGAAATTAGAACACGTCAGCACCTTAATAAAACTGTTGAAATATTAATAGAAAAGACTTCTAAAAAATCAGATGAACAATGGTCTGGAAGAACTTCGGATAATACTGTTGCTGTTTTTCCAAAAGAGCACTATAAAGTTGGTGACTTTGTCAATGTACATGTAACAGATTGCACAAGTGCAACACTCATTGGTAAAGCTATCGACTATTCAATCAATAATTAATCAAAATAATAATGAAGAAATTAATTTTAATCCTTTTAACGTTATCACTAATTACGGCTTGTGAAAATGAAGCCTTAGATCCAGATTTAACTGGTCAAGATGATGGACAAGATGGTGGCGATGATGGTGGTGACGGAAGTGAAAGTACAGATTTAACGCTTTCTTTATATGAGTTAGACACTGACATTTCATTTAGTTTTTTTGGAATTCCAATTCGCACCGTTACTAATTCGAATATCAATGTTAATAATGACAAAGTATCAAATAGCACAGTTGGCGTATCAGTTGAAAACAGTCCTTTTGAAACTGAAAATCAAAGTTATTCTCGTAATGGATCTGGGCAAATAACAAGTAATATTTCAGTAAATTCAGAAGGTGTAACCACCAATGAATACAACATAACTTATACCTCAGAAAATATCAATCAAATTACTTACGATTATTTTGAAGACGACGAGGATGATTACACCTATAATTTTACATATGATGGTAATACGATTACGAGAACTGAAGTCGGGTCGAGTATATCTACAGTTTTTACTTTAGATGATTCTAATAGAGTTGTAAAAAAAGAATCTTTTGATGGTACATTTTCTATACAAACAGAAATATTAACTTACACTGCTAATGGTAACATTAACGGCAGTATCACAACAGGAGAAATACAAAGTAATACGACTTATCAATTTGATGATAGTAGTAGTCCATTAAAAGTAGTTTACGAAGATAATTATCTATTACAGTTTTTAGCAGATGATTATTCTGATGAAATAGGACCATTAGTAGCTCAATTCTTATCTACTAATAATTGGAATGCAGCAACTTTTAACGGTGAATCTTTTTCTTTCGATTTAGAGTATAATACTGTAGGGAGAATTATGAGTAGAGATATTGCTTATGATTTCGGTCCTGATTTAATGTTTGAAATAAACGAAAGATTTAACTACGTTAATTAAACATGGAATCAGTACAAGCCATAAAACAACGCTTCGGCATTATAGGAAATGATCCTAAGCTTAATCGTGCTATAGAAAAAGCGATTCAGGTCGCTCCTACTGATATTTCAGTTTTAGTGACTGGAGAAAGTGGTGTTGGTAAAGAGAGTGTTCCTAAAATTATACATCAGCTTTCACATAGAAAGCATGGCAAATATATTGCCGTAAACTGTGGAGCAATACCAGAGGGTACCATTGACAGTGAACTTTTCGGACACGAAAAAGGCGCTTTTACAGGAGCAACATCTACACGCTCTGGTTATTTTGAAGTTGCAGATGGAGGTACCATATTTTTAGATGAAGTTGGTGAACTACCATTAACAACTCAAGTCCGTTTATTACGAGTTTTAGAAAATGGGGAGTTCATAAAAGTAGGCTCAAGTAAAGTTCAAAAAACAGATGTAAGAATTGTTGCTGCAACAAACGTTAATATGTTTGAGGCTATTAAGAAAGAAAAGTTTAGAGAAGATCTTTATTATAGATTAAGTACTATAGATATTAACCTCCCAGCTTTAAGAGAACGTAAAGATGACATTCATTTATTATTTAGAAAATTTGCGAGTGACTTTGCATTAAAATATAAAATGCCAACGGTAAAACTTACTGACGATGCCATACAATCGCTTTTAAAATATCGTTGGAATGGTAATATTCGTCAGTTAAGAAATGTAGCGGAACAAGTTTCTGTTTTAGAACAAACGCGGACAATAAATGCTTTAACACTTCAAAATTATTTACCAAGTACAGGAAGTAATCTTCCGGCTGTGATTAATAATTCTAAATCAGAAGGAGACTTTAGTAGTGAGCGTGAGATTTTATACAAGGTGTTATTTGACATGAAAAGTGACTTAAACGACCTTAAGAAACTCACCATGGAACTTATGAAGCATGGTAATATTTCTGATGTTCAAAAAGATAACGAAAACTTAATTCAGAAAATCTACGGTGAAGACAAAACAGATAATTTTGACACCACTGTAGAAAATCTAGAAGTATTATCCATTCCTGAACACAGAGAGGTAAGTGAAACATTAGTATCTTCTGATGTAGAGGATAAATATCATTTTGCTGAAGAAATTGAAGAAGAAGAAACCCTATCTTTACATGATAAAGAACTAGAGTTGATAAAAAAATCTTTAGAGCGTCATAGTGGAAAACGTAAGTTAGCCGCAGCTGAACTTGGTATTAGTGAGCGTACGTTATATCGGAAAATAAAACAATTTGATCTTTAAGAAAAGATTATGAAATCAATAATAAGAAACTATTCATTTTAGAGTTTAGTTAAAGTTGATTTTTATCTTTCTATTTAGAATAACAATTAATGAAAGCAGTAGAAATTTTTAGATTAAGAATGACCTTTGGTCCAAATAGTTCTGAAGCAATTCGTAAAGAAGCAGAGGATTTAATTAATGAAAAACACTATAAAGGTTATAGACTAATTACGACTTCATTTACTATAGAAGGAGGCAAAATTTATGCGTTTATTACTATGAAACGCCCTAATACTTATTAAATGAAAGCATTAAAATATATCGTACTTTTTTCAATTTGCATTACAATGATTAGTTGTGGCCCATATTCTTTCACAGGTGCAGATACAGGAGATGCTAAAACGTATCAGGTGAATTTCTTTCAGAATAATGCAGATTTAGTTGAGCCAGGTCTAGATATTGATTTTACAAATGCTTTACAAGATTTAATTGTAAACCAAACCAGTTTAAATTTAGTTACTACTGGTGCTGACTTAATATTTGAGGGTGAAATTACTGAATACAGAATTGCACCTATGACTGCCACTGCTCAGAATACAGCTGCACAAAATAGATTAACTATTAGAGTAAATGTAAGGTATATTAATACTAAAGACGAAGAAAAAGATTTTGAAAAACCTTTTTCTTTCTTCTTTGATTACCCTGCAGAAGCCCAATTAATTGGAGGGACAAAAGACGAAGCTTTTGAGGTTATTTTTGAGCGTTTAACACAAGATATTTTCAATGCTTCATTAGCGAATTGGTAAACTATGCAGCTTCAAGAACTCACATACCTATTACAACATCCAGAAGCTGTTACAGCATCTCAAGTAGATGCATTATCTACTCAAATTAAAGAATATCCCTATTTTCAACCTTTAAAAGCATTATACCTTAAAGGTCTTAAACAAAAAGAAAGCTACAAGTATAATAATGCCTTAAAAATTACTGCTGCTCATACTGCAGATCGTAGTGTCTTGTTTGATTATATTACTTCAAAAATTTTTAATCAGAATGAAATTTCTGAACAAATTAAACAGAATTCTGAACACATCAAATCTATAGAAGTTAACGCTGTTGATGATATTTCAATTGATAAAAGCGTTATGATTGATGATGCTTTAAAGGAACAAATAAAAGCTACAGAAGGTGTTTTAGACCCCAATTTATTTAAAGCAAAAGATAATGCAATTCCTAAATCAAAATGCCCAAGGATTGAAGATTCTATCATTGCAGTTGATGTAAAAAATATCACTACAGAGAAGCAACTTAAAATCGGATCTCCTTTAGAATTTGATAAATCCGAAAGTCACTCATTCTCAGAATGGTTAAAAATTACAAGTTTTAAACCAATTGTAAGAAATGAAGATGAAGTCGAAACTGAAATTTCAATAAGTAATACAACTTCACCTCTTGAAGATAAACTTGCCATAATAGATAAGTTTATAGGTGATAATCCAAAAATAAAACCAATTAAAGGTAATTCACCAAAGCCAATACTCGTCAATAATGACGATGATGTATCAGATAGTATAATGACTGAAACTTTGGCACGTATATACTTAGAGCAAAAAAACTATGATAAAGCCATTCAATCTTATAAAATTTTAAGTTTGAAATATCCAGAAAAAAGTAGTTTCTTTGCAGACCAAATAAAATTGATCCAAGAATTAAAAGACAATAATACTTTATAAAATGAGTGCATTTACAATATTTTTAATACTTATCGTAATCGTAGCGTTTTTACTCGTTGTAGTAATTATGGTACAGAATCCAAAAGGAGGAGGTTTATCGTCATCATTTGGTGGTGGAGGCACACAACAAGTTGGTGGTGTAAAGCAAACTAGTGACTTCTTAGATAAGAGTACATGGTTTTTAGCAACGGCTTTAATCATTCTTATTTTAGCTTCTAACCTAACTATTGATTCTGGCGTGGTTACCGAATCTAAAGCTTTAGATACAGACGAAGCAACTGAAATCCCAACGACAATTCCTCCAGCAGCTACTGATGATGCTGCTACAACAGATGGAACAACCGATGGTAACTAATACCTTAGTATTACAATAAAAGAATTAAGCCAACTCTATAAAGTTGGCTTTTTTGTTTCTAATACCCAACAGATAATCTGAAACTTTGTCAGTCTTAATTTATTGGCATAATTTTCGAACTACGCAAAAGCGTAAATTATAAATCAAACAATTAAAAACATATTACAAATGGCTTTAAACATTAAACCTTTAGCAGATAGAGTTCTTGTTGAACCAAAAGAAGCTGAAACAACTACGGCTTCTGGTATTATTATACCTGACAATGCAAAAGAAAAACCGCAAAAGGGAACTGTTGTTGCTATTGGCAACGGAAAAAAAGATGAACCTTTAACTGTGAAAGTTGGTGATACTGTACTTTATGGAAAGTATGGAGGTACAGAACTTAAGTTAGAAGGAAAAGACTATTTAATGATGCGTGAGAGCGACATCTTAGCGATTATTTAAAACTATATAATAAAACCTATTCAAAAATTAAAAGAAAATGGCAAAAGATATAAAATTTGATATTGAAGCACGTGACGGCCTAAAACGTGGTGTTGATGCTCTAGCGAACGCAGTAAAAGTAACTTTAGGACCAAAGGGTCGTAATGTAATTATTGGAAAATCATTTGGTGGTCCACAAGTCACTAAAGATGGAGTTTCTGTAGCAAAAGAAATTGAGCTAGAGAACGAACTAGAGAACATGGGAGCGCAAATGGTAAAAGAAGTAGCTTCTAAAACCAACGATTTAGCTGGTGACGGAACAACTACCGCAACTGTTTTAGCTCAAGCTATAGTAAAAGAAGGGCTTAAAAATGTTGCTGCTGGTGCAAATCCAATGGATTTAAAACGTGGTATTGATAAAGCTGTTGAAACTATTACCTCTGACTTAGAAAAACAAGCTAAAAAAGTAGGCAATTCTTCAGAGAAGATTGAACAAGTAGCTTCAATTTCTGCAAACAATGACAACACAATTGGTGAATTAATAGCTAAAGCATTTGGAAAAGTTGGTAAAGAAGGAGTTATAACAGTTGAAGAAGCAAAAGGAACAGATACTTACGTAGACGTTGTAGAAGGTATGCAGTTTGATCGTGGTTATTTATCACCTTATTTTGTTACGGATTCTGACAAGATGATTGCAGATTTAGAAAATCCATATATCTTATTATTCGATAAGAAGATTTCTAACTTACAAGAGATTCTTCCAATATTAGAACCAGTAGCACAATCTGGTCGTCCTCTATTAATCATCGCTGAAGATGTTGAAGGACAAGCATTAGCTACTTTAGTCGTTAATAAATTACGTGGTGGATTGAAAATTGCTGCTGTTAAAGCGCCTGGTTTTGGAGACAGACGTAAAGCGATGTTAGAAGACATTGCCATTTTAACTGGTGGTGTTGTAATTTCTGAAGAAAGAGGATTTTCTCTAGAAAATGCTGACTTAACTATGTTGGGTACTGCTGAATCTGTAATGATTGACAAAGACAACACGACAATTGTTAATGGTAACGGAAATTCTTCAGACATCAAAGGTAGAGTGAACCAAATTAAAGCACAGATAGAAACAACAACTTCTGACTACGATAGAGAAAAACTACAAGAGCGTTTAGCTAAATTAGCTGGAGGTGTTGCTGTATTATATGTTGGTGCTGCTTCTGAAGTTGAAATGAAAGAAAAGAAAGATCGTGTTGATGATGCTTTACATGCAACAAGAGCTGCAGTAGAAGAAGGTATCGTTGCTGGTGGTGGAGTTGCTTTAGTTAGAGCTAAAAAGACTTTAGAAAAAATCACAACAGATAATTTAGATGAAACTACAGGTGTCCAAATTGTGAATAAAGCGATTGAATCTCCTCTTAGAACCATTGTAGAAAATGCTGGTGGTGAAGGTTCTGTTGTCATCAATAAAGTATTAGAAGGTAAGAAAGATTTCGGTTACGATGCTAAGTCAGAAACTTATGTAGATATGCTTAAAGCTGGTATCATAGATCCTAAAAAAGTAACACGTATTGCATTAGAAAATGCTGCCTCTGTTGCTGGTATGATCTTAACAACTGAGTGTGCTTTAGTAGACATTAAAGAAGATGCACCTGCTATGCCACCAATGGGTGGAGGCGGAATGCCAGGTATGATGTAGTAGCAAATTGCTACAGATGAGTTATCTCACTCATACGTATATACAACGAAAGTCTTTGATGAAAATCAAAGGCTTTTATTTTTGCTCGTTTTATTTTTATTAATTTAGAGGAAATCAACAGACTACAATTAAACATGAAAAAGAAACTCACCTACGCTTTAGGTGAAATACTTATTGTAATTATTGGTATATCATTAGCCTTTGGGATGAATGAATGGGGAGAAGATAGAGCTAGTAAAACTCAAAAGGAACAATACATTCATAATCTTAAGCTAGATATTAAAGATGACAAAGTACAATTAGCAGCTAATCTCACAAAAATAAATTCTAAAATAGAACAAGCTGAGGATGTCATTTCAGTTTTAGGTAAAGATGTGCCAAATAAAAACGTACGATTAAGAGGTGTTTATGCTGTTGCCAACCTCACCAACTTCACACCAAAAGATTACACACATCAAACTCTCGTAAATTCTGGTGATTTAAAATTAATGAATGACTTTGAACTTAAAACTACCATTCTAAAGCATTACTCAGATTATAAAACTATTCTCAAAGCCTATGAAAGGCAAGAAATAATAAACAGAGATTATTTAGGAAATTACTTTATACATCATACAGATTACGATTTAATATCTGAAGGTAAATCCCCATTTAAAGATGAAAAATTACTGAAAAATATTATGCAAAGTGCTCGTGGTTCTTTAAATATAAAACGTGATGCGACAATACAAGGTATTAAGAGTTGTGATAGTATTTTGAAGGTATTAGATTAACTTCAATAATAAAATTCTTTTTAAAACTTAATAAAAAAAAGCCTGAACTAAAATTCAGGCTTTAATATTATCTTCCGTTTCCTTTCTCATTTTTGTGATCTTTCTTCACATCTTCATCACGGTATTTACAACATGGATTAACAGATTGATACTGTTCTTCTGTTGCTTTTATTTCTTTAGTATCATGTCCCACTGAAGCTAGATTCTTAGAAATTGTAGTTAAACTAGTTTTACGCTCATCGTAAATAAGTTTTAACTCGTGAGTATCAATATTCCATACTGCAGATTTCACTCCTTTAGTTCTTATCGCTACTTTTTCTATTCGATCCTTGCACATGCCACAAACACCATCCACTTCTATTGAAGCTTTTGCGTTCTTGTTCTGAGCAAAGGTTATTGAGGTTACTAATAATGCAACTATTAAAATTACTTTTTTCATCTAAAATTTATTTTTTTATTTATTAGAATTCTTGTTTATGCAGAAATTTACATTATTTAACTCTATATCGCAATCCTGCATAATACATATTTCCAAAAATTGGGCCATATACAAAGTTAGTATCAAAATTTGATCCAAAAGGATTATCAGCACTTACAATTGGACTTGGTTGACGTACATTTGTCACGTTTTCACCACCTAAATATACTTCAAATTTTGAAGAAAAGACTTTAGTTATTTGCAGATTTAACGTCCCAACAGTTGGAGAGTACTCAGGTAATCGTAATTGAACAGAACTTAAATCTGTATTAGGAAAACGCTGTGAATCTAACCAATTATAAGTAGCATCAAACTTCCATTGAGATTCATTTTCCTTTATAGATGTTTCATAAGACGCATTTGCAAATACTCGATTTTTCGGTATTAAAGGCTTTTCTAACTGACCAGAATTATAATCTGTTTTTATATTGTAATACTTGTACGCGGTTCTAATATCAAAACCATCAAATAGATTATAATTAAATTCTAACTGAAAACTATTCGCATAACTTTCACCATCAAGATTATAAAAATTTACTTCAAAAGGATTTTCCCAATCTACAATAACTTGATTCTGAAATTCGGTACGATAAAAATCAAAAGTAACGTCGGCTTTTCGCTCAAATAAATTAAACCCTTGTAAATAACTCACTCCATAATTCCATGCAATTTCTGGGTCTAAACCATAGATTTTCCCTCCAGAATTTGAGATATTAATCTGTCGAGAGCTCGAAAACAAATTTTGGTTTTCAGCAAAAATATTAGCACTTCGTTTTCCTCTACCAACAGAAGCTCTCAATGCCGATTTTCCCCATAGAGTATATCTAAGGTGTAAACGTGGCGTTATAAAAAAGCCAAGTCTATTATGCTGATCTAATCTTACACCTGCTGTCATAGTCAGTTTGTCTAAATCATCATATGCATACTCAAAAAAACCACCAACTGAGTTTTCTGTGCGTTCGTATATATCTGTATTTACAAGTTCATCGTAGTGATCATAAGTAAAACTTAAACCTGTTTTTATGTTATGACGCGAATCTGTAATGATACTATTGTATACCAAATTAGAATAGAAACTGTTATGTTTAATATCATATAGGTTTAACCCAAAATAAGATATTTGTTTATGGTGACTAAAAGCCGTTTGAAACCCTAAACTTTGATAAGGTATTTCAGGGTTTACATAACCTAATTTCGTAGTCACTTCAAAACGTTCTGTATTGATTTCACTTCCCCAAAGATTAGTTGAACCCTTATCTAAATCTGGATTAAAATCCATTTGTCCTGATTGCGTATTATCATTTAAGTACCTTAAATTGATAAAGCTAACAATGCCTTTTTCTCCATTGATATATTGCCAACGATTCATTACATTGATTTGTTCTTTCAACGGTATATCTAAAAATGTGTCATTATTTCTATCAAATTTTTGATTTCGTAAATTACCATGTAGATATAAGCCTGTACTCCACTTATCTGAAACTTTTTGGTTAATGTGAGTATTTAATTCTAGCCTACCATTAACACCTGCATAAGCATTAACAAATAACTTGTTATCAGTTGAAGGTTTTACAAGCTCAGCGTTAATCTGACCTGCTATACTTTCAAAACCGTTAACCACGCTTCCACTTCCTTTTGTAATTTGAATACTTTCTACCCAAGTACCAGGAATAAAAGTTAAACCATAAGCTTGAGATGCTCCACGAATTGCTGGAATATTTTCAGTTGTAATTAGAATGTAAGGAGAATTTAGACCTAACATTTTAATCTGTTTTGTACCAGAAACTGCATCGGCAAAATTAACATCAATTGAAGGATTGGTTTCAAAACTTTCAGAGAGGTTACAACAAGCTGCTTTTAATAATTCATCACTGCTCACAAAAAGCGTGTTCGTCGCTTTTAAATACGATTTTGAAGTCGCTTGTTTTCTTGATGTTACTGTTACTGCATCTAACTCATCAGAAGCTTTTAACACATGTTTTATAAATTTACTTTCTGTAACTGTAATCGTATCCGTTTTAAAACCAACGTAGCTAATAACTAGTTTATTATAAGAGAATTTATAGGGTAAGGAAAATGTTCCATCTTCATTAGTGATAACACCAATTGTGGAATTCAACCAATATACATTGGCTCCTTGCAAAGGCAATTCTTTAGAACTGCTAGTTTCTAAAACAATCCCTTTAAGCTGTTCTTGGGCAAACACGTCTATTGACAGGAAAGTCAGAATTATTAATATATATATTTTCATTTATTTGATTTGTAGGTATAACTATTAGTACACTAAAATGTACTTTCACTTCGAGAAAAGTTATATATAAATCAAATTAAATAAGTCTCATCTAAGACCTGAATGTCCTTGGTGAGATTGGGAGGTGAATAATCCTTATGAGGAATAATAAGCTTCGGCAAGCTTTCTAAAAAATTAGAATAGATAAAAATATATGCTGTTAAGGTCAGCTTTTCGATTTGATCTAAATCTTCGAAATCTATAGAATTTAATTCATCTTGGCCTTCAACAATATCTATAGTGTCCTTACAACAAGGCTTCTTTACATAGGATGTATTTTCTGCATCCATGCCACCACATTTTTTTGCTTCCGAAAAAACTGCTGTATCTACCAAATTATCACCACAATAATGCTTCTCTACAGTAAAAGATAGTGTAGAGAGCAGCACCAAAAATGCTAATCCAAATGATACTATTCTATGTGTTGTATGCAACTTCACAGGACAAATTTACAAAATAATTAAAAAGCGTGTATTAAATTATAAAACTCTTAACGATTAAGCTCATAATAATAAAAGGCTGGTAATAACAAAATTAATCCGATGGGTTGAATTAAAAAGCGTCTAATATTAAAAAATAAGTAGTAATCCTCTTGCTTAGGATTTATAACAAAATATAAGAATAGAATCATTAATAATATATAAGCAATACTGAATACTACAATTGAAAATCTAATTATACTCTTATCACTAAATATCACAAATAATACTCCTAAAGACAAAAGTGTATTTAAGAAAAATCTTAAGCTAGTATAAAAAACCAATTTAGCAATTTCACGCCTTGGGCTATCCATATACAAATAATCATTTTCGAAAAAAGTAAGATATGGATCATAAAACAAAACATCTTCAAAAGCTCTTATAGATACAAGTCCCAAAAATAATACTAATAGTAATATGTATTTTAAAGCCTTATTCACTTATGTTTTTGTTTTTAGAGAATCGATTAACCCAAACCATCCAAAGTAAAAAAACAGTTCCATAGATAAGCATTGGAAAAATAACAGTATGCAAAATTTCTCTTCTCCATGGGTAATGATATAAGCCTACAGACAATATTAATATTCTAATTAAATTAAAAGCATAAATAATAATACTACCAGCAAAGCAATAAAATAATGTGGATTTAAATTTACCTGCAAAAGCTATAATAAAAGACAAAAACAAAATAATGACACTGATAGCATTACAGCCTTCAATAACACGCGCTACAAACTTTCCATTAATAATAATTTTCATTGAAGATTCTATTGCATGCGGAATAACATTCGCATCATAACCCACTCCATTCAGTAAGGTATTGGTTTGTCTTGCTACTAAATTGGTAAAATAATCTGGATAGAATTTAGAACCATCAGACAAACTCAAATACAAATAGTACCCTATTGTTAATACAGCATATACAGACAAGAACGTTATTATAAAACGAATTACTAGTTTGTATTTAACCAAAAGTGTTTTCAAAAAACAATGCGCATTATGTTCGATGTTAAATTTATAAAAACAGTATTTTAAAATAGAAGATTTTAAAATACTTTTGCCAAAAGTTTTTAAAACTATGACTTTAGATATATTAAAACCCAAAATAAAAACAATCGTTACACAAGACATTCTTAGTTTGGATGAACGTTTGTTAAAAATCTGCGAATTACTTGAAGCAAATGTAGCCTATTACAATTGGGTAGGATTCTACTTTAAAAATGGAGATAAAAACGAATTAAAACTAGGCCCTTATGTTGGCGAACCGACAGATCATACTATTATTCCTTTTGGTAAAGGTATTTGTGGTCAAGTTGCAATAAGTAATGAGAATTTTGTGGTTCCAGATGTTGCTGCTCAAGACAATTACATTGCGTGCAGTATTACTGTGAAGGCAGAAATTGTCATTCCTATTTTTGTAAATGGCGAAAATATTGGTCAAATAGATATTGATTCTAATACGCCAGATCCATTTACAGAAGCAGATGAACGTTTCTTAGAGTTTGTATGTAAAGAAGTTGCACAACTTATTCAATAAATAAAACTAAATACCTGTTCTAATAGCTTCCACTGGATCTAAGCGAGATGCAGTAAGCGCGGGAATTACTCCTGAAACAAGGCCAATAATTGAAGAAATAAAAAGACCTAAGGCCATATTTTGTATTGACAATACAAATTCAAAATCTTCAGTCATTCCGCTACCAATAGTTGTTCCAATCCAAACTAAAAATAAGCCTACAACACCACCAACTATAGCTAAAATAACTGCTTCGAACAAAAATTGAAATAAGATAAACTTATTCTTAGCACCTAAAGATTTTTGAATTCCTATAAGATTAGTTCGCTCTTTTACACTTACAAACATAATGTTAGCAATACCAAAACCACCAACCAAAAGCGAAAAGCCACTTATAATCCAACCGATTACATTCATACTACTAATGATGCTATCAATGGCATCTTGTAGTCCAGAGATAACACTAATAAAAAACGTATTAATTTCATCGGGCTTTAAGCCTCGTCTCCCTCTCATCATTTGAATAACTTCAGACTTCAACCCTTCAATATCTGCCCCTTTCTGTGGTTTAATAATGACAATATTTTTAAAGTTAGGATTGTTCTGTCCATATTTATTTCTAAAAAAATTCGCTGGTAGAAATATGGAAACATCATTACTATCTCCAAATAAACCTGAACCCTCTTTTTTAACAACACCTATGACCGTGAATTTTTGACCATAAAGTCGCACCTTTTTACCAATAGGGTCAAAATCACCAAATAAAGATTTTGCTATTTCAGAACCAATAACAACAACCGCTCTTCCAGAATTTGATTCCGACTCATTATAGAAACGTCCTTTTTCAAATTCTAAAACCTGAATATCTGTAAATTCACTAGAAACTACAACTGTATTTACACTACTAACCAATTCTGACTCATATCTTATATTCTCTCGACGCACAAAAATTTGGAACGCAACATGGTCAGCATTTTCTAATGAAGATTTTAAAATCCTGAATTCGTTATAAGTGATTTCATCAAAAGTTTCTCGTTTCCAGCGTGGAACATCAGTTGGTCCAAAAGACATATTAGCTAAATACATCGTATTACTATCTAAAGAACTTAGCTGAGATGTAATCGTTTTATCTAAAGAATCTACAGCCGCTAAAACTGCGATAATTGAAAATATACCAACGGTTACACCAAGTAATGATAAAAATGTTCTGAGTTTATTATTTCGAAGTGCATTTAAAGCAAATGAAAAACTTTCTCTGAGTAAGCGAACGTATAATAGCATAGAATCCTTTTGAATCTTGAGTTTAAAGATAAGGCTTTAAAGATTCCAAAAAAGTTAAATTGAAAACTTAGCTTAAAATTATGAATTTTACATTCCTGTTCTTATGGCCTCAACTGGATCTAACCTTGAAGCTGAAATCGCAGGAATTACACCCGAAATTAATCCTATAAATGTAGATAAACAGAACCCTAAAAACATATTACCAAAAGACAATACAAATTCGAAATCTTCTACTACACCATTCATAATCATTGCAATAATCCAAACTAAAAATAAACCTACTAAACCACCTACAACAGCAAGAAGAACTGCTTCAAATAAAAATTGAAACAAGATGAATCTATTTTTAGCACCTAATGATTTTTGAATACCAATAAGGTTTGTCCGCTCTTTAACACTAACAAACATAATGTTAGCAATACCAAAACCTCCAACAAGAAGAGAAAATCCACTTATCACCCAACCAATCGTATTTAAAACAGATATAATCGCATCTACAAAAGAAACTAGTCCTGCTAATTTATTTACAAAGAAATCATCATCCTCATCTGCTTTTAAACCTCTGTATGCCCTAAACTTTTGCTTTAAAACACTTTCAAAAGCACCCATATCGACTCCTTTTTCAGGTTTTATAACTATAGCTCCAGGTAATCCATTTACGCCACCATTTCTAAACTGTCTCACAAAGTTTGCTGGCACAAACCCTTTTCCATCGGGCGAATCTCCTATACCTGAACCATATTTTTTCAACACTCCAATAACACTAAGTTTTCTACCATAAACTCTTACTATTTTACCAATTGGATTTTGTTTCGCAAATAAGTTCTCGGCCAGTTCTGAACCAATAACAATAACAGGTGAACCTGTATCTGATTCTAATTCTGAATAAAATCGGCCTTTTTCAACTTTTAAATCATCAATGACATATATACCATGTGATATGGGTGTTATATTGACATTACTAATTGTCTCTGCTTCATATCTTATAGTTTCAGCACCTCCAAAAATCACGTAAGCAGATTCTTCTATATTTGGAATATTTCTCCTCACAAACTCATAATCATCATAATCAGTTTGAGGAAAATTATCACGTTTCCATCGCGGTACATCTGAAGGCCCGAACGAAAACTTGGTTAGGTATATTGTATTTTTATCTAAGCCAGATAAATTATCTTTAATATTCTTGTCTAGAGAATCAACTGCAGCTAAAACTGCAATAATTGAGAAGATACCAACGGTAACCCCTAATAGCGATAAAAAGGTCCTCAATTTGTTATTTCTAAGAGCATTTAATGCAAATGAAAAGCTCTCTTTAAATACCCTTAAATAGACTAACATGTGTTCTTTGTTTTTTCGCAATTTAAAGATAAGACGTTTTCAACAATTCATTGTTACAAAAAACTTAAAGAAACTGGTTTTATCTTCGATATTTTACTATCGATTATGTTTATTTTTGCAGCATCAAAAACACAACACAACATTATGAGCAACAAAACCATGTCATCAGCACTAATTTCTGTTTTTAGTAAAGATGGATTAGCACCAATTGTAAAAAAATTAAACGACCTTAATGTCACTATATATTCCACAGGAGGAACAGAAAAATTTATAACAGACTTAGGAATCGAAGTGGTACCAATTGAAGATGTGACATCTTACCCTTCAATTCTAGGAGGGCGTGTAAAAACTTTACACCCAAAAGTTTTTGGTGGTATTTTGAATCGTCAAAATCATGATGGTGATATTGCTGAACTTGCAGAATTTCAAATTCCTCAGATCGATTTGATTATTGTAGATCTCTATCCTTTTGAAAAGACTGTTGCTTCTGGTGCAAGTAATCAAGATATCATCGAAAAAATTGATATTGGAGGTATTTCGCTAATTAGAGCCGCAGCTAAAAATTATTCAGATGTTACTTGTGTTTCTTCTGTTGAGGATTATTCAGACTTTTTAGAGTTACTCGAAACTAAAAATGGTGAAACTACTGAAGCTGACAGAAAAGATTTTGCTGCAAGAGCATTTAATGTGTCTTCGCATTATGATTCAGCAATTTTTAACTATTTCAACAAAAATAATGAAATTGCTTCATTAAAGATTTCTGAAACTAATGGTAAAGTTTTGCGTTATGGTGAAAACCCTCATCAAAAAGGGTTTTTCTTCGGAAACTTTGATGATATATTTACAAAATTACATGGTAAAGAGCTAAGCTACAATAACCTTTTAGATGTTGACGCTGCTGTAAACTTAATGTTAGAATTTAAAAACGACACTCCAACATTTGCCGTTTTAAAACATAACAACGCATGTGGACTTGCACAACGAGATACTATAAAGCAAGCATATATTGACGCATTAGCAGGAGATCCTGTTTCAGCTTTTGGAGGTGTTTTGATTAGTAATACTGAAATTGATGTTGCTACTGCCGAAGAGATTCATAAATTATTCTGTGAAGTTGTGATCGCACCTTCTTTTTCTGCTGAAGCTTTAGAAACCTTAAAAGGAAAGAAAAATAGAATCCTATTGATTTTAAAAGATATTGAAATGCCACAAACTAACGTAAGAAGTTGTTTAAACGGTGTTTTGGTTCAAGATAGAAATTCTATTACTGACAATCTTGAAGGTTTAAAACCTGTAACTAATAAAACTGCTAGTTCAGAAGAGTTAGATGATTTAATTTTTGCTTCAAAAATTTGTAAGCATACAAAATCTAACACTATTGTTTTGGCTAAAAACAAACAATTATGTGCAAGTGGCACAGGACAAACTAGTCGTGTTGATGCATTAAACCAAGCAATACATAAAGCAAAATCTTTTAATTTTGAATTAGAAGGAGCGGTTATGGCTAGTGATGCATTTTTCCCTTTTCCAGATTGTGTAGAGATTGCAGATAATGCTGGAATTACAGCTGTCATTCAACCAGGTGGTTCTATTAAAGATGAATTAAACATTAATTATTGTAATGACAATGATGTTGCTATGGTGTTTACAGGAACACGTCATTTTAAACATTAATATCAGTATAATTATGATAAAAAAAGAGCATCCATATGGATGCTCTTTTCTTTTGAAAGATCAATAGATCTTTGCTATTTAACTAGTCCTTAATTATTCTTTTAATAATTCTATTTCCAGACGCTAGGTCTGTAATATTCATAAAATAAGTCCCACTTTCTAAATGACTTACATTAATAGTCATACTATCTTAAGTCGAAATATTATTTTTATAAACTTGCTTCCCAAGTATATCTATTAATTGAACTTCTAGGTTTATATTCCCATTTCCGTTAAATTCTATATTTACTAATTCCTTAGCTGGATTTGGATACAAATTAAAATCGAAACTGGATTCGAAGTCATCTACACTTAATGCATCACAATCCATACCTGTTAGACGGGTTACCGAAATTGCATTCGATAAATCAAAGCAACCTGATAAATCAGATACATTCGTTGCTGATCCTAATCCGATATCTCCTGTATATCGTAAATACCAAATATCACAAACACCTGTTGGTGCTCCTTCTAAATTAAATGGTCCTGCTGCTGGTGTACCTAAGATATTACCTGTCGCTTGGTCTGTAATTACCCATGTGGAACTGTCACCTGACAGTACACTCATATCTACAAACTCTACATCAATTAAATCTGCTGTACCTTCTCCTACACATATTGTTGTTGATGTATCTGTCGTACCTGCAAGTTGTATTGCTCCTCCGTTTACTGCATTTCGGGTTACCGAAATTGCATTCGATAAATCAAAGGAACCTGATAAATCAGATACATTCGTTGCTGATCCTAATCTGATATCTCCTGTATATCGTAAATACCAAATATCACAAACACCTGTTGGTGCTCCTTCTAAATTAAATGGTCCTGCTGCTGGTGTACCTAAAATATTACCTGTCGCTTGGTCTGTAATTACCCATGTGGAACTGTCTCCTGACAGTACACTCATATCTACAAACTCTACATCAATTAAATCTGCTGTACCTTCTCCTACACATATTGTTGTTGATGTATCTGTCGTACCTGCAATTTGTATCGCTCCTCCTTCAGCAGCACAAGTCTGTCAGTTAGAAATTGTAGAGTTGGTAGCATCTTTTACTACCGGTTCCGATTTCGAAATCGTTAACACGTCTGTTGTAGGATTATTACTGGTAAACTCAACATTTGCTGCTGTAATTTCTAGATGTCCTACAAAAAAGAATGATAAGGCAAATATGCCTTTCATCATAGTCTTTAATTGTAATTTTTGTTTCATCTTTTATGGTTTGCTTTTTGTTCGTGATAAAATTAAAAAGCACTATTCATAAAAAATGTTAGCTAACTAACACAATAAGAAAAATATATTATTAAGTTGATTTGCAGTGTTATATCTTATTAAATTTCGAAACCAAAATAGACATTAATAACACAAAAAGAAGAATAGTTTAAATGTATTAAGTAACTCACAAAAATTGTCTTAAAAAAAATCAATCAATAAACATCTATAAACGTAGAAGTAACGTATATTTTATTACTTTTACAGATAGTCTAAAAAAACAGACAAGAATAACCCAAATAATTTAGAATAGCACATGGGATTTTTTGATTTCCTAACGGAAGAAATAGCCATTGATTTAGGAACAGCAAACACACTAATTATTCATAACGACAAGGTCGTAGTTGATAATCCTTCAATAGTAGCAAGAGACCGCATCAGTGGAAAAATTATTGCAGTTGGTAAAGAAGCCAACATGATGCAAGGTAAAACGCATGAAAACATTAAAACCATACGTCCATTAAAAGATGGTGTAATTGCAGATTTTGATGCTTCGGAGCAAATGATAAGTTTGTTTATAAAAAATATTCCTGCCTTAAAGAAGAAATTTTTCAATCCTGCATTAAGAATGGTTGTTTGTATTCCTTCAGGTATTACTGAAGTAGAAATGCGAGCAGTAAAGGAATCTTGTGAGCGTGTTAATGGAAAAGAAGTTTATTTAATACATGAACCAATGGCAGCAGCTATTGGTATTGGTGTAGACATTATGCAACCTAAAGGGAATATGATTGTTGATATAGGTGGTGGAACCACTGAAATTGCAGTTATTGCGCTTGGAGGAATTGTTTGCGACAAATCTGTAAAGGTAGCGGGTGATGTATTTACTAACGATATTATATATTACATGCGAACGCAACATAACTTATATGTTGGAGATCGCACAGCTGAAAAAATTAAAATTCAGATTGGTGCTGCTACTGAAGACTTAGAATTACCTCCAGAAGATATGAGCGTTCAGGGCCGTGATTTGTTAACTGGTAAACCAAAGCAAGTTCAAATTTCATTTAGAGAAATTGCAAAAGCTTTAGACAAATCTATCTTACGTGTTGAAGATTCTGTAATGGAAACTTTATCTCAAACACCTCCAGAGTTAGCTGCCGATATATATAATACTGGCATTTATTTAGCTGGTGGTGGATCTATGTTGAGAGGTCTAGATAAGCGTTTATCTCAAAAAACAGATCTACCAGTTTACATTGCTGAAGATCCTTTAAGAGCCGTAGTTAGAGGTACAGGTATTGTGCTAAAAAACTTATCTAAATACAAAAGCGTATTGATTAAATAAGTAATAAATAATGCAGCAAATATTCAATTTTGTTATAAGAAACAAAACATTTCTGTTGTTTTTATTGCTCTTTAGTATTGCCTTAACTTTAACTATTCAATCTCACTCTTATCATAGAAGTAAATTTATAAATTCTGCAAACAGTTTAACAGGTGGTGTTTATGGTACTTTTAATTCTTTAGGTCAGTATTTCAATCTAAAAGATGAAAACACCATTTTAGCTGAAGAAAATAAACTTTTAAGAGAACAATTACTTAACTCAACTTCAACAAAAGACTCTTCTTATTTCGACACAAGATATTCTAAAGGAAAATATAGAGTAAAAACAGCTGAAGTTTATAAAAATAGTTATTCAAACACTAATAATTACCTCACTCTAAATAAAGGTGAAAACGATAGTATTAAAGAGGATTTTGGTGTAATAACACCGAAAGGCATCCTTGGTATTATCGATAACACCTCTAGCAATTACTCAACTGTACTTTCTATTTTAAATAAAAAGAGCCAAATAAATGCAAAGCTAAAATCGAGTAATCATATAGGTTCTTTAACTTGGAATGGAGATTCTCCAGAGTTTACTCAGCTTATTGATGTTTCGAAATTTGCACCAGTTAAAGTAGGAGATACCATAGTTACAGGAGGACAATCAGCTATCTTTCCTAAAGGTATTGATATTGGGATAATTGAAAGTTTTGTAACAGATATAAGTGGAGATACTTATACTATACAAGTGAAATTATTTAATGATATGACTAGTATCGGAAAAGTCTATATCATAGAAAATATTGATAGAACAGAGATAAAAACATTAGAGAACAATACAAATGAATAATGTTTCTGTTATACATAGCGCACGTTTTATTGCCTTATTACTTGTACAAGTAATTATATGTAACCACATTAATTTTCTTGGCTATATCAATCCATACATCTATATCATATTTATTTTTTTGTTTCCTATCAAAGATAACAGATTAATATTATTACTAATAAGCTTTTTATTAGGTATGCTAGTAGATATGTTCTCTGATTCGGGTGGTGTTCATGCTACTGCTTCACTTTGCTTAGCTCATGCTAGACCTGTTCTATTGAAGTCCTCTTTTGGAATGCTGTATGAGCACCAGAGTATTAAATTTACAAATACCGAAATTGGAAGTTTAATAACATACATTGCATTCGGAACTATATTGCATCATTTAGTACTATTTTCTCTCGAAATCTTTAACATATCGAATATACTTTTAATATTAAAGAAGACGTTATTTTCCAGTATTTTCAGTATAATACTTAATGTATTAATCATAATCCTATTTAGTAGAAGCCGGAAATGAGAAAATTATTGCTATTAACATCTGTGATATTAGTTGGTCTCGTATTTATAGCGCGATTATTTTATCTTCAAGTATACAGCAGTAATTCTTACAATATTTTTGAAGATACTGCAATATTAAAAGAGTTTACCTATCCTAAACGTGGTTATGTATATGATCGAAACGGAAAACTTTTAGTCGCAAATCAACCTTCTTATGATGTCATGGTTATACCCAGAGAAGTTGAACCTATGGATTCTACAGAGTTTTATGATTTCTGTAAGCTATTAAAGATTTCAAAAAAAGATTATATAAAAAAACTAGACCGAGCTACTAATTACTCTACAAGATTACCCTCACCATTTGTACCACAGTTATCAAAGAATGATTATGCAGTACTGCAAGAAAAAATGCGAAAATATGAAGGATTCTATATTCAAAAACGTTCATTAAGATCGTATCAAACTACTATCGGAGCTAATGTTTTAGGTGATATTGGAGAAGTAAATCGAGGTATTATAACAAAACAACCCTACTATAAATTAGGAGATTTAATTGGAAAGCAAGGGATTGAAAAAACCTATGAAAATATACTTAGAGGAGTTAAAGGTATAAAGTTCATTCAGAAAGATCGTTTCAACAAAAACATAGGACCATTTAAAGAAGGAAGTTTTGACACATTACCAAAACCAGGGAAAGACATTACAATTACTATCGATTCTAGGCTTCAAGCTTATGGTGAATTATTAATGAAAAACAAACGTGGTGGAATTGTTGCTATTGAACCAAGTTCTGGTGAAATTTTAGCTATGGTATCCGGTCCATCTTATAATCCGAATTTATTGGTTGGCAGAGATCGCTCTAAGAATTTTTCGAAACTATATAGAGATAGTATAGCAAAACCTTTATTCGATAGAGGCTTGCAAGCTATGTATCCGCCAGGCTCACCTTTTAAGACCCTTAATGCATTAATTGCTTTACAAGAAGGTGTTGTTAAAACAGAAGATCGATTTAGTTGTTCAATGGGTTATCGATACGGGAACAGAAAAATGGGTTGCCATGTGCATAGAAGTCCTGTAAATATGAATATTGGAATCTATGAATCTTGTAATGCATATTTCGCGAATATTTACAGAAAAATAATTGATAAATATGATAAACCGTCTGACGGAATGGATGCCTGGAGTAAACATATTAAAAGTTTTGGCTTAGGTAATTATTTAAATAATGATTTGTCAGTTGGACAACCTGGAAAAGTTCCCTCAGCTGAAACTTACGATAGAGACTACGGTAAAAACAAGTGGTATACAACATTTACAATCTCTAATGCTATAGGACAAGGAGAGGTTTTAGCCACGCCCATTCAGTTAGCAAACATGGCTGCAGCAATTGGAAATAGAGGTTATTATTATACACCTCATATTATAAAAAATATAGAAGGTGACACTGTTCCTTTAAATTTCACAATACCTAAATACACAACTATAGATAAGCAACATTTCGAACCTGTTGTCCAAGGCATGTATGATGTATACAATAAAGGAACTGCATCAATGCTCAAAGTAAAAGATATTGAGATATGCGGTAAAACAGGTACTGCCGAAAATTTTGCCATTATTGATAGCGTAAAAACTCAATTAACAGATCACTCAATTTTTGTTGCTTTTGCCCCAAAAGACAATCCTAAAATTGCCATTGCAGTTTTTGTAGAAAACGGATACTTTGGAAGTCGTTTTGCCGGAAGGATGGCAAGTCTAATGATTGAGCAATATCTCAAGGGCAAAATTACACGCACTGATATGGAAAACTTCGTATTACGATATTCATTAAAACATGAATATGAGAAACCATATTCTGGAGAACCATTTGGCATTAATAGACAAACGTCTTTAGTACCAATTGAGGAAAATGAATTTCAAAAAAGCTTAAAAACTAAAGCTGAAATAACTAAGTCTTAAGGTATGCTAAGAGAAAACCTAAGACGCTTTAAATTTGATTGGATAACTATAATTTTATTCTTACTGTTAGTTTCCTTTGGATATCTTAATATATTATCAGCATCTCACGTAGGTGAAGTAACCAGCTATTTTGATACATCAGAACTTTATGGGAAACAACTTATCTTTTTAGGTCTAACTTTTTTACTAATTGTTTTTATTCTATCCTTTGAAGCAAAATTCTATGAGCGTTTTGCTAGTATTATTTACTTAGCTGCTATTATATCGCTTATTGGATTATTTGTTTTTGGAAAGGACGTAAATGGAGCGCGATCCTGGTATGGAATTGGAAGTATGACTATTCAGCCTAGCGAGTTTGCAAAATTTGCCACAGCACTTGCTGTTGCAAAGTATATCAGTGATTTGCAAACTAATATG
Organism: Winogradskyella sp. PG-2; assembly: GCF_000828715.1. Taxonomy (NCBI): domain Bacteria; kingdom Pseudomonadati; phylum Bacteroidota; class Flavobacteriia; order Flavobacteriales; family Flavobacteriaceae; genus Winogradskyella; species Winogradskyella sp. PG-2. The sequence goes on along the minus strand of NZ_AP014583.1, from coordinate 2,289,974 downwards.
CAAACCTTAAAGGACCAAATACGAGTTGTTGCAATAATATTTGTCCCAGCCTTGTTAATATTACTCCAGAATGACGCTGGCAGTACAATTGTTTATTCTGCTTTTTTCTTTGTTTTTTATCGTGAAGGACTTCAACAAATATATCTAATTGTAGCTTTATCTTTAATTATTTTAGCCGTGCTTGCTCTAAAATATGGCATTCTTATATCAGCTATAGTGAGTATATTGGCATTATTAGGTATATATTTTATAAGGCAAAAAAAACGTGCTTCAATACTAGAGTATATTATAGTATTGATTGTAGCTGTTGGATTTTCTTATGGTGTGAAGTTGTTTTATGATCATGGCTTAAAAACTCATCAGCAAAATAGAATTAGCCTTTGGTTACGCCTAGAAAAAGATCCAATTAAGCTTCAGAAAATGAAAAAAGCTGAAGCCTATAACCTCATTCAATCTGAACAAGCGATTAGTTCTGGTAGATGGACTGGAAAAGGCTTTCTGCAAGGCACAAGAACCACAGGTAAATTTGTACCAGAACAAGAAACCGACTATATTTTTAGTACAGTTGGCGAAGAATGGGGATTTTGGGGAAGTAGTTTTGTAGTCCTATTATTCGTGACACTTATTATTAGAATATTATACTTGGCGGAATCTCAAAAATCACAATTCAGTCGTGTTTATGGTTATGGAGTCGCTTCCATATTATTTGTGCATTTTACAATTAATACTGGTATGGTAATGGGTTTAATACCAACTGTTGGAATTCCTTTACCTTTCTTTAGTTATGGAGGCTCAGGCCTTTGGGGTTTTACTATTTTACTATTTATTTTTATTAAGTTAGATAGTAATAAGATTAATGAGTGGTAAGATTTTTTTTTAGAAAAACAATGATAATAAAAAAGCAGATAAAAAACCTGAAAGAGCCAAAATAGTAGTCATTAATGTCCAACTTTGGAATGTTTGCTTTTCTGAAAGCCCTAAATACTTTCCAACCAACCAAAATCCACTATCATTTACATGAGACATAATACTAGCTCCAGCTGCAATTGCTATAACCAATAAAGCTTTCTCAGGCTCAGAAGTATTACTTAATAATAAAGGTGCAGTTAAACCAGCAGCAGTTATCATAGCTACAGTAGCAGATCCTTGTAAAATTCTAACAATTACAGCGGATAGAAAACCAAATACGAGCAAACTTATCCCTTTATCTGCAAAATAATTAGCTAACATTGTACCAGTTCCTGTATTTACCAAAATTTGTTTAAACACACCACCAGCTCCAGTAATCAATATAATCACTCCTGCTGGAGCTAAAGATTTTGTACTAATATCCAAGAGTTGACTTTTTGTAAACCCTTTTCTTATACCTAGTAAATACCATGCAATTAGATTAGCAATTATTAAGGCCGAAAATGGATGACCAATCATTCCTATCCATTCTAATACATACTTTGAAACAATATCATCACCAACTAATGGACTATTCAATAATGTATTCATAACAATTAAAACAATTGGAATTGCAATAATGGCTATTATTGAACTAACAGGTGGGACTTGTTTAGAAGTCTCCTTATTCTCTTTAAGTTTTGGAGCTTCTACATGTATTCTTTTTGCAATATATTTTCCGAATAAAGGGCCACAAAATATAGCTGTTGGAATACCTACTAAAAATCCAAAAAGAATAACCCAGCCTAAATCTGCTATTAAAATATCAGCTACAGCAATTGGACCTGGTGTTGGAGGTATAAAACTATGCGTAATTGCTAAACCCGCTAATAATGGAATACCATATAGTAAAAGGGATTTTCCTGTTTTACGCTGAAGTGCGTAAATCATTGGTACTAAAATGATAAATGCAACATCAAAAAATACAGGTATGGCAACAATAAATCCTGTAAGCATTAATGCCCAAGACGAATTTTTCTCCCCAAACTTATTCAAAAGAAATACAGCTAAGGCTTCTGCTCCACCAGATTGCTCTAGGATTGCACCAAAGATTGCCCCTAAACCTACAACAACAGCAACAAATCCAAGTGTATTACCCATACCTTCTTGAATAGTTTTTATAATCATCATAGGCTCCATACCAGATAATATTCCAACTAGTATACTTGCTAATAATAATGCGATAAATGCTTGGATTTTGAATCTAAGAATTAGTGTAATTAACAATACTACACCAGCAAATACAGCACCGAGAAGAGAGTAATCCATATTTAAGATCCTAAACTAACTAAACTTGTTTTTATCGTTTCAATCTTAGCCAATGCATCTGCTTCTTTCTTCTTCTCCGAAGCAACAACTTGCTCTGGAGCATTATTTACAAAACGCTCATTAGATAATTTCTTTTGTACAGATTTCAAAAAACCTTCAGTATAACTTAATTCTTCTGTAAGCTTTTTAATTTCTGCTTCCACATCAATACTTCCTTCTATGGGAATAAAGTATTCGTTAGACTTTACTCTATAAGTCAACGCACCTTCAATTGGTTCAGTTACATAATCAAAGTCGCTCAGATTACCCAATTTAGATATTACTTCATCAAAAGTCGATTTAACCTTTTCAGTATTTATAACTGAAAAACTAATAGCATCTTTAAAAGCAATATTCTTTTGCTTTCTTATATTTCTAATACCAGAAATAACCTCAGATGCAAAATCGAATTCTGAAATTAAAACTTCATTAACTGACTTTGTTTCTGGCCATTTTGAAATTATTAAAGCCTCTTCAGGTGAACGCTCTTCTATATATTGCCAAATCTCTTCTGTTAAGAATGGCATAAATGGGTGAAGAATCTTTAAATTATTTTCAAATAATCTAATGACTTCATTATAAGTTCTCCTATCAATTGGTTTTTGATAAGCTGGCTTTATTATCTCTAATAACCATGAAGCAAAATCATCCCAAATCAACTTATAAGTTGCCATAAGGGCATCACTTAGTCTATATTTACTAAAATGATCTTCAATTTCAGCAATAGTCTTTTGGAATTTAGACTCATACCAATCTAAGGCAGTTTGACTAGAATTAGGTTGACTGATTATTTCATCAATCTCCCAACCTTGTATCAATCTAAAGGCGTTCCATATTTTATTAGCAAACTGTTTACCTTGCTGACAAAGATCTTCGTCAAACATTAAGTCATTACCTGCAGCTGAACTTAATAAAAGTCCCACTCTTACACCATCAGCGCCATATTCTTCAATTAGCTTCAATGCATCAGGTGAATTCCCTAATTGTTTTGACATTTTTCGTCTTTGCTTATCTCTAACTAATCCTGTGAGGTACACATTTTCAAAGGGTCTTTCATCTTTATACTCATAGCCAGCAATAATCATTCGCGCTACCCAAAAGAATAAAATATCTGGACCAGTTACTAAATCATTTGTAGGATAGTAATACTTAATTTCTTCATTTTCTGGATTTCGAATGCCATCAAAAACACTCATTGGCCATAACCATGATGAGAACCATGTATCTAAAGCATCGGAGTCCTGTTTTAAATCTTCAATCTTTAAAGCAAGATTATTTGTTTTCTCTTGGGCTAACTTTAAAGCTTCTTCATTTGTTTCTGCAACTACAAAATCTTCTTTTCCATCGCCATAGAAGTATGCAGGAATTTGCTGTCCCCAAAGCAATTGACGTGAAATATTCCAATCACGAATATTTTCCATCCAATGACGAAAGGTGTTTTCAAACTTCTTCGGAAAGAGCTTTACATCACCATTTTTTAAAACAGCATCTAGGGCTGGTTTAGCCAAATCCTCCATTTTAAGAAACCATTGGTCACTTAGTCTTGGTTCTATAACTGCCTTTGTGCGCTCCGAAGTTCCTACTTTATTAATATGACTTTCAGTTTTAACTAAAATTTTAGCAGCTTCTAACTCTTTGGTAATAGCTTTTCTCACAATGAAACGATCTTGTCCTTCGTAATGCATTCCGAAACTATTTAATGAAGCATCTTCATTAAAAATATCTACTACTTCTAAATTATGTTTATCACCTAATACTTTATCATTTTCATCATGAGCAGGTGTTACTTTAAGACAACCTGTACCAAACTCAATATCTACATAATCGTCTTCGATAATAGGAATGACACGTCCACAAATAGGAACAATTGCTTTCTTACCTTTTAAATGTGTAAAACGTTCATCTGTTGGATTGATGCAAATAGCAGTATCTCCAAAAATTGTTTCAGGGCGCGTTGTAGCTATAGTTAGCTTTTCATCGCTACCTTCAACTTTGTATTCTAAATAATAGAGTAAGCCTTGCTTTTCAACATGGATAACTTCTTCATCAGATAATGTTGTTTTAGCTTCCGGATCCCAATTTACCATTCGATAACCTCTGTAAATTAAACCTTTGTTATATAAATCAACAAAAGTCTTTATGACAGCTTCACTCATATCATCATCCATAGTAAACTTGGTACGATCCCAATCACAAGAACAGCCTAACTTCTTTAGTTGCTCTAAGATAACCCCACCATATTCTTCAGTCCAATCCCAAGCATGCTTTAAAAACTCATCTCGAGATAAATCATTCTTATCAATGCCTTGAGTCTTCAATTTAGCAACAACTTTTGCTTCAGTAGCAATAGATGCATGATCTGTACCAGGAACCCAGCAAGCATTTTTTCCCAGTAATCGCGCACGACGAATCAATATATCTTGAACTGTGTTATTAAGCATGTGTCCCATATGCAAAATCCCTGTAACATTTGGTGGAGGAATTACAACGGTATAAGGATCTCTTTCGTCTGGCGTAGAATGAAAATAATTATGCTTCATCCAATAGTCGTACCACTTATTTTCTACTGATAATGCATTATATTGAGATGGAATGTCCATATTTTTGGTATCGTTTTTGCTAAGTAACTGACAAAAGTACTTATATTTCTTTTTTTGAAAAATTATTAGCGCACTTATATGGTCTGAAAAACCTAAATTCTGTTAAATGCAGTGTATTACATCTAATTAATTTTGAGGAGAATAAAAAAGTGAGTAATTTTGATAGTATCAATTTAAATATAAAATGATGAAAAATTTAGTAGTAATCTTATTTGTAGGACTTGTTAGCCTTGGTTCTTTTGCTCAAGAAAAAGTAGCTAAGATTGAATTTAAAACTAATGTTATTGATTATGGCACAATTGAAAAAGGTGCTGACGGTGTTAGAGTTTTTGAATTTACAAATACTGGAGATGCACCATTAATCATTTCTAGAGTAAAATCGTCTTGTGGTTGTACTGTACCTAAGAAACCAAAAGATCCAATTATGCCAGGTGAAACAGGTGAGATTGAAGTAAAATACGATACAAAACGTGTTAACCCAATTAGAAAAACAATTACGGTTTATTCTAATGCAGTTACTCCAACTGTGGCATTGAAGATTAAAGGTTTAGTAATAGATCCTAATAAAACAAGTGTTTTAGAAAAAAAAGAAAAAAGTATGATTGAGCAATAGACTCAAAACACTTTTTAAATAAAATTAATGAGCTCTCAATTTGAGGGCTCATTTGTTTTAAATACATCATCTAACTTAAACTTAAAAACCATATCTTCTCCTTTACGACCTATTTTAACACGAATTGTTTTTCCAGTTTTTCCGTGAAGTATTTCACTAATTTCCTGAAGTTTATAATTATAAGCAGCTTTAGAATTAATAGTAAGCAATACATCACCATTTCTTAATCCAGCTTTATATGCATTAGATGATGTTCTAATCTCTACAATTTCATATACAGGCTTCAATGTCATTATGTAGTTAAAAGATTGATTGATTTGTACAGCATCCATTCGTTTAGAATTTGTAAAATTACTAGAATTAGGTAATTTTATTTGTTCTTCAACAAACATATTTCCATTGTATTCTAGAACGATTCCGCTATTATTATAGGTAAAAGATGCTTTGTAAAAACTATTTTTTTTTAGGTGCAATTTCTCATTTGTATAGTCAAAAAAAAGATTAAATCTTTTTAAAATATCGCCTCCTAAACTTCCATTACGCCCTTTAAATGTTTTGGTTAAATCAATTGACACAGAATCTGGAAATGCGACATTAACATTCTCCATATTAAAATCTCCAAGCTCAAAATTATTTACTTTAGAACGTTTTCCATAAACCGAGCCACTCAATCCTTTGCCTAGATAATCCACAAAAAACATACTCTTATTCGGTGAGAAACCCTCTGACTCATCTTCGAATAACCATAAAGCATCACTACTCCCAGTATCTATTAATAATTTTACATGTTTTTCAGCATCATTAATATTAACTTCACCATCTATATAAGCTTTACCTCTATAGAGGTTTAAGGGTAATGTCTTGCACTTTTTTGAAGTTTTAGGCTTAAAATATTCTGGCTTATGTAATCTAATGTACTTAGCATTATAATTGATTTCTACTACAAAATTCTTAAACACATCATAGCCTATAATACCATGAACTAAAATCCCAAGTCTGGGAGTGAAATTTATCGTTTTATCAAAAACTACAAACAAGTCTTGATCTGTATTAATAGCATTACCAATTTTAAATTCATTATGGCTAGATTTTAAGGCCTCTATTTTCCCATCACCTCCTAAACCATGTAAAAAGAACGTTTCAGTATCTTTTAAAGACAATAAATCACTCTCAAGTAAATTGAATAAAATCGGCTTGTTTACACCAGTATCTAAAACAAACGATAATTCAACACTATTAATTTCCAATGGGATTATTATTAAATTACTCGTGAACTCAAAATGAATTTTTTCGCTCACCTTATCATCCAATAAAAACTCACTTTGAGCTGGTAAAACCCAAAAATTTAAAAGTAAAAAAAACGGTAAAATATAAGTAAATACTAACTTCAAGAATTGATACATTTAAAATCAAGTTACAAATCTTTACCTTATCGCATATTTTAAACGTTAATTTTTAAATAAACTTTAAGATTTTTCAGAACTTAGCACTTTAAAACTAACTTATGCCAACGATATCAAAAAAAGGTGTTAACATGCCTGAATCACCAATTCGAAAATTGGTGCCTTTCGCAGAAGAAGCTGAAAAACAAGGAAAAAAAGTGTTTTATTTAAATATCGGCCAACCAGATATAAAAACTCCAACAGTTGCTTTAGAAGCCGTTAAAAATAACTCATTAAATATTATAGCTTATTCTCGCTCTGAAGGTTCTGAAAGCTACAGAATGAAAATTGCTGAGTATTATAAACGTAATGACATCCATGTCTCACACAACGATATTATTGTAACCACTGGAGGTAGTGAAGCCCTTTTATTTGCTTTTGGAAGCATCATGGATGAAAATGATGAAATTATAATTCCTGAGCCCTTCTATGCTAATTATAATGGTTTTTCAACAGCTTCTGGAGTTAATGTAATTCCTGTAATATCAAAAATTGAAGACAACTTTGCATTGCCTCCAATAGAAGAATTTGAAAAATTAATTACACCTAAAACGAAAGCTATTTTAATTTGTAATCCAGGAAACCCAACAGGTTATTTATACTCTAAGGAAGAAATACAAAAATTAGCTTCTATTGTAAAAAAACATGATCTTTTCTTAATTGCAGATGAAGTATATAGAGAGTTTGTTTATGATGGAGTTACTCACTACTCTATTTTACAGGAGTCTGGTTTAGAGGATAACGCGATTATTATTGATTCGGTTTCTAAACGTTATAGTATGTGTGGAGCAAGAATTGGATATTTAGTATCTAAAAATAATGAAGTTATTAAAACAGCTCTCAAGTTTGCTCAAGCAAGACTAAGCCCACCTACTCTAGCACAAATAGCAAGTGAAGGAGCATTAGAAACACCTCAAAGTTACTTTGATGATGTAAAAAATGAATATGTAAATCGTAGAAATACACTAATTGAAGAATTAGAAAAAATTAAAGGGGTCAAAGTAGCAAAACCCAATGGTGCTTTTTATTGTATTGCAGAATTACCTGTTAAAAACTCTGACGATTTTGCACGTTGGCTACTAGAATCTTTTGATTATGAAAACAATACAGTTATGGTAGCACCAGCAGCTGGTTTCTACTCTACTCCTAGTGTAGGTCTAAACCAAATTCGTATTGCCTACGTATTAAATGAAGACAGCCTAAGATTAGCTGTGAATATTTTAGCAGAAGCTCTTAAGGTATATAAAGACTAATGACCATAGGAAAAAACGTTTCATTAAAATCATTTAACACCTTTGGTATTGAAGCTAAAGCTAAATCGTTTTGCAATATTACTTCTACTGAAAATCTCAAAAGGGTTTTAAAAGAGCAACATTCTCATCCATTATTTATTTTAGGAGGAGGTAGTAATATGTTATTAACTCAAGATATTGAAGCCTTAGTTTTACACATTAATTTAAAAGGTATCGAAGTTGTTAATGAAACTAAAAATACAGTTACAATTAATGCAATGGCTGGCGAAAATTGGCACAACTTTGTACTTTGGTGTTTAGACCATAATTATGGAGGTATAGAGAATATGTCTTTAATTCCCGGAAATATCGGTACAGCACCAATACAAAACATTGGAGCTTATGGTGTAGAACTAAAAGATGTTTTTGTGAGTTGCGAAGCGATTCATATTAGAACTCAAACTACAAAAATATTTACCAAATCTGATTGTAAGTTTGGATATAGAGAGTCCGTTTTTAAGCAAGATTTAAAAGGCGAATATATAATTACAAGTGTTAACCTTGAGCTTACAAAAAACAATCATAGTTTAAGAATGGATTATGGAGCGATTCAAGCAGAACTCGAAACTTTAAACATAACTAATCCCACTATTCAAGACATTTCGAATGCAGTAATAGCGATAAGACAAAGTAAACTACCAGATCCTAATGATATTGGCAACAGTGGCAGTTTTTTTAAAAACCCAATTATCTCTGCTCAACAATTCAAACAACTACAAGAAAATTTTCCAGAAGTACCTTCGTATAAAATTTCGGATAAAGAAGTAAAAGTTCCTGCGGGTTGGTTAATAGAAAAAGCTGGTTTTAAAGGTAAACGCTTTAATAATTATGGAGTGCATAATAAACAAGCCTTAGTTCTAGTTAACTATGGGAATGCTAATGGCATTGATATTTATAAATTAGCACAACTCATCCAAACAACTGTAAAGCGCCTCTTTAATATCTTTATTGAAACTGAAGTAAATATTATATAAAACAAAAGTCACAATTCACAATTCACAATTCACATTGCGACTTTTGAATTAAGAATAATTCTTGATAATGCTATTAATCATATTCTAATTGAAGAAAAAACTATTCTTACCATATATGTTCATCGAGTTATATGGTGTATTTAATTATATTTACGATTATAAATCCATTTTGGATGTTCTAAGTATCAGAAAAACAATATTTTAACATTTTGAGTATTACACCTACAGAACGAAAAATTATAGACTTACTTAAAGAAGGAGATAAACGAGCTTTAAATTTACTTTATGAAAACTATTCTAATAGTCTATATGGTGTAATTTTAAAAATTACAATTAACGAGGAAATTGCTCAAGATGCACTTCAAGAAACCTTTATAAAGGTTTGGAAAAATGCTCATAAATACGATTCTAGCAAAGCAAAGTTATTTACCTGGTTATTCCGTATAGCAAGGAATACAGCAATAGACAAACTAAGAAGTTTTAATAATCGTTATAAAAAAGAAGTCCAAATTGATACTTCTAACGTATATATCTTACCAACAAGCAATTTTAACCAAGATGTAATGGATATAAAAGAGCATATTGGAAGACTAGAAGAAAAGTATCAAATTGTATTAGAGGCCCTATTTTTTCAAGGGATGACGCAACAAGAAGCGAGTGACGAATTAGACATTCCATTAGGTACTATTAAATCTAGATTAAAAATAGGGTTGAGAGAACTTAAAAAAGTTTATAATCCGTAAAATAGTTTAATATGGAAACAAAATTACATAGCTTTTTAAATTCTAACTTACTAAACAAATATTTAGTAGGTGAAACTTCTTTAAAAGAATCTAAAGAGGTAGAATATTTCATTTCTAATTACCCAGAAGCTGCTTCTGCTTATGAGAAGCTTCAGAATAACCTAGAGATTATTGCTAAAGCAGGTGCAATAGATGTACCTAATCATATATTATCAAATATTTTAGAATCTTTAGATGAATCTGACGACACTAAAGTGATTCAGCTTGTACAGAAAACAAAGACTCCTTGGTATAGTATTGCTGCAAGTGCAGCTGCTGTTTTATTTGCAGTAACATCTTTTATGCTTTACCAAAAGAATCAGAATCTTAATGATGAAAACAACATTGTTGTTGAAGAAATTTATGATTTAAGAAGTGATATTGACAAGAATAATTCTAAGCTAGATGAATTATCTAGAGAGTTAATGAAACTTAATAATCCTGATTCTAAGAAATATGTTATCAATGGTAATGAACGTGCCAAGAACTTAAAAACTGTTGCCTATATAAATCCAATAGAAAAAACATCTATGATTGATGTGATTACTTTACCGCAATTACCAAAAGATCAGCATTATCAAATTTGGGCTGAACTACAAGACAGAATGGTTAATTTAGGTATTTTGGATGAGGCTGACCGTAAATTAAAACAGATTCCTTACATGGAAGATGCTTTAGCCTTAAGTATTAAAATTGGTACAAAGGGAGACGAAACTAATGAAAATGATACTGAAGTAGCTGAGATTTCTTTAAAAGAGGAATAAAGAATTAATTAGATAAATAAAAAAGAAGGCGCATTTAATGTGCCTCCTTTTTTTGTTTTAATTTTTAAAAAATTATTCTTTCTCGAATAATGTTTTATGGATAATTCCACCAATAATTGCGCCAGCAATAGGTGCTACCCAAAATACCCAAACTTGAGATAAATATGCAGCATCAGCAAATAAAGCCTGACTTAAAGATCTTGCCGGATTTACAGATGTATTAGAAATAGGGATGCTAATAAGATGTATTAAAGTTAAAGCTAAACCAATAGCAATTGGAGCAAAACCTTTAGGAGCTCTAACATTCGTACTTCCTAAAATAACAATTAAGAAAAATGCTGTTAAAATAACTTCAGCTACTATCACAGACATCATATTATAACCATCTGGTGATAAAGCATCATAACCATTAGAAGCGAAACCACCTACAGATTCAAATCCAGTTTTACCAGAAACAATAAGATATAGTAATGCAGCTGCTACAATAGCACCAACTACCTGTGCTACGATATAGCCAATTAAATCTTTAGCTTCAAATTTTCCACCAGCCCAAAGACCAATAGAGACAGCAGGATTAAAATGACCTCCAGAAATATGTCCAACTGCATAGGCCATAGTTAATACTGTAAGACCAAAGGCTAATGCCACTCCTACAAATCCAATTCCTAATTCTGGAAATCCGGCTGCAAAAACTGCACTACCACAACCTCCAAATACAAGCCAAAATGTTCCGAAAAACTCGGCAAATAATTTTTTCATAATAGATAAATTAATTAGTTAGTAATAAATGTTTAATAGATATACGACATAAGATTAGTGCGTTAAGTCACATTGAAGAAGGGCTATAAAATAAAAGCAAAAAGCATTACCTTTGTGCTAAATTTAAGCATTTAGATGAAATTACTACTACTTACATTAGGATTATTGTCTGTAGCCATAGCAGGAATAGCTATAAAAATCTGGGCAAAAAAAGATGGTAAATTTGCCGGAACATGTGCAAGTCAAAACCCTATGCTTAATAAAGAAGGGGAAACTTGTGGTTTTTGTGGAAAAACACCAGATGAATATAAGGATTGTAACGAACCTCAACATTCATAGAATTTAGATGAATATTTCAACAATACTATTTTCTGCATTTATTGCAATTGTTAGTATTCAAATTATCTATTACCTCAGTTTTTTATTTTCTTTTGCTGTTAAACGCGCCGAAACACGTTTAAAAAAAAATATTCCAATTTCAATTATCATTTGCGCTAAAAATGAAGCTGAGAACTTAAAAAAAAATCTTCCTTTTATATTAAATCAAGATTATTCAACTTTTGAAGTCGTTTTAGTCAATGACAGCTCTTGGGATGACACTCTAGATGTCATGAAAGGTTTTGCAGAAAAAAATAGTAATATAAAACTGGTAGATGTAAAAACTATTGAAACATTTTGGGGAAATAAAAAATATGCATTGACTTTAGGTATAAAAGCTTCAAAACACGACTTCTTAGTTTTTACTGATGCTGATTGTTTACCAAATTCAACTAAATGGTTAAATCATATCAGCAGCAATTTTTCTAATCAAAAATCTATTGTACTTGGCTATGGTGCTTATACAAAAAAGGGCTTTTCTTTTTTAAATAAACTTATTCGTTTTGAAACTGTAATGACAGCTTTACAGTATTTTTCTTATGCCAATCTCGGATTACCTTACATGGGAGTTGGTAGGAATATGGCCTATAGAAAAGAACTATTTTTTAATAATTCTGGTTTCAATAACCATATGAGTCTAAAGTCTGGTGATGATGACTTATTTGTAAATAAAGTAGCAGATAATAAGAATACTTCAACTTGTTTTACAAAAGAGAGTTTTACGATTTCAGTACCTAAAACATCTTATAAAAGTTGGATTCTACAAAAACGCAGACATGTAAGCACAGCAAAATTTTATAAGCCTTTGCATAAATTTATGTTAGGTCTATTTTACACATCACAATTGTTGTTTTGGATTTTAGGAATTCTATTATTCACTTTATCATTTCCTTGGGAATGGTTAACCGCACTAATTTCGTTACGTTTTATAATTCAATTATTATGTTTTGGGCTAACTGCAAAAAAACTTAATGAAATTGACCTTATTTTTTTAGCTCCAATTCTCGAATTCTTTTTAATTCTTTCGCAATTAAGTATCTTTATTGCAAATCTTATATCTAAACCAAAGCATTGGAAGTAAAAGAAGCTATTAGTAAGGCTAAAGAGAATAATCAAATTGCATTCAATTTTCTACTAGATACGTTTTGGAATGATATTTATGGATTTCAACTAAAGCGAACTCAAAACGAAAACGACGCTGAGGACATTACTATTCAGACATTTTCTAAAGCTTTTGACAAGATTAATACTTACAAAGAATCATACCAGTTTAAAACTTGGTTAATCACTATTTCTAAAAATATTCATATAGATTTAGTAAGAAAACAAAAGAAGTCAATCCGAAATACATCTAAAGATAATGACGACTATTACTTAGAAATAGTTGATGACTCTCCTACTCCTGAACATAAGATTATTACAGAGCAAAATTTGGCAAAACTTCTGCGAGATATTAAAAAGTTAAAACCGCATTATCAAGAAGTAATTAATTTGAGGTTTTTTCAAGAATTAAGTTATAAAGAAATAGCTGAACAATTAAATGAGCCTATTAATAATGTAAAGGTGAAATTGCTCAGAGCCAAAAAGTTACTTGCTGCAATTATTACCAAAATATAATGCTTACAACATTAAAAAAATTAGGCCCAGGTTTATTATTTGCAGGTGCAGCAATTGGTGTATCACATTTGGTACAATCCACAAGAGCTGGAGCAGATTTTGGTTTAGGCTTACTATGGGCTCTACTACTAGTTAATTTATTTAAATATCCTTTCTTTCAATTTGGTCCACGATATGCATCTGCTACAGGAGAAAGTTTATTAGAAGGCTATCATAAATTAGGCAAAGGTGTTTTAATCTTCTACTTTATTCTGAGTTTAGGCACCATGTTTACTATTCAAACCGCTGTAACTATTGTTAGTGCTGGCCTAGCACATTCTTTTTTTGGCGATATTAGCTTTCTAAATTTTGGCTATGAAAGTATTACAAGTGTAGAAATATGGACAGTAATTATCTTATTCGTTTGTCTCTTAATTCTATTTCTTGGTAAATACAGTGCACTTGATAAACTCATTAAGTTTATCATTATAACATTGACTATAAGTACACTTGTAGCTGTTTGTTTCGCCTTTACAGAATTTAAAAACCCTATCTCATTAGCACAAGTATTACCAGAAAACACTACTGAAATAGCCTTTTTAATTGCCTTTATGGGTTGGATGCCTGCACCATTAGATATTTCAGTATGGCATTCTATTTGGGCTATTGAAAAGAAAAAAGACGAAGGCATATTTACACCTAAAACGGCTTTACTAGATTTTAACATTGGTTACATCTGCGCTATAATTTTAGGAATCGCATTCGTATGCTTAGGCTACTTTGTGATGTTTAACACAGGTGAAACCTTCAGCAATAAAGCGGCTGTTTTTTCAAATCAGTTAGTAGATTTATATACTAAAAGTTTAGGGAACTGGGCATACATTGTAATTGGTATTGCAGCATTTACTGCTATGTTTAGTACAACTATTACAACTTTAGATGCATCACCAAGAGCTATGTCTAGAAGTTTAGAATTGCTGACTAAAAAAGTATTTAAAAGAGGCTATTTACTTTGGATTTTAATATTAACCTTTGGAACACTTATTATCTTTTTTGTTTTTGCCTCAGAAATGGGATTACTTATTAAAATTGCAACAATACTCTCTTTTATAACTGCTCCTTTTTACGCCATTATTAATTATAAATTAATTTCTAGCAAACATACTCCTAAAGCATGGAGACCAACTTTAAAGCTACATGTTTTATCATGGTTAGGTATTTTGTTTTTGGTTGGTTTTAGTGTCTGGTATCTCACTTTATTATAAGTCAGTTTAATTATTTACTTCGTATCTTTGTTATCTGAAATTGAAAATGCATGGAAACCAAAGTTGCTTCAAATATTTTACCTGAGCGTAAGCCAAAATGGCTTCGCGTAAAATTGCCTACTGGTAAAAAGTATACTGAACTTAGAAGTCTTGTTGATAAATATAAACTAAATACAATTTGCACCTCTGGAAGTTGTCCAAACATGGGGGAATGTTGGGGAGAAGGCACAGCAACTTTTATGATTTTAGGTAATGTATGTACTCGCTCGTGTGGATTTTGTGGTGTGAAAACTGGACGACCAGAAACGGTCGATTGGGACGAACCTGAAAAAGTAGCACGTTCTATAAAATTAATGCAAATTAAACATGCGGTTTTAACAAGTGTTGATAGAGATGATCTTAAAGACATGGGAAGCATTATGTGGTCAGAAACTGTAAAAGCGGTTAGACGAATGAATCCAGAAACTACACTCGAAACACTGATACCAGATTTTCAAGGTTTAGAAAAGCACATCGACCGCATTATAGATGTAGCTCCTGAGGTTGTATCTCATAATATAGAAACTGTAAGGAGATTAACTCGTGAAGTTCGTATACAAGCCAAGTACGATCGTAGTATGGGAGTTTTAAAATATTTAAAACAGCAAGGACAACGTAGAACCAAGTCTGGAATTATGTTAGGTTTAGGTGAAAAACGTGAAGAAGTTATAGAAACTTTACATGATCTAAGAGCAAATGATGTCGATGTGGTAACAATTGGTCAATACTTACAACCAAGTAAAAAACACTTACCTGTAAAACAGTTTATCAATCCAGATCAGTTTGATGAATATAAAGCTATTGGATTGGATTTAGGATTTAGACATGTTGAAAGTAGTGCTTTAGTAAGATCTTCTTACAAAGCTCAAAAACACATCAACTAATGATTACTATTGCCATTAACGGATTTGGCAGAATTGGTCGTCGTGTATTTAGATTAGCGCTTCAACATCCACAAATAAGAGTTGTAGCAATTAACGATTTAGCAGACACAAAGACCTTAAGTCATTTATTGAAGTATGACAGTATTCATGGCGTTTTAGATGAAGCTATTTCTTTTGATAAGAATCACATAATTCTAAATGATATAAAAATTCCTTTATACAACCTATCACATCCTAAAGATATAGATTGGTCTTCGACTAAACCCGATTATGTAATTGAGTCTACCGGGAAGTTTAAAATAAAGTCAGAACTTCAATATCACATTGATAATGGTGCTAATCAAGTCATTCTATCGGTTCCTGCATTAGAGGATGATATTAAAACGATAGTTCTTGGTGTCAATGATAATATTCTAGATGGTACTGAAACTATTTTATCAAATGCATCTTGTACAACGAATAATGCTGCGCCAATGATTTCATTAATTAAAGAGTATTTTGGTATTAAGCAAGCTTATATTACTACTATACATTCGTATACAACAGATCAAAGTTTACACGATCAACCACATCGCGACTTACGACGTGCAAGAGCAGCTGGCCAATCTATAGTTCCCACTACAACAGGTGCAGCCAAAGCATTAACTAAGATTTTCACAGATTTATCAGACGTTATTGGTGGATGCGGTATAAGAGTTCCTGTAGCTAATGGTTCTTTAACGGATATTACTATTAATGTTGAAAAACAAACTTCTATTGAAGAAGTTAATTCAATTTTTAAGAATGCTGCTACTTCAAAATTAAAAGGAATTCTAGAGTATACCGAAGACCCAATTGTATCGATTGATATTGTTGGCAATCCTCACTCTTGTATTTTTGATTCTCAAATGACTTCTGTAATAGGAAACATGGTAAAAATAGTGGGTTGGTACGATAATGAAACTGGGTATAGTTCTAGAATTTTAGATTTAATTTGCAATTTATCGGATAAAAATGCACTTTTGTCGAATATTTAATTATATTTGTTAAAAGTAAAGTGAGCTGAAATGTCCCAAATCAAATATTACATATTTGTTTTTTTAGCATGTTTTTGTAGTCTTATTTTCTCGCAACAAGATAGCGTTGAAGATACAGACATGCTTGCAGTTAGACTGCAAGAACGTATTAATCAAGCCAAATTAGATAATAATCGTGGTGATTATTATAATGCCAAAGTTAACTTAAATAAGGCATTAGTTTTTGCTGAAAAAATTGATGACAAAGAGAGCCAGGGTAAAATTCATACAAAAATTGCTAAAGTGCAGTTTTTAATGGATGAAAAAGACCAAGCTACTGTTTCCATCAGTAATGCTATTCAAATTCAACGTGAAAATAATGATTATGATAACCTAGCCATTACTTACAATATTAAAGGGGTTATTCATAGTACTAAAGAAGAGTATGAAAGTGCATTAGAATATTTTAATTCTGCTAAGAATTTATTTGAACAGGAGGACTTAGAGGAATATATTTCTGAAGTTACATTAAACGAGGCTAAAGTTTATATCGCTCAAAATCGCTATGAAGAGGCAAAGAATCAACTAGAAAAGACGATTATAATAGCGAAAAAATATGATCAAAGACGTCGTCTAAGTAGTGCTCTTATTCAAACTGGTAAAGTATCTAGTGCATTAAATAATAACATATTAGCACTATCTCAAGCAAAAGAAGGGCTTTCAATTGCAGAATCTTATAAAATTACAGAAAATATTAATGAAGCTTATTTGACGCTTAGTGACATACATGAAAAACAAGGTGATTATAAAAATTCATACGACTATGTAAAAAAGCATATAAAGCTATCTGATTCTATATTAAACGTAAAGCGAGAAAACTTAGCGCCTGGTGTTACAAGTCAATCTATTTATCAATATAAAGAGGCTGAGAACCAACAATTAAAGTTACAGAATGATGAAATTAGTGCCGAAAGTAATTTCACAAGGATTACTACAATATTAAGTATTGCTTTAATAACCATACTATCTCTTTTAACTTTATCTCTTTATAAAAATAATAATATAAGGTTAAAGACTAATAATATGCTCCATAAAAAAAATGATGAGCTTATTGTGGCAAAGGAAAAAGCAGAACTAGCATCTAAGACTAAAGCTAACTTCTTATCAACAGTAACTCACGAGCTTAGAACTCCTTTATATGCCGTTACTGGTCTTACGAACATGCTATTAGATGAAAAACCAAAAGATCACCAAATACCGCATCTTAAATCATTAAAATTCTCAGGAGACTATCTGCTAACATTCATCAATGACATTCTTCAGATTAATAAAATTGAAGCTAACAAAGTTGAATTAGACCCAGAACAATTCAACCTTAAAAATAAACTTGAAAATGTAATTTCTGCATTAAGTAACTCAGCAAATGACAATAATACAAAGTTACATTTCAATTATGACGACAGTTTACCAGAAACTTATACTGGTGACCAATTAAAGATTTCCCAAATCTTAATTAACCTACTCGGTAATGCTATTAAATTCACAAAAGATGGAGACATCTGGGTAAGAGCGTACAAAATTGACCAGAAGGACAATATATACAACCTTCGCTTTGAAATTGAAGATAATGGTATTGGTATTACAAAAGAGAAGCAAGATCACATGTTTGAGAGTTTCTCTCAAGGCTCTGTACAAATTAACAGAAAGTATGGAGGTACTGGTCTAGGTCTATCTATTGTTAAAGGATTGATTCAGATTCTTAAAGGTAAAATTTACTTGAAGAGTGAACTTGGTACAGGCACTACGTTCTTCTTTGAATTACCTCTAGAACACACTGAAAAAGCCAAAAAACCGAAAGTAGCAGAAGTTAAACAATCTAATAAGATGGAAGATTTGGATTTAAGTGAAGTTAAAATTTTAGTTGTAGAGGACAACAAAATCAATCAGATGATTACTAAAAAGATTCTCAATAAAATGGGGCTTTATTGTGATGTCGTTGATAATGGAGAATCCGCAGTAGAACAAGTTAAAAATGTTGATTACAATGTGGTATTAATGGATATTCATATGCCCGGAATTAGCGGATTAGAAGCAACTAAAATTATAAGAACTTTCGATAAGGAATTGACCATTTTTGCTCTTACTGCAGTAACTCTTGAAGATAAAATGCACGAATTTGGTGAAGCTGGGTTTGATGATATTATTTCAAAACCATTTAAGCAAGAGGATTTCGAGAATAAACTACATGATGTTCTATCTGGCAAAGAAGTAGTCTCTAGTTTCTTTTAATCAACGAACTCTTTAATTGATTCATCAAAAGCTTTCTTTTTGTCTATTTCAATCTCTATTGGTAAGTAAAACAAATTAGGCTCTAAACTTTCATTATTAGATGATAATCTTACATAGTCCTTTTCAGTTGTTACAATAAGCCCTTTACCTTCTAATATTTCAGTATCTGTTGGTTTAAAACTATAATGGTCTGGATATTCAACATGATCAAATTCTAATCCCCTTTTATTCAGAAAATCAACCAAAGGCTTTGCATTGGCAATACCTGTTACTAAAGTGAATTTAGAAAGTTGATTCAGTGCTAATTCACTACTCTTTGATATCACTTTTTCAGAATAATTAATATGACTAAAAAATAATTGCTGATTTGAGTTTAATTTTAACCTAGAACTAATCTTGCTCTTTTCAGTTTCAGAAATTGTTTTAGGGCATTTGGTCACAACAATTAAATCTGCTCTTTTAGCACCCGAACGTGGTTCTCTTAAATTACCTGTTGGTAAAACAATATCCTTGTAATATAAATTATTATATGCTGTCAATAGAATATTAAAACCAGCTATTACCTTTCTATGTTGATATGCATCATCTAATAAAATAACTTCTGTTTGTTCGTCTGTAGCTGTAAGTTCTTTAATGCCATTTTGACGATTACCGTCAACTGCTACTTTAATGTCTTTAAATTTCTTAAAAAATTGAAAAGGTTCATCACCAATAGTATCTGCAGTTGCACTTTTATCAGCTAATACAAAACCTTCTGTTATTCTTTTATAACCTCTACTCAGAGTCGCAACAGATTTTTCGTCTTTCAATAATCGAATTAAATATTCAATCATTGGTGTTTTACCGGTTCCACCTGTACTAAGGTTTCCAACACATATCACTGGGAAATCGTAAGACTCAGAAGAATTAAAACCTTTATCATATAACCAATTACGGAACCAAGTGACTAAATAGTATATAGGAACAATAGGAAATAATATGATGCGTATAAACTTCATGAGCACTAAAATATATTATTTTTGAAACAAATAAGCACTTATGATAGTACAAGATGTTATAAATCACTTACACGACTTAGCACCATTAGCTTATGCTGAAGATTTTGACAATGTCGGACTTTTAGTCGGAAACAAAGATCAACCTGTTTCAGGAATTTTAGTAACATTAGATACGCTTGAAACTGTCGTAGATGAAGCAATTAATAACAAGTGTAATCTTATTGTAAGCTTCCATCCTATTATATTTAAAGGACTTAAAAAATTAACAGGTAAAACTTATGTGGAGCGTGTTGTAATTAAAGCAATTCAAAACAACATTGCTATTTTCTCTATTCATACGGCTTTAGATAATGCTATTGAGGGTGTAAACTCTATTATTTGTGATCAATTAGGATTAAAGAATAAGCAAATTTTAATTCCGCAATCTAGCACAATTAAAAAATTACAAACTTATGTACCTAAAACAAATGCTGCAGAACTAAGGGCTGAGTTATTTAATGCTGGTGCTGGTAGTCTTGGTAATTACGAATCTTGTAGTTTTAATATTGATGGAGAAGGTACTTATTTAGGCAATGAGAATTCAAATCCTGCAATTGGAAAAAAAGGAGAATTACACACTGAAAATGAAACAGCCATATCAGTTACTTTTAAAAAGCATCTCGAATCAAAAATTTTAAAAACACTTTTTGAAGCACATCCATATGAAGAAGTTGCTTATGAAATTACCACACTAGAAAACACAAACCAACACATTGGTATGGGAATGATTGGTGAACTTAAAGAATCCATGTCAGCAACAGATTGTCTGAATTTTATTAAAGACAAAATGAATACAGAATGTATTAGACATTCAAACCTTTTAAATAAACCTATAAAGCATATTGCAGTTTTAGGTGGTTCTGGAAGTTTCGCAATACAAGCCGCAAAAGCTTTAAATGCAGATCTTTTGGTCACTGCAGACTTAAAATATCATGATTTTTTCAGCGCCGAAAATGAAATCGTTTTAGCAGATATTGGCCATTATGAAAGTGAACAGTTCACAAAATCGTTTTTAGTAGACTATCTCTCAAAAAAAATTACTAATTTTGCAGTCATTTTATCAAAGACAAATACAAATCCGGTAAAGTATTTATAATTATGGCAAAAAAAGCTGAAGTTTCTGTTGAAGAGCGATTAAGGGCATTATATGATTTACAATTAATTGACTCTAGAGTAGACGAAATAAGAAATGTCAGAGGTGAGCTTCCTTTAGAAGTTAGAGACTTAGAAGACGAAGTTGAAGGGCTTAACACTAGAATGGAAAAGTTAAATGATAGCCTTGCTATTATTGATGATGAGATTAAAGGAAAAAAGAATTTAATCGAAGAAGCAAAAGCTTTAATCAAAAAATACAGTGAGCAACAAAAAAATGTTAGAAATAACAGAGAATATAACTCATTGACAAAAGAGATTGAATTTCAAGAACTAGAAATTCAATTAGCTGAAAAGCACATTAAAGAATTTAAAGTTCAGATCGATCAGAAAAAAGAAGTGATTTCTGAAACTAAAGATCGTTTAAAAGATCGTCAAGCGCACCTTAAACATAAAAAAGGTGAGTTAAACGAAATCTTAAAGGAAACTGAAAAAGAAGAAGAAGCATTATTAGGTAAATCTGAAGATTTCCAAAAGAAAATCGATGATCGTTTAGTTAAAGCATACCTTAGAATTAGAAACAACGTTAAAAATGGTTTAGCAGTTGTAGCTATAGAGCGTGGTGCTTCTGGTGGTTCTTTCTTTACAATTCCTCCACAAGTTCAAGTAGAGATTGCTTCTCGCAAAAAAGTAATCACTGATGAGCATAGTGGTCGTATCTTAGTTGATGCCGTATTAGCTGAAGAAGAAAAAGTAAAAATGAATAAATTATTTGCTAAGTTGAGTAAATAATCTTCTTAAAATATATTTTAAAAGCCTTTGCTTTCGCAAAGGCTTTTTTTTATTTAATCTAAAATAATACACCTTCTTCCCAGTTAAATTATTAAACAGCTTATTTTGAATAAACTTTCCATATTCATTTTTTTAATATTTTGCTTCAGTTGTAAAACTGAAACTAAGACTACTCCAGAAGACACTTATAACAAAGTAGCTAATGAATTTGTAGCTAAATTATTAGAATTGAGTGAATTTAGTTGTAGTTGTATAATTGAACCAAGTTATACAACAGTTGATTATGAAGAAATGGAAAGACCTGAATTAAATAAAGACTATTTCATGATGCGCACAAACTTAAAGTCTCGGTTCGAAATCGATAGTATAAACAGTCTTTCTAGACAAGTCAATCTCAACAAAACAATAACCAATAATAATTATACTTTAATCCCTGAAAAACTAGCTGAATCCATTGCCATGCTGAGAAATAGACAGGAAAAAGAACGTATTTTAGATTCAATATGTCCAAAAGGCTTTATGGTACTGTCCAAACCTTTTTTCAATAAATCAATGGATACTGTGCTTATCATTGCAGATGATATGCCGTACTCTTGTTTTCCTAGTTTAATACATGCTTACTATCATATAAATGGCGAATGGATTATACCTGTTGTTTCATAGCTTTCCGATAATATAAATCTTCACTACATAACTTTATTTAATAAAACTTTAAAAGAATTAGAATTAAGGAATTGTAATTTTGTTCGTCTATGAGAAAAAGAAAATCATTACCATGAAAAAATTAGTATTCATTTTAAGTATAAGTTTATTTTTTAGTTGTCAAAATCAGGCACAAGTCAGTGAGAAAGAAAAATCTGTTATTGATGCAGACCCAGTAGTTGTGCCTATAAAAAATGGTAAAGCAAGAGCTTATTTTGCTAGTGGCTGTTTTTGGTGTGTTGAAGCCGTTTTTGAAAGTGTGAAAGGTGTCGAAGAATCTATTAGTGGCTATTCTGGCGGACATACCGAAAACCCAACTTATGAAGCTAGTAATACCGGAAGAACAGGACATGCAGAAGCTGTAGAAATTATTTACGATCCAGAAGTAGTGAGTTTCTCTACTTTACTAGATGTTTATTTTGGTTCTCAAAACCCTACACAAGTTAATGGGCAAGGTCCAGATAGAGGTTCTCAATACCGTTCAATAATATTTTACCAAGACGAAGCTCAAAAGAAAATAATAGAGGAAAAGAAAGCGGCTTTAGCTGAAAAGTTAGATACTACAATTGCGGCAGAGGTTTATCCATTTCAAAAATTTTGGGTAGGTGAAGCTTATCACCAAGATTTTGAAAAACGTAATCCTAATCAAAGATATATTAGGGCAGTTTCTATACCAAGACTTAATCGTTTTAAAGCTAAGTTTCCTGAGTTGTTAAAGGAAGATGAAAAACATTAAATAAAAAAGCCTGAAAATAAATTCAGGCTTTTTTTATTACTTCTTAGTAGCTTTTATCTCAAACAGCATTGGGAACAATTGATCTTTAATCTTATACATCCCGTTTTCTAATTGTGTTAAGTCAGGAAACACATCATAAGGACTTTCATCATATTCATTGAGGTATTCTATTTGTAATCCTGCTTCAATTAGTGAATTTACAACTTCACTTAAACCATGATTCCAACCATACTCTTTACTTACCATTTTTGATGATTGATTTGCATAAGTCCCTTCGTACTCGTCATAAATTAATTCTTTTCTGTTATAATGATACTTCATCTTAGATGTACCATCAACATAATCAAACATCCAAATAATAGGATGAAACTCCACGATATAAAATGTACCACCGACTTTGAGGCGCTCTGAAATCATTTGTGCCCATGGTTTTAAATCAGGCAACCAACCTATAGTACCATAACTTGTAAACACAATATCAAAGGTTTCAGAAATATGTTGGGATGTATCCAAAACATTACAACATACAAACTCAGCATCTAATTTTAACTCGCCATTTAATTGCTTTGCTAACTTTATACCTTCATCACTTAAGTCTACACCAACGCACTTCGCTCCCATCCTACTCCAACTTAAAGTGTCTTGTCCAAAATGGCATTGCAAATGCAATAACGATTTTCCATTAACATCTCCTAAAGCCTTTAATTCATATGACATCAAAGAGGTCCTACCAGACTTAAAAGCATCCATTTTATACATTTCACTTTTAGCATGTATATCTACTTTCTTATTCCAAGTCGCTTTATTTACTTCAAAATAATTAGTGTTCTCTTTCATGGTTGGTTAATTTTGCATGTAATTTAAAACAACTTTTTAATATGAAGTCATTATATACAGGATTGATTTGTTTCCTATTAGTATTAGGCTGCAAATCTGAAAAATCAGAAGCATCAATAAGAGAAGACCTTAAAGAACTAACTATTGCTGAAAAAATTGCAAATGCACATGGTTTTGAAAACTGGAAAAATGTATCAGAAGTAAAATTCATCTTTAAAGTTGATAGAGATACTATAAAAGGAAAAGGGAGATCATGGAGTTGGAAACCTAAACAAGACATCGTGGTTTTAGAAAATCATACGGGATCAATAGAATATACCAGAAATAAAATAGATAGCACAGATATAGGCACTGATAGAGCTTTTACCAATGATAAGTTCTGGCTTCTAGTACCTTTTCAATTGGTTTGGGATACATCTGCAACAATTTCTGAATCCAAAATAGCTAAATCACCAATTGGCAAGGAACAATTAGATATGATTACAATTTTGTATGGTGATGAAGGTGGTTATACACCTGGTGATGCTTATGACATCTTTTATGACGAAAATTATATGATTAGAGAATGGATTTTTAGAAAAGGAAATGCAGAGGAACCATCGATGTCTACCACATTTGAGAATTATCAAGACTTTAACGGAATTAAAATTGCCATAGACCATAAAATGGAAGGTGGTAATTGGAATTTAAATTTTGGAGATGTTGAAATAACACTAGAGTAGTACTAAATTTAATTTTTGGCATTACTTTTGTAATCTATAATGTAAGTTTCACGATACTAGTTTCGACTAAAAAGGTATAGCTTACATTTTCCGCCTTTTGGCGCCTATATATATCGAAGCACTTTATCTCACAAGTTAAGGTGCTTTATTTTATCCTCTAAAATCTTCTTTTATATGTGCACCATCACAATACGGTTTATTCTCTGAAGCTCCACAACGACAAAATGCAGTTGTTCTATTTTTAGTTTCAGTATTGCCATTTTTATCCGACACTTTTAAAATCCCATAAACCAAAAGCGGTCCATTTTCTAAAACTTCAACTTTAGTTTCTAATGATTCTTCAGATAAATTATCTTCAGCATTCATATAAAAACTTAAAGCACCTGATGGGCATTTTTTTACAGTATTTACTATCTCATCTGTTACAGCTGCATCAATCTTAACCCAAGGTCTATCTTTAAGTTGAAAAACACTTGGCAATCCTTTTGCACAAATTGCAGAATGAATACATTTTTCAGGCTCCCAAACCACTGTAACCTCACCGTTACTATATTCTTTTGTCTTTCCCATACTTAAATTCTTTCTTTAAAGATACTAAATCCATATAAGAATTTAAGGCTTTCTACAGTCGCTTTAAATCCTTATTTTTGTTAGCAACCGAAAAACAATTTACATTGTCCAACTTTAAATCTGGTCTTGATTACGCAAAACAACAAGACGCTGCAGACCCATTATCTAGCTACAGAGAGCAGTTTCATATTCCGAAGGATAAAAACGGAAATGAATTGATTTACCTATGTGGAAACTCTCTTGGTTTACAACCAAAATCAACTAAAGCTTATATAAATCAAGAACTAAAAGATTGGGCAAATCTTGGTGTAGAAGGACATACTGAAGCTAAAAACCCTTGGTTACCTTATCATGAGTTTTTGACTCAAAGCTCTGCTAAACTTGTTGGAGCAAAACCTATTGA
Organism: Winogradskyella sp. PG-2; assembly: GCF_000828715.1. Taxonomy (NCBI): domain Bacteria; kingdom Pseudomonadati; phylum Bacteroidota; class Flavobacteriia; order Flavobacteriales; family Flavobacteriaceae; genus Winogradskyella; species Winogradskyella sp. PG-2. Next base: position 2,264,155 of record NZ_AP014583.1, on the reverse strand, counting down.
AGTGGTCACTATGAATTCGCTAACTGCGAATCTCCATTTTATGATGGCGTCGTTTTACAAACCAACTAAAGAGCGCTATAAAATTGTGATTGAAAGTGATGCCTTTCCTTCAGATAAATATGCTGTAGAATCTCAATTAAGACATCACGGTTATGATGATAAAGAAGGTTTAATACTTTGGTCACCTCCAGAAGGAGAAGAATTACTACGTTATGAAGATTTAGAGGAAATCCTAGAATCTCATGGCAATGAAATTGCTTTGGTAATGATTGGTGGTGTAAATTACTACACTGGTCAGTTTTTCGATTTTAAACGTATTACAGAACTTGGGCATAAACATGGTTGTATGGTAGGTTTTGACTGTGCGCATGGAGCAGGGAATGTTAATTTAGATTTGCACAACTCAGGTGCTGACTTTGCAGTTTGGTGTACTTATAAATACTTAAACTCTGGACCAGGAAGTTTGTCTGGTTGTTTTGTACACGAAAGACATGCTTATGATAAAAACCTCAATCGTTTTACAGGTTGGTGGAGTCATAACAAAGAAACACGCTTTAATATGCGCCATGAGTTTGACCTATTACCTGGAGCTGAAGGTTGGCAATTAAGTAATCCACCTATTTTATCTATGGCTGCCATAAAAGCTTCGTTAGATATGTTCAATGACGTAGGCTTCGATAAGCTATTAACAAAGTCTAAAAAACTGACAGGTTACTTTGAATCTTTATTAAAAGCACTAGGAGAAGATGTTATAAGAATCATTACTCCAGAAAATCCTGAAGAACGTGGTTGTCAACTATCTATACAGGTGCTAAACGCTGATAAAACATTACATGATAAATTAACAGAAGCCGGAGTAATTAGTGATTGGAGAGAACCAGATGTAATACGATGTGCACCTGTACCTTTATATAATTCATTTGAAGATGTATATCAAATGGTTGAGAAAATGAAAGCTATTTTGAATGAGTAACAAACAACAAAACATACTAATTATTGGAGCAGGTCTCTGTGGAAGTCTTTTAGCCTTAAGGCTTGGACAACGTGGTTACAACGTAACTGTTTACGAAATGCGTCCAGACCTACGTAAAACAGATATTTCTGCTGGTCGATCTATCAATTTAGCCTTTTCTGATCGTGGAAATAAAGCGATGAAGTTAGTTGGCATTGAAGATAAAGTAAAAGAACTCTGCATTCCTATGAATGGGAGAATGTTGCATGATAAGGAAGGTAATACGTTTTTATCTAATTATAGCGGAAGAGATTATGAGTATATCAATTCTATCTCGAGAGGTGAACTCAATGGCTTACTATTAACGGAAGCAGAAAAACACGACAATGTAAAGATTCATTTTAATAAAAGATGTCAATCTGTAGACTTCGAAAAAACCACAGCATTATTTCAAGATTATACAACTAAAGATGAATTTATTGAAGATGCAGATTGCATTATCGCTACAGATGGAGCAGGCTCTGCTTTACGACGAAGTTATTATTTAGAACGTAAATTCTTATTCAGTTTTTCGCAAGATTATTTAACACATGGTTATAAAGAGCTGAGCATACTTCCTACTGAAAATGGTGGTTTCAAAACCTATAAAAATGCCTTGCATATATGGCCAAGAGGTGATTTTATGGTGATTGCGTTACCCAATTTAGATGGTAGTTTTACAGTCACGCTATTTTTAAGTTATGCTGAAGGCAAATACAATTTTAATAACCTAACCAAACCAGAAATTGTTACTGAGTTCTTTAAAAAAGAATTTCCGGATGCGTTGGAATTAATGCCCAATCTGGTTGAAGAATTCTTCGACAACCCAACCGCACCATTAGGCACTGTAAAATGTTCCCCATGGCATTATAAAGGTAATACGTTGCTGATGGGAGACTCTGCACATGCTATTGTACCTTTTTATGGACAAGGTATGAATGCTTCCTTTGAAGATGTGGTAGAATTGGATAAAGTACTCGACCAAAATTTAGAAAATTGGGAAGCTACGTTTGAGGCTTATGAGAAAAACAGAAAGAAAGATACTGATGCCATTGCCGATTTAGCTGTCGATAATTTCCATGAAATGAAAAGCCATGTTGGCCAAGCAATTTTTCAAGAGAAGCGTAAAATTGAAATGGCTCTTGAGAATCAATTTCCTGATGACTATTCATCAAAATATAGTTTGGTTACCTTTAATGAAGATATTGGCTATAAAGAAGCCATGCTAAGAGGAAGAGCGCAAGACAAAGCCATTTTGAATATGTTATCTGATGGAGTCATTTCTACAGACGATGACATTAAAGACATTTTAGATAAAGTAAAAACGGAAACCGAAGCGATTTTAGAAGACGATAAAATTGCAGGATTACATTAATTCTCATGAGCGATAAAATAGTTACACCAAGAGGAGCCTATCCACATGTTAAACAAGTCGGAGATTTCATTTTCGTTTCTGGTACAAGTTCACGAAGACCAGATAACAGCATCGCTGGAGTTGATATTATTGACGAAATGGGAACAAAAAAGCTAAACGCTTACACCCAAACCCAAGAAGTTTTAAAAAATATTGAAGGCAACTTAGCTAAAGTTGGAGCATGCTTAAAAGACGTCGTAGATGTCACCTCTTTTTTAGTAAATATGAATGACTTTGCAGATTATAACAAAGCTTACGCTGAATTCTTTGACAAAGCAACAGGACCAACCAGAACTACAGTAGCTGTTCACCAATTACCACATCCAGATTTAGTGATAGAGATTAAGGTAATGGCTTATAAAAAACAATAACTGTCGTTTCTGCGAAGGCAGGAATCCTTAACATTATAATATATTTACATACAAATAGTTAACCAACCTCAACTATACCATCGACCTAATTTGCTTTCAACGTAAAGAAAGTAAATGATTAAATTTTTTCGTCGTATACGACAACAACTTCTTTCAGAAGGAAAAACTGCTAAATACTTTAAATACGCCATTGGCGAAATTATCCTAGTTGTTATTGGCATTCTATTAGCGCTACAAATTAACAACTGGAATGAAAGTAGAAAAAATAGAACATATGAACAAGAAATCTTATATCTGATTAATCAGAATTTAAAAAAAGATTCTATTGCTTTATCTATTGAGTTAAATAAATTAAGGGTATCTAATGAATTAACAGGGCGATTATTAGAACAAGTAAGTGTAGGAAATTATAATGACAGTTTAAACCATTGGCTAGGGAAAATAATTTCGTTTGAACGTTTTAAATCGCAATCCAGTGCCTTTGAAGTTTTAAAATCTAAAGGCATAGATATTATTTCTAATACAGAACTACAATTAGAATTAATAAGCTATTATGATGAAAGTGTGCATAATGTTTACGTAGCAAATAAGGATGTGCAAGAGTCTTTTAAAAAAGATTGGCACCCAATAATTCAAGAAGATTTTTACGATTATAGATGGCGTGAGTATGCTATACCAAATGATTCAAAATCGTTTTTTGAAAAACAGTCGGTTAAAAGCTTTTTAAAGTTTTATAGAGAGAATAGGTCTAGTGGTGAAATCTATTCAGAAATAGCATTAGAACAAATATCCAAAATTAGAATGCTATCTAAAAAACATATGAATGATTAAATTCTTCCGAAAAATTCGTCAAAACCTCGTTATGGAAAACAAAACAGGCAAATACTTTAAATACGCTATAGGCAAGATCATCCTCGTAGTTATTGGGATTTTAATAGCATTACAAATTAATAATTGGAATGAGAATCGTCTTCAGCGTAATGAAGAAAAAGTAATTCTGCAAAACTTAACGAAAGACTATAAAAATGCCATTGATGAGTTTCAAGCATTAAATAAACTTCGTAGAGACTTTATTGAGGTATCAAAAACAATCATCTCAATTAAATTAAATGAAATTAACAAATACCCTACCACCTACTTAGACAGTTTATTTAGTAAGACATTAACGGCACCGACATATAACAATAAAGCAGGTTCACTAAATGTTTTATTGACTTCTGGTAAAATCAATCTTATATCAAACCAAGCCTTAAAGAATATGCTTATAGGATGGCCTGGAGATGTTGCCGATATGATTGAAGATGAAATTTCTCATAGAGAAATTTATATTGGACCTTATTCCGAAATTCTGGAAAATTTCTTATCGTGGAAAGATTTAGTAAAACAGTACACAACTTCTGGATTACGATTTAAGCAAATTAATGTTCAAATTATGCCAGATAACCCTATTACATCAAGTGATTATAACTCATTACTAAACAACAAGCGATTTTTAAATTTATTAAACCGTAGAGCTTCTTTTTGTGATATTTCAAATTATGAGACAGAAGACTTAATAAAGAAGGCTCAAAATATAATCAGCCTTATTAATAAAGAATTAGAGCATTAAGAGATATGATTAAGTTCTTCCGTAAAATTTATTGAAAACTATTTAAAATGAAACTAAAATTTACTCTACTTTTCCCGTTTTTATTAATACCTCTTTTAATACAATCTCAAACCAATTGGGACGTCTTAATTCAAGATAATTTAAAAGACATTGTTAAGCAGCATAAAGCATTTGTGAGTATTCCAAATCTTCCTGAAAACGAAGAACTCATGCTTAAAAATATAAATTGGGTTGCTAACAACTACAAAACACATGGTTTTAAAATCAATTTATTAGAATCGTCAACACTTCCACTTCTTCTTATAGAGAAAGAATACAACCCAGAATTTAAAACGGTACTATTCTATTTTCATATAGATGGACAACCTGTAGATCCAAGAAAATGGAACCAAGAAGATCCTTTTATACCTGCTTTAAAATATAAAAATGAGAAAGGGAATTGGAAAACTTTAAATTGGGATGTTATTGACAAAGATATCGACGACGAGTGGAGAATCTGTGCAAGAGCCGCAGCTGATGACAAAGGACCAATAACAATGCTGTTTAATGCTTTAAAATTTATGAAGGCAGAAGGTGTTGAACCAAAATTCAATATTAAAATAATATTTGACCCAGAAGAAGAATATGGTTCTAATGCATTTTTGTCAACTATAAATAAATATAAAGAACGTTACGCTGCAGATGCCATGATTATTGTGGATGGACCTGCGCACGAATCTAATAAACCAACACTTACTTTTGGCTGTCGTGGTATAGCAAGATGCACCATTACAACTTATGGCGCTAAATTACCACAACATAGTGGTCATTTCGGAAATTATGTACCAAATCCTGTATTTTCTTTGTCTCGCATTCTATCTAGTATGAAAGATGAGAATGGAAATGTTCTCATCAAAGATTTTTATTCAGAAATAAATATCTCTCCCGAGGAACAGCAAATACTTAACAATGTTCCTGATGATATAGAGGCACTTAATAAAAGATTAGGAATCACTCAGGCTGAATCTGTTGGCAATAATTATCAAGAAGCATTACAATATCCATCATTAAACCTTAGGCAAATTGAAACCTCATGGAAAGGTGATAAACCTAAAACTATTATTCCAAAAATTGCAATGGCAAATATCGATGTAAGGTTGGTTGTAGAAACCGATGATAAAAAACAGATAGATAAAGTAAAAGCCCATATAGAAAGCTTAGGTTATTTAGTTTTAGATCGAGACCCTACAGATGATGAGCGTCTTAAACACAAAAAAATTGTAAAATTTACAAGAACCAATGGTGTTAATGCGTTTAGAACAGATTTAAATTCTAACTTAGGAACGACATTAAGAGAAAGCCTCACTGAAGTCTTTAGTGAACTTCCGATTTCTATAAGAACAATGGGAGGTACAGTTCCAATTATTTCGGCTGTTAAGACTTTAGATATTCCAGCAATTATTGTACCTATGGTAAATATGGATAATAATCAACATAGCCCAAATGAGAATATTAGGATTGGCAATATTCGATCTGGTATAAAAACATGCATTGCTGTATTACAAACTAAAATTAATGATTAAGTTTTTTAGACATATTCGCAAATCACTACTTATGGAAAACAAAACAAGCAAGTATTTTAAATACGCCATAGGTGAAATTATCCTTGTTGTTATTGGTATTCTTATTGCGCTTCAGATTAATAATTGGAATGAAAACCGAAAAGAATTATCAGAAGAAAACTCTATAATACAAAATTTATATTATGAGTTTTCCGAAAACAAGAAAATGTACGACCAAAAGATAGTCGATACAGAAAATGCAAAACAAACAGGATATTCCATAATGAATCTTATGGGAAAATCAGAAGCACTCATAAAAAAACAAAATATAGATAGTCTTTTATTCACATTTCTTGAGCCTGGTGAGTTTCGACCAAGTGAGAATACAATCAATGATCTTATCCAGTCTGGAAGACTTAGATTATTAAAAAATAAAGCGCTTAAACTATTACTCTATAATTGGCAAAGCCAACTCAAAGACTCAAAGGTTGCTTTTGAGCGTACAGAACTAAAAATTGACAATGAATTGGTACCATATCTATCAAAACATTATCCATTAAAAGATATAGACAAATATGGAGCTTTAAATTGGAAAGAAAACACTACTCTTAAAATAAATAAGTATGCGATTTTTAATGATATTGAGTTCGAAAACATAATTGATGATTATCTTTACAGAGTAGTTGCCGCTGAAAAAAGTTTAAAACGAATCGGAACTATCTTAGATGCTATTTTAGAAGAAACCAAATACAACTAGATGTTTTAATGAAAATTAAAAACTACATCAACGGAAAATTTATTAATCCAATTCAAGATAACTGGATTGACAACTACAATCCAGCAAGCGGAGATGTTTATGGGCAAATACCTAACTCTTCAAAAGAAGATATTGCGAAAGCATATAAAGCTGCTAAATCAGCCTTTAAGCTGTGGTCACAAACTACTTTTGAAGAACGGAGTCGTATTCTAATTAAAATTTCAGAGTTATTAGAAGCCAACGTACAACAGTTTGCAGAGGCCGAAAGTCTAGATAATGGCAAACCTATTTCCTTAGCTAAAGCGATCGATATACCTAGAGCAGCAAGTAACTTTAGATTTTTTGGAAATGCCATAACACAATTTGCGAGTGAAAGTCATGAAAGCGTTGGGCAAAACGCAGTTAATTACACATTACGTCAACCCATTGGAGTTGTAGGTTGTATTTCGCCATGGAACCTTCCACTCTATCTGTTCACATGGAAAATTGCACCAGCACTTGCCGCTGGAAATTGTGTGGTTGCTAAACCTAGTGAAGTCACACCAATGACCGCTTTTCTATTAGGAGAACTATGTATTGAAGCTGGTTTACCAATAGGTGTTTTAAACATTGTTCATGGCTTAGGCACAACAACAGGTCAAGCCATAGTGGAACATGCAGATATTAAGGCTATTTCCTTTACAGGAGGCACAGCAACTGGAGCACATATTGCCAAAGTAGCCGCTCCACTATTTAAAAAACTATCTTTAGAATTAGGTGGCAAAAACCCGAATATTATTTTTGCAGATTGTGATTATGAGGATATGTTGAATACAACAGTTCGTTCGTCATTTGCAAATCAAGGGCAGATTTGCTTATGTGGAAGTCGCATATTTGTTGAGGCTTCAATCTATGAAAAGTTTAAGACTGATTTTGTTGAAAAAGTAAAAGCATTAAAAGTTGGTCATCCTTCAGAAAAAGACACTAATATTGGAGCACTAGTGTCAAAACCACATCTTGAAAAAGTAAAAGATTATATCAACATTGCCAAAGAAGAAAATGGTACTGTTTTATGTGGTGGAAATGAAGTCAATGTAACTGGTTATGAAAATGGCTATTATTTAGAGCCAACAGTAATAGAAGTCCCAAACGATGTGTGCAGAGTAAACCAAGAAGAAATTTTTGGGCCAGTCGTTACTATAATGCCTTTTAATACTGAAGAAGATGTATTACAAATGGCAAACAAAGTGAAGTATGGTTTATCAGCCACATTATGGACCAATGATTTAAAACGTACTATGAGACTAAGTAACCAACTGCAAGCAGGTATTGTTTGGGTAAATACTTGGATGATGCGCGATTTGCGTACGCCATTTGGTGGAGTAAAAGCTTCTGGTGTTGGTCGAGAAGGTGGTTTTGAAGCCTTACGCTTTTTTACTGAAGCTAAGAATGTTTGTATAAAATATTAACGAATCATTATTATGCTGATCTTGTTTCTGCATATTATAATAATCTTAAAAAAATCAATTAAAATGAAAATTAAATTAACTACACTATTACTCTTATTTATATCGACTACTTTATGTGCACAAGAGGATTGGCAAACTTTTGAAAAAGATAACTACTCAATTAATTTTCCTGCGGATTGGGTTTATAGTGACTATAAGCCAAAGCCTACAGTGGCTTTTATGCTTTACAGCCCGGAAGCATCACAAAAAGAAGATCTCTACCGAGAAAGTATTAATTTAACTATTGAAGAGTTGAGTAGTGCAGATTATACACTAGACCAATATACAGAGTTAGTCTTAGACCAAGTTAAAAAGAAAATACCTGCTGCAAAAATGATAACTGCCCTACCTGTAAGCATAGGTGATATAGATGCTGCAAATATTGTTTGGTCTGCAGATTTTGGTAATGGTACAGTATTACAATTTAACCAATTATTTGCCATAAAAGATAGAATAGCTTATGTCTTAACGTTTACGTCTACTGAAGCAGAATACAATGAATATATCGAGGATGTAACAAAAACACTTAACAGTTTTAAATTCACAAAATAAATGAACTTAAACCTTAACAATAAATACGCTTTAGTCTGTGGTAGTACTGCAGGTATAGGAAAAGCAACTGCTTTAGCTTTAGCTGAAGAAGGAGCAATTGTAACTTTAATAGCGCGTAACGAGGATAAATTAAATATGACCCTTGCTGAATTACCTCAGCATAGAAATCACGATTATATAGTTGCTGATTTTTCTAATCCAATAGAACTAATGGAAAAGGTCAATAATTATATAAAAAAACAACATGGTTTTCATGTTCTAATCAATAATACAGGCGGACCAGCAGGTGGACCAATATTTTCGGCTAAAGTTGAAGACTTTGAAAGTGCTTTTACGCAACATTTGAAATGTAATCATGTATTAGTTCAGGCTGTTGTTCCACAAATGAAAGAACAAGGTTATGGTCGTATTATTAATGTTATTTCTACTTCGGTAAAACAACCTTTAGATGGTCTAGGTGTGAGTAATACCATTCGTGGGGCTGTTGCCAGCTGGAGTAAAACTTTAGCTAATGAATTAGGTCAATTTGGTATTACAGTAAATAATGTACTTCCTGGAGCTACTGGTACTGAACGGTTAACTCAAATCATTAAAAACAAATCAGTAAAAACTGGCAAATCAGAAGAAGACACATCTGAAGCTATGAAAAATGCTGTACCAGCAAAGCGATTTGCTAAACCTGAAGAGTTAGCAGATGCTATTACATTTTTAGCTAGTGAACGTGCAGCTTACATTAACGGAATTAACCTTCCTGTTGATGGTGGTCGCACAAAAAGTTTGTAACTTTAGAACTTGTCATTCCTGCGAAAGCAGGAACCCACAATGAAAACAATAATTAATATAGATTCCTGCTTTCGCAGGAATGACAAAACAGAAGTATCATGAGTAAATTATTTCCTCCTATAAATTTCAAAGCTTGGATAGAAGAAAACCGTCATCTACTGAAACCACCTGTTGGTAATAAAGTGGTATGGAAAGATGGTGAATTTATTGTGATGGTTGTTGGTGGACCAAACAGCAGAAAGGATTATCACTATAACGAAACACCAGAATTTTTCTATCAGGTAGAAGGTGATATTGTTTTAAAAGTTATAGAAAATGATAAACCGAAAGATATTCACATAAAAGAAGGCGACATTTTCTTATTACCTCCTGGTATACCACATTCACCTCAACGTGGTCCTAATACAGTTGGTTTGGTAATTGAATACCCTAGACCAGAAGGAGTAAAAGACAAATTACAGTGGTATTCTGAAGAGGATGCAAATTTACTATATGAAGAAGAGTTTACTTTGGCCAATATTGAAACGGATATGCCTGCTATCTTCGATAGATATTACAATACCATAGAGAAAAAAGATTCTAAAGAGTAAAGCATATTTATGCAACAACCTAAAAAAGTACAAATTGATGAGTAAACGTAAACTAAGAATAAACGGTCACTCACATCTTCTTCCTTATCCTGAAGAAATTCCTGAATTCATGAAAGATAAAGGAATTTTCTGGGTCGATAAAGACCGAAAATTTATGCTTCAAAAAGATTGGAATAGACCAATTACAGATTCTAGTTTTTTCTTGGATGAGAAGTTAGCTTGGATGGAGCATTTTAAAATTGATCATGCAGTTGTTTTAAACTTATCTCAACTATACGGAAATGGTTTACGTCTCGAAGAGATGAAACAAGCCTTGCGCTTTCAAAATGATTTTAATGCTCGTATTCAGCATAATAATCCAAGTAAATTTACTTGTGGTTTTGTTGTACATCCTGGTTTTGTTAGAGGAGCTTGTTGGGAAATTGAACGTTGTGTTGAGGTCTTAGGACTTCAGCTCTTATGCTTACCAACACATTATATGGATACTATTGGGACATGGCGTTGTATTTTTGATGAAGAGAACGAACCAATTTTTGAACTCGCAGATAAATATAATCTAGCTGTGGAGGTTCACCCTTATGATGGTGAAAAATTCATAAAATTGGAAAATACATCTTGGCGTTTTCACCTCATATGGATGTTAGCACAATGTGCGGATGCTTATCACTTTTTAACCTTAAACGGTTATTACGAAAAGTACAAAAATATGCGTGTTTGTTTTGCTCATGGTGGACAATTGGCTCAGATAAACTTAGGTCGACGTATTCAAGGCTTTGATGGACGACCAGATTTGTTTGAAGATAAAAGCCATCCAAGGCAAGCTGTTGGTCATAAAAATATATTCTTCGATACTTTAGTGCATGATACAGGTGGTTTAGAATTACTTATTAAAAATCAAGGCTCTAAACAAGTATTAATGGGATTAGATGACCCTTATCCTCTTGGAGAAATGGAAAGTGAAAAACAATCGTCTTATCCTGGAAAAATATTAGATCTAGCAACTGAAAGAAATATAATTACAGAAACACAACGTGATGCTATTTGGGAAGATAATGTGATACAATGGTTGTGTGGTGATGATGATAATGCCAAGCAAAAACTCATTACACGAATCACCTCTTAAAATATTTATTTCTATATTTAAATTCTAATCAATAACTATATTATGAGAAAAATTGGAGGCTACTTAGCAGTTATAAGCATTGCATTAATCATATTACCTTTTGTTGGTTTAACTGTTCGTTTCACCGATTGGATTTATGATTGGGGTGAAACTGTAGCTTGGGCTATAAAAATAGGCTTAATAGTCTTAGGTGCTGTACTTTATTTTATGGGTAAGCCTGGAGTAGAAGAAACCGTTGAAGCTGTCGTGGAGTCTGCTGAATAAATTCTCATTTACTTAATTTTCTATTTATGTATTTTTTGTCTGAAGCTTTAGACACTTATGTTGTATCTCATTCAGAGCAAGAGCCTAAGTTATTACAGCAACTCACTAGAGAAACATATCAAAAAGTATTACAGCCTATTATGCTCAGTGGTCCATACCAAGGTAGAGTACTAAGTATGATTTCTAAATTGGTAAATCCAAGATCTATATTAGAATTAGGAACATTTACTGGCTACTCTACACTCTGTTTGGCTGAAGGATTAACTTCTGATGGTATATTACATACCATTGATATCAATGAGGAATTAGTTGATTTTCAGCGTAAATATTTTGAAAAATCTGATTATGGAAATCAAATTACTCAGCATACTGGTAGTGCAATAGATATTATTCCAAAATTAAATCAGACTTTTGATTTAGTATTTATTGATGCAGACAAACCCAATTACTGTAATTATTTTCATTTGATAATTGACAAGCTCAATCCTGGTGGTATTATTCTATCAGATAATGTATTGTGGCACGGTAAAGTTATTGAGCCATTAAATGATAAAGATAAATCTACAAAAGCCGTTCTAGACTATAATATTTTGCTTAAAAATGATGAGCGGATAGAAACCGTTCTATTACCTGTTAGAGATGGATTAACAATAAGTAGAAGAATAAAATAGTAATGCTTTTTATAATTTTCTCTTTACAGAGCCTGTAAAGTCACCTAAATCGTCTTTCACTTTATTGATTTCGTCTTGAATATCCTTGGCAACATCTGTATCGATGATATTATTTTCCTTAGCGCTTTTAGTAACCTCATTCTTAATATCATTAGTAGCGTCTTTTAAAGTTCGCATACCTTTACCCAAACCTCTAGCAATTTCAGGTAGTTTATCAGCACCAAAAACTAAGACTACTATAAATAGTATAAATACGATTTCAGTACCTCCAATAAATAATAATGTTACTTGTTGTATCACAGTACAAATATAGAGCGACTTTATGTAATAAAAAAAGCCAACTCGTTAAAGTCGGCTTTATATTTTTTATTAGAACTAATTAGTCCTTTACTTTATTCTTAAACTTATCGAAATCACTCTCTTCAACTTCTCTTGGCCAAGAATTATTAGAGGTATCAACATCTGCTGTTTCCAAATCTGGGTCAACAGTAATTGATACTATTTCTTTATCACTAGCTACTGCTCTACTAACCTCTTTGTCGTTAAATCTCCATATCTGGGCTGGATAAGTTATTTTCTCTTTTGTACCATCTGCATATTCATATTCTACGATAAGAGGCATTACCAATCCACCAGGCTTATCAAAAGTAACTTGATAAAAATATTTTGGAGCTTTTTTCATAGCCTTCTGCTCTTCGGGAGTAAAATTATCCATAATGTATTCCTTTACAGTAGGAATATCCTCGATAGATGTTGGATTACTCATCGCTTCATCATAACCTTCAGCACCTTCTTCAACGAAATAAACCAAACTATTCGGATCTCTATTGTAACGCTCAGCTAGCTTCTTCCCATTTTCATTTGGTGTGCCAGTAACTACAAATTTCTTAACTTCCTTTAAACCAATATCTGTGTAATCAGTCGTATAGAACCAGCCTCTCCAAAACCAATCCAAATCGATTGCAGATGCATCTTCCATTGTACGAAAGAAATCTTCTGGTGTAGGATGCTTAAACATCCAACGATTAGAATATTCTCTAAAAGAGTAATCAAAAAGGTCTCGACCCATTATGGTTTCTCGCAACATATTTAGTCCTGTTGCTGGTTTACTGTAAGCATTACTACCAAATTGATACGTATTTAAACCTTTAGTCATAATAGGAGCAATAAAATCCTGATTTCCTCCCATATATCTCACGATATTTTTAGCAGGTCCTCGTCGTGATGGATAAGCATCGTGACCTTCCGAAAGTGCTGTAGGATTCCATTCTCCAAAATCTTGCTCAGCAACATATTGTACAAATGTATTTAAACCTTCATCCATCCATGTCCATTGGCGTTCATCACTATTTACAATCATTGGAAAAAAGTTATGACCTACCTCATGAATAATTACACTAATCATTCCGTACTTAGTTCTATCAGAATAGTTTCCTTCTTTATCAGGACGACCAAAATTGTAACAGATCATTGGATATTCCATTCCCATAGGTGCATGCACTGATATTGCTTTATGATAAGGATAATCAAATGTCATACGAGAATAAGACTTTAATGTACTGGCTACAGTTCTTGTAGACCACTGTTCCCATAATGGATTTCCTTCTTTAGAATACATTGAAACCGCCATTACATCTTTATCTCCAATTTTTACTGCCATCATATCCCAAATAAATTTTCGAGATGTTGCAAAACCAAAATCACGCACCATCTGTGCAGATAGCTTCCATGTTTTCTTCTTATTACTTTTAGTCTTTTCAGTTTTTTCTGCTTCTTCTTGAGTTACAATCATAACCGGCTCATCAAAAGACTTTTTAGCCTGCTTATAACGCTTCATCATAGTTTTAGAAAAAACATCTTCTCTATTTACTAAGTAACCAGTACCATCTAAAATATGATCAGCAGGAACAGTAATATTTACGTCAAAATCACCAAAAGGTAACGCAAACTCATCACGTCCCCAAAATTGCGAATTTTGCCATCCTTCAGTATCGTTATATACAGCCATACGAGGATAGAATTGTGCCATAACATATATACGGTTATCATTTTCTTCAAAATACTCATAACCTGAACGTCCACCATCTTTAACATGATCATTAATATTATACCACCACTTTATGCTAAATGAAAACTTATCCCCAGTTTTCATAGCATTTGGTAACTCTACACGCATCATGGTACGATTAATCATATGTGGCAAATCTTTTCCGTTTACATCTTTGACATGCTCAATATTAAAACCACCATCAAAACGCTCTTTTAAATAAGATCTAACAGCTCTAGAAGATGATGTTGCTGGTGATACACCAGAACCACTAATTAGAGGTGTTTTAGAATCTTTAGCACGCATATTTTGATCTAACTGTACCCAAAGATATTTTAATTCATCTGGCGAATTATTTGTGTAAGTAATCGTTTCATTACCGTACAATTTTGCATTTACATCATCGATTTCAATATCCATTTTGTAATCTGCTTGTTGCTGGTAGTATGCAGGACCAGGAGCACCAGAACCTGTTCTAAACATGTTAGGCGTTGCAAATTCATCATATAATTGTTTGAATTTGTTTTGATTAGTGTGACCAGGTTTACGCTCAGGTTTTATTTCATTTTGAGCATAAGTGCTCGCTGAAACAAATAGAAAAGCGAATAAAAAATACTTTAAAATTTTCATGAGTTATTGTTTTGCTTTTTTTTAAAAGTCCTGTAGAACATCTATCTAACCGATTACAAAAACGATCAAGTTTTGAATAAGATGTTTCATAGAAATTAGTGTTGTTAAAAAATGATGCCTAAAGTAGTAATTTTAGGATGTCTTTAACAGATTTTAATCAAAGTTTAACATGCATTTATCATTATCTGGAAGTAATAAAAAACTCTTATTTCTGTCTAGTAGTTTTAATCTTACAATGTTCTGCTGTTCTGGAAACATATCAAACAGAGTTCTGTTAACAACCTCTAATGATTTTACTTCAGAAATGTTTTCAATTTCTAAATAGCAATAAGTAATGTCATCCCTATATTCTTTACCTATAAACTTAAAACCAACCAAAGCACCATTGACATTAACCTTAAGCTTATCAGACAAATATCTATTCATGTATTTCTCTACAGTTTCTGACTCATCTTTTTCATTTAAAGTAATATCCTCATCATAACGCTTACGCAATAATTCTTCAAAGTCATTAATAAAAATCTGAGTTATAATTTGAAGAGATTGTTGCTCCTTAGCATATTCAATCTTCGTGACGCTCACATAATACTCGTGCTCAATAGTGTTAGAGACAAGTAACGGAGCTATTAAAAAAGCGATTATATATGGTAATGATTTCATATTATTTTTAGTTCTTATTGAAACAAATCCAAAAAGTATTCCAAAGTTAATCTTTAGTTAAGGATTTCCTATTTTCTTGATAAGCTTTAAGTTTTTGCTGTAAATATTCTAAGAGTTTTATTTCATTTTTTTCTTCACATAAACCAAGAAAGCTTTCGTCCTCTTGACAGAACAAAAAGTATTCGTTTTTCAAATTCTCTGCTAAGGTATCATTTTCAAAAATTATTGACTCATAATCGATTCTTAGTCGATTTATACATCTATCTCTATCATCTAAAGCTACAATGTCTTTAAGTTTTTTTGTTCTACCACTAATTCTATTTAATAGTTTATGAAAATTAAGTCCAAAACCTAGGCCTACATGTCCCCACGAACCACCATCAGCATCGTGTAGTTTCTGCTCATTTTGAGTAAGGGGTTTTTTTATATTTCCTGGAATACCTAAATCGTAAAAATTAACCTCTGTTTTTGCATCAGAATTTTCAAGATCAGACTTTAAACTTCCTGTCAATATTTTTCCTACAATAACTTCATTTAGCTCATTTATTTTTTCAATTAACAAGACATTAAAGCTACCTATATCCATTATAGATTGGGTAATGATATACTCTTGCAATTGGTATTTTAAGCCTGAAATCACTATTGTATCTGAAACTCTCGCTGGTATAACAAAACTACCATCTTCATTAGAAATAGTATATTTAGTTGCTGTTTTATTGAGTATGTGAAGCCCTTCTACTTCATCATTAGAAACCAATTGACCTTTTAATTCTTTGCGCTGAGCATTAAGAACCATTGTTGAGATAAAGACCATAAAAAACATAGAAGACTAATCTTTTTCACTCTCAAGTTTTAGATAGGATTTACTAAGCTGCGTAATACGTTCTAAAAACTGCATTTCTTTGTCTTTTTCTAACAAAGTTTCATCAATACCTTCTTTTTCAACATAATGAATAAATGCATCAACCTTATTAAGAGGAATATTAAAATTAGAGTGCATATAATTTACACTATACTGATCTAAGGCTTTTTTAAAAGGGGTTTTAGCAACTTCTTTTTCTTGTGTTGTATTATCCTTATCTCCATCAAAATCTACAATCTGACTTACCAAAAACCCTGCTAGATTAACTACATTAAGCATATTACCCATGGTAGGATTGTACTCATTAAATGCTAAATTATCTGCCTTTGTTTTATAATCTGGAGAAAATTCAAAATCACTAATATGATCTAAACCAAAATATACATCATCTAAACTTACATTATAGGTTCTTACATTCTCTAAATCAGCATCTAAATTACCTGTAAGACCAAACGGCAAGATTACAACTTCATCTAATTTATTAACTTCCTCAACTAATATAACGGTTAGTTGCTTAGACTTTATGACGTTTTCATTTATAGTTACTTTAAAGTCTTTGAACTGTAGCGCACCAAATTCTACAATATCATTTAATCCAACTTTTATTTCAAAATCGCCATTTTCGTCTGTTGTTGTTCCTTTATTAGATGAAGAATTGTATACTGTAACACCTTCTTTATCTTGAGTTGCAACAATTACTGAGCCTTTAATCTCTATTCTTTTAACATCTTGTGAGAAGGAAGCTATTGTAAATAAACCGAATACAAATAGTAAAGTTTTTTTCATACTTAAATTATTGTAATAAATTTCGGGTATATTCTTTAATTCTCATAACAATCTCTTGGTAAATGTTTGTTAAAACAAAAAACTAAAGTTTAAAAAAGTTTAACTTTCTTTGCATTAAAAAGAAAATTTAGCAGATGAGATCAGTCATAATTGCAAGCACATCAACCCTTCATGGAAGTGGACCTTTAGAATATCTTTTAGAAGAACTTAAGCTTCATTTTAAAAATATTGAAGACATTCTTTTTATTCCCTATGCAAGACCAGGAGGTATATCACACGATGATTACACCAAAAATGTTGCAAAAGCTTTTAATTCCATTGGAAAATCAGTAAAAGGTATTCACCAATTTGAAAACCCAAAAGATGCAATAAATAACGCCAAAGGTATCTTTGTTGGTGGTGGTAATACGTTTGTATTAGTCAACCAATTATATAAGAAAGATGTTTTAGTAGCAATTAAAGATGCTATTAATAATGGCACCCCATATTTAGGCACTAGTGCTGGTAGTAATATTTGTGGTTTAACCATGAATACAACTAATGATATGCCAATTACATATCCTCCTAGTTTTAAAACTTTGGGCTTAGTACCTTTTAATATAAATCCGCATTATTTAGATCCAATTGTTGGTAGTACACATATGGGTGAAACACGTGAAACACGTATTAAAGAATTCCATGCATTTAAGACTCAACCTGTAATTGGATTGCGAGAAGGTAGTTGGATAGAAATAAAAGATTATAAACTAACTCTAAAAGGGAAACTAGACGCTAGAATTTTTGAGTATAATAAAGATCCTTACGAAATAGAAACAAATTCTGAACTCAGTTTTTTAAAGTAAGATTTAAATATTTTTAAAGAAATGATAGCCCCAAATTTCGTAGCCTTCATTATAGTAAAATTTGTGAGACGGAAAGTTCTGCACATATGTATTTAACTCCATCGAATTACACCCTTTCTTTTTCACATATTCGTTAATCCAATTTATAAATTGTTTTCCAAGCCCTTTACTTCTATATTCTAGTTTAATATAAACATGATCTAATTCTACTGCCTTACCAACATAATGACGTGTGCAATACCATAATCCTGTAACGCCTATTAATTCATCAGTATCAAAAATACCTGCACATTCATAATTTTGATCTTTCATTTCATTAAATCGAGATTGAAGCAAATCTTTACTGACTTTTCCTTCATTTAATTCATACACTAAAGGTATGACATGATGTAAGTCATCATTGGGAATAATTCTAAAACTATAGTTCATATCTTATTAAGATTACGATAAAAATAAATCTTTTAGGCTGTTCTTCATAATTGAAAAAAATTAAAAATTTAGATTTTTTATTACAAAAGCCATGACTTTACAATAAATTTTGTGTCAAACTTTTGTAAATTGAATCCACTAATACAATCATTATGAGAAGAGGTAGCATTAAAATTCGAATTTTAATCTTTGTAGCAGTAGCTGCATTTGCATTCTTAAGAAAATGTAGTCAAGAAGAAGTTAACCCATATACAGGTAAGAAACAAGCCATTTCTTTATCGCCTCAAGAAGAAATAGCTATTGGTCTACAGAGTGCACCAGGAATGGCTCAGCAACATGGAGGTTTACATCCACGAAATGATTATCAGGCCTTAGTAGATGATATTGGTAATAAACTAGTTAATAGCAGTATCGCAAAGGACACTCCTTATAAATATGAATTTCATTTATTATTAGATGAAAATACCATCAATGCCTTTGCATTACCAGGAGGTCAGATCTTTATTACTTTCGCACTATTTTCTAAATTAGAAAACCAAGATCAACTTGCTGGTGTTCTAGGTCACGAAATTGGTCATGTACTAGGTAAACACTCTAACGAAAGAATTAGTAATGCTAACTTCTGGAAAGTATTAGCGATGGGAAGCTCAGCGATTGATATGGGAGGACTTGCACAACAATTTGGGCAAGGTCAATTATTAAAAAATGGTAGAGGTGACGAATTAGAGAGTGACGAACTTGGAGTATTATTAATGATGAAAGCAGGTTATAATCCTGAAGAAATGGTAGGTGTCATGGAAATTCTAAAAGCAGCTGCAGGTCCAAATCGTGTTCCTGAATTTCAGAGTTCACATCCTGATCCCGAAAATCGCATAGAAAAAATTAGAGAAGCTATTAAGAAATACAAAAACGCATCTTAAATAAGATGCGTTTTCTTGACTAACTAACTCAAATAATTGTCTACTCCTAGACATTCTTGTTTTTAAAACGTTTCAAGAACTGTGCCGCATCGTTAGCTTTCGCTTTTTTTGCGTGTCTTAAAGCGGTATATCCTTTATCACAAGGTGTATGAATTTCTGAACCTGCAGTTATTAAAACTTTTATAAGGTTTACTCTATTATATTTTGCTGCATAATGGATAGGTTGCATACCATTAGATTTGGCATTAACATTCGCACCAGCTGCAATAAGCTTATTTACTTCTTCAACATTTCCTTTTGCAACTGCTTTACATAAAGGACTAACTTCTACTGTTTTTACAATTGCTTCATTAACATCTGATGTTAAAACTTCATTTGATGCATTTAAATTACTAATTGAAAAGCCTAATGCTAAGGCTAAAACTACTACTGATTTTTTCATGATGAAAGATTTTAAAATTTAATTGATTTGTTTTTTGATATACTAAAGAGACGACATAACTTTTAAAGTGTTACACTAAAAAAAGTTATATAACATATTTTTAACGGTCTAGAAACAAATCTGTTAAGGCTTTCCCAAAAGTTTGTTCTTTGTTAACAGTATTATCCTTTAGATTTAAAATAGATATAATGCTTCAACTTTTTATGGTTTACAAATTTGTTATACTATAGTATATGTTATCTTTGAATACAATAAAATTTTTCAAATGAACAAGAAGGTTATTTTAATGATTTTAGATGGTTGGGGAAAATCACCTGACCCTAAAGTTTCTGCTATTGACAATGCTAAAACACCATATATTGACTCGCTTTATACAAAATACCCAAGTGCTAGTTTAAGAACCGATGGGCTTCATGTTGGTTTACCTGAAGGACAAATGGGTAATAGTGAAGTTGGACACATGAATTTAGGTGCTGGTAGAATCGTATATCAAGATTTAGTTAAAATAAATCTAGCTGTTAAAAACAAAACACTTCAAGAAGAGCAGGTTTTAAAAAATGCCTTTGAATATGCAAAGACAAATAACAAGAATGTTCATTTGTTAGGCTTAATAAGTGATGGAGGTGTTCACTCACACATCAACCATGTTTTTGGTTTAGTTAATGCTGCTAATGATTATGGCTTAGAAGATGTTTTTGTCCATGCTTTTACAGATGGTAGAGACGTAGATCCTAAATCGGGATATGGATTTATATCAGAATTAGAGGATCATTTAAATAAAACTACTGGTAAGTTAGCTACAGTTACTGGACGTTACTATGCGATGGACAGAGATAAACGTTGGGAACGTGTAAAATTAGCTTATGATGCATTAGTGGAAGGTAATGGAACTCACACGCAAAATATCCTAAAATCTATTCAGGATAATTATGAAAACGACATCACTGATGAATTTATAAAACCTCTAGTTAGTATCGATGAATATAAAAATCCAATAACAACTATTAAGGATGACGATGTGGTTATATTCTTCAATTTCAGAACTGATCGCGGACGTCAATTAACAGAAGCTTTATCACAGAAAGATTTTCATGAATACAACATGCACAAATTAAATCTTCATTATGTTACTTTAACTAATTATGACGATAATTTCAAAGGCATAAATGTAGTTTTTAATAAAGATAATTTATCTGAGACTTTGGGTGAAATTTTAGAAAAACATAATAAAAAACAAATACGTATTGCCGAAACTGAGAAGTATCCTCATGTTACATTTTTCTTTTCTGGAGGACAAGAAGCTCCATTTAAAGGTGAAACAAGGATTCTAAGAAACTCACCAAAAGTTGCTACCTATGATTTAAAACCAGAAATGAGTGCATTTGAATTAAAGGATGCATTAATTCCAGAACTTAAGAAAGGTGAAGTAGATTTTGTATGCCTCAACTTTGCTAATGGAGATATGGTTGGACATACAGGCTCAATGGAAGCAGCAATAAAAGCTTGTGAAGCAGTTGACACCTGTGTAACAGAGGTTATAGATACCGCATTAAAAAATGACTACACCACCATATTAATTGCAGATCACGGCAATTGTGAGACAATGGTAAATCCAGACGGATCACCTCATACAGCTCATACGACTAACCCAGTTCCTATTATATTAATAGATAAAGATTTAAAAACTATTAAAGATGGAATTTTAGGCGATATTGCTCCGACAGTTTTAAAATTAATCGGAGTACCACAACCAGAAAGTATGACACAACATAGTCTTATTTAAGGTAAGAATTTATTGTACCTTTACCTAATACTGAGTATAAAAAATGAATTTTCAGGACAGATTAATAATAGCAGTTGATTTTGATGGAACCATTGTAGAAGATGGTTATCCTGGAATTGGCAAAACACGCATTTTTGCATTTGAAACGCTTAAAAGACTGCAACAAGATGGTCATAGGCTAATCTTATGGACTTACAGAAGTGGTAACAAATTACAAGAAGCTGTAGATTTTTGCAAAGAAAACGGTATTGATTTTTATGCTGTAAATGCAAGCTTCCCTGAGGAAAAATTCGATGAATCTCGAAGTCGAAAAATCCACGCAGATCTTTTTATAGATGACCGTAATATTGGTGGTGTTCTTGGTTGGGGTGAAGTCTACCAAATGATTACCAATGAAGAACCTAATATTAATACTCCAAGGAAAAAGTGGTGGCAATTTTAATAGAATAGTCCAGTTTATCTCTTCTAACATTAAAACAAGATTAATCTAACTGTACTAAGAATTACATATCTTTGCGCATTAAAATTTTCAACAATGATTATTGTAAAAACCAAGGAAGAAATAGAACTAATGCGTCAAAGTGCACTTATTGTATCTAAAACTTTGGGCATGTTAGCTAAAGAAGTTAAAGAAGGTGTTACAACCAATCACTTAGACACAATTGCCGAAGAGTTTATTAGAGATCATGGTGCTTTACCAGGGTTTAAAGGTTTATACGATTGTCCTTCAACACTTTTATGTAGTGTTAATGAAGCTGTTGTTCACGGGCTTCCTACAGATGTACCTTTAAAAGATGGTGATATTGTATCTATCGATTGTGGTTCTTTAATGAACGGTTTTTACGGAGATCATGCCTATACTTATGAAATTGGAAATGTAGCTGAAGAGACAAAAAAATTAATTCAAGTTACTAAGGAGTCGCTTTACGTAGGAATCAATCAATTGAAAGTTGGAAATCGTGTTGGTGATGTCGGTTATGCTATACAACAATATTGTGAAAAAGAAGGATATGGTGTTGTTAGAGAATTAGTTGGTCATGGCTTAGGTCGTAAGATGCATGAAGATCCTGAAATGCCAAACTATGGAAGACGTGGAAGAGGCAAGAAATTTATTGAAGGTATGGTTGTTGCCATTGAGCCAATGATAAATATGGGAACTCACAAAGTAAAACAACTAAAAGATGGTTGGACTATAGTTACACAAGACGGAAAACCTAGTGTTCATTTTGAACATGATATTGCTATTGTAGATGGCAAGCCAGAGATTTTATCGACATTTGCATATGTTCATGAAGCCTTAGGGATAACTTCTGATGAAGAGGATGCATTTCGACAAAAGGCTTTAGTGCTTTAAGATGAAATCAGTTTTTAAGTTTTTTCTAAACCTCATACCTAGGCCAATTCTAATAAGGCTTAGTTATATTATTAGACCTTTATTAGCATTCTTTTTAAAAGGAAAGACCTATACAGATCCTATTGACAATAAAAGTTTCAAAACATTTTTACCTTACGGATACGAGAAACAAAGGCCAAATATTCTCTCACCATCTACGCTATCATTAGAGCGACACCGATTACTTTGGTTATACTTAAAAAATGAAACTGATTTTTTTTCTGCCGAAAAAAAAATATTACACTTTGCACCAGAACAATGTTTTCTTAAGCGTTTTAAACAGTTAAATAACTTAGACTATACCACAACAGATTTATTATCACCAATCGCTGATGTTAAAGCCGATATTTGTGATTTGCCTTTTGAAGATAACAGTTATGATATTATTCTTTGCAATCATGTACTAGAACATATACCTGATGACACTAAAGCTATGCAAGAATTATATCGTGTTATGAAACCAGGTGGCTATGGAATTTTTCAAATTCCTCAAGATTTAAATCGTGAAACAACTTTTGAGGACGATACAATAACTGATAAAGCAGAACGCGCAAAAATATTTGGTCAATACGACCACGTTAGAGTTTATGGACGCGATTATTTTGACAAGTTACGTTCAATAGGTTTTAAAGTTAAAAAAGTAGACTACACATCTCGTCTTACAGATTCTCAAATTAACGAATACCGATTAGCAAAAGGAGAAATAATTCCAGTAGTCTTTAAATAAAAAAAGCTGCACCAAACGAACAAGGCACAACTTTTTTTATAAATAGTAGTTAATAGCACTTATAAGACACTGCTATTTTTGATAGGTCACATTTATTATTCAGGAAAATCATTTAAGTTCAAAGTTTGCAAATTCTTAGCTTCATCTTCATAGATAAAATAAGCTTTCAATTCTGGATGTGAATTTAAAAACCAAGTCACTCTTTCAATTCCCATAGCCTGAAATGCCGTTGCATATCCATCTGCGGTCGTACAATCTGGCGCAATAACAGAAACACTCAATATACTTGTTTTAGTAGGATAACCTGTTTTTGTATTGATGATGTGTGCATAACGATTTCCATTTTTATCAATTTTAAATTTACGATAAGTGCCAGAAGTCGCCATTGCTTCATCTTTTAACTCTATTGCTTTATAAACTGATTGTCCACCATCAAAACGTGGCTCGTCTAGTCCAATACGCCAAGGTGAATTCTTTTCAATATTTTCACCTTTAACTCTTACCTCTCCTCCAATTTCGACCAAATAATTATTAACTGCTTTAGTTTCTAAAAATTCGGTAATTACATCTACACCATAGCCTTTAGCTATAGCATTAAATTCTATGTAAGCTTCTTTTGGCTTCTTTATTTTATTACCTATCAAACCTATGCGATTTAACCCAACAAATTTCATAAGACTATCAATAATGGTGCTATCTGTTAAAAATTTATTTTCCTCAGCACCAAAATTCCAAGCATTTACAACGTTACCTATAGATGGATCAAAAGCACCTTCAGAATTTCTGTAGACTTCTTTTGACGCCTTAAGCACGCGTTTAAAATGTTTGTCAACCTCAACATCCTCATTTCTATTTAGTTTAGAAATATCTGAATCTTCAATATAAGTTGACATAGATTGATTAATAACATTAAACAAACTATCAAATTGTTGGTTGTGGTTTTCTTGACCTAAATAAATCACAGAGTAAGTAGTTCCAAAAACAACTCCAGATACTTTTATTGTTTTTGGTTCACTAGTGCAGTTAAAAACGAAAGTTAATAGAAGAACTAATAAAGTAATTCTAATTATTTGCAATTTTTTTAATGTAGTGTAATTATTCATTGATTGCTACTTTTTTGTGAATTGATATAAGTTCACCTCTTTCTGTGAAGCCATTAACTTGTATTATAAAGGTATTTAAATTAATTCAAATTCATTTCAATAACTTGGATACCATTATACTCAATTAGATATTCTTCATCTAAATAGATTGGAAAATCTTCACCTTTAGGATTACCTAGACCAACTCCAGCATACAAAACTTTAGCGTCCTTTTCGTAAGCATGTTTCTTAAAAGTTTCCATCCAAACAACATCATAATTGTTAGGATTTTCGGGAAGTATGACTGCTCTTACTACAACAAAAAAGTATTGGCTGTTTTTATCAATGCAAACAAATTGAGGATGTCTCTTTAACTTGCTATTAATGGCTACAAACTCAAAACCACGAGCTTCTAAATCTTTGCCTACATGATTCATTGCAAGATTATGTACTTCTTGTGGAGATAAAGGTTTACTCATTTAACAAAGATACGAAGAAGCTACTTAAAACGAACAAATTTCGCGCTGCCGAACGTGTAGTTTGAAACAGGAATAACGGCATCATTTTTTAATTGATACCAAGGAGAAATAATATCGTCTTCAAGATTTTTAACCAAGTGTACACTCTGTGCTGGTGTATTACCTTGAAATAATAAGAATAGCTTTTCTCCTTTATCATTAACAACCTCATCAGTAATCATAACAATATGACCAGGTGAACCACCTTTAATAAGCATATCACCAATTTTTAAATCTTTAGCATCAATGGATTTTAGTTCATTAAAAAGTGATAATGTACCTGAATACATGTAGATTAAATTTATGTACTTATAGAAATTTTCTTTTGAAGTGTTGGCAGTAGCAGTTTTATGAAATGTTACTTTGCTACCATTAATTTTAGGACGATATCCTTCAGCATATTTAAACCATGAACAATAATGACCAGAAGTGAACTTGAAACCAATTTCTTCTTTTCTATCGTTATCCCAAAGGTATTCACTTCTAATTCTAATTAATGCATCTGCACATTGTTGCAGTCCATTTTTAGGCACAGAGATTTCTAAAACACCTATATGGCCTCTTTGCCAATAATATTCTGAATTATCATAGTTTATAATTTTACTTCCGAAGGGTTTTAGTTTGTAGTTTCTGAGATAGTTTTCAAAACTTCCTTTCCTATAGTCTATGCGTTTGTAACCTTCAGGAGCATTAACTCTAGATCTTATGGTTAGGCTATCCTTATTTATTAAAATTGGCTTTTCAATTACAACATTAGCCAACTCTGCCACTTTTTTTTCTTGTAGAAAATAGTATCCAAAACATATAGCTAAGACAAATAAACCAGATATACCTAATATTTTTTTCATATCGTCTAAAACGCTAAAATTTATTGTTTTCGTATTTAATTTTTATTTTTACTATCAATGAAACATCATCCTTTATCTAAAAGTCTAGGTCTTTTTTTAGGACCTCTACTATTTTTAATTCTTCAAATTTCGTCTTTAGAACTTATTTCAGATAAAGCTGATGCCGTTATCGCGACGGCTCTATGGATGGTTATCTGGTGGATTACCGAAGCTGTTTCTATATCAGTAACATCATTGCTTCCTTTATTACTATTCCCATTATTTAAAGTGATGCCTATAGCTGATGTTGGTGCAAATTACGGAAGTCCAATAGTTTTTCTGTTTTTTGGTGGTTTTGTTTTGGCGTTAGCATTAGAGAAAGTGAATCTTCATAAACGTATTGCACTTAGTATTATAAAGTTAACAGGCACCACACCAAATAAAGTTATTCTTGGGTTTATGATTGCTACTGCTTTTATGAGCATGTGGATTAGTAATACGGCGAGTACAGTTGTTATGCTTCCTATAGCTATGTCAGTTATTAACTTACTGATAAGTGATGAAGATGGTTTTACCAAAAAAGATCAAAATTTTGCGCTTAGTGTGATGCTTGGTATTGCATTTTCAGCAAATGCTGGTGGTATTGCCACTGTGATCGGCACACCTCCAAATTCTGTTCTTATTGGTCTTTTAGAAAATGAGTATAGCATTGAAATTTCGTTTTTAAATTGGATGCTGATTGGACTTCCGTTCTCTGCGACTTTAATTACCATTATATATTTTGTTTTAATTAAGTTATTTCCAAATAAAGATTTAGTTTTTGATGCTTCAAATACAGTAATAAAAGACGAATTAAATAAGTTAGGTAAGATCTCACCCAAAGAAAAACAAGTGCTTCTAACGTTTGCAATTATTGTGTCGCTTTGGATTTTTAGAACAATAATTAATAATATTTTTCCAAATTTAGGTTTAACAGATACTATGATTAGTATTTTGGGAGCATTAGCACTATTTACTATTCCCCACAACCTAAAACAAGGTGATTTTATCCTAGAATGGAAGGATACTCAAAAGTTAGCTTGGGGAATTTTAATCCTTTTTGGAGGTGGTTTGGCACTTGCCAAAGGTATGTCAGCTAGCGGAATTGTAGATATTGTTGCAACTACAATTTCTAATAGTGAAATCAGTATTTTATTTACAGAATCTTTGCTTATCATATTAATGCTGTTTATGACTGAATTAATGAGCAACGTAGCACTTACAGCAGTACTTGCCCCTGTTGTTGCAGGTATAGCAATCGGTCTAGAAATTCCTATACTATACCTACTTATTCCTGTAACCATGGCTAGTAGTTGTGCTTTTATGCTGCCTATGGCTACGCCTCCTAATGCCATAGTTTTTGCAAGTGGTTTTGTTAAGGTACATCAAATGGCTCGTGTTGGCATTATTTTAAATTTAATTGCTGTAGCATTACTTATTCTTATGTTTCAATTTTTTATTCCTCTTGTATTTTAAAATTAGAATCTATTGAAAAATATTATTGTCATTTTACTTTTAGGTGTCTTCGTTTTGGGTTGCAAGAAAAGTAATGATTTACCTGACCCACTGGAGGCTGGCTGGAATGGACAATCTGTTTGCGAAGTACTAGAAGATAATCAAGAGCTAAGAGTACTAAAATGTACTTTTGCACCTAATATTGGTCATCAAAAACACCATCATAATCCCATTTTGGTTATACACTAGCTGGTGGAAAATTTAGAATCACAGATACTACTGGAACAAGAGAAGTAGATGTACCGACTGGATATAGCTTTAGTAATGAAGAAATCACCTCACATCAGGTTTTAAATATTGGAGAAACCACTGCTGTATTTTTGATTATGGAATATAAGTAATACAAAAAGCCAACTCAATTGAGTTGGCTTTTTTAATCTATGTAAATCTTAGTGTTTATCCACCAAAATCATCAAATCTAATATGCTCATCTGGGATGCCAAAATCCTCACCCATTTTTTGAACCGCCTGATTCATTAATGGTGGTCCACAGAAGTATAATTCTATATCTTCTGGTGACTCGTGATTAGATAAATATTGATCTATTACCACTTGATGAATAAAGCCTACGAATCCGTCTCCAGCTTCATCATTAATATCTGTTTTCACTTTCCAATTATCTTGCTCAAGTGGTTCTGATAAAGCCAAGTAGAATTTAAAGTTAGGAAAATCCTTTTCTAAGGCTCTAAAGTAATGGATATAGAAAAGTTCAGCTTTAGAACGTCCTCCATACCAATATGTTACTTTACGACCTGTTTTTAATGTTCTAAATAATTCATATAAATGTGAACGCATTGGAGCCATACCAGCACCACCACCAACATATAACATTTCAGAGTCAGATTCATTAATAAAGAACTCTCCATAAGGTCCAGAGATTGTTACTTTATCACCTACTTTCTGATTGAATATATAAGACGAAGCAATACCTGGGTTTACGTTCATCCATCCGCCTTTTGCTCTATCAAAAGGTGGTGTAGCGATGCGAACGTTAAGCATAATCTCACGTCCTTCAGCTGGGTAAGAAGCCATAGAATAAGCGCGCTCAACAGTTTCAGAATTCTTCATGACTAGAGGCCATAATCCAAATTTCTCCCAATCTGATTTAAATTTATCTGGCTCACCTGGATGATCTGTAGGATGTGCTGTAACGTCCATTTCAGCATATTTAATCTCGCATTCAGGAATTTCTATCTGAATATAACCACCTGCTTTGTAGCCCATATCTTCTGGGATTTCTACAATAAATTCTTTAATAAATGTTGCTACATTATAGTTAGAAACTACTGTTGCTTCCCATTTTTTAATCCCAAAAATCTCTTCAGGAATGGTAATCTCCATATCCTGCTTTACTTTTACTTGACAAGATAATCGTGCACCATGTGCTAATTCTTTTCTAGAAAAGTGAGGAGTCTCTGTTGGCAGTGCTTCACCTCCACCAGACAGTACATGACATTCACATTGAATACATGTTCCACCACCACCACATGCAGATGGTAAGAAAATTTTATTTCCACCTAAGGTAGATAGTAAAGTACTTCCTGAGGCTACCTCAATTTCACGTTCACCATTAATCAAAATCTTAACAGGACCTGATGGTGATAATTTTTGCTTTACAAATAATAACAAAGCAACTAATAATAATGTTACTACTAAAAAAGCAGCTACTGTTGCAACTATAGTTCCGATTGTACTTGCGGCTAATATCATCATACTAATCAATTACTTGTTTGTATTTTCAGCTATCTCTAAGTTAGACTTATATTTAGCTTCTTCTTGTTTAATATCTTCTTTTATTATTTCAATAGCAGTTGAATTATCTTCAGGCTTTGTTTCTTCGTCTCCGCCTGTCAACATACCTCCAAAACTCATAAACCCAATAGCCATTAGACCTGTAATAATAAATGTAATACCCAAACCTCTTAAAGCTGGTGGCACATTACTATATCTGATTTTTTCTCTTATAGCTGCAATTGCTAAAATGGCTAAGAACCATCCGATACCAGATCCAATTCCATAGTTTAAAGCTAATCCTAAAGTTTCTATTTCTCTAGATTGCATAAATAATGAACCACCTAATATGGCACAGTTTACAGCAATTAATGGTAAAAAGATACCTAATGAGTTATATAACGATGGTGAGAATTTCTCAACTATTATTTCTACCAATTGAACCATAGTTGCAATGGTAGCAATAAACATAATAAACGACAAGAAGCTTAAATCATAACCAGCATAGTCATCACCTAACCAAGATAATGCTCCTGGTTGTAATATATATTGATCTAACAGCCAGTTTAAAGGCACGGTAATCGCTAAAACGAATATTACGGCAGCACCTAAACCAACAGCTGTTGATACTTTTTTGGATACAGCTAGGTAAGAACACATTCCTAAGAATGTGGCAAATACCATGTTATCTATAAATATCGATTTAAAAAATAATTCTATATGTTCCATATATTTTTAGTTTGAGATTCTGATATAAGTTCAGAATGACAATTCAATTTTTAGTCTTCAATTAAAGCTTTATTTCTACTACGTTGTACCCAAATAATAATACCTACAACTATAAGTGCCATTGGTGACAATAACATAAAACCGTTATTCTCATAACCTATACTATATAATCCGGTTTTTTCAATTGGATCTCCTAACACTGGAAAACCTAATAAAGTACCAGACCCTAATAACTCTCTGAAAAATCCGACTATAATAAGGATTACACCATATCCTAAAGCATTACCAATACCATCCAAAAATGATCTCCATGGTCCATTACCTAAAGCAAAAGCTTCAAAACGTCCCATAATAATACAGTTGGTAATAATTAATCCAACAAATACAGATAAGGTTTTGCTTAATTCATATGCGAAGGCTTTCAATACCAAATCAACAATAATTACTAATGTTGCTACAACAATAAGTTGTACAATAATTCTAATTTTTGAAGGAATGATATTTCTCATTAAAGAAATAACAACATTACCTACTCCTAATACAAATAGAACTGAGATAGACATCACAATAGATGCTTCGAGTTCTGCAGTAATTGCCAATGCAGAACAAATACCCAATACTTGAATTGTAATTGGATTATTATCTGTTAATGGGTCTAATATTAATTTACTGTCTTTTCCCATGTCTTACTTACCTTTTAAAGATTCAAAATACGGCAGATACAACTTTAAATCTTTTTTGATCATAGCTGTAACACCATCACCTGTAATTGTAGCGCCTGCAATAGCATCAACCTCATTATCTGTTTTATCATTATTCTTTGGATCTGCATTTCCTTTAGCAACATTAATACCTTTAAAAGCACCTGTGCTAGACAATAAATGTTCACCAATAAAATCATCCATGAAAAAACGTTGTTTAATATTTGCACCTAGACCTGGTGTTTCACCTTTATGGTCGAAAAAGGCACCTTGAACAACCATATTCTCATCTAAAGCAACATAAGCCCATATTGCATCCCAAAGACCTTTGCCACGTATTGGTGCTATATAGAATGTATTACCATCTTTCTCGCCTACAAATAGCGGTAAACGTCTTGTTTCACCATTCTTAGCTTTAGCTTGTTCTTTCTTTACATCAATTAAATAGGCTTGATCATTTTCAACGGGCTTACCACCTTGAACTTCTAATTGTTGTTTGATATACTGATTAAATAATTCTGGAGCATCTGCTGTAGACACAAAAGTTGCACTAGACTCATCATTATCATTAACACCCATTGCATATAAGATGTTTTGCTGTTTCTCTAAACGTTCATTTTCAGTAATCATCGGTTTTAAAGATGATGCCAAAAACGCTAATAAAGCACCTACACCTAGTACCATCCCTATGGCAAAAATTATAGTATATGAATTTTTATCTGTTCTTTGTTCCATGATTACGCTGCTTTAACTATTACACGTTTCATTCTTTTCTTCACATTACCCTGTACCACATAATGGTCAATAGTTGGTGCAAATACATTCATTAATAGAATAGCTAAGAATACACCTTCTGGATATGCTGGATTGAATACACGAATCATAATAGAAATAAATCCTATTAAAAATCCATAAATCCATTTTCCTTTATTGGTTTGAGCTGCCGTTACAGGATCTGTAGCCATATAAACTGCACCAAACAGAATACTTCCAATTATTAAGTGTTGCCAGAATGGAACACTCATTAATCCGTAAAATTTACTTGATTCTCCAATCCAACCAGCATCAACGACCCCATTAAATATTAAGCCCATTACTAAGGCTCCCACGACAGTACTTAACATGATTCTCCAACTTCCAATTTTAGCAAATATTAAGAAAAGAGCACCTATTATAATTAAGAATTTTGAGGTCTCACCAACAGAACCTGGTATAATTCCCCAAAACATATCCCAATAATCAATTCCAGATAAGGAACTATTTTGAGCGTAAGCTCCTAGTAATGTTTCGCCAGAAATAGCATCTACATTCTGACCTGCAGCAATCATCTGATCTCGTTCTACAGCTCCATGTACCCATACTTTATCACCAGACATCCAAGTTGGATATGCGAAAAATAAGAATGCACGAATTGTTAATGCAGGATTTAGAATATTCATTCCTGTTCCTCCAAAAACTTCTTTACCAATAACTACACCAAAGATTACTGCTACGGATAACATCCATAATGGAATGTCGATTGGTACAATTAATGGAACTAACATACCTGTTACTAAATATCCTTCTTCTACTTCGTGTCCTTTTATAATTGCGAATACAAATTCTACTGCTAAACCAACTCCATAAGACACAGCTACTAATGGTAATACTTTCCAAAGACCAATAACTAAGTTATCCCATGTCCAAAAAGAAGAACCTAAAAATCCGTCAGCAGATTCTATTAACCCTTGTGCTAAATAATGCTGATAACCAGCATTAAACATTCCGAATATTAAACATGGTACTAATGCCATGATTACTGTATTCATTGTACGCTTTAAATCATCTGCAGCTTTAATATGAGTACCATTATGTGTAGTCTCATTAGGCATATATAAAAACGTAAAAAGAGCATTAAATCCAGGAAGCCATTTCTTGTCTTTATTCTTCTCTTTAAAATTGTGTAAATTCTGTTTTAAACCCATTATCCTATCTCTTTAAGCATTAAGTCTAATCCTTCTCTTATAATTTTTTGATGTGGTTGTTTAGACACACAAACAAATTCTGTTAGTGCGAAATCTTCAGGTGCAACTTCGTACATTCCTAAAGCTTCCATTTCGTCTAAATCTTTATACATACAGGCTTTTAAAATCTGCATTGGATAAATATCTAAAGGAAATACTTCTTCGTAAGTTCCTGTAGTTACAAATGCACGATGCTCTCCGTTTGTATTAGTATTTAGAGCAAACTTCTTTTTCGGAGTTAACCAAGAAAAGGTCAAAGCTCTAGATGTAGACACTTTATTAAAAACTGGTTTATTCCAACCAAAGAATTCATAATCGTCACCTTCAGGGATTACAGTAATCACATTACTGTAATAATCTAAATTACCATCAGGTTGCACATGTTTTCCTGATAATACATTTCCTGAGATGATACGATCATTAGCACCTTGTTCAACACCATTATCGTATACCATTGTAGATACTTCAGCACCAATCTTAGTTCTAAAATATCTTGGCTTCTTAACTGAAGAACCTGCTAAAGCAACAATGCGCTCAGCGTTAAATTTCCCTGTTAATAGCAATTCACCAATAATAACCAAGTCTTGGGCATTAACCGTCCAAACGACTTCTCCTTTATTTATAGGACTTACTTTATTGATTAAAGTTCCAACATTACCTGAAGGATGTGGTCCAGATACTTTATAAGTTGTAGTATCATTTAAATTTGCTAATGGTGAACTTGTACTTCCTACAGAAATATGAACTCCACCATCAGTTAATTTTGATAATGCCGTAACTGCAGCTTGTAACTCAGCGTCTTTACCAGCTAAAGTATAATCCAATTTGGCAGCTAATGGTGCACTTGCATAACCTGAAACGAATATTGCTTTTGGCTTACTATCTGCTTTTGCAACAACATCGTAAGGACGTTGTTTTATAAAAGCCCAACAACCAGAAGCTAGCAAATGCGATTTTACTTTCTCCGCATCTGATGATAAATCAAATTTTCCATGATCTACATGACTCTGTTCCTTATCAGCTGTAATTTTAATAGCGTCTATACGACGTCTTTCACCACGTTGAACTTCAATTATTTCACCAGAAACTGGCGACACAAACTTCATTGCTTCATTATCTTTATTGTAAAACAAAGTCTCACCTGTTTTAACACGCGTACCTTCTTTTGCAACAAGTTTTGGGATAATACTGTGGAAATCTTCGGGTTTTATAGAATAGAAGTTACTAATAATAGCATTTTCTGTAGTTTGCTCGGCTTCACCGACTAACTTTATATCTAAACCCTTTTTAATTTTGATGTCTTTTGACATATACTTAAAGATTAGTTATCTAAAAATCGGTGCAAATTTACGAATTAATGCTTAAATAATTTTCAATTTAACGCATCTTTTTTATTTATAGTGGTTATAAATAACTTAAATATTTTAAGGCATAGATTTTGATTATCTTTATGCGCAACAGAAAATTAATAATGAAAAAGAGCCTTTACACCTTATCACTTCTAATAGTGCCAGTATTTTTAATAGCCCAAGCTAATGAAGTTAGTCCTCCAGATTTTATAAAAACGATTACGTTTAAAAGTAACACAACTCAAGGACAGCTGCCTATATTAAAACTAGGTGAGCAACTTCAATTAGAATTCGATGCACTTACTGGTGACGAAGAAGATTTCTATTACGTCATAGAACATTTTAATTTTGATTGGACACCATCTACTTTAGTGAAATCTGAATATTTAAAAGGTTTGGATAATCAAAGAATTTTAACTTATGAAAATTCGTTTAACACATATCAAATTTATTCTCATTACGATTTAAGAATTCCAAACTTACAGACTCGAGGCCTATTAAAAAGTGGTAACTATATGATTTCAATTTATGATGATTATGATGAACTGATGTTCAGTAGAAAATTTATGATTTATGAAGATTTAGTTAATGTTGGAGCTCGAGTAAAGCGTTCTAGAGATGTCAAAGCAATTGCTGAAAAGCAATCTGTAGACATCGTCATTTCTACCAAAAGGATTAATTTTAATAACCCTTTAGAAACCATTAAAACTGCAATCATACAAAACAATAACCTCAATACTGCCATTACAGACTTAAAACCGCAATACACTTTAGGTAATGAACTTATATACCGATATGATACTGAATCGGCATTTTGGGGCGGAAATGAATACATCTTTTTTGAAAACAAGGATGTTAGAGCTGCAAATGTTGGAGTTCAATTTATAGATTTAAAAGAACTTTATCATAATTATTTATATACCAATATTTCTAGAAAAGATAGGCCTTACACCTATAATCCAGACATCAACGGAAACTTTCAAATTACTGCTATTGATAGATCAAATGTCGATGTAGAAGCAGATTATACAATAATTCACTTTTCTCTATTACATGATGAGTTTAAAGATAAAGATGTACATATATATGGCAACTTCAATGCATTTGCTATTGAAGATTTTACAAAAATGCAATATAATTCTGAAAGTGGTCGATACGAATGTATATTAAGATTAAAGCAAGGGTTTTATAATTACAAACATGTAGCTGTAGACAAATCAACCAAAGAATTAGATGAAGGTGCTATAAGTGGTAATTTTTGGCAAACTGAAAATAATTACAAAGTCCTAGTTTATTACAGAGATTTGGGTGCTAGATTCGATCGTCTTATTGGATATGGCGATGCATCTTCTGTCAATATTTCAAATTAATTCTGTAAGGTTTTATATCTATTTAGACTAAATTTCTTTTTACCTTTTCGCTTTCTTTTTAAACATATCTAATATGCAAAATGATATTGCCCTTTTTTCTGAATTATGCGACACACTTTTTGAAGCAGAATTGAGTCGACCCGTTGCAAAACCTATTGCTACATCAGAATTATATCAAAAATTAGATTTATCACTAAATAGTGAAGGACTCATAGATGATGACTTAAAGACTATTTTAAAAGACATCATAAAAAGCACTCCAAAAACAGCTTCAAAATCGTTTTTTAATCAACTTTTTGGAGGAAGAATCAGCAAAGCAACACTTGGTGATTTATTAGCTGTTATGTTTAATAATAGTATGTATACCTACAAGGTAGCTGGCCCACAAGTAGGTATTGAAAAACAAGTACTTAGAAACATTTGTAGGCTTGCTAGTTATTCTGAAGATAGCGATGGCACAATAGCTCCAGGTGGTTCAATGAGTAATATGATGGCTCTAATTATGGCAAGAGATCATAAAAACGAATCCATTAGAGCAAAAGGTCTTTCTAAGGCGATGACTGCTTACACCTCAAAG
Organism: Winogradskyella sp. PG-2; assembly: GCF_000828715.1. Taxonomy (NCBI): domain Bacteria; kingdom Pseudomonadati; phylum Bacteroidota; class Flavobacteriia; order Flavobacteriales; family Flavobacteriaceae; genus Winogradskyella; species Winogradskyella sp. PG-2. The sequence goes on along the minus strand of NZ_AP014583.1, from coordinate 2,228,040 downwards.
GAATCACACTACTCAATTTCTAAAAATGCAGCACTAACTGGGATTGGTAGAAATAATGTGAGAATGGTAGATACAAATGATAAAGGAGAAATATTATCAGAACATTTAGACGAATTAATTCTAAAAGATATTGATGCTGGTTTTGAACCTTTCTTTGTAAACGCAACAGCTGGTACAACAGTACTTGGTGCTTTTGATAACAACGAAGACGTAAGCAAGGTTTGTAAAAAACATAATCTATGGCTGCATGTAGATGGAGCGTATTGTGGTGGAGTAATTTTCAGTGAAAAACATAAACACTTAATTAAAGGCTTAGAACATTCAAATTCATTTAGCATCAATGCTCATAAAATGTTGGGCACGCCATTAAGTTGCTCAATAATTGTAACGCAAAATAAGACACAACTTCATCATTCATTTTCTAACGAAGCCGATTATTTATACCAGACCGATGGTGATGATTTTAACTTAGGAAAAACCTCATTACAATGTGGACGACGTAATGATGCTTTAAAAATATGGACACTTTGGAAATCAGTTGGTACAAAAGGACTGGAACAAATTGTCAACAAGCAGTTCGAAATGGCACAAGTTGCAAGGGATTATATAAATAATCACAAAGACTATACACTATACAGTTTTGAAGATTCGATATCTGTATGCTTTAATTATAAAGGTATACCAGCAAATGAATTATGCACAGCACTTTATGAAAATTCTGAACTCATGGTTGGTTTTGGTAAATTCCAAAATAATGAATTTGTACGTATGGTGACTATAAACACTATTTTAGAAAAAGAAGATATTTTAGCCTTTTTTATGTCTTTAGAAGCCTTTGTTTCTAAATATATGTTAAAATTATCTGCTTCTTAACGTTAGGATAAAGCTTTCATTCAAAAATTATGCTATTTTAGCAGACTCTAAATGAATTTAATGGTACAACAAGTTACAAGCGGAATTAAGATTTCTGTGGAAACCAATTTTGAAGGTACATTTTATAAGAACTATAAAGTGCACTTCGCCTTTGGTTATAAAGTAACTATTGAGAACCAGAGTAAAGATTCTGTTCAACTTAATACAAGACACTGGAAAATTCTTGATGCTCTCAACAATGAAGAAATAATTGAAGGAGAAGGTGTTATTGGTAAAAAGCCAGTTTTAAAACCTGGTGAGTCTCACACTTATAATTCCGGCTGTCTATTAACTTCACCATTTGGAGCTATGCGTGGCCATTATAACATGGTCAATTTCACCAAAGCTAATAAGTTTAAGGTTTATATCCCTACCTTTAAATTAAGTGCTCCTTTTGCGCTTAACTAAGATTCATAATTTTTTATAAAATCAAATTTGTATTGTGTAGAACCTTGTTCTATGTGAAAGAATGCACAATTTGAATAATGAATAAATTGGTATTCTAAATTAATATCAAAACCTTCTGTATTTAATTTATAAATTCCATCGCAATCAATATTACCATATGGTGAAACACGCTTAAATCTGTATTCTGTTTTACTATCTAAATCATAAATTTCAAACCAAGCACCTGCAGCAATACCAGATAGCCATTGTGCATGTTCAGCTTTCACCTCATTATGTTTTGGCTTAAGTGTACCAACTAAACTTGGGTTATAACCTTTAAGTGTATCTAAAAACAAGCGTCTATTCTCTCTACTTACAGTAGAATCAAATTCGTTAATTTCTCCTACCTCTGAAACTACATAAACAAAGTTTTCTGTATCAGCAATAATGACATTACCAATAGTACTTGGAGTAAACCATTTAGAGTTTTTTAAACGCTTTCTAATATTTGAATGGGTTGCTGAAGCAATCAACGCATCTGTCACAAACCGAGCACAATTGCAAGCAATCTCAATAAATGCCGCATATCTAATAAAATCGTGATGTTGCATTTCAGTAATATGAGTTCGTGCTAAATCATAATTCACACGATTACAAACTGACGCGTATAGATGACCATCACCATGAGTCAACTTTGGATGCGTTGCTAAAAACTTTAAAATATCATCTAAATTTTGAATTTTGTCTTTTTCGATTTCTGCTTTAATAGGAAAGTTTAACTCAAAATCTGTTTCCCTTCCTCTTACACGTCCATTAGGAGATGATGTAATATACCTTCCGAAATCGTGATATTCTAAAACACCTGTTTTCTTATTTATTAATACTAATGCTGCATGACCAGCTCTAACATGCTTCTTACTGCCCACAAATAAAAAACGCAGAAACTTAGAATACCATTCTTCTGCATGAGATACAATAGTTTCAGGATAGGCAAGCGTTAGAATAAAAGCATCATTTTTGGACATAGTTCTGTTGTCGATTTTCAGACGGCAACTTACAAAAAAATACAGATGTAATCTTCACACAACTATAACGTTTCAAATAAATAATATCTCATAAATATCGTACCTTTGCACTTTCAAAATTCAAACTAAAAACAAAATATATTATGGGAAAAGGATTCTTTAATGTCCCTGTTGCAGTCAATGAGCCTGTGAAGTCTTACGCACCTGGTTCTCCAGAACGCAAAGCAGTACAAGATACTTACAAAGCAATGTTTAATAGCAAAGTTGAAGTCCCTTTATACATTAACGGAAAAGATGTAAAAACTGGAAACACCAGAACTATGTCTCCTCCACACGACCATCAACATATTGTAGGTGAATATCATCTAGCGGAGCAAAAACACGTAGATGAAGCAATTGCAACAGCATTAGAAGCGCGTAAATCTTGGTCACAAATGCCATGGGAACAACGTGCTGGTATTTTCTTAAAAGCGGCTGAATTAATTGCTGGCCCATACCGAGCTAAGATTAATGCAGCAACGATGATTTCACAATCTAAAACAGTACATCAAGCTGAAATTGATGCTGCCTGTGAGTTTATAGATTTCTTACGTTTTAATGTTCAGTTTATGACTGACATCTATATGGAACAACCTGAAAGCACAAGTGATGCATGGAACAGAGTTGAATATAGACCTCTTGAAGGTTTTACTTATGCTGTAACACCATTTAACTTTACCGCTATTGCCGGAAATTTACCTGCATGTATGGCATTAATGGGTAATGTTGTCGTTTGGAAACCCAGCGATAGTCAAGTCTATTCTGCTAAAGTTATTATGGATGTATTTGAAGAAGCCGGTGTACCAGCAGGAGTAATAAATGTTGTATTTGGTGATCCTGTAATGATTACAAACACGGTTATGGCAAGTCCAGATTTTTCAGGCTTGCATTTCACAGGTTCTACATACATCTTCAAAGAATTATGGAAACAGATTGGTAACAATATCCATAACTACAAAACTTACCCAAGAATTGTAGGTGAAACTGGTGGAAAGGATTTTATTGTTGCTCACAAATCTGCTAACGCTAAGCAAGTAGCAACAGCGATTGCACGTGGTGCTTTTGAATTTCAAGGTCAAAAATGTAGTGCAGCTTCAAGAGCTTATGTTCCTAAAGGAATTTGGAGTGATGTTAAAAAATACTTATTAGAAGATATCGCTTCATTTAAAATGGGTTCTCCAGAAGATATGAGCAACTTTATAACTGCTGTTATTCATGAAGGGTCTTTTGATAAATTAGCAAAATATATAGACCAAGCTAAGAGTGATAATGATGCTGAAATTATTGCTGGTGGTGGTTATGATAAATCTAAAGGTTATTTTATTGAACCAACAGTTATTGTTACATCTAGCGCAAAATACACAACCATGTGTACTGAGCTATTTGGTCCTGTAATTACTATCTATGTATATGAAGATGATGCGTATTCAGAAACTTTAAAATTAGTTGATGAGACTAGTGAATATGCCTTAACAGGTGCTATTTTATCTACAGATCGTTACGCTGTTGAAGAAGCTACCAAAGCTTTACAAAATTCTGCAGGTAACTTCTATATCAATGATAAACCAACTGGTGCTGTAGTTGGCCAACAACCATTTGGTGGAGCTAGAGCTTCTGGTACAAACGATAAAGCTGGTAGTGCTCAAAACTTATTGCGTTGGGTGTCACCAAGATTAATAAAGGAGACATTCGTTACACCTACAGATTACAGATATCCTTTTTTAGGATAAAACTATAACACACTTAATATCAAGTCCTTTTAAACTTAAAGTTTTTAAGGACTTTTTGCTTTTCATAGAAAATGACTTTATAAAATTCTACAACAAATTGAATCTTTGTATCTTTTAAGTCTTATATATTCAACTTTTAACCTTTGAAGAAATATTACTTTTATATTTTATTTATCTTACCTGTGTTTTTAGTAGCACAAGTCATACCAATTACTTCAACCGAAACATTAGATCTTTCAGTGTACGGCGAAACAGTATCTTATGCTGGTGAAGAAGAATATCAAATTTTTTTAAGCGTAGATAACATCTTGGATAAACCAATCATAGTTGTAGATGGTTTTGATCCAGGTGACACAAGAGATATTCCAGGATTATACAGTTTACTTAATTTTACAGATACTTCAGGAACTCAAAATTTAGCTGATATAGTAAGAGCAGAAGGTTTTGATGTGGTAATATTAAATTTCCCAACTTACTTAAGAGCTGCAGATGGAGCTACAATTGATGGTGGCTCAGATTTTATTGATCGTAATGCTATGATTTTAGTAGAATTGCTAGACATCATTAATACAGCAAAAGCACCTAACAGTCCTGATCAAAATGTTATTATAGGCCCAAGTATGGGTGGTATAATTGCACGTTATGCATTAAATTACATGGAGTCTGAAAGTGCACTAAATGCAGATACACGATTATATATTTCATTTGATTCACCTCATCATGGCGCTAATGTACCTATTGGATTACAACATCAATTAAACTATTTAGCATTTAATGATACAAACGCAGTTACCGAAGTTCAGCCACTAATTGAAGGATTATTAAAATCTTCAGCTGCAAGACAACTCTTAATTGATCATTTTGAGCCACATCTCTTAGGCAGCAGTATAGTTGATTTTGATCCTACATTAACATTACCTGAAGAACATCCGTTTAGGACCACATTTGAATCAAGAATCAATAGTTTTACATCGACAGGCTTTCCTGGAAATGTTAGAAATGTCGCAATTATTAATGGTAGTGGTATAGGGAATCCTTATTTAGCAAAAGATGGAGTAACACCTGTAACTAATGGATTTTCAGTTCTAGATACCACACTACCTGTAGATGTACCTACTCCGTTAGGAGATATTACTATAAATGTAGAATTAGAGATTAATTTCACACCAGCTGCTGGCACACCTCTCCAAGTAAGTCGTTTCTTTGCACCTATTCCTATTTTTCCAGATGTATTGTCAACAGCAAGTTCTGGAACAACAAATTTTGATGGTGTTGACGCAGCACCTGGTGGATTATTTGATATATCTGCTCTTACTGGAGATATTGGTATAGGTGGTGGTATTGGAGCAGACTTTTTAGCTGCTTTACAGATTGATAAATTTAATTTTATTCCTTCTATAAGTGCTTTAGCTCTAGAAATTACAGATGAAGCAAATGATGATAACATCGATTGGCATCATGATATTGATATTGCTAGTCGAGGCACAACAAACAACACACCTTTTGTTAATACGTTTTTACCTGATGATAATGAACCACATGTACAATTAACAGAAGAGAATGTTGCATTTGCACTATCTAAGATTCTAACACCACCTTTAAGTATTCCAGATGAAGCCATACTTAAAATTCAATTGGAAAAAAATCCTGTACAAAACCAACTGGTTTTACTATCAAATTCCAGTAGTGTATCTCATTTAAGTATTACAGATATCACAGGGAAATTAGTTTACAATAATATAATTACCCTTGATACCAGAACAATAATTCCCGTGAATTTGAATTCTGGATTTTACTTACTCCATATTTCAGATGGAAAACATCAAAGTTTTACAACTAAATTAGTTTTTAGAAATTAATTTTAATAACAAGAAAAAAGCCTGAACTTGACTATAAATTCAGACTTTTAAATAAATAATAAAAATTTTACTCGTAAGCTTTATCTACATTAATGCTTGCATGTTGTGAGTTCTTTGCCGTATTATCTTGATCTACAACCATAGCAACTACACTTAATTTTTCTGTGTTATAATCTGAAGGTATATTTATAGTAAATGATGTTACATATTCATTTAAAGCTTCAGTAACCGGAATTGGATCACCTAAAACACCCGATAAAGAATTTCTAAGAACTTCATTATGTTCAAAATCTGGTATAGGATCACCCATATTATAAAACTCACTTGTTGTGTCTTGATTATAATAATTCACCTGATCGTAAATGATTTCGTTCTCTAATAAATAAACTACTAGCTTATCACCTAGCACAGAACCTTCTGCATATACAACATTGACCTGAACTAATAATTCGTTATCGGTTAATTCAGAATTCAAAGCAATAGCTAAATTAGTGTCAACACCAGCAATACTTGTTACATCACTATTGGCATGTGGTTGTTGCCAATTTACCGATCTGTTTATTCTTGCCGCTGGAAAACCTTCTACACCATAAGCATCTTTCAATAATTGAACTTGATCAAAATGCATTGGATCCGGAAAACTATTCGCTGTTTCATGAATAGCAACAATCGTTATATCATCTGTTTCTTCTTGCAAAGAATATAGCGCTCCAGAGACACGAGGACAAAAGCCACACCATGTTCCTGTGTAATCTTCAACGACAATTTTTTGCTTCGGAATAATAACACTAAATGTTTCGGTATTGGTTGTGATCTCAACTCCATCTTGCATGTAAACCCCGTAAACATCAAAATTGCCAATAGCATCAGACGAAAAAGATGACCCATCAACTGGTTCACCATTAACGTAAAAAGTAGCTAAAGACGTTACATCTTCACCAACCTCATTAATAATTTGAAAAGGAATATTTTGATTAACTAATGATGCCTTACGCACCAGCTTATCCACAGTTATCTCTGCTGTAGGCGTTGTTAACGGAACATTCTCCTCAGTTTTACTACAGGCCATATTTAACATTATTACAAGAAGTAATAACTTTGGCATTTTTTTTTTAATCATAGCTTATGTATTCTTTTTAGCTAAAATAAATAATTTTTAGAACAAAGGTACATTTGTGAAAAAATTACCTAATATTGTGAGACGCAATGCCAAAAATTTTACATATGAAAAAGCTTATTTTTACCTTATGTCTGGGCTTATTTAGTCTTTTTTCTAATGCCCAAGAAAAACTTCCTATCATTGATTTAACTTCTATAGACGGAAAAACAGTAGCTCTTAGTGATGCTATAAATAAAGATGGTGTCACTATTATTTCGCTTTGGGCAACTTGGTGTGTTCCATGTCTTAAAGAATTAGATGCTATTAATGATCTATACGTAGATTGGCAAGACGAAACTAATGTAGAACTTTTAGCCGTTTCTGTAGATGATAGTAGAACTGTAAAACGAGTAAAATCTATGGTAAATGGAAAAGATTGGGATTACATGGTATTATTAGATCCAAACAGCGACCTTAAACGTGCACTTAATGCATCGAGTATTCCACTTACAATTTTAGTCAAGGATGGAGAAATTGTATATGAGCACTCAGGTTACAGTCCTGGTGCAGAATATGAACTTTACGAAAAGATAAAGGAATTATCTAAATAACATAATACTTCCCAATTTATATAACTAACAATCAGCCAAAATGAAAAATTCTTTTTTTCTGTCTATTTTTTTATTGAATATTTACATCATAAGTTCCCAAGAAAATGGCAACTTTTATGGCGGGATAGAATCTAACTCACAATGGCTTCAAACAGATGAAGGCATTAACTTTTTAGCACCAGAGGATCAATTTAGAGCAAACAATTATTTACTTCTTAACTATAACTCAGGAAATTTTACAGCGGGTTTACAATATGAGTCGTATTTACCATCTGCACTATTAGGCTATGATCCTATCTTTGATAATCAAAATAATGTTGCCACTTATTACTTCAACTATAAGGATGATAAAATTGACGTTACTGGTGGTTATTTTTATGAGCAATTTGGAAGCGGTCTAATTTTGCGTTCTTGGGAGGACAGACAATTAGGTTTAAATAATGCTTTAAAAGGTCTTAATGTAAAATTTAAGGCTACAAAAGACCTTGAAATTAAAGCAGTGTTCGGAAAACAACGTTATGGATTTGAGGCATCCGAAGGTACTATTCAAGGTATTGACGCAGAACTTAATTTAAGTGATGCCTTAAATATCGAATCTGTAGATATACAAATGGGTTTGAGTTATGTTGGTAGACATCAAAATACTAACGGTGTTGAAGCTATACCATCTAATGTAGGTGCTTATGGTGGACGATTAGATTTTGTGTTTAAAAATGTTTATGCTGGTATCGAGGCTATTATAAAAGATCCTGATGCAATTGCAAATGAAGGACAACTATCTTCGAATAAGTTATATGACGGAACAGCTTTACAAATTAACGCAGGATATGCAAAGAAAGGAATAGGTGTAAACGCAACATTTAGACGATTAGAAAATTTTAGTTTTTTTGCAGATCGATTGGCAGAAGGAAACGTTTTTAACCAACAGGTTATTAATTATGTGCCAGGTCTCACCAAACAACAGGATTATCTATTGACAAATATCTATGTCTACAATCCACAACCTAGACTAATTATTGAGTCTTTTGATCAGCGTTCTGGTGAAGTTGGCACACAATTCGATTTATTTTATTCCTTTAAAAAAGGAACATATTTAGGAGGTAAATATGGTACTAAATTGGCTATGAACTTTTCGTATTGGGGAGGATTAGACTCTGAATATAATATTGAAAATAGATGGTATAAGGCAAAATTTATTGGTAATGGTCCTCAATTATTCCGAGACTTTAATTTTGAAATAAAAAAGAAATGGTCTAAAAATTGGAGCTCTGTATTTACATATCAAAATGTATTAGTAGATAAAGGTATTGTAGAGGGCGGCCCTTTAGGAAACTCATCAATTCTAGCAAATATTGGTGTTGTTGAAGCCACAAGACGATTCGATAAAGGAAAAGCACTACGCTTAGTTGGGCAGCATCTTTGGAGTGAAGATGATAGAAAAAATTGGGCTGCAGCTGTCATTGAATATAATTTCTCTACAACATTTGCAATATATGCTGCTGATAATTGGAATTATGGTGGACCTAATGACATACATTATTACAGTGTTGGTGGAAGTTATAGTAAAGGTAATACCAGATTAGGAGTTAATTATGGTCGCCAACGTGGTGGATTAATTTGTATAGGTGGTGTTTGTCGTTTTGTTCCAGAAAACACAGGATTTAGCGCAAATTTAACTGTAGCATTCTAATGTTTGTCCGATAAAAAAGCATTTAAACGGTAATTATTTATAACTACCGTTTTTTTATGCCTTATTTTTGTAAGACCTAACCAATTAATTATCTTACCCAAGCTTTTTTTAAAAAAATACTAATTAATTCAACTAAACATGATTAAAAAAATTACTCTACTACTGACCTTATGTTTTGCCTGCACTCAAATTACGGAGGCACAAACGTTACTTAGCGAAGGCTTTGAGGGTGCTACTTTCCCTCCTGCTGGTTGGACCTTTTTCGCTGGCACAAATGGTTTAGGTACAACACAAGATTGGGTACAAGCAACAGCACCTAATACTGGTACTTATTCTGCTGCAAATCAATATGAAAATGTTACTGGTGGTATTGCCGAAGATTGGTTAGTAACCAGTCAAATAGATCTAACAAGTGCTACCAACACAGAATTACTCTTTTATTCTACTCAGAGTTACGGTCCTGATTATGGTTCCAATTACGAGGTAAGAGTTTCTACAAGTTCACAAACAAACCATGGTGACTTCACAACGGTTGCTAGCTATAATGAATCTAATGTTGGTGCTGGATTTGAATTAAAGACTATCGATTTATCAGCCTATGATGGAATGATGATTTACATTGCATTCATTCACTTCAATGATGATGGCGATAACTGGATCATAGATGATATTGAAGTAAGATCACCTCTTAGCGTAGATGCAAAAGCAGATGGTTTAAGATTAAGCAGGTACTCTCTTACATCTGTAAATAATCCACTTGCTGTAGAAGTCAGTAATAATGGTACTGCTGCTATTACATCTCTTGATATTACTTGGAGTGATGGTACAAATAATTATTCTGAAAATTTTAGTGTAAATATTGCTCCAGGACAAACTCAATCAATTAATCACTCATCACCTTTAAACTACAGTTCTGTAGAAGAAAAAACTATTACGGTAACTATTGACAATGTAAATGGTGGTGCTGATGGTGATAATACAAATAATTCACTTAGTCAAAATTTTAACACAATGACACAAGCGGGTACCAAAGCTGTTCTTATTGAAGAATCGACAGGTACTTGGTGTGGTTGGTGTCCTAGAGGAACTGTTGGTTTAGAATATATGGCGTCGACTTACCCAAATACTATAGTTGGTGTTGCTGTTCATAATGCTGACCCAATGACTGTTTCTAACTATGACTCAGCTCTTATAGGTGTAATTGGCTCAGGATGGCCAAATGCTGGTGTAGATAGAAAATTAGTAGGTGTTGATCCAGGTCAAGCCGCATTACAAGGAGCATATGATACAGAAATCACTAATATAGTGCCTGTAGATTTAACAACAAGTGCCTCGCAAATAGGTAGCAACTTAACAATTTCTGCTAAGGCAAACTTTTATACAAATTTTGCATCTGCTGATTATAGATTAGGAGTTATTATTACCGAAGATGGTGTAACTGGAACAGGAGATGGAACAAATGCTAATAACCAAGACTATGATCAAGTAAATTACTATTCTGGAGGTGGAAATGGTGCAATGGGAGGTTACGAAAGTTTAGGTGATCCTGTACCAGCAACGCAAATGGTATATGATCATGTAGGTAGAGCTATTTTAGGAGGTTTTAATGGACAGGCTGGCTCTATACCTAACGTCATAACTGCAGGTACTAATGCTTCTTATAGTTTTAATTATACAATACCAGCATCAAGTGACCAGAACAACATGCATATTGTTGTAGTGTTAATTGATCAAGCAGATGGTAGTATTGTAAGTGCAGTACAAAGTTCTGTAGCACAAGCATTAAGTGTTGAAGAGGTATCTGGAATTGATTCTATAAAAATCTATCCTAATCCTGCTAAAGATAATATTAACATTGCCTTTGAAGCTAGTAATGGGGATTATAATATTATCGTTACTGATATGTTAGGTAGAACAGTAATTAATAAATCTTACGAAGGCTTGTATGGAAATCAAAACATACAATTACCAATATCGCAATTGAATGCTGGATATTATATCATGAATATTGATGATGGAACTGCTGCTTACAGTACTAAATTTATTGTAAATAAATAATACTAAAAAGGGAAGTGTTCATTTACTTCCCTTTTATCTTTTTTAAAACTTAACTTTGTTAGACAATTTAATATGACTAACACCCAATTTTATAAAAAATAAAAACTATGAAAAAAACATTACTTTTTTTATGCTTAATGCTTTTCACATTTGCTTCTCATGCACAATTTGAAGTATTTGATCAAAGTGATAACAGTTTGGTAACAGACGGACAAATCGTAGCTTTCTCTGAAGCAGGATGTGGTTATAATGATCCTTGTAACTGGAAATTTAGTGTAACTAATACATCGTCAGAAGCTATTTATATGAGAATTTTTGTGGATGACCTTGATAACACTGATGGTTCAGACTTTCAATTATGTTTTGCAGGAGTTTGTTTAAATAGTATAACTTTAGGCAGTGGTTATCCAACTACTGCTGCTATGATTGCTCCAGGAGCTACAAATAGTGCAGGTAATAATTTATGGAATCAAAACTCACCTAGTACATCAACAGCTATGGGTTGGACATTTAGATTTCAAGCTTATAATGATCTTGGAAATACTATTGGTACACCCTTAACGGTATCATATAGCTTCGATCCTACTTTAACTATTGACGAACCTGAATTAACTTCTGTTGAAGTATTCCCAACTCAGGTAAAAGACGAACTTACTGTGAGTTCTAATCAGAACTTAACAGCTGAGTTTTATGATATTTTAGGCAAGACAGTTAAGCAAGTAAATATATCTAATGGTGAATCTAAAATTAATGTTTCTGATTTATCACCACAGTTATACATCATTCGTTTTAGAAATGATGATGGTAAAACTTTAATTAAGAGAATTGTTGTAGAATAATAATCTACAATACTTTAATAAAAAACCGTTTGAGAGTTAAATTTCAAGCGGTTTTCTGTTTTCTAACTTTTATATTTTAAAGGTAAATAAATAACTTTCTTCGTTTCAAAAAATGGTTCTTCAAAATAATCAGAAAGCAGAAAAGCCTTAACACTTTTATATTGTTTTAACTCTTCGGTTAAATCACCGCCCTTTAAATAAAGAATACCATTTTTAAGATCATTATGTTGTCTTTTCTTAATTTTACCTTTAACCCATTTGGTAAATTCTGGCATAGCAGTTACAGCTCTACTCACTATAAAATCGAAGGTGTCATCAATAACCTCTACCCTACTATGCGTCGTTTTAATATTGGTTAATTCTATAGCTTCACAAACCACATTAATCACTTTCAATTTTTTGTTAATGCTGTCCACTAAATGAAAATTACAATTAGGAAATAATATTGCTAATGGAACACCAGGAAATCCACCACCTGTTCCAACGTCTAATATAGAAGAGTTATCATTAAATTCAATCACCTTTGCAATTGCTAATGAATGTAATACATGCCTAAGATATAACTCATCTATATCTTTCCTTGATACAACATTTATTTTTGCATTCCAGTCTTTGTATAAAGCCTCTAAGGCTTCAAACTGTTTTACCTGTATTTCTGTTAAATTTGGAAAATATTTAAGGATAAGATCCATATCATAAATTTTTCGCAAAAATACTTAAAATAGTGTGTATAAATTAACGTGTTTGAATAATGCTTGATTTTAATTATTAATTATCTTTGCCTCTTATTATAATGTATTTAAATCCCTTGCGTTATAATTTTAAAAAAACTAAGATTAATGGCACAACAAACCTTATCCTTTTCTAGAGCTGATTCAGCTAAGTTCTTTAGAACATTAAACAAGCGAGTTAATAATTACTTTAAAGATAATAACATAAAGCGCACCGGAAACTGGAAACTTTGGTTAAAAACTATAGTAATGTTTGGGCTATTTTTGGCACCTTATTTCCTATTGTTAACATTAGATATTCCTACTTGGGCACAATTACTATTAACCATTGTTATGGGTATTGGAATGGCTGGAGTTGGTATGAATGTGATGCACGATGGTAACCATGGTTCATTCTCAAACAAAGAATGGATTAACCGTTTAATGGGAAGTAGTATTTATATTTTAGCTGGTAACGTTTACAATTGGAAAGTACAACACAATGTACTACACCATACTTACACTAATATCCATGGGCATGATGAAGACTTAGAAGCAGGAAGAATATTACGTTTTTCTAAACACTCCGAATGGCGAAAACATCATAAATTTCAACATTATTATTCTATTTTGTTATATGGATTGTTAACTATTAATTGGGCAATCACAACAGATTTTCAACAGATGAGACGCTATATGAAGCGCAAATTGTCTTATGGAAAGTTACCAAACCCAATTATTAATTGGAGTAAATTAGTAATTTCCAAAATTCTTTATGTATCCATGTGGATTATACTACCTATTCTATTAACAGATTTGGCTTGGTATGAGGTACTAATCGGCTTCTTTTTAATGCATTATGTTGCTGGTCTAATTTTAAGTGTAGTTTTTCAGTTAGCACATGTAATGGATGAGGCTGAGATGCATGAACCAGCAGAAGATGGAATGATGAAAAATACATGGGCTATTCACCAACTTAAAACAACGGTTAATTTTGGCGCTAAGAATTGGTTAGTAAATTGGTATACTGGTGGTTTAAATCATCAGGTAGAGCATCACATTTTTCCACACATAAGTCATATTCATTATGGTAAAATTGCAGAAATTGTAAAATCAACAGCTAAAGAATTTAATTTACCATATAAAGAGTACGAAACTACAAGAAAAGCAATTGCAGCACATTTTAGATTTTTAAAAGAGATGGGTATGCGACCAGTTATACAAGCATAATATTATTATATAACCATGAACCAACTTTCTGATAGAATTAACAATCTATCGACTTCAGCAACCCTTGCGATGGCAGCAAAAGCTAGAGAGCTTAGAGCAGAGGGAAAAGACATTATCGGATTAAGTTTAGGAGAACCAGACTTTAATACTCCAGATTTTATTAAAAACGCAGCAATTGAAGCCGTTAATCAAAACTACAATAGCTACACACCTGTAGATGGTTATGTAGAGTTAAAGGAAGCAATTATTACCAAATTTAAACGTGATAATAATTTAAATTATACATCACCACAAATTGTAGTTTCTACAGGAGCAAAACAAGCCCTATTTAATATTGCATCTGTAATGTTAAATGATGGAGACGAAGTTATTTTACCTTGTCCTTATTGGGTAAGTTACAGCGATATTGTAAAGCTTAATGAAGGTGTACCTGTCGAAGTAGAGACATCTATCACCAATGATTTTAAAATGACTGCTGCACAACTAGAAGCTGCTATCACTCCAAAAACAAAAATGATTTGGTATAGTTCCCCTTGTAATCCAAGTGGATCAGTATATAGTAAAGATGAATTAAGAGCTATAGCAGATGTTTTACAAAAGTACCCTAATATCTATGTGGTTTCTGATGAAATCTATGAGCATATCAATTTTATTGGTGGCCATTATAGCATAGCTGAGTTTGAAGATATGTACGATAGAACAATCACTGTAAATGGTGTCTCAAAAGCTTTTGCAATGACAGGTTGGAGAATTGGGTACATTGGAGCACCAGATTGGATTGCTAGAGCTTGTAATAAAATGCAAGGTCAAGTGACTAGTGGAGCAAATTGTATTGGTCAGCGTGCAGTAATTACTGCTTTAGAAGCACCTGCATCTAGTGTACAATATATGGTAGATGAATTTAAAGTGCGTAGAAAACTAATTCTAAGTCTAATCAATGAAATAGATGGCTTTAAAGCTAATGAACCTGAAGGAGCTTTTTATGTTTTCCCTGATGTATCTGCATATTTCGGAAAAACAATCAAAGGCACTACAATAAATAATGCTTCAGATATGTCTTTATTTTTATTAGAAGAGGCACTAGTTGCCACAGTAACAGGAGAAGCCTTTGGAAATCCTAATTGTATTCGTATTTCTTATGCAGCATCTCAAGAAAATATTAAAGAGGCAATTAAACGTATCAAAAAGGCGTTATCATAGTATAATTTTATCAATCGCCTTTTTTTTTAAAAGCTATAACGTGATTTACATGTTATAGCTTTTTTATTATGATGCATAAAGCATCCAAACCAAAGTGATCATTAGTATTGTTACTGTTCCGAGTATTTTTATCCAAACAATTTGGTTTTCTTTTTTTAGTCTTTCACGTATAGATTTTAACTGCTTTGGAGTTGCTTTTGGCAAATCATATTCTATTTTTCTATTCTTACCATAACCACCTAGTGTCTTTTTAAATCGTTTAGATTTATCAAGCATTATCGCTTTGTTACTTTTTAGTGTACTCGCCATAGATCCTCCAAGTGCCATAGTTTTTCAAATTTAATAAGTTAAGATGAACCATTCTATCAGCTATATATAACCAGACATAGAAGGCCAATAAATATAACTCCTGTTAGCAGAATAATTTTAATCATTCTAGACTTTTGCTCTTCTCTTAATCTTTTAGCTATAGCCTTCAATTGTTTTGCGGAAGCTTTAGGTAGATTATACTCGGTTTTTTTATCCGAATTATATCCACCAAGTCTATTAACAAACTTATCGCGTTGAGGAAGTTGCTTCCTATTAAAGTTAATAACATTCATTGAATTAGAAGGCATAGTTCCTAGATTTAAAATTGAAACAAAAATCTACAGCATATAGCATTAGCAAATAAAGAAAATGCTATTGTAATTATAAAGGATACTTAAAAAAAATGTCAGTTAAAAGATCTAAATAAATAATTTATTTCTAGAATAAAGCTACTAATACAATGGCAAAAGCAGATAGTTTTAAGATGACTGCAGTATGATTTACCATATTAAATTGAGAAGATTTTAGTCGTTGTCTAATTCCAAATACTGATTTTGTAGTTGACTTGCTAAAATTTTGCTTCACAACTGATTTGTAATTAGAATTTAATATTCCGTTGTTTGACGAATAAGACACCTCAGTGGGTTCTGGTACAAATTCTAATTCTTGATTTAATAATAATTCCATGATTAATGTTTTTTAATTGGTTACATAGATATGACGCACAACAATTAAAAATGTTACAGCTCGTGTTTCAACTATAGCGTGAGATTGAGTCTGAAAATTCAAAAGAAACCAGTAGAATTATAGGCTAGCTAAATTTTAAAAAAATTAAAAAAAGTTAAAATTTTATCGATTTCTCCAAAAGAAAGGAGTCAATAATATAAGCACTGTGAATAATTCTAAACGTCCAATTAGCATTAGAAATGATGCCCACCATTTTCCTAAAGGTGGTAAAGCTGAATAATTATTGACAGGTCCAAAATCACCCAAAGCAGGTCCGACATTACCCAAACTAGATGCAGATAAACCAACTGCAGATATAAAATCCATTTGAAACATTGAAAATACTAAAGCACCAACTATGAAGGATAACATATACAGAATAAAGAAACCAAGAATATTAAATACAATATCTTTAGATACCGATTTAGTATTGTAGCGTACTGGTAAAATGGCATTAGGATGTAGCGCTCTTTTAAACTCTAAAAATCCATTCTTAATTAAAATTAATTGTCGTACTACTTTTACACCACCAGATGTACTACCAGCAGAACCCCCTAAAAACATTAAACCAAAAAAGAAAACAGTTAAAAATGGAGTCCACATAGTATAATCTGCAGTCACAAAACCAGTAGTAGTTACAATTGCTAAAACTTGAAATAAACCATGTCTAATAGCACTCTCCCCTTCACCAAAAATCATAGGATGGTCTATTGAAGACTGAGATACATCAGCTCTGAAATATATTAAAAGTGCAGCAATTATTGTAAATGCAGCAATAAACTTAAAATAAAGTTTAAACTCTTCGTCCTTAATTATATTTACCACTTTCCCTTTAAATAAGAAATAACTCAATACAAAATTTGTTCCTGCTAAAAACATAAAAAACATAATGATATACTGTATTGCAGGGTTATCATTCCAATGTGCAATACTAGCATTCTTAGTAGAAAACCCACCTGTTGACAAGGTACTGAGTGCGTGATTAATGGCATCAAAAAAAGACATACCTGCAACCTGCAAAAGAATAGTTTCTGCAGCTGTATAGCCTACATAAATTAACCATAATCGTTTTGCTGTATCAGTAATTCTAGGGTGCAACTTATCACTTCCAGGTCCTGGAGCTTCAGCAGCAAACAACTGCATACCACCAACACCAAGTAATGGTAAAATTGCAATAGCTAAAACAATAATTCCCATACCACCTATCCAATGTGTTGTACTACGCCAAAAGAGGACGCCTTTTGGTACAACTTCTATATCATTCAAAATACTTGCTCCTGTAGTAGTATAACCAGACATGGTTTCGAAAAAAGCATTCGTAAATGAAGGAATAGCTTCTGTAACTAAATATGGTAAAGTACCAGATAAAGACATCACAATCCAACCAAAAGCTACGACAATGTAACCCTCGCGTTTGTTCATCTCTTTACGATGGTTTTTTGTTCCAATCATGGCAAAAGTACCAATGAGTAATGTTGCTAAGCCAGAAAGAAGTAATTCAAAAGTAACACCATCTTTATATATGAGACTAATTAATGTGGCAATCATCATAAAACCACCATTAAACAATAGTAGCAGTCCAAAAAAATGGAAAATGATTTTATAATTAAGTTTCATACGAGGCATAACCTATGAGAAAAATGTTTCTACTTCAGATATAGAACGTGGTAAACAACAAACAACAACGCGATCACCTGATTCAATTTTAAAACTACCTAAAGGAATTAAACCTTTACCATCTCTTATGACTCCGCCGAAAATCGCTGATCTTGGAAAATTTAAATCCTTAATCAATTTATTAGTGATTTTAGAATCTGGTTTAACTACAAACTCTAAAAGCTCTGCATTCATATTAGTAAGTTTGGTCATAGCTACAACCTCACCTTTTCTGATATATCTAAATATGTTATTTGCGGCTAATAACTTCTTATTAATTAGTGTATCAATACCTATAGACTGAGATAATTGGTAATAATCCATATTCTCCACTAAAGCAATTGTTTTCTTTACTCCTTTAGATTTTGCTAAAAGACAAGACATGATATTAGTTTCAGAATTTCCGGTTACTGAGATAAAAGCATCCATTTCTGAAATGTTTTCTTCATCAAGAATTTCAACATTTCTTCCATCTCCACAAATTACTAAAGCATTTGGTAAATCTTCAGCTAAATCTTCAGCAACAGATTTTCTGTTTTCCACAAGCTTTACATTAAACTTACTTGCGCAAAGATCTTTTGCCGTTTTATAACCTATTTGACTACCTCCAAGTATCATCACATTCTTGATATCTACCTTAACTTTTCCAGATAATTCAAACAACTCTTCATCACCACCTTTAGAAGTCATAAACACCACTTTATCACCTTCTTTAAAAATAGTATCCCCCCTTGGTATGATTGTATATTGTGTTCCATAGCGTTGAATTGCAATGGGAATAAAATGTAACTCAGAATATAATTCTGCAGCTTCTTTAACTGTTTTCCCAACAAAAGTTGCAGTTCTAGACAAGCGTAAACCTAACATCGTAAGTGCTCCTTCTTCAAACTCATAAGTATCATTAAAGCCATACTGATTTAATAATAATTCAATCTCTGAAGCCGCTAAAGATTCTGGAGAAATCAACTCGTCAATTCCAAATTTAGAGAATCCTACTGTTTCTTTATTATCTATAAATTCTGTATTAGAGATACGAGCAATAGTACGCTTTGCTCCTAATTGCTTCGCAATAACACTAGCTGTAATATTTATCGTTTCAGAAGATGTTACTGCAATAAAAAGTCCTGCAGTACCAATGCGTGCCTCTCTTAAAATAGAAATTGATGTGGCATCGCCTTTTATAGTTTTGATATCTAAATGCTCCCCTGCATAGGATAAGCTATCTTTTTTTGTATCAATAAGTGTTATCTCTTGCGACTCGTAGGATAATAATTTCGCTAAATGAAATCCTACCTCTCCTGCTCCTGCGATAATTATCTTCATTACTATTTATTAAAATAAACATGCAAATATACTAAGAACTTTATAAGTTATAAGTTAGGAGCTGTCTAAACTATTTAAAGTTGTATCTATTGTTTAGTTGAAAATATATTTTCTTCTTTATTATTTTATATCCACGAATACACTAGATTTATTTAATCGAGCTAGAACTTTATATACTTTACAACTTTAAGTACTTGTAACTAATCTGTATATTTGCAAAAATTTTTTGATGGCCGAAAAAGTAAATCCATATAAAAATAGTGACCAATCTAAAAAGGTTCAGGTGACTAAAATGTTTGACACTATATCTAAGGAATATGATGGATTAAATAGGGTTATTTCCTTTGGTATTGATGTGAAATGGAGAAATAAAGTAGTGAAATTAGTAGCTAATAAAAATCCTGAAAATATTTTAGACATTGCTACTGGAACAGGTGATTTGGCCATAAGTCTCACAACAGCAAATGCTAAGAGGATTATAGGACTAGATATTAGCGATGGCATGTTAGAGGTAGGACGTCAGAAAATAAGTTCAAAAAAATTAGATGGAATTATTTCAATGGTTATAGGTGATTCTGAAGATTTACCATTTGAAGATAATACGTTTGATGCCATAACAGTAGCATTCGGAGTTCGTAATTTTGAGAATTTAGAGAAGGGGTTAGCTGAGATTTTAAGAGTCTTAAAACCAAATGGAATATTTGTAATTTTAGAAACTTCTGTACCTACAAACCCCATATATAAAGCAGGCTATAAAATACACACAAAATTAATTCTTCCTCTTATCGGAAAATTGTTTTCTAAAGATAGAGTTGCTTATAGTTACTTGAGTGAATCTGCTTCGGTTTTCCCTTATGGAGAGGCTCTGAACAATATTTTAAGAAAAATTGGGTTTATTAATGTCGAAGACATGCCACAAACAATGGGAGTGGCAACTATTTACTCAGCATCCAAAGCATAATATGAAGAGAACACTTATTTTCATTGCATTATTAATTACTTTTCAAAGCTCAACAGCTCAGTTATTTACTAAAGAAAAAGTTGCGAATAATATTGACAATATTGATCAAAAATTCTTGTCTTGGGGTTACTTCTTAGGATTTAATCAATATGATTTTAAATTTAACTACAATCAGGATTTAAAAGATATTTTAGTTGATAAGACCTTTGGATTTCACTTAGGTCTTGTTGGTGATATGCGACTTAACGATTATTTAAATCTTAGATTAGAGCCAGGAGTTTTCTTTACGACAAGAAATCTTAGATACGATGAAAGTTATTTTGCTGGTTCAGATTTTAATGACTCAGATTTGTTAAGAGAAGTTAAGTCTACATATGTACATGTGCCACTTCTTTTAAAAGCATCTACTAAAAGAATTAATAATATTAAGCCATTTATTATAGGAGGACTTTCTGTAGCTTTAAATCTATCGAGTAATCAAGATAATCCTGACGATAATAGTGCGGGTCAGTTTAGGATGAGTAAGACTACGACTTTTTATGAGCTTGGTTTTGGTATTGATCTATATCTACTCTATTTTAAATTTACACCTTCTATTCGCGGTATTTTTGCTTTTAATGACGAAATTATTAGAGATTCAGACCCAAATAGTCCTTGGACAGGCAATATTGCCAAAATGCAAACGCGTGGTATTTTTATCAACTTTACATTTCAATAGAACGTCGCATAAATTCGCTTAAAACTATTGCCGTAGCATTAGCAACATTTAAACTTTCAGTAGTATTAACATCTCCAAATTGTGGAATATTAAGTTTGCTATTAATTTTAGCTTTAATAACTTCAGAAATACCATTAGCTTCATTTCCTAAAACTACGATACCCTCGATTGGTAGGTTAGCCGTGTAGATATTTTCACCATACATGAAAGTGCCAAATTTTTTGGATTCGCAAGATTCTATGTATGCTTCTAAATTTAAATAAGACACATTAACACGTGTCAATGAACCCATTGTAGCCTGTACAACTTTAGAATTATAACAATCAACCGTATTAATACTACAAACCAAATCTTTTACTCCATACCAATCACAAAGTCTAATGATAGTACCTAAATTACCTGGATCTCTAACATCATCTAAAGCAATAATTAGACCTTTATTAGATGGTTGTTGCCCAACTGGAATTTTAAAAACACCTAAGGCTGTATTTGGGTTTTTCAATGATGATATTTTTTTTAGCTCAATCTCAGAAATATCTTGAATGCTATTGACTGGTGCTTCAAAAATAGATTTAGTAGTATACAAAGACTCAAGCTCAAAATCAGAATTAAGAAATTCTTTAATACCTTTAATACCTTCAACAGTAAATAAGCCATGCTGCTGTCTGTATTTTTTTTGACTTAAACTTTTAATTAACTTTATCTGATGCTTTGTAACCATTAAAATGTATTTACATTTGTTATAAGTATTACAAAGTAAATCTTTTTTGGACTAATATTTGTATAGCTTAATCATTATCAAAAAAACCATACAACTTTTGGGTTTGCTATTCCGCATTTCGACAGTCATAAAAAACTATAATTTAATTTATTATAGTATTGTCTGCTTTGCTTTCTTTTTAACCCTAAGCTCTTGTAATGTCGTAAAACGGGTTAAAAACGGTGAACACCTTATAACCGAAAATACAATTATTGAAGACGGCAAAACCAATAATGAAGAACGTGTTAATAATATAATCATTCAAAAGACAAATTCCGGAATGCGTGGTTTTTTGTCATTTCCATTACGACTTCACATATATAATTTAGCAAGACCTAATATAGATTCTATAATAAATGCTAATGTTTTAAGTGATTCTTCTAAAGTAAAACGAAAAATAGCTTTATTATCAAAAAAACAGTTTGATAAACAAATAGAATCCCGTCGTAATTTTAACAGTTGGTTAAAACGAACTGGTGAAGCACCAATGATACTCGATGAAGAGAAAACTATAAAGACTGCAAACAATCTAAAAAAATATTACTATAGTAAAGGATGGTTTAATAATGAAGTAAATTATGAGATTGAAAAGGATAGTACCAAAAAAGCTAAGGTAACTTACAAGATCGTAAAAAAAACACCTTATATATTAGATTCTATAACTCCTATTATTAGTAGCCCAGCAATAGAATCACTTTACGACACTTTTAGTAAGTCTTCTTTACTTGTAAAAGGAGAACAACATGATGAACAAAACTTTGAAAATGAACGTGAACGTATAAATACCTATTTACGTAATGCTGGCTTCTATTATTTTGGTCAAGATTATATTCGTTTTGTAACTGATACCATTGGTACTAACCATAAAGTAAACACTGAGTTAATTATAGCAAATCGATCTATACGTAGAAATGATTCTACAACAATTGAGCCTTTTAAAGTTTATAAAATAAAAGAAGTTAATATCTTCACTGATGATAATTTTGACAACCGTTTTAAAACCATTTCGGATACTACAAAGTATAAAGATTATACGCTCTATAGTAAGGACAAGTTAAAATTTAGACCTAAGGCTTTAACTGATGCAATTTTTATTAATAAAGGAGATATATACAGCGATTTAGCCAGAAGTAGAACTTCAAATTATCTAAATGATTTGCAGATGTTCAGGTTTCCTAGTATCGACTATGTTGAAAATGAAGAGGATACCTCTTTAACGGCTAATATCTATTTAGAACCAAAGAAAAAATATGCCTTAAGTTTTGACCCAGAAATTAATCAAAGTAATATTCAAACTATTGGATTTTCATTTAGTACAGGGCTAAAAATTCGGAATGTTTTTAGAGGTGCTGAAACATTAGAAATCACAGGTATTGCTGCTATTGGAGCCTCAAAGAATAGAACAGACGATGAAAGTGCATTTTTTGATATTAATGAGTTTGGTGGTAATATAAGATTAACATTACCTCGATTATTTACCCCATTTAATACCGATAAAATTATACCAAAATATATGTCGCCCAGCACGGCAATTAACTTTTCTGCAACAAGTCAGCAAAATATAGGTTTGGACAAACAAACATTATCTAGCATTGTAAGTTATAATTGGTTCCCTTCAAAAACTGTAACTCATAATTTAGAACTTTTTAATGTTCAGTTTGTAAAAAATCTAAATACAAGTAATTATTTTGGTGTCTACGCTAACTCTTTTAGCAGGCTAAACACTGTCGCAAGAGACATCAATTATATTACTAATGATGCTACTTTAGGGATTCCTGAAGAAGCTGATCAATTTATTAATGATGTATTAACCGAAAATACGAGTTTAACACCTAGCGACAATGATTTTATCACTGTAAATAATATTGAAGAACGCAAACAACGATTAACAGAAAATAACCTTATATTCTCTACAAGCTTTGACTATAAGAAAGATAAGCGAAAAAACATTTTCGATAATGATTTTTCAGTATTTAAATGGCGAGTAGAATTAGCAGGGAATTTGTTATCAAATCTATCTAGAGTCATAGGATCACCTAAAAATGAAGATGGTAGTTATGATGTTTTTGGAGTGACCTTTTCACAATATTTTAAAACTGAAATTGATTATATAAAGTATTTTGACTTTGGAAGAAAAAATGTTTTTGCATTTCGTAGCTATGCAGGTATCGCAATTCCTTATGGTAATTCTAATAGTATACCTTTTGCTGAAAGCTTTTTCGCTGGTGGACCAAATGACAATAGAGCTTGGACTGCTTATAACTTAGGACCAGGAAGTTCTACAACTACTAATGAGTTCAACGAAGCAAACTTTAAAATTCACTTAAGTGCCGAACAGCGTTTTAGCTTATTTGGTGATCTAAGAGGCGCATTATTTGTTGATGCTGGAAATATCTGGAATGTATTAGACAATGTTGAAGAGGAAGCAGCAACCTTTATAGATTTTAGTTCCTTAAAAGATATTGCCGTAGGTTCAGGGTTTGGTTTGCGTTATGACTTTGACTTTTTTGTCCTTCGCTTTGATGTTGGGTTTAAAACTTATGACCCTTCATTGACTGAAGGCAATCGCTGGTTTAAAACTTACAACTTTAGAAACGCTGTTTATAATATAGGGATTAACTATCCTTTTTAAGCTATTTTAACTGATTTAAACTATAACGTTTTCGGTATTTTCCACCATATTTATCTTTTAAAACGAACGACTTTATATTCAAAATTATGTATTTTTGGAGTCTAAATTTTCAATCATAAAAATTATGAGTCATAATATTAAACCTGGTGTTGCTACAGGTAAAGAAGTTCAAGAAATTTTCAATTATGCTAAAGAAAAAGGCTTTGCTCTACCAGCAGTAAATGTTATTGGTTCTAACACCATCAATGGAGTTTTAGAAACAGCAAAAGCTTTAAATGCTCCTGTTATTATTCAATTTTCTAATGGTGGTGCTCAATTTAATGCAGGTAAAGGCTTAAGTAATGAGGGTCAAAAAGCCGCTATTGCAGGTTCTATTGCAGGAGCAAAACATGTACACCAAATGGCAGAAGCTTATGGAGTGCCTGTAATTTTGCATACAGATCATTGTGCAAAAAAACTATTACCATGGATTGATGGCTTATTAGATGCTAGTGAGCAGCATTTTGCAGAAACTGGAAAATCGCTTTATAGTTCTCACATGATTGATTTATCTGAAGAACCAATCGAAGAAAACATAGAAATATGTAAGCAATACTTAGCTCGAATGAGTAAGATGGGAATGACTTTAGAGATTGAGCTTGGTATTACAGGTGGCGAAGAAGATGGTGTTGATAATAGTGATGTTGATGCTTCAAAATTATACACACAACCTGAAGAAGTAGCTTATGCATACGAAGAATTAAGCAAAGTAAGTGACCAATTTACTATTGCTGCAGCTTTTGGAAATGTGCATGGTGTATACAGACCTGGTAACGTTAAATTAACACCAAAGATTTTAAAAAATTCTCAAGATTATATCACTAAAAAATATGGTGTTGAGCATAACCATATCGATTTTGTATTTCATGGTGGTTCTGGTTCAACAGTAGAAGAAATAAGAGAAGGTATTAGCTATGGAGTTATTAAAATGAATATCGATACAGATATGCAATATGCATTCCTAAGTGGTGTTAGAGATTATGTACAAGACAAAAAAGATTACTTACAAACTCAAATAGGAAATCCTGATGGAAACGATGTACCTAACAAAAAATATTACGATCCACGTGTTTGGTTACGTAAAGGTGAAGATGCATTTGTCACAAGACTAAAGAAAGCCTTTGAAGACTTAAATAATGTAGATACTCTATAAACAATATTATCATATATAACTACCCATTAAGACCTAATACATTAGTTTTTAATGGGTTTGTTAATTAAAAAATACTTCTTAGCCCTACTTTTGAGTTTAATTAATTAATAGTAGTTTTGCTTTAACTAACTAAAACTATCGGTTTAAGGTTTTTAAATCTAAAACTGACATCTAAAACTATAAATCAATATGGCTTGGTTTAAAAGAAAAGATAAAGGAATTCAGACCTCAACTGAAGAAAAAAAAGACACTCCCAAAGGACTTTGGTATAAATCTCCAACAGGAAAAATAATTGATACTAAAGAACTAGAACAAAACTTTTATGTGAGTCCTGAAGATGGTTATCATGTAAGAATAGGAAGTAAGGAATACTTTGAAATTCTATTTGACGATAATAAATTTAAAGAACTAGATGAAGGATTAACTTCAAAAGATCCACTTAAATTCGTTGATACAAAAAAATATCCAGACCGTTTAAAAGCAGCTCAAACAAAGACAAATCTTAAAGATGCCGTGCGCACAGCAGTAGGGAAATCTAATGGTAAAGATTTAGTAATTGCTTGTATGGATTTCAGCTTTATTGGCGGTTCTATGGGTAGTGTTGTAGGTGAAAAAATTGCAAGAGCAGCAGATTATGCTCTAAAAAATAAAACACCATTAATGATTATTAGTAAGTCCGGTGGAGCACGTATGATGGAAGCAGCGTTATCCTTAATGCAATTAGCCAAAACTTCTGTTAAATTAGCTCAGCTTTCTGATGCAGGAATTCCATACATATCTTTGTGTACTGATCCTACAACAGGTGGTACAACTGCTTCATTTGCAATGTTAGGAGATATTAATATTTCAGAACCTGGAGCTTTAATAGGTTTTGCAGGCCCAAGAATTGTAAGAGATACAACTGGTAAAGAATTACCAGAAGGATTCCAAACCTCAGAATTTTTATTGGAGCATGGTTTTTTGGATTTTATTACGCATCGAAAAGAATTAAAACGAAAAATAAATTTGTACATAGATTTAATTACAAATCAGCCGATAAGAACTTAAAAAATTAAAGAGATGTTTAAACATCTTTTTTTTTAATAAAAAACTGAATCATTGTGTTAACCTTTTGAATCTTAATTGACACTAATTAATAAATCAACAAAATTAAACCAATGAAACGCACAAAGTACTCAATCTTATTATTATTTGTTTTTACAACTATTCTTTCATGTGACAAGTTAGATGAATTAACCGAATTCGATGTTACGGATGGATTCTCAACAACAGTTAACATTAATTTGTCAGAAGTATCTAATGAACCTCAATTATTTTCAGAATCCTCTACTATTGCTTTATCTTCAAATCAAGATATTCAAGATAATTTAGATCTTATTCAGGATATAAGAATCAACTCTTTAACTTATGAAATATCAAATTATAATGCAGAACAAGACTCAATGATAATGCTTACAGAAGCATCATTATCATTTGCAAATTCTAACATTAGTGTTAACGATATCAACTTACAACAAGCGGATAATGATAATACTTTATTTTCAATTTCTGACAGTGAATTGCTAAACTCAATAGGTAATATTCTCGAAAACACACCAACCATTGAAGCTATGGTTTCTGGGACAATTAGTGGAAGTCCCGTAAGCTTTAACGTTATTATCAACGTAAACCTCACGGCTACAATAGACGTGTTATAAACATTCCTATTTTAAATAGAAAAAAGCAAGCCACTTGGCTTGCTTTTTCTCCAACCAACTTTAATCAAACAAACTAATTCAAGGTAATCTCTATTTCTTGTCCATTATTAGATGTAAATGAGGCTTGGTTATCGCATTCACCATTTCCATAATCAAATATACCACCAAAATTAGTGCGCAGAACATTAAAAGTTCCACTAACAAAGTATGTACAAATCACTACTCTCCGCAATGGTGTTAACACTTCATAAGAATGTGTATTTCCATTAACAAAAATCGCAGTCCAATCTCCTGTGATTTCAAAAATATTATCACTAAAAAATCCGCTACCAAAACCTTCAATCCATTCTCTAATTTTAGTACCTTCTCTAGACGCTTGTACACCATTTGGCCAAACTACAGTAATACTTAAATCATGCGTAAACTGAGGGTTTCCATTTTCATTAGAAAGTTCTTTAAGAATTGAACGACTTCCAATTAAATGTTTTGCATCTATGTAAAAATCAACCAAACTATAGTTAATCATAATTTGTTGAGCTTCGGGATCTCTTGTATAATCAAATACAATTTGTCCTTTTATTAAATGGCCACGAACAATACAACCTTCTGGGCCAAAATCCACACTCACTTGTCGATACCCTTGTTGTGCTACAACAGTGATAGTAACACACTCTGGAATGTCTCTAGCTTGCGAATCTCTATCCGTTAAACTAGATTCTTCATTTTCATAAACTTCAATTACTAAATCGCCCAATACACTATCAATCTGGTCAATTTCGGCTGAGCGTTGTACCTCTAATGTATCTTCTAATTGACTTTCTGTTTCTGTAGCTTCATTATTACTGCTACAAGACGTAAAGATTAAACCTAAAACCACAAGATTTAAAATTCCGCTTTTGAATGCTTTGAAACTTTTCATGATTACTTTTTTATTGTTAATATAGTGTTAAGACAATTCAATATTAAAAAGGTTTAATTTCAAAAAATAAGTTTTACTTTTAAAAGATAAAAGATTGACGTTTATTATTCAACAAAACTGGTATTGACCTGCACTGAATACTGCTCTTTATAAGAATATAATTTCATATAAATTCCATTATTATCTTTAAAGTAATTAATGTTAAAAACAAAACTTTAGTGTATTAAACTGAAGTAATAAGATAGACAAAATGGTATTTATTTTAACCAACAAATTTTAAAGATTAAATAAAAAAAACTCACTTCAATCGAAAAGTGAGAAATTAAAACAAAGTTATACTCTAAGAAATGCATCAAAAAAATAAGCAAATCACAAAAAAGTACTATATTTGCCGCTTGAAAGAAAATCTTTCATAGTACATAAAAATCATTTACAATAATATTAGCATGTATTTAGATCAAAAAGGAAAAGAAAAACTTTTCAAAAAACACGGTAAAAGCGCAAAAGACACTGGTTCTGCAGAAGGACAAATCGCGTTATTTACAGCAAGAATTAATCACTTAACTGAACACTTAAAACAAAATCGTAAAGATTTTAATACTGAGCGTTCGTTAGTAAAGTTAGTTGGTAAGCGTCGTGCTTTACTAGACTACTTAACTAAGAAAGATATCTTAAGATATCGTGCAATAGTTAAAGAATTAGGATTAAGAAAATAATCTCAATATAAAGACCACGCAAAACGCGTGGTTTTTTATTTTAATACAACGCAATCGAAAGCGTCTAAAACTCGAATTGAAGAAGCTTATACAGTTTTTCATTGGTCAGACTTTTAAAGTCAACAACACTACACACAACAACACAACGACCATTGTTTAACAATAACTTTGATGTTTAATATCAAAGTGTGAATTAAAAAATTATATGATTCCAAAGACTTACAAAGAGGTCATTGACCTAGGTGATGGTAGAGAAATTTCTATCGAAACCGGAAAATTAGCAAAGCAGGCTCATGGTTCTGTTGTTGTGCAATCAGGGAAATGTATGTTATTATGTACTGTTGTTTCCAATTACGAACAAAAAGATGTTAACTTCCTACCATTAACAGTAGATTACAGAGAAAAATTTGCAGCTGCAGGACGTTATCCAGGTGGTTTCTTTAAAAGAGAAGCTAGACCAAGTGATGGCGAAGTATTAACAATGCGTTTAGTGGACAGAGTTTTACGTCCATTATTCCCAAAAGATTACCACTCTGAAACTCAGGTAATGATTCAGTTAATGTCTCATGATCCAGAAGTTATGCCAGATGCCATGGCAGGATTAGCAGCTTCTGCTGCTATTCAGTTATCAGATTTTCCGTTTGAATGTCCAATTTCTGAAGCTAGAGTAGGTCGTATTAACGGAGAATTCATTATCAATCCAACATTTGCTCAATTAGAAGAATCTGACATCGATATGATGATTGGAGCTTCTGCTGATTCTGTGATGATGGTTGAAGGCGAAATGGATGAGATTTCTGAAGAAGAAATGGCAGATGCAATTAAGTTTGCTCACGAGGCTATTAAAGTACAATGTGCTGCTCAGGTAAGATTAGCTGAAGCATTCGGTAAGAAAGAAACTCGTGAATATGAACCAGAACGTGAAGATGAAGATTTAGCTAAAAAGATTCATGATATGGCATATGATAAAGTCTATGCTATAGCTAAAGGTGGTTCTTCAAAAAAAGAACGCGGAATGGCGTTTTCTGAAATCAAAGAAGAAATCAAAGCAACATTTTCTGAAGAAGAACTTGAAGATTATGGTGGTTTAGTTTCTAAATATTATTCTAAAGCCGAAAAAGCCGCGATTAGAGATTTAACCTTAGACGAAGGCTTACGTTTAGATGGCCGTAAAACTACAGATATTAGACCTATTTGGTGTGAGGTAGATTATTTACCATCAACACATGGTTCTTCAGTTTTTACACGAGGTGAAACTCAAGCATTAGCTACTGTTACTTTAGGAACATCTAGAGATGCAAACCAAATAGATATGCCATCTCAAGAAGGTGAAGAGCGTTTCTATTTACATTATAACTTCCCACCTTTTTGTACAGGAGAAGCTAGACCAATCCGAGGAACATCTCGTAGAGAGGTAGGTCATGGTAACCTAGCTCAACGTGCATTAAAAGGTATGGTGCCAGATGATTGTCCTTACACAGTAAGAGTCGTGTCTGAAGTATTAGAATCTAACGGTTCGTCTTCTATGGCAACTGTTTGTGCTGGCACAATGGCTATGATGGATGCTGGTGTACAAATGACGAAGCCTGTTTCTGGTATTGCAATGGGATTAATCTCAGACGCTGATTCTGGAAAATATGCTGTATTATCTGATATTTTAGGTGATGAAGATCACTTAGGAGATATGGATTTTAAAGTTACTGGTACTGCAGATGGTATTACGGCTTGTCAAATGGATATTAAAGTAAAAGGTTTATCGTACGAGATTTTAGTGAATGCACTACAACAAGCACGTGATGGTCGTTTACATATCTTAGAAAAATTAACGGACACAATTGCTACTCCTAACGCAGAAGTTAAAGATCATGCACCAACAATGATTACGAGACGTATACCTAATGAATTTATTGGAGCCTTAATTGGGCCTGGTGGAAAAGTAATACAAGAAATGCAAAAAGAAACTGAGACAACTATCGTTATCAACGAAGATCCAGTGACTGAAGAAGGTATTGTTGAAATTTTAGGTGTAGGTAAAAGTGGTATTGATGCTGTTATGGCAAAAATTGATGCTATTTTATTTAAACCCGAAGTTGGCAGCGTTTACGAAGTGAAAGTGATTAAAATGTTAGATTTTGGAGCTGTTGTTGAATATATGGAAGCGCCAGGAAACGAAGTATTATTACACGTATCTGAATTAGCTTGGGAACGTACAGAAAATGTATCTGATGTAGTAAACATGGGAGATGTATTTGATGTTAAGTACTTTGGTATAGACAAACGTACACGTAAAGAAAAGGTATCTCGGAAGGCTATTTTACCTAAACCAGAAGGTTATGTAGAGCGTCCAGCAAGAGATAACAATCGTGGAAGAGATAATAGAGGTAGAGACAATCGTGGTCGTGATAATCGTGGAAGAGATAATCGTGGAAGAGATAATCGTAGAGACGATAAAAAACCAAGGGAAGATAAAAAGGAAGATTAATTCTTTTTGAATCTTAATGAATAGAATAATAAAGCCCATCAAAATTCGATGGGCTTTTCATTACATTAATTTGGGCTTCTTATTGAGCCATCAATACTTGGACCATTCCAAGAAGTAATTATAATAAAAAAGGTGACAAATCCAGAAACTAAAATTCCAATACCTGTTCCATAAATTATAGACATAGTCTTATTGTGTCGTCGTAATGATTGAATGTCATTTGGTTGGATTAAGACACGCGTATATTTACCTTTTACCTTTTTTACTCCATAGAATTGACTATTATCTAAAAGAATTCTTTTAAATTTTAATATTTGACCATCTTTGGTTTTTATCTTCACTCTCTTATGCTCAGTGACAGCTTTATCTAATGACACGTTTTCTCTTTGATACACTCTACAACTTTGAAAGAGAATTAAAACTATTAATGCATTACTTACTAACTGAATTCTTTCTTTGATGATTTTCATAATTTTAATCTTTAAATTCCTTTTATAACTAAAACAACTGATAACTTAACCCAAACTTGGATGAACTAATATTAGCTTGACCACCTTCACTTAAAAAAGACAGCGTAATTTTTTTTATCTTATAACTCATATATGTGGCCATAAATGTTGTATTCATTCCTTTCAAATTATCTGTTCTATTCAATAATTCGCCTATATAATATCCAAAACTAAATGTGTTTCCACTAGTCAATTTAAAAACAGCTTCAGAACCAAAATTATAAGCTAGTATAGATTTTTTATTAAATATTAATAGTGAAGGATCCTCATTACTATTTCTAACATTTTCTAATGCATTTTGATATGGTCCAAATTCGTAATTGTATGTAAGTTCTATACCTATAACTCGCCAATCCATTTTTTTGGTTGGCAAATTTAAATTAATCCCTGTTTTAGAATTAAGGTTATAAAATGTCTTAGGATTATTACTTACGGTTTCATTTATTGGTTTATCAAATTTATACTTACCGATTGTACCACCTAAACCATAATAAAAGTTGAAGTACTTACGTGTAATACTTCTATGCGCATTCATTGAAATTAAGTTTTTTTATCCTTTATATTTTCATCAATATCATGGCTGCCAAAACTTGCATCTAAAGATACATAAGTGGCCTTTTTATTTTCATCTCTGTATTCTGGTTTTGCCGTATATGATTTTATTGAACCATAAGTCCCACTAGTATAAACTCTTTTCCCACAAGAGGTCATAATAATTAGGCCTATATAAGACCATACAACTTTACTTTATATTTCTTAAAACACTTCATTTTTTTAAAGTTTAGATAGATTTACAAACTCTAAATTACTTGTGATATTTAATAGTGTTATAATGATAATATCGATTGTAGACTATAATTTTTGTAATTTTTACAAATAATTATTATTTTAAGCTTAAAAAAACTCATAAAATGCAAAACATCTTTATAACCCATTTAAAAGAAAAGAGTAATTCTAATTCCTCATTTGTAGATGAAATTGCTACAGTTTTGGATATTGGCTATGATGCTGCTTATAGAAGAGTTAATTTAAAGACAAATTTAACGCTAGAAGAAGGTGTGAAACTTGCCAAACACTATAAGATATCGCTCAACAAGCTATTTGAGGTAGGAAATACCAATACCATATTAACTGATTTATCTCCACCAATTCATAATGAAAAAGGATTAGAAATCTGGTTAAATCAATCATACAATAGTGTGTTCCCTTTAACTAAACTTAAAAATTCATCCATTATTTATTCGGCAAAAGATATTCCTCTTTTTCATACACTTAAAGATTCGTACTTGTCGCGTTATAAAATTTATGTATGGTTAAAAGATGTAGACACTAATATGACCAAGAAAAAAGTATCTTTTGATGATTTTGTAAATACTATTCCAAATAGTTTATTAGAAAGTGCGTTTAAATTAGGTGAAGTATATAAGAATATTAACATTACTGAAATCTGGAACAACACTACTATTAATGGATCACTTCAGCAAGTTTTATATTATTTTGAAGCAGGTATGTTATCTAAAGATTTAGCACTTCTTATTTGCGACGATATTGAAGATGTTATTAAACATGTAGAAGAGCAAGCTATTAAACAATCCCTAATTGGATCTAAAAACAAATCCACTTATAAACTATATGTTAATGATATTCATACCATGAGCAATACCATTATGGTGAAAACACCAATGCAGAAAGTATTCTTCACACCTTTTACTGTAATTAGCTATTTCAAAATAGAACATCAATCTACATGTGAACTTATGTTTGAGTTTTTTGAAAAACAAATGAGCATTTCTAAACTTTTGGTTAATGCAGGTGAAAAAGATAGAGCACTATTTTTTAACCGTATGCATCAAAAAATAAATAAACTTAAAACTCGAATACGACTCGATAATGACATTTTTGATTTTGAGTAATCAGAACAAATATAGTTCAAATAAACATCGACGAAATGTGTTTTTTTTACGACAAAGTGCTTTAACTTTAAAAAATATTGTATTATTGTGTAACATTTCATCAATTTCGTACGTATAATAAAAACAACGTAGTGTTGTATGAAATACCACAAATCTTAAAATTAAATGAGACAGCTTAAAATTACCAAGCAGGTAACCAACAGGGAAACTGCATCTTTGGACAAATACCTACAAGAAATTGGCAAGGTAGATTTGATTACAGCAGACGAAGAGGTTGAATTGGCCCAACGTATTAAAGCTGGTGATCAACGTGCATTAGAAGAATTAACAAAAGCTAACCTACGTTTTGTTGTATCTGTTGCTAAACAGTATCAAAATCAAGGGCTTACATTACCCGATTTAATCAATGAGGGTAATTTAGGTTTAATTAAAGCGGCTCAACGTTTTGATGAAACACGTGGCTTTAAATTTATATCTTATGCTGTTTGGTGGATTAGACAATCTATTTTACAAGCATTGGCAGAACAGTCTCGTATAGTGCGTCTACCTTTAAACAAGATAGGTTCAATAAATAAAATAAATAAGACGTTTGCTTTTTTGGAGCAAAGTCACGAGCGTCCTCCATCTGCAGAAGAGATTGCTAAAGAATTAGATATGACTATTAACGATGTTAAGGAGTCCATGAAAAATTCTGGTCGGCATGTAAGTATGGATGCTCCTTTAGTTGAAGGTGAGGATTCTAACCTATACGATGTATTACGTAGTGGTGAGTCTCCAAACCCAGATAAAGATTTATTACACGAATCATTACGAACTGAAATAGAGCGTGCTCTAGAAACACTTACACCACGTGAAGCAGATGTTATACGTTTATATTTTGGGTTAGGAAACCAGCATCCGATGACCTTAGAAGAAATTGGTGAAACATTTGATTTAACTAGAGAACGTGTAAGACAAATTAAAGAAAAAGCGATTAGAAGGTTAAAACATACCTCTAGAAGTAAAATATTGAAAACATACTTAGGTTAACTCAAAAACATCAATTATTGCGAGTAAATAAAAATTCACTATTTTTGAGAAGTGATTTTAATTTAAATACTATAAAATATAATTGGGTTAGGAATTTATATATTATATGA
This sequence comes from Winogradskyella sp. PG-2, assembly GCF_000828715.1. Classification (NCBI taxonomy): domain Bacteria; kingdom Pseudomonadati; phylum Bacteroidota; class Flavobacteriia; order Flavobacteriales; family Flavobacteriaceae; genus Winogradskyella; species Winogradskyella sp. PG-2. The sequence goes on along the minus strand of NZ_AP014583.1, from coordinate 2,192,999 downwards.
CTAATCTAATAAAGGTAACAACAGTTACAAAACATAACTGTTCGTTTTTTGATTGATGAAAGAACCCACGGCTGATTACCGTGGGTTCACTTTTTATAACATCCTATCAACTCAAAACAGAAGAAACTTCATTTTTTATTTATCTTTACCCAAACCAAACAGAACTTCTATATAATGGCTTCAAAATTAATTGCTCCTTCAATGCTTGCTGCCGATTTTGGCAACCTTCAACGTGATACAGAAATGGTAAATAATAGTGAGGCGGACTGGTTTCATATTGATGTTATGGATGGACATTTTGTACCTAACATCTCTTATGGAATGCCAGTTATAGCGGCAATCAAAAAACATGCTACTAAGCCATTAGACGTTCACTTAATGATAGAAAAACCAGAACGTTATATTGAAGAATTTGCTAAGGTTGGTGCTGATATCATCACCGTACATTACGAATCTACAGTTCATCTGCATAGAACTTTAAGACAAATTAAAGATGCAGGTTGTAAAGCAGGTGTTGTACTTAATATAACTACTCCTCTAACTGTTTTAGAAGACATTCTACCAGAATGTTTTATGATATTATTAATGTCAATCAATCCAGGTTTCGGAGGTCAAAAGTTTGAAAACATTACATACAAGCGTGTAAAACGACTTCGCCAAATGATTAGAGAACAGGATTTAAACACACGGATTGAAATTGATGGCGGTGTTACTGATAGAAATATTAAAGCGCTTGTAGAAGCTGGTGCAGATACTTTTGTCGCAGGTAGTCATGTGTTTAAAAGTGTTAATCCTACAACAACAATTAAGAATTTAAAGTCTATTGCTAATGATAAGTAACTAATTATTTAGATTTAGATCCATAACCATAGTTATAACCATAGTTATAACCGTAACCATATGATTTATTAGTCTCTACACCATTAAGTACATAAGCTATATTTTTCAACTTACCAGATTCGAGTAAATCCTTAGAAAAATTCAATAAATTCTTCTCAGTATAATTGGCTCTTACTAAATAAATAGTTGCATCTACAAATTGTGATATCAGCATCGTATCTGTTACGAGTATGGTAGGAGCTGTATCAACAATAATATAATCGTATACGTCTTTAGCCTCTTCTATTAACTTCTTAAAACGACCATTTGTTAAAAGTTGTGCAGGATTTGGAGGAATACTTCCAGATAAAATAATATCGTGATTACTATGTTTATCAAAACCCTGAATCAACGCATCTTTCCAGTCATAATTAACATCGTGCAAGTAATTAGATAATCCAGGCTTATGTTTGTCTTGTTTAATGTGTGAATGAATTTGAGGATTTCTTAAATCCGCTCCAATTAGCAACACCTTCCTATTAATACTAGATAATGCTAAAGACAGGTTAATACTTATATAGGTCTTTCCCTCCCCTTTTATTGTAGAAGTGCAGTAAATCACTTTTCCCTTATCACCTTCTTTAACTGGTAAAATATAATTAACATTAGAGCTTAAAATTCGAAATGCTTCTGATAATACAGATTTATCCTCAGGATCTTTAAATATAAGATTGTCGGATTTTACTTTAGGAATTTCACCTACTATAGGGACTTTAGAACTAATTTGAGCAACATCTTCACGCCCTTTTACCTTAGTATCTAAAAGCAACAGTGCATAAATTATTCCAAAAGGAATAAGTAAACCAGCCACAAGAGCCAATAAATATGTACTTCTAGAATTAGGTGAAATTGGATTACCACCAGAGATAGCGTATTCAACAACTTTAATAGAAGGCTCCGTAATTGCTAAATTAATCGCCGCTTCTTCTCTTTTTTGAAGTAAAAAAAGATATAAACTTTGCTTAATTTCTTGTTGTCTTTTAATTTCGAGAATTGTTTTTTCTTTAGCTGGCAAGCTATAAACTTGAGATGAGAACTTACGATTTTTACGAATCAATTGCTGTTTAGATGCCTCAAGCTGGGTTTTATAAGATGCTATAGATGTATTAATATTAGATTTTAAATCTGATAGCCTTTCATTTAATATAATAACGCTTGGATTATTATTACCAGCACTTGTTGCTAAATTATCACGTTCAAAAACAAGGGAATTATAGTTACTAACTAAGCCATTAATACTTGTATTTGAAAGCCCAATATTTGCTGGTAATAAATCTGACTTGGTATTATTTGGGGCACTTAAAGTTTCTTTTAATAAATCAGATAGCATTAATTGACCTTCAACATCGAACAATTCTTCCTCAGATTGAGTTCGTTGTGACAAACCTAATTCTGCATCAGACTCAACAGTAATTAAATTATTCTTTTGTTTAAAATCTTTAATTCCAATCTCAATTGAATCTAATTCTTCAGCTAACAATAGAAAACGTTCTTCTATAAAGTCAATGGTTCTACGAGAAATTTCTTGTCTGTCATTTATACCGTCTTCATTAAAAACATCAATCAACGTGTTTAAGATTCTTTCATTCTTACCAATACTTTGGCTACTATAATTTAATTGTAGTAAATCACTACCTTTACCCACCATATTAATAGTAACACCCCCCTTTAAACTCTTAGTCACTGCACTTGCAGATGCAAACTTTACTATATAAGTTTTTCCTTGTAAATCTGAAATTTTTGATTTATTATTTAAGCTTAATTCAAATGGGAGATTGTGCGTAGTTTTTGTTGTATCAAAATCAGTAAATACTAAAAGATCTGTTTTATTACCCACAGTAATCTCAAAAGCATCAGGTGTAATGCTAATGTTATAAGAAGAGCTTCCTCTTACACTATCATTATCAATTTTTCTTAGGAACTGAAAAGGTAAACGATCAATCTCTGTAGTTAACACATTACCTTCTTCATAAAACCTCTGTGTTAAATCGATTCGTTTAACTACTTGTTCGATAATACGGTAAGATTTTAAAATTTCAATTTCATTTTCTAAGTTAATATTAGAACGATTAAAAACAAATGCTGAAGAAGGCATCTCTAGACCTTTTGTTTTATTTAAAATTTTAATCTTAGCACTAGATTTATATACCTTTGGTGTATACCTTAAATATAAAAAAGCGACACTGTAAGATAATATTAGGCCAAAAACAAACCAAATCCAATACCTTAAGTACTTTCTTATTTCCTTTTTAATGAACTCCCCTTGATCTGTGGTTTTTATCGCTGTTGATTCTTTAATACCGCTCATATTTACCTTGTTATTAATACGATGGTCGAGAACAGAATGGAAACTACAGAAATTAAAGTTCCGACATTACCTACAAACCCTGCGCTTTTCACTTTTGGATTGTTAGGATTTACCACAATGACATCATTAGGCTTTATGAAATTATATGGGCCGTTTAACCAATCTGCCGAAGTTAAATCTATATGTGTTATTTGACGAACACCTTTTTCTTCTCGCATTAAAATAATATCATCTCGCTTACCATTAATTGTTAAATCACCTGCATAACCTATTGCCTGTAATAATGTAATATTTTGTTCGGTAAAGTTAAATGTTCCTGGTTGGTTAACCTGCCCCAAAACTGTAACTTTAGCATTAATTAAACGAACGTCTATATCTGGATTTTTTATATGTCCACCTTCCTCTAAACTCTTTTTTAAATAGTCAGCAAACTCTTGTGTAGTTTTATTAGCAACTGATAGCCTACCTAATACAGGGAAGTTAATCGTTAAATTTTCCGAGACTAAATAACCTTGTAATTGCATTAACTCCACACTTGCTCCTCCACTATTATTATTCACTTTATTGTAAGGAATTGCTGATTCTGGTATCAAAGCTCCTACCGTTATACTCAATACATCATTAGGCTGAATGACTGCATTAGAATATATAATATCTTTATTTGAAAATTGTTCTATATCTTGTAAATACAAAATTTCTTTTTTGCTCGCGCAAGAAAAAACCATAACTATATAAAAAAAATATATAAATTTTTTAATCATGTTAAAAGATTTAGTATCGCCGCAAATATAAGAGCAAATAAACTACTGACAAAGCAATAGTCTACTTGGCTATAATTTATTTATCTGACAAGATTATTCTTTCTGCAATTCTTTGATCCAATTGTAGATAAAATAGAGTGAATAAATTAATGTTCCACTAATGAGTAAAATCATTAATTGCATATGTATTTCCATATTTTTACAATACAAAGCCAATAATATAAGAACAATATTTAACCCAACTACAGTTATGGTCGTCTTAATATGGGAAAAGCCTAAACTTAAAAAACGATGATGTAAATGATTTTTATCGGCTGCGAATGGACTAGTCTTATGAACGACTAACCTGATAAAAAAAATACGAAGCGTATCTAACAATGGAAAAAATAATATTGATAATGCTATTATTGGGGAAGATTTACGATATGTACTAGAAATTACACCTTCAGAATTATCAATAAATCGTACAGCAAAGACGGCTATTATAAACCCTAAAATCATTGACCCAGTATCACCCATAAACATCTTATTTTGCTTAGAGAAATTGAGAAATAAGAAGGGAATAATTACACCAATAACTGCTGCTGCCAAAACCACCATGCTAATATCTCCATCTTTATAAAAAAGATAACCAAAAGCAGTACTAGCCATTAAAGCTAACATTGCTGCCAAACCATCAATGCCATCTATAAGATTATATGCGTTGATTATTAGTAAATACACAAATAAAGTGAAAATTACAGAAATCCAATATGGCATTATAGTTATATCTAAGATCCCTGATAAGCCTAAGATACGCGTATCAGTAAAAATGATTAATAACAATGCTGTAAAAAGCTGACCTGTGAATTTTTTACGAGGAGAAAGTATAAGAATGTCGTCTTTTAAACCTAAAAAGAATAGCAATGTAATACATCCAAGTATTAGTAATAGACTCTTAGTATCTAATAATGCTCCAATTATTGTTATTGCAATAACAATACCGATGTACATACCTATACCGCCTAAATTAGGGACTTTTCCTGAGTGGCTACTCCTAGAATCAGAGTCATCCATTAAATTTTTAGCCGTAGCTACATTGATTATTGCTGGATAGCTGGCTATAGAGACAATCATTGCTATAAAGACAGTAATTAATACGAGTATCCCTACATAATCTTGAGGGTTAAAGTTTTCGAGTAATTCTCTTATCATATTACCACCATAACAAGTTCAACGCAAATATCTAAAATAAAAACAAAACATTGCTATATAATCGCTAAGATAATTAAGACATCAGTTCTTCGGTATAAATTGTTTAATCTTAGTAATGTTTTTTAATATAATTGTACCAAAACCTCCAACGTTATTTTCCTTTATAGCTTTTAAATCTTCTTTAGTTTTTTGGACAATATTTTTAAAACTACCATTACTAGCGCCACCAACACGCATTTTAATAATAGTTTTATCTATATACGAAAATTTTAAATCCTTTTGCTGAAAAACACGGAGTATAAAATCGTAATCAGCTGCAATTTTATAGCTCATATTAAATAAACCATAAGTATCGTATATTTCTTTTTTGAGGAATAAAGTGGGATGTGCTGGCATCCAGCCCTTCTTTAACAATTTTTTATTGTAGGGCTTACTTACCCAATTTCTTATGATTTTATCAGTATTATAAAAAGCCACATAGTGTAAATTTCCATAAACACCGTTTGAATTTTCTTTGTTAAACGTTTCAACAATATCTTTTATAATATCATTATTGGCGAGAAAATCATCGGAATGCACAAATCCAATCACTTCGCCTTGTGCCCACGCGATTCCTTTATTAAGTGCGTCGTAGATTCCTTTATCTGGTTCAGATTTAAAAAAAATAGATGGATTTGTTTTTGCTGCTTTTTCTATAATAGCGACAGTATTATCTTCGGATCCACCGTCCATGATAATGTACTCAATATCATCATGGGTTTGATTAAGAACCGAATTCATACAATCCTTTATGGTCTCTTCACTATTATAAGTTGCTGTAATAATTGAAACTTTCATTAGGATTAATATGAGGTAAAGGTTCGCATTTTTATTTTTTTGGCCGGATTGCCGCTATAAATACCATAAGCCTCTAAATCTTTTGTTGCAACTGAACCCATGGTTAAAACAGCATGAGAGTGTAACCTTACACCTGGCGCCACGGAGGCTTTAGCACCAACCCAACTCCCTTCTCTGAGAATAATCGGCGCAACAATTAAATCAAAGCTAGTCGTTTTATAATTATGGTTACCACAAAGTAGTAATGCACCTTGAGATATACAAACATGATCTTCTAGAGTTACTTGATCTAAATTATCTATCCAAGCCTTTTCTCCAATCCAACAGTGATTACCAATTTTAAGTTTCCAAGGATATTTTATCGTCACTTTTGGTTTTATTACGACTCCCTTGCCTAATGTTGCCCCAAATCGTCTAAGCCAAAAGACTTTTAAAGCCGATGATACATTCCAAGCACTTTCAAAAAAAATAATACTAACCATATACCAAAGCAAACGTTTTACCTTAGATCCTGGTTGATACCAATCGTTATTATATGTTGATAAATCCGTTTTCAACACTTATCCTTAGTGTATGGAAACATCCGATTTTAATAAATCATCAAAATATCCTATTGTATGTTTTAATCCTTCTCTTAAGGGGATTTTAGGTTCCCAACCATTCAATTCCTTATGTGCTAAGCTAATATCTGGTTTGCGTTGCATTGGATCATCTTGAGGCAAAGGCAAATGAATAAGTTTAGATTTTGAATTTGTTAAATCGATCACTTCTTGTGCGAGTTGAAGCATTGTGAATTCTACAGGATTACCAATATTTACGGGCCCTGTAAAACCGTCTCTACTATTCATCATACGGATAGTTCCTTCGACTAAATCATCAACATACTGAAAACTACGTGTCTGAGTACCTTCTCCAAAAATAGTGATATCTTCACCTTGCAAAGCTTGTACAATAAAATTAGACACCACACGTCCATCTTGTGGGTGCATTCTTGGACCATAGGTATTAAAAATTCGTATGATTTTAATAGCTACTTTATTACTATTGTGATAATCCATAAACAACGTTTCTGCACAACGTTTGCCTTCGTCATAGCACGATCGCAAACCAATAGGATTTACATTACCCCAATAACTCTCTGGTTGTGGGTGTACAGATGGATCTCCATAGACTTCACTAGTAGATGCTTGCAAAATTTTTGCACCAACCCGCTTGGCTAAACCTAACATATTAATAGCGCCCATAACTGATGTCTTTATGGTTTTTATAGGATTGTATTGATAATGTACTGGTGACGCTGGACACGCCAAATTATAGATTTCATCAACCTCAACCATGTAAGGATTGGTGATATCGTGTCTTACTAATTCGAAATAATGGTGATCCATTAAATGCTCTATATTTCTTTTAGAGCCTGTAAAGTAATTATCTAAACAGATGATTTCATTACCTTCATTAAGCAATCGCTCACATAAATGCGAGCCAACAAAACCAGCCCCTCCAGTTATTAATATTCTTTTCATTTCATTAATTATTAATAGTGTTCAAAAATAAGGCTTTATTTTGTTGTATAAGTTCTGGATTTTCAATAAATGTTTTAGCAAAATCGAATGCAGCTTGAGACCATATCATATAATCTTCATTAGGCATATGTATTGCATCATTAAAAGCTTTAATAATCTTAGCATTATTTGCTATTTTAATATCCCAACCTATAGATTTAGCTTCTAAATTTTTCCATGGGGTTTGGTCAGAAATAATAACTGGCAAACCCGCTGATAATCCCTCCAATATTGCGTGTCCAAAGTTTTCGCCTTCAGATAATAATACAAAAAAGTCATATTTCACAAGAGTTAAAGGCACTTCATCACTTTTAATTATACCCTTATAATTAACACTGATATGATTGGGTAATGTAGAAATAACATCTTTACATTTATTCCAATACCCTTTATCATATATTGGGCCATAAATATCTAATATTATAGGTTGTTTAATATCTTTTATACTCTCAAGCATTTTAAGAGTTCCTTTCTCTATTGCTATTCTTGCAATGTTTACGAATCTAGTGGGATTTTGTTTTGCAATTTTACTATTTAATTTTTCGTGTACCCTTCTTGGCAAATTCGGGGCAATGCTTACAAATGTATTTTGACCAATTTCATTTTTTATACATTTAGCTTCATCTTCATTAGTTGCATGAAACTTTACATCTTTATAAATATATAATAGTTTGGCTAATATCAAATAAACTTTTTTCTTAGTTCCTTTAACTGAAAAAGCTTGAGAATTGAGCATTCCGCGAGCAGATATAATAATTGGTTTCTTTATTTTTTTCAATAAAAAAACTGGAAGTATAGAAAAATACCAACTATAGATACCATTTATATACGCTACATCAAAATCAGTGGAGCTTATAATTTTTTTGAGATGCCTTTTATTTAAATCTGATGATGCTATATAATATATTTTTGTATAATCGTTAAATGATATCCAAGTATTAGGTATAATATTTTCGTAAGCCTCATCTAATCCATAATCTGTATTTCTGGTTATAATATAAAACTCAAAATCATCTTTTAAATGTTCTATTAAATTGGCATACGAACGAACTGGCCCACCAGATAAAGTACCTGGTAAAAACCAATCTATAGTAATCAATATTTTTATTTTGTTCATCCGTTTAAAATGTCTTCATAGACTTTAATATACTTTTCTGCAATAAACTCTGCTTTAAATCTTTTTGCGTTCTTTATACCCTTACTTACTAGTTCTTGGCGGTAAGATTCATCACTTATAATTTTTTCAATTCCATTCTGAATAGAGTTTACCTCTAAAGGATCTACTAAACAGGTTGTGCCCTTTGAGATTTCTTTCATAGCACCAAAGTTTGATGTTATTACTGGTCTTCCGATAGCTTGAGCCTCTATAATTGGCATTCCAAAACCTTCGTATAGAGATGCAAAACATAATAAGTCACAATCTTTATATGCTTTTATAACTTCCTCTTCTGATAGATCTACTAAACTTAAATAATTAATTTGGTACTCCTCCAATAAACGTTTTGTTCCATTTTCTAGCTTCCCTATAATAGTAAGCTTACAATCTATCGATGCTAAAGCTTTAAAGATTCTGTCAAGGTTTTTATTAGATTTTGTTCCTACGCATAAAATATTAGGCTTCAATCTGTTAAATTCCTTTGGAAAATACTCAAAATTATTACCAATAGGATTATTAATTACTACCACCTTAGATTTAGCAAATGGTATATATCTAAAAACTTCTCTTTTAGTATGCTCAGAAATTACTGTAATACGTTTTACAAATAACGCAGGTATCCAAAACCAAAAACATAACATAAAAAATCTTTTCAGTGGATGGCCTTGAAGTGCAGAAATCATATCATGAATGGTCAAAACAGTATTTTTACCCGTTGCCAATGCTATATAGTTGATATGGCCAGTAATATGATTAATATCTGCTCTGTTTCTAGAAGAATATTTTAAGTTTGATTTTATCGCTTTATAACTAAGATCAGAATTTGGTAAACTCAAATTATTTAAGTCATACCTTTTATCAAAGAACGGCTCAATAGTCTTAAAAACAGTTTCAATACTATAAAAACCAATCTCAGATTTTCTAAAAAATAGATTTAATTTCACTTTCACTATTTTAAAAAATATTTATTGAAATATCTAAATATCAACTTTCTAATCAAGAATATTGGTATCAAATAAGTCACAAAATTGCCAATAACTTTTATCATATTAAAACTGTAAATGCTAATTAAGAAGTAGAATGGTATTATAAAGATAATAGCCCAAAACATATTTGGCGATTTTATAATTAGAATATTCATAGACCACCCAAATACGTAACCAAGAACTAATAATAAAACCATCATACCAAAAGGTCCAAAATCTATATATGCGTCTGTCATAAAACCGATGCTGTGAGATGCCTTACCATCATCCATTAAGTCTAGTCTGGTATACCTATTGGTATGATCAGAATCATCAATGGCAGGTTTATTTGGGAAAAATATTCTAGGTTTAAAATAAAATAATGTAGACTCTTTTATAATTTCTCCGTTTTCGTAAGCTATGTAATTAGGTACATTTCTTAATACTATTGAGAAAAACTCAATATAGCTAACTCTATCTAATAATGCTTCTGATGCAAAACCAATATCTTCTGTAGTTACATTAGACATTTGATTTATCATTTCATTAATAGCCTCCGACTTACTTACAACTACTTTTTGAGAATACTCTCCACCGGCTAGGTAAGATCTGTAATCCATTTTAATTGCTGACCACAAAAGCCCCAGCGTCAACCCTATAACAAAAATAAAAGAAAACCTAATTAGAGCCTTAGAGTTTAACTCAGCTTGCAAAGACAATAGTGCCAATACAATTATTAGTATAATATCCTTAAACGCTGAAAAATAGCCCGTAAATCCTAAAAATATTTCAACAGCAATAACCATATAGAGTAATTTTTTCTTTTCATCAAAAAAATTACAATAAACAATGGTTAACAATAATAATCCCCATTTTAGTTTTGAGAACGCTACAACTATTGTATTGATTCCTGATATACTATTGCGGATTAGAAATAAAAAAGAAATCCCTATAGAAAATATAATATAGCTTATTAATATTTTTTTAGGGCTATATTTTATATCTATACTTTTCACCATATCAAAATCTTTAAATCTCTTTTTTAAAGGTAAGTAAAGCCCCAATGCAAAAGATATTAGCCCTATATTACTTAAAGCATTGGCAGTATATAAAAAATCACCATCTTGATGAAAACTAAATTGTAACTCCAATGGGACGTTCACTATATTTCCATATATAATTTTAATATTTATTTGTAACCATTGAAATACTAGTGCCAAAAAAACAGTAAGAAAGATTGGGTTTCTTAACTTAAAAAATAGTGCAATTACCACTACTAAGGGGATAAAAGCTAAAAATGAAGACAAAAAATGAGGACCAATAATTGAGAAAATTAAAGTCACTACTAAAAAGATAAGTATCAGTTTTTTTTGACTTAAATCCACAGCGCGTTGTTTTTTAACTTCATCAATATGGTATCTAATTGCTTTTTTGGGAAAACTCTAATTTTATATGCTTTTTCTTTATTAGTATTAAGAAGTGGTTTCTCAAAAATCTCGTTTACATCTATATGTTGCAGGTTAGAAGAAAATTTCTCATTAGCATAAGTAATAACATCATTATAATTACTCAAAAAATGATTAAGCTCTACTATGATAACATCTTCAGGGTATTGTTTTTTAAATTCAAGAATATTTTTATTGTAAATGCTCCAAGCTTTGTGTGCTTCGCGCTTTTTAATAAAAACATTAATTGGATAAAATAACATATGCTTTAGCCTAACTCTATAACTCATACCAACACCAAACTTAAGCTTGTAACGATAACGTCTAATTAAGGAATTTTCTACATCATCATAATCTCTATAAATAGCAATACATTTTGCTTTAGGTAATTTATCTTTCCATGCTTGTAGATACAATGTAGTTCTTGGTTCTTTCCATCCCCAAATTGATTGATCAACTCGTTTTACTAAAAACTTTTCGATTTTAGTCTCTGTCTCAGATTCAAATTTTAAATTACCTTTTATTTCACCTTTTAGTCCTGTTGTATCGAGTTGTTTTAATCTTAAATCTGTTTCATGAATACCTAGAATCTCTAAATCTTCAAAATGTCCATTCTTATTATCAAAACCATCAGATAGCAAGCGGTCACCAATAAATAAGCCCGATTGCTCAAGGAGATTACCAGACAATGATGTGCCTGACCTATGCATTCCTGCTATGATAATAATATTTTGATCCAATCTATTATTATTGTTAGGTTAGTTTTTTTGTTTTAGTTTTTTTATTTTATTGTAAAACATAACCTCGTAAAACTTTTCTTCGAGTTTAAAAAGCCTAAGAACTCTGATAATACTCCATTTAAAAAACATTGCAAAAACATTATCATACTTATTAAGCTCTTTTCTATATTTTTTTGCTAAATCAAACCTTTTACTTTTTAATATAAAAAAGTACTGATTAAGATAAGTAGGATAAATTTTCCATTTTATGGTTTTATTAAGTTGTTCTCTTAATTGTGGTCTTAAAGTAGATAAAAAACATTGATAAACTTCATAGTTTTCTGTCATCCTATAATAAGAGGCGTCTAAATTTCTACTTAGTTGACCTGTATGTTGCCTTACATTGACTAGTACATTACCATACATTCCTATTGGCGCATCTTTTGATAGTAAACACCACATTTTAAAATCACCTACATATATCATAGACTCATCAAAATAACCCACTTCTGCGCAAGCATCTTTTACGAGGCATACGTTAGCTATATTACCTGCAATACTTCCATATAACAAAGAACTTATTGCATGATCTTCAACAGATAAGGTTTTATTTTTAAATAGTTCGGGTGATTTTAAATAATTTCCATCGGCATCTATACCTTGCAAACGAGAAAAACTAAATTTTACGTCTGGAAATTCCTTATGAAGTCCCACCATTTCTTTTAAACAATTCTTCAACATCACATCATCTTGAGCCCATAGATGAACTAAATCTGAAGTCGCGTTTTTTATCAAAAAATTTAAGGTGGGAAACAACCCTTTATTTTCTTCATTTCTGAAGATTTTAACTCTAGAATCTTTTATAGTAGTTAAATATTGGTAGCTATCATCTTTAGAGCAATCATCACATATTAAAAACTCAAAATTAATCCCAGTATCATCTTGATTAAGGACAGACTCTACGGATTGCTGTAAAAAGGCCATGCCTGTATAAACTGGCAATACAACACTAATATGTGGTTTTGTTTTATTATCCATCTAATAAATTTACTTCTATTGCCTTAACAATATTTATAAAACTATAATCCTTTATACTTTCTTTGGCATTTTCACCCATTTCACTCAATGATGATTGATTCAAATTTACTAGTATATTTGTTAATTCTTCTACCTTATTATGTTTAAAAACAAAACCTGTACTTTGATTAACTAAATCTAATGAACAACCTACCTTATCTGAAACTATTACAGGTTTACCACTAGCCATTGCTTCATTTACAGCAAGTCCCCATGTCTCTCCTGGACCTTTAGAAGGTAAGCACAATATAGCTCCCAACCTATAAACTAATGGCATTTTTGTTTGATTTTGAAATGGAATAAATTTAATATCTTGATGCTTTTCATCTTTCAACTCGTTCTCCATAGGTCCATTTCCAACAACCAACAATTGCAAAGAATTAGAGGTTTTATTTTTAGCATTTTTAAATGCATTTATTAAAAAATCTGGTTGTTTTTTAGGTTCTAGCTTACCAGCAAATACAACAACTATATCATCAGATGTATATCCAAGTTCTGTACGCCATTGTAAAGCATCTTTAGAAGAGCTTTTATTCTTATCATCTCCAAATCTATTATTATCAATAGCATGCGCTGCATATACCAATTCATTAACTTTTAAACCATGTTTTAAAAAATACATTTTGCTTGCTTCACCAACATAAAAAGCTTTGTCTACATATTTATAAACTTTAGTGAGTATTTGTCTCCTTACCTTTGTCTTTAAACCTACTGTTTCATCTAATAATGTCGAATCCCCTCTAAACCATACAGGTACTTTGCCGTGAAAGTGACGCATGGCCTTAAAGTGGCTTTTAAAATTCCAACCAAAAAATAAAATGGCATTAGGCTGAAAATGCTTAAGCCTATCTATTAAACTTGGACAATCAATACCAAAGAAATGATGAGAACCCGGCTTTTTTGAAATATTATCTACAAATTCATACTCATAGCCATCTAAAAGTGGAATATCCCATTCAATATTTTTTCCAAAAACTTTATCTTTTACTGATGTTTTAGATTGTGACCATGTATAGAAAACCTTCAAATCCACATTTCCTCGCCCTGCCAATAATTGAAACCAAGGAGCATTATATTGTATTGGATGTGTTGAAACAATAGCCAATTTTTTCTTCATTACTATGTATTAAATGATTATTGTGTTTGTAAAGCTTTGTCCATTGCTTCTGCCAAAACTTTTGCCGATTGCTTAGAGGTATATTTATCTAAAGGTTCTAAATCTAGACGCCAAGTTACCTCTTCTTGAAACTTCTCTATGATAGGTTTTAATTTATTGACTATATTTTCTTTTGAATCATTGTCTTTATAAGGCATTAAAAAATCACTTGCATTTACCTGCTTAATAACCTCAACTGCAGAACTCTCATTGTGCAACATTGACAAAAGTGGTCGTTCACTCAACAAACATTGAAACGTTTTAGAAGCAGTATAGTGTTTTTCAGTACTACCAAAAAGCATGACACGATTTGCTTTAGACAAAAAGTTTAGAATGTGTAAAAAAGGAAAACGATCACGATACTCTACGACAATTTCTTCTAATCCATAATCTTTAGCATAAGCTGTAATTCGTTTTGCCGGATATAAACCTGTTCCAACAAAGTAAAGTCTAATGCTATTATCCCATTTCCCTTCATTTTTAAGTTGAGCTATACTTTCAAAAAACGATTGCACAAACAGATGTGAGTTTGGTAAAAATGCGCCTGCATAGATCCATGGTTTACAACCTTTGTTATCATCCCAAGGATATTTTAAATCAGATAATTCTATTTTATGATCATTGGGATCAAATCCATAAGGCATACCTGCATGTGTAGGTTCTATTTTAAAATTTCTATCCATAACAGATTGATAATATGGAGTAGATACACCTGTTATCAACGCTGCTTTTTTTACGGCATAAGGTTCTAAGGTTTTAGCCACCAATTGACTTAATTTTGCTCTAACATTATTTTGATTGGTAATATCCCTTACCCAAGGATCTATATAATCAATACCATAAGGAATGTTAGTTTTATTATGGACTATGCGACCTAAAATGGCAGTATAAAAGGATGGAATGGGAATCCATATAAAATCAATTTGTCGTTCTCTACAAATTTTGAGTGCTTCTTTTTTAAGAAATGGAAATCCGCGCAAACCTATATCTCCAATAATTCTAGGTTTGGTGACTTTGTAAGCTTTTGTGTAAATAACCTCAATATCTTTAGAAACTGTTTTTTCCATTAAAGGATCTAACTTTTCTTCATAATATTTAGACTCTACAGTAAGCAACAAAGGTTTCCAGCCAAATTGCTTAAGGTAATTTCCTATAAGCCTTGGTCTTTGCACACCTGCTAAATTAGCTGGCACCCAATGCGGATATATAATTAAGACTGTTTTCATTCTAGTAATTTTAAAAGCTTTATTTCTTCGTTTTGCCAAGAAAACGATTTAGCTTGTTGCCATCTGTGTAATCTGTTTTCATAACTTAAATGTTTAGTATTAAGCTGTGCTAAAGATTGTGATAAACTATCCATAATTATTTCGCCTGCAAGATAATTTAATGCTTTTAAAAAATCGCGTTGACCAAAAGTATTAGTCGCTAAAATATATAAACCTGCTTGCGCGTAGGCTAAGAATTTATTGGTAAGGCAAATATCTCTATTTAAATCTGCATCTTTACGCTCTAAAGCTAAACCTATATCCATAGTACTTAACATTTTATGTAGCTCTGATTGCGGCATAATATCGTGAAACTTAATATTAGAACTTATAGTTTTCCCAGATAAATAGTCTTGGTTTTGATTGCCTATAAGATGAAACTGAAACTCTGGATGCTTTTTAGCCGCTTCAAAAACTTGTTCTAAACCTCTATTTGGGCCAATATGCTGCGAAAACCACACGCATTTTATAGTCTTAGACTTATGAACGCGTGGTTTATTAAAGTCTCTACTTTCAAAAGCGTTAATAACAGTTAATTGTTTAATGCCTGGTTGAATACTATATAAAGTATTGCATTGTTTCTCTATACCTTTTGAAGCATATGTAATGGCAATTGCATTGTTAAAACTTTGTTGCATAATAAGGTGCCTATTATCTTTTTCGAGAGCTTTGTTAAAGTACAAGGCTTCGCCTGGATAGAAGTCCTCAATATCTAATTGTAATCCTATCTTTTGGTGCTTAGCTATTTTAAAGGCAGGATAAAAAGCTCCTAAATTATGCGCAATAACTTTATAAAATTGATGCTTACGCTTAAGTTTATTCACATAAGATACCAATTGCGGTGCCTTATCATTACTTGCGTAAGCACATACCTTATAGTTAGTTTTAAATAAAGGATTTATTACTATAGAAAACTTATGCTTTATTTTAGCCAAGATCGTTTTTAATAGCGTTTTTTTACGATCTATTTCTATAAATTGTACATCAGTATGTAACGCCTTTATATTATCGGACAAGTGCAAACTCCAGTCTTCATGTCTAAAACAAATAACGTAACATCTATAATATGCTTTTAAAGATGCAAATTCTTTAACCAATCTTGGGTTTGCAGCTAAGCTAGATGTTGTTATAAAAAGTAAATTTTGCATTTAGATTTGTTCGCTTATAATTTTATTAACATAGATTATTTCCAATGCGACAAATCCTTATCTAGCATTAGCTCTAGCTCATGGATTGAATCTTTATAAATAGCTAATAGTTTTGATCGCGAGTTTTTATCAAACTTTGGTTTCTTATCTGAAAAAAAAGTGCTTTTTAGCTTTATTAAAGTGCTTTTATGTTTAAGCATCCATTTTTGAGGTAAAAGCGGTTTTATTTTTTTCCAAGTGGTATAAACAAAATTAAGTTTACCAGGATACATAGTTTTATTATAAATTTTGTTTGGCACTTCAATATTTGCGTTTTTAACACCTATAAATTCAAAAACCGAATCTAATACCGCTTGTCTGTCTTTTTTAAAATCTTCAAAAAAGATAATTTTAATCTGATCTCTATTAATATGCTTAAAATAATCCTTTAAGTGCGTTGCATAATCTCCTTTTGAAATAAGACTTTCGCGATAAGACATTTTGCGTGCTTTAGAGTCATTAACTCTTATAGTATTATCTATAACGCCTTCAAATAATCCTTTTTGATATACTACTGCTCCTCTATTAACATTATACCAAAAATCTGAGTAAAAGCGGTCTAAAGGGTTCCTTAGCATTACAATGAGTTTTACATTAGGTATATACGTTTTTATTTGTTGGGCAGCTAATTTGGAATATAGCATATACGATACAGAACCTTCACCAGCTATTTTTCCTTCACTACCTTCAAAATGCTTACCATAAGCTTCGAGTTTATTCTCTACTCCTTCTCTACCAAAAAAATTTAATTCTTTAGGTTTGGTCATAAAAACATCTGGATGCAAGTTTAAGTAATTACAAAGCGATGATGTTCCACATTTGGCGACACCAGCTACAATAAAATTTGGAAAGTTCATATTATTACTTCTTAGCGAAAATCTATTTTATGTACCCAATAAGAGAATGATTTCGCTATTTTTCACCCTAATATTACTTATATTATTCATTTAAGACTAATTATAATAATTATCTTTTAATGGTAAAACTTCTTCACTATACAAATTAAAATCAAATGCTTTAAAAATTTTTAATCCGTCGTAAAATCTTTATCCGAAGCAACTGTTTTCCATTTAGATAACTGTTCCATAGTATTCTTCTTGGTATGGTTTTTTTGTGAACTAAAACTTTGTCTACTAAGCATCCTTAAAAATAAATTATAGTCTAAAGGTTGATCACTAATCTTCTGAATAGCTTTAAATGCTTCTTCTGGAAACTGAACCAAATCCTCATAATATACTATTATACTATTATCTTTATCTATATGAGATAGCGCATAAATAAATTGTGTAACCGCTTGAAAAACCAACAGACTAAAACCCGAAACAATTAAATCGTATTTATCTAAATATCCTTTAAAAAAATCACCACTTTTTTTAGAATCCGTATACGACCAGCTATCAAAATTCTCTTTATGCCAATTATAATTATCACCAAAACCTAGCGAAGATGCTGCAATTGCAAATGGATGTCTCAATAAGATAATTGATTTAAAGTTATATCTTTTTTGAAAATACGAATACATAAAATTACCAAAACAAAACTTATGTATGGTGTAATTACTACTTTTAAAAGTCTTAGGGTTTGTAAACCTATAAAAACGAATATTTCTAATCTTTAAACTAAAGAACTCATCAAAATACGAATTAACCGCTTTATCATTCTCTGAGGCTATATGTGGATGCCATCCTAATTGAAATTTAGAATACTGCTCAACTGAATAAGGGTTTATTGCACTAAAATTGGATTTATTATGAGGAAAGAGCGGCTCCCAAACCAAGCGCGCGTTTAATAGCTTTACTAAGGTTTCTGCCAATAATGTTGTACCACCTCTTGAGATACCATATATTAAAATATTTTTATTGGACTTAATTTTTACAAATCGAATTCTAGTTAAAAAACTAAAAACTTCTTTGATTTTAATCAAATAGAATTTTAAAAATTTATGTTTCATTTTTGTTAGCTTATCGAAAATCTATTTTATGTACCCAATAAGAGAATGATTTCGCTATTTTCCATCCTAATATAGTTTTAATTATTTCTATAATCCTACCACCTAAAACTGGTAAATACTTTGATCCTCCATATTCTGAAGACCTATTTAGACAAACTTTCGCAAAATCTTTAAACTTTGGATAAGCATTAATAGCCAAGACTTTGTATTGTAAAGCCATAGCATTATTATAAGCCTGTGTTTTTTCGAGACCAGAAAACTGTTTAGCTTTAGAGTTTAATGCCTTTAATTGGCTTTCTAAATGTATTCTCTTTTTTTGACTAGCTATATTACTACCTCCAACATGCTTTCTATAATAATTTAAAACCGTAGGAGAGTAAAGTACGTTTTCTGCTTTTGTTACAACTCTACAAAAAAACTCACCATCTTGGTCTTTTTTTAAACGCTCATCCCAAGGCCCAGCTTCTTCTATAAGTGTGCGAGGAGTTAACCACGCACTAGTCTGCACCATATTTTGGGTTTTGCCATCTGCTCCAAAAAGGTTTAATAAGAGTTCTTTGGGGTTATTAGTACTTTCTAAAAATGGTCTGTCTGTAATCTTACCATTATCAATAGTATTGTAAAAATGTTTGGTACTACAAACGGCTATACTTTTGGGATTATTTTTTAGCAAATTAACTTGTGTTTCAATTTTAGTTTCGCTTAACAAATCATCTGCATCTAAATACTGAATGTAATCGCCACTTGATAATTGAAATCCATAATTTCTGGCAGCACAAGCTCCTTTACCTTTATTAGATGTAATGATAAGATTTGGTAGATTTAATGCTTCTAGATGCTCTAAAGCACCATCTGTAGATCCATCATCAATAACTATTAATTCTAAATTATCTTGCGTTTGTCTTAGAACACTATCTATTGTCTCTTTAAAAAAGGGCATGGCATTATATAAAGGAATGATTACGGAAACCTTATTCATCTTTTATTTACTTTAAAAATCCCACTTTTTTATATCAAAGCCATAGGAATCCCTAAATTGATACATATCACTTTTTAATTGACTTTTTACCATACTAATTTCCGTATTGGTTAATGCCCAATTAGACGTCTTACTATGCCTTCTCAAGATATGCTTAATTTTTTGTCGAATTGAAAATGGAAACCATTTAAATAATTTTGAATATCTTTTTTTAATTCGCAGCTCAATATCACTTTTTGTGTCGGTTTTATTAGCAATTGTTTTTTCATCTTTAATTACAAAAGTAGATAAACCCAAGAACTTACAACACTCGTCTACTACAACTTGCGGATTGGTTTTAAGGGTATCAAAATCTAAAATTAATATTTGATCCTTGGTAAAGAATTCTTCGTACTTAGATAATTGCAAATTATAACTACTTCTAGCAATTAATAAATCTAAATTATCTTTTGGGTGGCTCCAATTAGGATGGTTTCTCCAAAAGTTAATTTCAGAATTTATTCTATCAATGGGATGCCTTACGATGTAAATAAATTTTGGCTTAATACCAGAATTATATATACGTTTAGGTACATCTAATTGAGACGGAAATTTTGTATAACCTGTAGATGCTTCTAATTTTACTTGATGTATAGTAGTATCAAAATTAAAAAGCGCGTTGTAATTTTCTACCGAAAAATTGGTTTCATTTTTTTTTGAAAAAAACTCAGGTTCTTTCTTAATACTTCTACATATTTTTGGGTGCTTACAAAGATGAGAAAATAAGGTTGTAGTACCCGATTTCATAGCACCAATTATCATTGCGTATTTTTCCTCGTTCATTGACAAAGGTTTATAATAAAATTATTTTTTATATGAATAAAAAATTAATCATTTCTAATTTAAATAGTTTTGATAAACTTTGCAGGAGATCCACCATAAATTTCATTTGAATTCACAGATTTTGTAACCACAGATCCTGCTGCAACTATAGCTCTTTCTCCTATTTTAACACCAGGAAGTATTGTTACACCTGAACCAATCCAAGCACCATCTTCTATTGTTATAGGTTTAGAAATTAAACCACCTTTCCATGAAGGCAAGCTCTTATCTGTATATATATGATCATGAGTATATAATGTACAATTAGGGCCAATCGCAACATTTTTACCTATACTAACATCATCTACTACATCAATAATAGTATAATCACCAATATGCGAACCATTACCAATTGTTAAAACTCCGTAACTGTTAGGTTCTCTCGCAAATATTGAACAGTACGTTTCTATTTTTACATCTTGTCCAAATTTCCAATGCTTTCGTAGATATATTCTGGCATAAGAACCAAGTTTAAAACCATTAGAAATTTCAAGGCTTGAATTTTTACCTAATAAAATTTCGCTATTCTCTTGTAAAACAGCATCATTATCAATTTTTAAAACAGATTTTTGCGCAATTCCAAGATTTACATTTTTAGCTATTTTACAATTGTCTCCAAAAATTAAATCTCCTTTTCCTTCTACTTGAATTGGAAAGCTTAAATTTTTATTTTTTCCAAAATCTGCTATCATCAAATTATACAACCAATAAAGTTTGCGAAAACGTCTATTAATTGAATAACTTATGTAGTTAAAAAAAATATTCATATTATTTTGAAAATAAGTTTAAAAATATCTGAATGTAGGACAACTTACTTTGCCTTTTTAATTCTAAAGCTTTACTCAAAGAGTAATGCTTGGTAGCCGAGAGTATTGATCTAGATTTAGTGTAGTCTATTTTCTTTAAAGCTTTAGCCTTTTCTCCTTCATTTAAAGGACACTTTGGCGAGTTTATCAAGTTTTCTGCTAATAATACATATTTGTAAGGTTGCATAGGATCGCTTCTATGATCGGCCATTTCTTGCTCATCATGTTCTCTATACCATACAATACCTTGAGGCATTAAAACCACAGAGAACTCTTGCGAAAGTATATGCCACATTTCAAAATCGCCTAACATACGCTTTCCGGTAAAACCTCCTGCTTTTTCAAAAATTGATTTATTTATAATTGCAGATAATGGTGCTTTATGAAATAATTTTTCTTTAAAATATTGTCTTTGATAAGCTTCTGTCGGATTCAATTGAAAGGGAAACTTTTGGTGTTTATCTTGTGATAACGAACATAAACCATAACCTGCCTCTGGAAATTGTTCCATGTAAAACACTAACTGCTGTAAACCATAAGGATATATCATATCATCAGCATCTACATATTTTAAATATTTACCCTTAGCGTAAGATGCGGCTTTGTTTCGGTTAGGATAATCCCCTAGATTTTCTTCGTTTATATAAACTTTTATTCTTTTATCTTGCTCTTGGTATGCCTTTGCTATGGTAACAGATTGATCCTTGGATCTATCGTCTACAATAATGAGCTCCCAATTTTTATAGGTCGATGCCATAACACTTTCTATGGCTTCGGCTATATACTTTTCTCTATTATAAACCGTCATTAAAACGGATACCAAAGGTTTATTTTCCATATTTATCCTTTATGTATTTTTCTACAATACCTTTCCAACTGTAAGATTCCTCAACTAAATGCCTAGCATGTTGTCGCATCTCATTTAACTGACTTGTATTGCTAAATTTAGGTATTAAAGCATTAAACTCTGCTAAGGTATTAAACTCTAAATAATGCTGCCCATTAAAAGCATTAATACCTTCTATCCCTTTGGCTGTGCTTAGCACCAATTTACCATAAGACATGGCTTCTAAAATTTTTAGTCGTGTGCCACTGCCTTCTAACAAGGGTACTAAAAGTATATCGTGGTTTGCATACGCAGCACTAATATCTTTAACCTCACCAATAAGATTAATATTATCATAATCTTTTACGTACTTAAAATTTATTTGATCTGGTGATTTGCCCACAATATTAAGCTGAAAGTGCTTTGGTAAATACTTAAAAATGGTTTCTACAAACCACTGTAATCCTTTATAATTGGGCGCATAATTTAAAGATCCTACAAAAAGAAATTGTTTATAGTTATGCTGTGCGGTCTGAAAAGTTCTCTTATCTGTATCTGAGCCGTTAGGCAAGTTGTAAAAGGTAACCGATGTGCTTGGGTTAGCATTTTTAAATTTCTTTTTATCTTCTGTACTGCATACCCATATTTCGTTAAAATAATTATCAATATTATACTCTAATGCTTTTAACTGATTCAACTGTTTTAATGTAGTATTTAGCTTTGCTTTATAATCTTTAGCTTTACTTTCTTTTAAGGAATTATACTGTTGTAAAACAAGTTCGTAATCAAAATTATGCGCATTTAATATTGAATTTGAAAATAACTCCTTTTTTAAATAAACTACGGTATTTAAGGTATCGAAAACTATAGTTTCTAAAGCTCTATATTTTTTAAGTTGTTTTAATTTTTGGATTTGTTTTGACAAAACATATGAGGCACTTGGTGCCATATGTATAGTGTTAGTATGCTTAGTGCCAATGGTCCTTAAAAAAGCATTTACAACTTTAAAAATTTGTCTTAGAAAAAATGTTTTTCTGTAATATTTAAGGTGTTGCACTCCTTGATTACCTATGAAAGTAGCAGAAATAGAGCTTACCTCAGTATCTGTTTTATTATAAGGTGATAGTACAACTAAATCACAATACGCTGAAAGCTCTTTTATTAAATGATACGTGCGCTGTTGCCCACCATTTCCATTTTTTGAAAAATGTAGGTTAGTTACAAATAGCATAGGTTCCTTTAACATAATATATAGTCTTTAAAAATAGTATCTACTATACTATTTACTTCAACTGTATAACTATTACTAATTTGCAATAAGTGTTTAGACAAATCGTCTCTGCGTTGCTCTAGTAATTTTATTTTTTTAAAGAGCGATTTATAATTATTAACATCTACAATATATTCTGCTAGCCCTATATCTTCTAAATAATGATTTATTTTAGAAGCATAACTCACAGCTATAAATGGTACTCCTAACTGTGTTGCAAAAATAAGTGAATGCAAACGCATACCTATTAGATAATTACTTTCTTTAAGTTTATTGATATCAAAGCTTACATCTTTATGTATGTTAAAATGGTGTTTTATTAATGCATCATCACCATTGACAGTATGAATATGTAATGGTAAAAAATTAATCGAATTCTTAACATAAGTCTTAACACGTTTAGAAAAACGCTTAATATTCCATAGTCCTAATACATCTATTATAAAAGGAAACTTATGTGCTAGTTTATTAAAACGATGATAATTCTTGGTGTACTGTTTAAAGAGATTAGGCTTCCATGGTCGTAATGACAACGCTGTGGCTTTATAACTTTCTGTAGTGTTATTTGGCTTATAAGGATATAGAAAGGTTAAATCTGGTGAAAGAAAAAGATCTTTACTACGATATGTTTTAAACGTTGTAAAACTAAACTTATCTCTAACTAAAATGAATTTCGCATTTTTGGCGATATAAGTAATAAACTTAATGTTATCGTCTCCAACACTATCTATACTCACACCTATAAAAGCCCAAGGAATTGTTATTTTTTTTAATTGCTCTGCTATTCTATTGGTATTACGTAGTATTAATCCTCCTCCACCTACTAATAGAAAATCACAACTATTAATTACACTTAACTTGTTGCTTAGGTCATCCCAAGCCACAAAAACTTCGACTTCTGTAATACCATGAGATAAAACTTTTCGTTTTAGACATTCTAAAATACGGTCGTCGCCTGCATTATTTTGGTAATACCAACCTAGAATAGCTATTTTCATGGATATTTAAGACTAATTGACAACTACTAATTGTAGATTTTTTTGTTGTTTTTAATTTAAAATATTAAAACTCATAATCAAATCTCTCTATATCAGCTTTATATTTTTCCTCTATAATACTTCTAGTTCTATCTGTATAATATGTTCTGTAAGTGTCTTTTTTTGTGGCGTTTAATTGCGGTAAATTAATTTCCTCTACATCAAAATATGGTGCTATATAATTAAGAGACTCGTTTAAATTTTCGAGCTTACCTATATAATCCATATCATTGATTCGATATTTCGGATTATGAAACGAGCTACAATGATGAATAATATTATCTACAAGTTTAACATACGTATTGGTAGGAATAAATTTTGGAATATTATGATTATCGACATCACACCATTGAATAAATTCTACAAATTCTGAAAAATTATTAAAAACATTTGACCACTGCTTGCCTTTAAACATTTTATAAGCTGATACTACTCTATCATAAGGATTTCTCACAATGGTAAATTTAAAAGCCTTATCCCAAATATGATCCGGAATCTCATCGAATCCCAAACCATGTGAAAATCTTCCTGGTCGCGCAATATAACACAAGAAATTTGGATATGTGTTTAGTGTATTCCACATGCTTGTACCGGCACATTTATGTATATGAACATATATTTTATTAGGAAGGTCTTCTTTTGACCATTTATCTAAGGGCTGAAAAGGTTCTTTAATCACCCGTGATTTCTCAGAGTTTTTTAATCTCGAGTTATTAATCTGAGTCCAGATTATTGGTGGTGTAATATCTTTAATAATTTTTTTTATCATAATTGTTACATCTAAAGTCTAAGTATTTGACTTAAAGTTGTTGATTTCAATAATTCTATCACAGTGCTCAAGGGTTGTTAATCTGTGAGCAATAATTATGATGGTTAATTTTCCATCCGATAAATTATTAATAGCAGTTGTAATTTCTTTTTCAGTTTCTTCGTCTAAAGATGATGTGGCTTCATCAAAGAATAAAATTTCAGAATCAAAATACAAAGCTCTAGCAATACCAACACGCTGACGTTGCCCACCAGATAATTTAGTACCGTTTTCACCAATCATTTCTTCAACATTATTTGGCAAGTCATTTACCATATCCCATAAATTGGCCCGTTGTAATACAATTTTTAGCTTTTTGTAATCTATGTCATCTTTCGGACATCCAAACGCTACATTTTCTGCAATTGTACCATCAATGAGGTATACTTGTTGTTGTACATAACCTACTTTTTTATAGAAGGAGTTCTTATTAGCTTCACTTAATGGTGTTTCATCAATATAGTACGTTCCTTGATTAGGCTTTAAGAATCCTAATAAAATATTCATTAACGTTGTTTTACCCGAACCAGATGGTCCTACCAAACCTACAACTTCACCCTTTTCTATTTTAAAATTGTAATCTTTAAACAAAGGTTTTTCAGAATCTGGGTAATAAAATGTGATATTTTTTAAAGAAAGGTGTTTTTTAAATTCTAATGGCTTTTGTTTAACTGTAATTAGCTTATCCGATTCATCATGTAATGGTTTAAAAACATCAAAGACCCAATGGCAGCGATTTAATCCGTTTATTGCAATCATAATTCTATTAATTGAAGGCATTATGCGGTATCCAGCAACTGCAAATAATCCAAGTAATTTTACCATATCTGTTTTAGATGGAAGGTAATAAATACCAAAAGATATAATAACACAAATAGCGAGCATTAAAGCACTTTCAATCACTTTTGTAGGAGCGATATTATAAATCACCGTTTTTACATCAACATCTACTAGAGCATCTAAATTATTTTTTATTTTTTTTCGGAATTGCTTCTCGGCTCCCATAATTGTAACATCTACATAGCCGTAAATGCTTTGAAACATGTTTTTCCCTAAAATTGGAGTGATTTCGTTTGTAATATGGCCTAGCTCCACTGACTTTTTTCTAACCCAAAAGTAAAAAATGAGAAATACAGGAATTACTGTAAACGCCAACAACAATAGTATTTTAAAATTATAGATAGCAATGAATACAATAATTAAAATCAGCACTATAAATTCATTGAGTAAATTAAGAACTCCTAAAACTTGCATTTTTGCGAATTGCTTTGTGGCCATTCTAAGGTTTCTAACCACAACGTTAGAGTTTACAGCCTTAAAATATGAAAATCCTTTTTTGTAATATAACTGATGTAATTTTAAAGAAAACTCCTTAGAAAGTCCCAACGCAAAGGTGGTGTTAAACTTATTAATCCAAAGGCTTAATAGATTTTTTATAACAATAACAAGAAATAATCCTATGGCAAGCAAAACAATTAATTGTTTTTCATTTGTAAGACTAAAATTAGTATAAAGAAAACTTGCCCACGTATACTTTTCGACCACATTATCTTCTAAGAGCACTGAAAAAACAGGTAATATAGCACCAAGTCCGATGAGTTCTAATACCGAACTAATCAGTAACAAAAGCGAAACTAATATTAATTTAGCACGATGCTTCTTTTGTAAGGTCTTTAGAATAAACTTAACGGTCTTTACTACAATTTTCATATTAATTTATATGCCTAGTTAAGGATTATTGGAATTTCAGCGCAATAAAGCTGATTAACACAAATAGCATTCTCTTCTTCCTATTTTACTACCAAGAACCAATTATTTAATAATTTTTTTCGGTTGTAAAGCATAGGCTCTTTTGTATCCCAATCGATCACTTTACAGCCAGAATGTTCACATATCGCTTGCCCAGCCGCAGTATCCCACTCCATAGTTGGTGCAAATCTAGGGTAACAGTCTGCTAGTCCTTCTGCTACCATACATAATTTTAAGGAACTCCCTTTAGATATCAAATTTACTTCTCCATGTTTTTCACGCATTTCTTTAACATAATCTTCTGTTTCTGCAGACATATGTGAACGACTAGCAACAATGGTAAAGGTATTATCTTCACGCTTAAGAGGTAGCTTATCACCTTCTTGCAGTAGACTATCAATATTATAATCTTTTTGATCAACAGACACTTTATATGAGCCCATTTCATTTGTTGAGAAATAAAGATCACCCAAAGCCGGTACAAAAATTACTCCGAGTACTGTCTTTTGATTTTCCATTAAAGCTATATTTACTGTGAACTCATCATTACGCTTAATAAATTCCTTTGTACCATCTATAGGATCAACAATCCATAATTGATTCCAATCTTTACGCTGATTGTATGGTATTGACTTACCCTCTTCAGAAAGTACAGGAATGTTAGTCTCTTTCAAATAAGACATAATTACGTCATGAGATACTAAATCTGCTTTAGTTAAAGGCGAATTATCTCCTTTAAGTTCAACTTCGAAGTCATCAGAATGATATATCTCTAAGATTTTTTTACCAGCTTCTAAGGCAGCTATTATAGCCGTTTTTAAATTTTTGTTCATGTAAAAGATTTAAATAATCATACCTGCACCAATAGTTTCATTGGTTTGTTCATCAATTATAATAATACTTCCTGTTTGACGATTTTTCTTATAAACATCATAGAATACTGGTTTAGCAGTTCTAATAGACAGACGTACTATGTCATTCATTTCAACCTTATCAATACCTTCAATACGATGTAACGTATTGATATCTATTTTGTACTTTAATTCCTTTACCATTCCAACACATTCGTTTGTAGTATGTTTTATAACCACCTTAGTACGTGCATGTATAGGCTTAGTGCTCATCCAAGTGACTAAAACTTCCAAATCTTGACCGATTTCTGGAACATTATTTTCACGTACTATCATATCTCCACGACTGTTATCAATTTCATCTTCTAAAGTCATAGTAACTGACATAGGAGCAAATGCTTCAGATATTTGCTCACCGTATAGCTCAATAGTCTTAATAGTAGAAACAAAACCTGAAGGCAACGACTTAACCTTATCTCCTGGTTTAAATATTCCACCATCTATACGACCTGCAAAACCTCTATAATCTTGATTATCTAATGTATGAGGACGAATCACAGACTGGATAGGGAAACGGCAATCTATAAGATTATGATCGCTAGATATATGAACAGTTTCTAAATGATACATTAATGTACTCCCTTGATACCAATCCATGTTTTCAGAACGGTTAACAACGTTATCACCATTTAAGGCCGAAATAGGAATAAACTGAATATCATTAATACCAAGCTTAGAAGAAAAGGCTTTAAAATCTGAAACTATACCATCATAAACGTCTTCACTATAATCTACTAAATCCATTTTATTAACACAAACAATAGCATGTGGAATACGCAGCAAAGAGGCTATAAAAGCATGACGATGCGTTTGTTCTAGCATCCCTTTACGAGCATCGATAAGGATAATTGCTAAATTAGCAGTAGAAGCTCCAGTAACCATATTACGAGTATATTGTATATGACCTGGCGTATCTGCAATAATAAATTTACGCCGTGGTGTCGCAAAGTAGCGATAAGCGACATCTATCGTGATGCCTTGCTCACGCTCTGACTTTAGACCGTCTGTAAGTAAAGACAAATCAACATAATCAAAGCCCTTTGATTTACTAGATTCCTCTACAGCATCTAATTGATCTTGAAAAATTGATTTACTATCATACAACAAACGTCCAATCAATGTACTTTTGCCATCATCTACACTACCTGCTGTTGTAAAACGTAATAATTCTATATCTTGATAATCCATTATATTCTATAAATTTTAAAAGTAACCTTGTTTTTTACGATCTTCCATTGCAGTTTCAGCACGCTTATCATCAGCACGCCCGCCTCTTTCTGTTGTACGAGTTGTTGCAATTTCTTCAATAATTTTCTCTAAGTTATCAGCTTCAGATTCTACTGCACCTGTAATTGGCATATCACCGCATGTACGGTAACGAATAGTCATATTTTCAACTTTTTCGCCTTCCTTTAGCTTAATAAACTCTGAATTTGCCAAAATTACACCATCTCTAACCACACAATCGCGTTGATGAGAAAAATATAACGAAGGTAAATCAATGTTTTCTAATTTTATATATTCCCAAACGTCCATTTCTGTCCAGTTAGAAATAGGAAATACTC
The DNA here is from genome assembly GCF_000828715.1 of Winogradskyella sp. PG-2. Classification (NCBI taxonomy): domain Bacteria; kingdom Pseudomonadati; phylum Bacteroidota; class Flavobacteriia; order Flavobacteriales; family Flavobacteriaceae; genus Winogradskyella; species Winogradskyella sp. PG-2. The sequence continues at coordinate 2,163,725 of NZ_AP014583.1, read as the reverse complement.
TAAAATGTTCTCCGTAATTTTTTCTACCATTAAAGAGATTCCATAATTCTGGTCTTTGGTTTTTTGGATCCCATTGTCCAAATTCATCGCGATGCGAAAAGAAACGCTCTTTTGCTCGTGCTTTTTCTTCGTCTCTTCTTGCTCCACCCATTGCTGCATCTACTTTATGGTCTTCAAGCGTATCTAAAAGCGATACAATTTGAAGTGCATTACGAGAAGCATCAGCTCCCGTTTCTTCTTTAGCCCGACCTTTATCTATAGACTCTTGTACTGATCCTACTATCAGTTTAACACCCAGTTTCTCTACAAGAGCATCACGAAAAGCAATAGTTTCAGGAAAATTATGACCTGTATCAATATGAATTAAAGGAAATGGTATTTTCGCAGGAAAGAAGGCTTTTTTAGCCAAATGCGTCAATAATATAGAATCCTTGCCGCCAGAAAACAATAATACCGGATTTTCAAATTGTGCTGCAATTTCTCGGATGACGAAAATAGCTTCCGATTCTAATTCTTTTAAGTGATTAATCACGTAATTACTCATATCTTCTAATTTAATTTTTGAATAATAAAATCTAAAATGGTTTGAACAGATGTTTCTATAGATTGGTTATCTGTTACAATTTCTAAATCAGGATTAACTGGTGCTTCATAAGGAGCTGAAATCCCTGTCATATTTTTAATTTCTCCTGCACGAGCTTTCTTGTACAACCCTTTTACATCTCTACGCTCGCATTCCTCAATAGAGGTATTAATATAAATTTCAATGAAACTTTCGTGACCAACTATTGTTTTTATATTTTCTCTATCTTTAATATAAGGTGATACAAAAGCTGCCAATGTAACCACACCTGCGTCAACCATTAGGTTAGCTATTTCGGCTATTCGTCTTATGTTCTCAGTCCGATCTTCCGGAGCAAAACTAAGATCTTTATTAATACCTTGTCTAATATTATCACCATCTAAGCTAAAAGTAGATATACCTTTTTCATTAAGTTTCACCTCTACTAAATTTGCTAAAGTAGACTTACCAGAACCTGACAATCCTGTAAACCATAATAAAAAAGATTGATGACCATTAAGTTTCTCTCGATCAGCTTTTGTTATTTTATAGTCTTGTCTAACTGTATTTAGACTCATAATTCTCTAGTTTTTTTTAACTTTTCTAATCGTTTTTTTCGTTGACGTTGATCTAAACCATAGTTAATACGATACCATACTTTTTCGTGCCCATAGTATAGTATCATTTTTGTAATAACTTCAGAGCCACCTATCTTTAATCCCGTTAATGGGTTTCCAGTAATTATCCAGCTCAGTATAACAGTATCTAAAGTCCCTATACCACGCCATGAAAACGTTTTTAAAATATGCCGTCTATTTGATGATTTTATCGTTGATTTAAACCATAATCTTTCATGCACATAATATAAAATCATCTTAGTCACTAGTTCAAAAACACCTATTTGAACGCCAACAGAGATATCATTTGATATAAACCAAGATAATAAGAACGTATCTAACGTACCTAATATACGCCAAGTAATGGTCTTGGCTAAATGCCGTTTACTGAATTTCACAAACTTAAGTTAATCATTTAATTATTTTACACTAATTTTTGTTTCATATAAAATAATTGACATTTACATTTTTATCTTCTTATAATTTTCTTGATGTGCTTTAAACCAATTATAAGTATTTTCAATCCCCGATTTTAAATCAAATGCAGGTTTCCATCCTAAATTTTGTAACCGTGAACTGTCCATCAATTTACGTGGAGTTCCGTCTGGTTTAGAGCTATCCCATATAATTTCACCTTTATGACCAACAATCCCTTGAATCGTTTCTGCTAATTCTTTAATAGTAACATCTGTACCTGTACCAACATTATATAAGTATTCTGGTAATACATTTTCAACCGCAAACAAAACGGCTTGTGCCATATCATCTACATGTAAAAATTCGCGCATTGGCGTGCCACTTCCCCATAATTCTACAGCTGTATTTTCATTTTCTTTTGCCTCATGAAATTTACGTAGCATGGCTGGTAATACATGAGAACTTTGTAAATCAAAATTATCATTTGGCCCATATAAATTAGTTGGCATTAAGCTCACAAAATCTTTACCATACTGCTTTCTAATGGCTTGGCAAGCTTTTACGCCTGCTATTTTTGCTATAGCATACCATTCGTTTGTTGGCTCCAAACTATCCGTGAGTAAATATTCTTCTTTTAAAGGTTGTGGGGCATACTTAGGATAAATACATGAGCTTCCTAAAAAGATAAACTTTTTTACATCAGTTTTATGAGCTGCATCTATGAGATTGTTTTGAATCTGTAGATTCTCCATTAAGAATGGATAAGGATTCTCATTATTTGCTAAAATGCCACCTACACGTGCGGCCGCATCTATAATTAAGTCTGGACGTTCAGTATTCATAAAATCCTTGACAGACTGCTGATTGCGCAAATCGAGTTCACTACTAGTTTTTCCAATAAGATTACTATAACCTCTAGCCTCTAGCGCTCTCCAAACTGCAGAACCGACCATACCTCTATGACCTGCTATATAAATCTTAGAGTTTTTATTTATTTTACTCAAAATAATTCAATGTTTTATAACCACCATCTTCAAGATACTGCTGCTGTTTCATGAGCTTTAAATCACTCTTCATCATATCCTTTACTAAATCATCTAAGTCATATTTACATTCCCAACCCAATTTCTCCTTAGCTTTAGTAGCATCCCCAATAAGTAATTCAACTTCTGTTGGTCTAAAATAGCGCGGATCAACAGCTAGGACTTCCTTACCTATTTCTAACTGATATTCGGGATTATCGCTTTTTACTACATAGGCTTTTTCTTCCTCACCTTCACCTTTAAATTCTAATTCTATACCTACTTCAGCAAAACTCATACGAACAAAATCGCGTATTCTTGTTGTTTTACCTGTTGCAATCACCCAATCTTCAGCTTCGTCAGCTTGAAGAATCATCCACATCATACGAACATAATCTTTAGCATGTCCCCAATCTCGTTGAGCATCTAAATTACCTAAATAGAATTTATCTTGTAAACCTAAAACTATTCTAGAAACTGCTCTTGTAATTTTACGCGTTACAAAAGTCTCTCCTCTAATAGGTGATTCGTGGTTAAATAAAATACCATTACAAGCATACATGTCATAAGCTTCACGGTAATTCACGGTAATCCAATAGGCGTACATTTTTGCTACAGCATATGGAGACCTTGGGTAGAAAGGAGTGGTTTCTGATTGTGGAACTTCTTGTACTTTACCATACAACTCAGACGTAGATGCCTGGTATATTCGTGTCTTTTTTTCTAAACCTAATAGGCGGACAGCATCTAAAATACGTAAAGTTCCTAAGCCATCTGCATTACCTGTATATTCCGGTATTTCAAAGGATACTGCAACATGACTCATTGCAGCAAGATTATAAATCTCATCAGGTTGAATTTCTTTAATCAATCGCGTAAGGTTAGTACTATCAGTCATATCACCGTAATGCAAGTAGAAATTTTTATGATCTACATGTGGATCTTGATAAAGGTGATCAATCCTGTCTGTATTAAACAAAGACGAACGGCGCTTTAAACCATGAACCTCATAACCCTTCTTTAATAAAAATTCACTAAGATAGGCACCATCTTGGCCAGTAACTCCGGTAATAAATGCAACTTTACTCATATAAAAAATACTACACTCAGCTATAGCGAGCTAATTTTACTAATTTTTTACAAATCTAAACAAATTAAAACCAAATTATAGTATTTCTACATTTTCAAAAACATATAAAATTCTTGCAAATAATGAGCAACTCAAACTTTAAAAGAGGCCTAACAAATATATAATGTATTGTAAAACTATTTTAAAAATGATCTCTAGGCTTTATTTTAATGCAACTCATATTTAAAGAATATAATTAACGATTTGTTTATATCTTATTGTAAATAAAATTATTAGTTTTATTATATTTGTTTTCCCTTACCATTGGTTGTCTTAATTGACCATTATTTTTATCGAATAACAACTTATTTACATTATGAAAAATTTTTACACACTTTTTGTTACACTTCTAATAAGCAGTTTGGCTTTTGGGCAGATAGCTGAGGATTTTAATACTGGATTATCCACTTCTTATTTTACTGGTAACAGAACTCTCACCAGTGGTTCTTGGTCTATGCAAGCTGTAGTACAAGAAAACACAGGTAATTCGAGATCTGGGTTTGCTGCTCGTATCAATGATGATGTAAACGGAGCCCATTTAACAACACCATCTCTAAATGGTGCTGGTACTTTAAGTTTTTGGTATCGTGAATTAAATAGTGGAGGTGGTACTTTTGAAATACAAACATCAACTGATGGAACAAACTATACTACTTTGACATCTCAATCCTTCTCAGGAACAACATTTACACAATTCACATTCAACATAAATGACTCGAGTTCAAATTTAACTATTAGAATCCTTAATGATGATCAATCTGGACATCTAATTATTGATGATTTAGTTGTTACTGCATTACCTTCAGGTCCAGATAATCCAGATGCATTTTCAGCATCTATATTATCTTCTTCACAAATAGATTTAATTTATGATGATAATACAGCTGGAGACAACGTTGTTATTGTTTTCGACACTGATGACACCTTTACTGCACCTACAGGAGCTCCTGGCACTGTGGGTAGCGCATTAGCTGGTGGCACTATTTTATTTAATGGTTCGGGTTCTGGAACATACAACCATACAAGTTTAACTGAGAATACTACCTATTACTATATGGCCTATTCATACGATGGTGTTGATTACTCTACAGGTTTAAGCGCAAATGAGACTACACCTTGTAATGCAATTGCTGTAACTGCATTAAGTCCTTTTCAAGAAGGTTTTGAAGCTGGAGTACCACCAAGTTGCTGGGCATCCTATAGAGGAAGTAACGGTCTAGGTACTGCACAAGATTGGCAATTAGAAACAACAGATGTAAACTCAGGTACTAATGCCGCTTTTGTAAGGTATGAAGATGTATCTGGTGGTAATGCTGAAGATTGGTTGGTAACACCAGCATTAGATTTAAGTTCACTTACAAATACAGAATTGTCTTTCTTTACCAGAGATGAAGATTTTGTTGATGCTAGTGATTACTCTGTTAGAGTTTCTACATTATCACAAACAGATCAAGCTTCGTTTACTACTATAAATACAAATACTTCGTACGGCGATACTTATACAAATGAAATCGTTGACTTATCTGCTTATGATGGTCAAATCGTGTATATAGCTTTTGTTATGTCTCAAGATAATGGAGATAGTTGGTATATAGATGATATTGAAGTAAAAGAAGGAACATCTAAAGATGCAAATATTATAGAAACTGGCTTTGATGAACAAGACAATATTGATTATACCTTATTTGATGATGTAACAAGTGCTTTAGATGATACTAACGCTATAAAAATTGGAGAATTTTCTATTCAAGATGCTGGTGGTGCACCTGCAGATATTGATGCGCTAACTACAACGCTTACAGATATATCTTTCGATATTACTGGCTTTGCCAATATTGCTGCAATTGCATTAATAGACGATACAGAACCTGTTGTTGTAAACCTTGCTGAAACATCAACAGTAACAGCAACTACAACATTCTCAGGGTTAAGCATCCAAGCAGATGATGATGGAAGCAAAATATTTAGTGTTTATGTAACGTTTGATAATGCTAACATTACTGATAATGACCAAATACAATTAACCATTAGTGCTGCAACGGCAGACAACTCAGGTTCGGTATTTGCTAATGCCAATGCTGGTGGTGCGCAAACCACTATTAACGGTGATGATAATAGAATTGAAGTTACTGCTACCGATTTAATTATCGGTACTGATACCTCAAATGTAGAAGTGAACACAATAATGTCTCCTTCGCTTACAGTAACTGCTGTTGACGCAGAAGCAAATACAGATTTGGATGTTGTAACTGTAACATTAACACCTTCAGTAGCTGGCATTTTTGATGTTACGGCTTCTTTTGTAGATTCTACAACATCTGGTACTGCCACCTTTGATAACTTAATTTTCGATACTACAGGTACAGGATATACTTTAACGGCAAGCTCTGGAGCTTTAACGACTGATACTAGTGCCGCATTTGATGTTACGGAAGCAGTGGTTCTAACAACTACTATTGTTGCTATTGAAGATTTTGATAGTTCAACACCTAACTGGACAAATGATATATCTAGCCAAACTTTCGTAGATCCATCTTCACCAAGTGAAGGCTTATTTATTCAAGCAGCATCAACAAACAATCTTAATTTCTCAGGTAATACTGCTTTTGGTAGGGATTTAGAAGGGGAAAGTGGTGAACCTTCATTATCACCTTACACATTCACTTTTGATCCTGTTACTATAACAGGATTAACTTCAGTTAATGTAAGTTTTGATTACCACGCATTTGCAAATGCTGAAATAGGAGAATACGAAATATTTATAGATGGTGTTGGCCAAGGTAGTGTAGAATATTTCAATGACCCGGATACATCGCCAGGTGTAAACGGGACTATTTCTGTTGATATTCCTGACGGTAATAATACTGTTGGATTAGTTCTTACTGGCACACTCAATGGAGAAGATGACGTGCTCGAATTAGATAACTTTACAATAACCTCAACTTCAATATCAACTCCAACATGTAATACCTTCGCAGGAAATGGATTAACAGGTTTTGGTGATGTTCTAGGTACTGGTAGTCTTGAGGTTTGTGCTATCTCAGGTACAACTATTGACTTTACATTTACCAAAGGCTCAGGAAACTTCAACAACGACGACTACATGGTTATTTATATAGATAGTCAATCTGGTGGTATTACAGATACCGCTAACTTAACAGATACAGGAGACCCAGGAAGACAAGCAATTTCAGGTTTTGATGGAAGTAGTAGATCAACTTTAGATTTCCCAACAGGTTTTGAACCAGATTTTGCAATAGCATTAGATAACAATTTTGCTGGTTTATTTGAAATCGTTGAATCTGGCTCACACACTTTTATTCAAGACGCAACATTAAGTCCTACAGCTACACCAACAGCAGCCACTTATACATTTAATATTGATTTTACAAATATTAATACTTCAATTGGTGCAGAAAGCCTAAAAGTATTAGCAACCTACCTTAATCCTGATGGTGCTTTCCGTTCTAATGAAGCAATTGGCAGAATGAATACTGTTGGTAATCCGGGCGCTAATCCTGTAGGAATGGACACTTACTATCAATCTAATAGTGGATTACAAGGGGGTATTGCACCTTCTACTGCTGACGGTTTATGGTCTGACGGTGCATCTTGGACTAATGGTAACGCACCATTAAACGGAGATGAGATTACAATTAATAATGCTATAAACCTTGATACGGATTATACAGCCGGAGCTATTGAAGTTACTGGAGCGAATATATTCACTGTTGATGCCGGTAGTACTCTTGCAATGACTGGAGGTATTTCTGGAACAGGAAGTATTAATATTAATGGAAAAATTATAATTACTGAAGGTGGTTTTACAGATATTGAGCCTACTTACGGTGCTGGTTCAACTTTAGAATATAGAAACATTGTAGCAGCATACAATCGTTTCAATGAATGGAGTAATGGTGCTACTCTTGGTGCCGGTGTTCCGGATAATGTTATTATTGAAAATGCTACTTTAGACCTTACCAATGGTGCTCAAGCTACTTTTGAAGACTTTACAGTAGGTTCTAATCTTACTTTATTAACTGTTGGAAATATAATAATAGACTCAAACGAGAGTTTAACAGTGGGAGGTGATTTTAACAATTCGGATGGTAACTTAAGCTTAAACTCTGTTTCAGATGATTATTCAAGCTTAATAGTAGTTGGGACTGCTACAGGAAATGCAACTTACAATCGCTATGTTAATTCTAATGCGCCAGTTAATGGTAATGATCTTATTAGTGCACCTGTAACGGGTCAAGCTTTTAACGTTTTTATCGCTAACAATACCAATATATTAACTAATCCAAGTGGACCAGAGGTTTTATTTGGTGGTTTTGATAGTAATGATGGGGCTAACCCTTTTGAACTTTGGATTGAAACAGATACAACTCCATTAGAAGCTGGTAAAGGTTATCGTACTGGTATTACAACAGGTGCAGGTTCTAACCTTGTTACTTTTGAAGGAACCGTAAATGCTAGTCTGGTACAAACACCTATTAGTCAAGGATCTGCCAGTACTCTTAATTTAGTAGGAAACCCTTTCCCTTCTTATTTAGACGCGCAATTATTTTTATCAGAAAATTCTAGTTTACTTAACCCAAGTGCACAAGTTATTTATGGATACAATGATAGTACTGATGGTACTTCTGCAGGTGATTATACTATTATAAGTGCATTGCTAAATAACACCTTAAATATTGCACCTGGTCAAGCATTTTTTGTTGATTCTGATGTTGCTGGTGGTAATGTAGAATTTAAGACAACAAGTCCTGACATGCGTTTACTAGGTGGTGGTGATGACTTTATTTCAGGAAGGGACTCTGCCGTAATTACTAACCTAAAGTTAAATTTAAGTAATTCTACTAGTAATTTTATAACAGATATTTTCTTTACAGAATTTTCGAGTTTAGGATTAGATCCAGGATATGATGCAAGTCTCCTAGGTGGTGCTGCGCCTTCTTTCTCTTTATACTCTCAATTAGTACAAGACGATGCTGGCGTTCCATTTGCTGTACAAGCTTTAGGTGAAACTGATTATGAAAATGTAACTGTTCCATTAGGAGTTAATGCAAATCAAGGAGAACAACTAACGTTTAGTATAAGTATAAATACTTTGCCTAGTGCTGTAGAGGTATATATAGATGATATTGTTGCAAATGTATCTACATTACTGAACTCAAGTAATTATGTCTTAAATCCTAGCGTAAATTTAAATGGTATAGGACGATTCTATTTGCGCTTTACTGATACTTCTTTGTCCGTAACCGAGAATTCGTTAAGTAATTTAAGTATCTATAACAATGCTAGTGATAAAACTATTATTATTTCTGGTCAGTTAATTCAGTCTACAGTTGCTAATATATACGATTTACAAGGTCGTTTAGTTAGCTCAAATAAGTTAGATACGTCCAAAACTATACAATCAATTAACGCCGATTATTTGAGCACTGGTATATATATAGTCCAATTGAATAATAACATGCAAGACATATCCAAAAAATTAATTATTAGATAACTCTGATTATATGAAGAATATAAACGTATCATTATATGAGATACGTTTATATTTTTACTGTGACAAAATTAATAACCTCGTGTCATAACTCATATAGTTATAATTGAATAAAACTAAAACATATACCGTTGCGTATAAATAGATATTAACTATTAATATATTACATAAGTAAAACTGTTTTAAATAAAAATAAAAGGAAATTTAAAATACTGAATAAACCTTTTGATATTTTGTTATTATAAATAAATAATTTTACTATTTTTGAACTAAATTTAGGGCCAACGCCATGAAAGAAAACAACTTAGATAAAATCACACGTAAAGATGCCATAAAAAAAATGGGGAAATATGCAACACTTACAGCTGTTGGTACATTTGTGATTTTAAATCCTCTTAAAGCGCAATCGTCTTCTCCACCAGATCCAGGAGGAAACCCTTTCGATTAATAACTATAATATTTCGTTTTGAATCATAGCTTACAACCTACTTACCAACGACTAATTGGTGAATATTGGGTATTTTGGTATGAAATCTCAAATAGCTATAGTATAGTAACTTCTGAATTTAAAAATCTATTGGATTTATATATTCAGGCAGAAACTAAAAATATTTTTTTTAACAAATTAGCTAGTAAATTCAGTAAATATGATTCTATAGGTGTATTAAACTCTATTGAAAATTATCTCAAAGACTGTAATAAATCAGTTGAAAATCCAATAAATGATATAGTAAATATAGATAAAACAAAACGTTCTATTTCAAAGTATTACTCAATTAATGATATAACCATTGAAATTCACTACGATTGTGAATTGGTTTTAAAAACTATACATCCAGCATTAGCACATTACTCTACAAAACCTATTGATGACTCACAAATTAGTTTTGATCTTTACATTAAAGATGAAAAATTATATTTATATAAAAATGAAGAATTAGTTGACTATTTTCCTAAGCGAGATTACCATCTTATTCAGGGTAAGTTTATGATGCAATTATTATGTTTTATACACAATAAATCAGAAAAAGATTGGATTGGAACTTTTCATGGCTCAACAATTACTGATGAAAATAATTCAATTCTATTTATTGGCAAATCTGGAAAAGGGAAGAGCACTTTATGTGCATTATTAGCTCAAAATGGATTGAAATTACTTGCTGATGATGTCTCACCAATGCTTTCAAACACGAAACATATCCATTTTAACCCTTCAGCTATCTCTATAAAAGCTGGTGCTTTTGGTATACTTGAACCTTATATTAAAACTTTTAAAGATTTACCAGAAATCGAATTTAACAAACATAAAGGATTAATAAAGTATTTACCTTGTGAAAAACCTAATAAAAATGCTTATGCTTCTCGCTCAATTATTATTGTAAATTACAAAGCAAAATCAAAAACTGTATTAGAAGAAGTATCTATAAAAGTGCTCATGGAAACGTTAATTCCAGATTCTTGGATATCACCTAACCCAATTCATGCAAAAGAATTTATTGATTGGCTAGAGACTATAAATTTATATCAGTTAACCTATAGTGATACTCAAAACGTAACAAATGAAATCTCTCAACTATTTCAACATTACAAAAGCCAATAATAGTTTATATTAGTATTCAATTATTTCATCAATGGGTAATCTAGCCATTACATATCAACATATTGCAGATATCCTTAGTTTTACATCTTCTAACTCTAAATTAGAGAAGACCTTAAAAAAATCAAATTTTGATTGGGATAGTATTGTTATTGAAGGTAGCAGACATCTTGTTTTACCAGCAATTTTCTGTAGATTAAAATCAAAAAAACTATTACATACGCTACCCAAAGAGTTAGAAAGTTATTTAGAAGAAATTACAGCTATTAATAGAAATAGAAATAAAACCATCTTAAAGCAAATTCATAAAATATCAAACCTTTTAAATGAAAATAAAATAGATTATGTTTTCTTAAAAGGCGCAGCCCTATTAGCCCTTGGTTGTTACGAGGATAATGCAGAACGTATGGTAGGAGATATTGATATTTTGGTTGCTGAAACACAAATTAAAAGTGCATCTCAAATAATAAAAAACAATGGTTATAACTTCAATTATGGCTATGCATACAAAACAATAGATTATCGACATCTAGATCGATTAATATCGAACACAGAATTAGCTGCAATAGAACTTCACTCAAATCTTCTAAAAAAGAACTATCGATACCTCATAGATATAGATAAAGTTTTAAAATCTAAAAGCAAAGTTTTTGATATTTATATACCTAGCAATCATTATTTATCTAAACACAATGTCTATGCATGGCAAATTAATGATTCAGGATATTACTATAAAGCCATACACTTAAAACATTATTATGATAGTATTAAATTAAATCTAGATTCTAATCAAGATTTATTACAAGATTTAACAACAAATAAATATGGAGAATTCTATTTACAAATAGCACAAATGTATTTTACAGAATTTAAAAACATTCCGATAACTAAAAAGAGTAAATCATTTAAGAAACAACATATCAATTATTTAGACAATTGGTTTTATAAAAATGTACTAGTTCCAATTAAAAAAAGTCAATATTTTTTTTCCACCAGATATCAACTTATAATTAACAATAAATATTATAGACAGCATTTAATAAAAAAAATATTTCTACAAAAGATTTAACGTATTTTAAGGATAAAATACTATTTTTGACTCTGTTATGTTTTTTTGAATTTATATTTCAATATCAAATGAAAAAATATTTTGTTGCTTTATTAATATCTTGCTTTACACTTTCAGTCTCATCTCAAGGTGAAAGGTCACTTGAACAAGATGAATGGCTTGTATCCGTTGGATTAAATACTATAAATTCTCTTGGAACAAAAAATCCTTTGGCTGATCCAGGAGATTGGGCCGTTAAATACCCTTTAATAGCTGGCGTTGAGACAAGATGGAATAAATTATTTACTATAGAATTAGCGTTTAGCTTAAATGGTTTTAATTCAGGGCAATCTTTAGATGCTTCAGGACCACCTTCTGAAGACATATCTTACTTTTCTATAGACACAGCCTTAAAATATTATTTTGGTGAAGCATTATTTCCAGATGCTAGATGGCTTGATTTTTATGCAAGCGGAGGACTTGGTTTTTTTAGTTTAGATGACGGGAATACTTCCGTCAATTTTGGTGGTGGTGCAATATTTTGGCTTACCAGAAATCAAACTTTTGGAATAAAACTTCAAGGCCTTGGGAAATTTGCTTTGAATCATAGCAATAAAGGAGAAGTTTACCCAAATAATCACTTTCAATATAGTTTACAGGCCTTGTTTAGATTATAATAATCTTACACACATATTTACAATAATAAAGTCTTCTTATTTTGGAGGACTTTTTTATTGCTAATACTCTGCGAAACTAAAATTTAACATCAACTTAATATAATTATATAAATCAGGAAACTGAGATTTGAATTCTAGAGGAGTTTCAATAAAATTCTCTAATAATACAGCAAAAAATTCAAAATGGTTAGTATAAGCATAAGTTCTAAAATACTTAGATGCTATCAAATCTTTCCTCACCGCCTCATGATTTTGTAAATAGGTAGTTAAGTCCTCAAATCCTTGGTTAAATATTAAGCTACTTACATCATCATTCCTAAATGCATTTAAATGTATAGCATGACCAAATTCATGAATTCCTAAATTAAGATTATCATCACCAATTTTATAACCATGCTTAAAGTCTTCCCATGAGAATACAATTGTTTTTAAATGTGGATTAATTTCCCCCTTATGGTAAGTTTCATTGATTTGAGAATAGTAAGCCTTAGGATATATAATTATTGTTTCAATGATATCTATAAGATAATTTCTAAAACCAAAAGTGAGCATTACTGCTGTTGAAGAAATTAAAGTTTTCATTTCATCTGTAACTTCAACCCCTTCTCTTCCAACGAATGCTTTAGAATTAATAAACCCTCCAACTCTATGCAAAAATACACTTTGCTCCTTTTGATTGAGTCTATCATAAAATGGAAACTTTGTTTTCAAAAGGTTTAATTGCCTATCTGGAAGCTTATTTGGTAAAATAATAGCATTCAAAAAAAATGGTTTTTTATACTTTAGTGCATATTGTTGTTCAAAAAACAGATAAAAGCGACTAAAAACTACAGCAGCCATACCTCCAAAAAAAATGATTAAAAAAATCAATTTAAGTGTCGGGTTCATTGGTTGGACTTCAGTTTCTTGAAGGTAGATTAAGATCATGGTTAAAGATAGGTAGAAAATAAAAACCATACTTTAGACAGCATGGTTTTATTTGTGACCTCGAGAGGATTCGAACCTCCAACCCTCAGAGCCGAAATCTGATATTCTATCCAGTTGAACTACGAGGCCAAGTTCCTATGCATTTAGGAATATCATTTTTATGATAATTTAGCCTTTATAATGGTTGAAATTGTTTTACCATCTGCCTGGCCAGCCAATTCCTTAGAGACAATTCCCATAACCTTTCCCATATCTTTCATCCCTTCTGCTCCAATTTGATCAATAGTGATGATTACAACCTTCTCAATTTCTTCTTCACTTAATGCTTCCGGTAAAAACTGACTAATCACTTCTGCTTGGTCAATCTCAGGCAATGCTAAATCTTTACGATCTTGCTCTAGAAAAATTGCAGCACTATCTTTACGTTGCTTTACCATTTTAGATAAGATTTTAATTTCTTGATCTTCCGTTAACTCTTCAGAAGAACCTGAAGCTGTCCTAGCCAATAATATTTCTGCTTTTACAGCTCTTAATGCAGCTAAAGCTGTTTGATCTTTTTCCTTCATTGCCGTTTTCATGGCAGTCATTACATCATCTTGTAAACTCATAATTATCTTATTTAAATGGATTGCGAAGATACTAAAACTTTTACCGAGAACTATAAATGAATTTATTAGACAACATCAAATTAATAGATACAAAAAGCCCAAAAAACTTGAGGTGCTTTTTGGGCTTTTGACTTCAGTGTAATTAACACAAAACTTAAACTTGCTATTAATCTACGTTATCGTGTAAAAATGAATTGTTACTTCGTAATTGAATATCATCATTGTCGTCAGTGCCGACAGACATTCTCGAAGCATTGGTTTCCGAAGAATGCTGAGCATCTTCTAAATTAACACCTTGTCTTTTGTAAGCAGGTTCTTTTTCAATTTCATCTATTTTCGCTGTATTGAACTTATAGTTAAAATCTTTCATTTTTCTTCTACGCTCATCAGCGCGTGCTATTAATAATTCTGAGATTGGACTATTCATTGGATCAATCTCTTCTTGCACTATTTCTTCTGTTTCCTCAACTTGAAGTACTTTCTTTTCAAAAACAATTTCTTCTTTTACTTCTGTTCCTTCAGTTTTGGTATTCATAGAAGATTCAAAAGTTTCAAAGTCATCTTCTAAAGCATAGCGCTTTTCACCTTCCTCATTAACTTCTGTAACAGAAATTATTTCAATTGGCTCATTAACGTTGATATCTCTAACCTCATCATCTAAGCTAAAAAACATCTTTTCATCACCAGTTTCAGGTTCTGCAAGCTTCTCTGATTCCTTGTTTGAAATAGGTAAATCAAAAGTCAACGTAATTTGTTCTTCTTCCGATTCAATATTTTCGATAACCTCAGCTTTGTTTTCAATTGGAGTAATTATGAACTCTTCTTCTAATTCAGTTTCAGACTTCGTATCTAGAACTTCATTATAAACCACATTCATACTTCTTAACAAATCTGTCGTTGGAATTATATCCATTCCAGTGCCTGTTACGTCAACCTTAGCTTCAGTTTCAACTTCATCCTCATCAATTAAAGTATAGCGTACAATTGGCGTTTCCTTTTCTTCTTCTAAAACAATATCTGGCGTAATAATCGCTGGCTCTTTTTCTTGAGTACTCACTTCCTCGATTGCTTCTTCTAAAGCGTGAATTACTTTTTTAGTCTCCGTATTTGAAATTTCATTTTGCTGATCTATATCAAAACCTGTGGCAATTATTGTTACCGCAATAGACTCTTGTAAAGACTCATCTTCACCAACACCCATAATAATGTTGGCCCCATAGCCGGCTTCTGTTTGAATATGATCATTAATCTCACCTATTTCATCTATAGTAATTTCCTGAGAACCAGAAACGATTAGCAACAATACGTTTTTAGCTCCAGTAATTTTATTATCGTTTAATAATGGCGAATCTAAAGCTTTCATAATAGCTTCTTGAGCTCTAGTTTGACCAGATGCCGTAGCCGAACCCATAATAGCCGTTCCACTATTACTTAAAACTGTTTTTGCATCACGTAAATCAATATTTTGAGTGTAGTGATGTGTAATAACTTCTGCAATTCCTCTTGAAGCTGTAGATAAGACTTCGTCGGCTTTAGAGAATCCTGCTTTAAATCCTAAATTACCGTAAACTTCTCTTAGTTTATTATTGTTAATTACCACCAGAGAATCAACATGCGCACGTAATTTCTCAATACCACGCTGTGCTTGTTCGTTACGCATTTTACCTTCAAACTGAAATGGCATGGTAACGATCCCGACAGTAAGTATGTCGAGCTCTCTTGCCATCTTAGCAATAATTGGTGCAGCACCAGTTCCTGTACCACCACCCATTCCGGCAGTTATAAATACCATTTTAGTATTGGTATCTAACATTCTGCGAATATCTTCTAAACTCTCAACAGCTGCTTCTTCACCTACATCAGGATTGGCTCCCGCTCCTAACCCTTCCGTTAAATTAACGCCTAGTTGAATTTTGTTTGGAACACCGCTATTTTGAAGTGCTTGTGCATCTGTATTACAAATTACAAAGTCAACACCTTTGATACCTTGCTGAAACATGTGATTAATGGCATTGCTACCACCACCACCAACACCAATAACCTTAATGACGTTTGATTGGTGTTTAGGCAAATCAAATGAAATGTTTCCAAATTCGTTGCTATTACTCATATTTTTGAGATTATGGGATTTTATATATATTGATTAATTAATTTCACTACTCTGCGTTATCCAAAAATTCTTTAACACGCTCTGTTAATTTATCTAAAAAAGAACGACGTTCTTTCACAGTTTCTTCAACTACTATTTCTGATTCAGATGCTTCAACATGTTCTGCTTCTGCTGCATTTATTATTTCTTCCTCTACTTCTTCAGCTTTCTTTCTATCCTGACGTTTTAAACCATCCATAACTAAACCAACAGCTGTAGCAAATAATGGACTTGCAATATCGTCATCACTATCACCAGCCAAATGTTCGTTTGGATAGCCAATTCTGGTATCCATTCCTGTAATATATTCAACTAGTTGCTTTAAATGTTTCAGCTGACTTCCTCCACCTGTTAATACAATACCAGCAATCAATTTTTTCTTTTGCTCCTCATGACCGTAATTTTTTATTTCTACATAGACTTGCTCTACAATTTCCACTACTCTTGCATGGATTATTTTAGACAAGTTTTTTAAGGTTATTTCTTTAGGCTCTCTTCCTCGTAATCCAGGAATAGACACAATTTCATTATCCTTATTCTCACCTGGCCAAGCAGATCCGAATTTCATTTTTAATAATTCAGCCTGCTTTTCTATGATTGAACAACCTTCCTTTATATCTTCAGTAATCACATTACCACCGAATGGAATTACAGCAGTATGGCGAATGATGCCATCTTTAAAAACAGCTAAATCAGTTGTTCCACCTCCTATATCAATTAAAGCAACACCCGCTTCCTTTTCTTCTTGACTTAATACAGCATTAGCTGATGCTAAAGGTTCTAAAGTAATACCCTCTAATTCTAAGCCAGCACTTTTAACACAACGCCCAATATTTCTAATTGAAGACACCTGACCCACTACAACATGAAAATTAGCTTCAAGTCGTCCTCCATACATACCAATAGGCTCTTTTATTTCAGCCTGACCATCCACTTTGAATTCTTGTGGTAGTACATGTATAATTTCCTCACCAGGTAACATTACTAACTTATGCACTTGATTGATTAATCGATCAATATCTTCTTCATCAATAACTAATTCAGAATTAGCTCTTGTTATATAATCACTATGCTGTAAACTACGAATGTGCTGACCAGCAATACCAACTGTCACTTCTTCAATTTTCTCAGAAGCTGCTGCTTCAGCCTCTTGCACAGCCTGTTGTATAGATTGAATCGTTTGAGTAATATTATTTACTACACCACGATGCACACCCATACTTTTGGATTTACCTACACCAAGAATCTCAACTTTATCATACTCATTTTTGCGGCCAATCATAGCCACAATTTTTGTAGTGCCTATATCTAAACCTACCGAAATATTATTGTTTTCCATAGTTTACTTTTTGGTGCATATTACTTGTTTATCAAACTTTAAATTCACTAATTTATAGCTATCCAAAATTTTATCTTTCATTGCTTTTTGATAGAAAGCCTTGAAATTATTTATCTTTTTTTCTAAATTTTTTAACGATCCTATATGAACCGTAAAATCGCTCATCCTAATTTTAAAATCTATAGTTAAATCATCATTTTGACGAATCTCTATGACATATTTTTTTAAAAAATCATCTTCATCAACAGTTTTTGCAAATTGAAAGACTGTTTTGAGCTTACTTTTTTTAATATTTCCTGTTACGAGCGGAACTCTTGCAGAATAATTAGAAGATAAAGGCATATATGAACCTTCATCATCGATATAATACGATGCATTTGTACTGACTCTTGCTATTGGTCGTTTTTGCTCAATTTCAGCGGAAAGCTCACCATTTACTGACATAAACACTTCTGCTTTCTTTATCATTGGGTTAGAATTTAGGGCAGCTTCTAACTCGTTCAAATCTATAATTTCTTTGGACTGCCCCGTAACGGTCTGTTGATTTTGTATTAACAATTTACTAACAGTCGCATCTGTAACAAATAATTTGTTTTCTCCTAAGAATTCTATACTAGGTTCTACCACTTTTCTGTTTTTATTTCTATGCTTAGAAAACGCAAATAAAAAACCCACCAAAAACAGTAAACCAATGATTTTTATGTAGTTATAATTAATTCGCAACGCTTAATACTTCTTTTATATATTTTACTTCTTCTCCAATATCTCCTGCTCCAATAGTCAATACTACTTGTGCATTAGATTTTTTAATTTCATCAATCAATTCTGATTTTTGAATCAAGTTTTTATTTGGATTTTCAATTTTACTTAATAACCATTTTGAAGTCACTCCTTCTATTGGTAATTCTCTTGCTGGATAGATATCTAACAACAATATTTCATCAAATTTTGAAAGACTCTCAGCAAAACCATCTATAAAATCTCTGGTCCTCGTGTAAAGATGTGGCTGAAAAATTGCCAAAATATTTTTATCTGAATACATTTCTCTCACAGCTTGATGAACTGCATTAATCTCTTCTGGATGATGAGCATAATCATCAATAAAAACAAAATCTTCAGTTTTAATCTGATATGTAAATCTGCGTTTTACACCTTTGTAAGATGCTAAACCCTTGGCGAGCTGGTTGTAAGGGCAACCAAAATCAACAGCCATCGCCAAGGCTATTATTGCATTCGAAAGATTATGTCTACCAGGTAGGTTAAATTTGAAATCTTTATGTAATCCACTAGGTGTTTGAAAATCAAACACATAAATACCACTTTCTATGTTTACATTTTGAGCACTGTAATTGGAATCGTCTTCAATACCATAGGTAATGCCATCTAAAGGCAAACCATTTCTAATAAATAACTTTCCGCTTGGTTTTATACAATTTGTAAAGTCTTTGAATGATTTTATCAATTCAAAAGCATCACCATAAATATCTAAATGATCTGCGTCCATTGAAGTTATACAAGCCAAATCTGGAGATAAGGTTAGGAATGAGCGATCAAACTCATCAGCTTCAACTACGGTTACATCTGTTCCGTTAAGTATCAAATTAGAATTATAATTCTCACTTATACCACCTAAAAAAGCAGTTACTGGAATGTCGCATTCATTTAATAAGTGACCAAGAATACTAGTGGTCGTAGTTTTACCATGAGTACCCGCAACTGCAAGACACTTAGTTTGTCTAGTGATTTCTCCAAGAATCATAGAGCGTTTTAAAACTTTAAAATTATGTGCTTTAAAATATCTTAACTCTGAATGCGAATCTGGTATTGCGGGTGTATAAACTATAAGCGTATTTTCTGAATTTAAAAACGTGCTGTTAACATGTTCTATATCATCATCGAAATGAATAGGCACACCTAAATTCTGTAATGCTTTTGTAATCTCAGAAGGTGTTCTATCATAACCTGCAACCTGTTTTCCATTTGCAACAAAATAACGCGCAAGTGCACTCATACCAATACCACCAATACCAATAAAATAGACGTTATTTATAGTTTGTAAATTCATTTAATTTTTTAAAAGCTTTTCAACTTCATCAACAATATCATTGGTTGCATTTACCAAGGCTAATGCTTCGATATTTTTACTTAATTCTACTCTTCTATTCTCGTCAGAAATCAAATCAGAAAACTGATTTCGAAATTCAGACTCTAATTCTTTTTCTTTAATTAAAAGTGCCGCATTTTTATCTGCAATTGCTTTTGCGTTTTTAGTTTGATGATCTTCAGCAACGTTAGGTGACGGAATAAAAATTGTTGGCTTACCTACAATACATAACTCAGAAACAGAGATTGCACCAGCTCTAGATATAATAATATCTGCTGCTGCATAGGCCATATCCATATTATTTAAAAATGCATGAACTTGAACATATTTCCGTGTGTTATAGCTTTTATATTGGTCATAATACAACTTACCACATTGCCATATTAATTGAACATTCTTCGCTTCAAAATATTCTAAATTTGACTCAACCAACTGATTGATTCTTCTCGCACCTAAACTTCCTCCTAATACTAGTAATGTGTGTTTGCTATGAATTAAAGTGAACGCATCTTTACCCTCAATATGTTTACTCTTTACTTCTAATAAATCCTTGCGAATAGGATTCCCTGTTAACCTTAATTTCGCTTTTGGAAAGAACTTCTCTAAACCTTCATAGGCCACACAAATTGTATTCACTTTTTTACTAAGTAACTTATTAGTGATGCCTGGATAAGAGTTTTGCTCTTGGATGAGGCTAGGTATCTTTTTAGATGTTGCCACTTTTAGTAAAGGCCCACTTGCAAAACCTCCAGTGCCGATTACAGCATTTGGAGAAAAGGTTTCAATAATTTTTCTTGAACGCAATAAACTTGTGATAAGTTTAAATGGAAACATCAAATTTTTTAAAGTCAATTTTCTTTGAATACCTGAAATCCATAAACCTTCAATCTTATAACCAGCCTGTGGCACTTTGTCCATTTCCATTCGATCAGAAGCACCAACAAATAAAAATTCAGCATCTGGATAGCGCGACTTTAACTCGTCAGCTATAGCAACAGCTGGATAAATATGTCCTCCTGTACCACCTCCTGATAATATAAATTTATAGTTACTCATTAAATTGTTTCACTCAGTATATCTAAAGGGTTGTCACCTTCAAAAATTTCTTTATCTTTTATTTCTTCCCTTCTTGCACTAACACTTAATATAATTCCTACTGCTAAACATGTCATCCAAATTGAGGTTCCTCCACTACTAATTAATGGTAAAGTTTGTCCTGTAACAGGAAATAATTCTACAGCAACAGCCATATTAATTAAAGCCTGGAATACAATAGGAAGTCCAACACCTAACACTAAAAGTTTTCCAAATATGGTATCCGATTTTTGTGAAACGATCACTATTCTAAAGAGTAACCATGAGTATAAAACCAATAAAAACAATCCTCCAATTAAACCGTATTCTTCAATAATTATAGCGAAGATAAAATCTGAAGATGATTGTGGTAAAAAATTCTTTTGCACACTCTTTCCTGGTCCAACTCCTTGAATTCCGCCTGAAGCAATAGCTATTTTAGCTTTCTCTATTTGGTAATCTGCTTCAGTATCTTCCCCATTTGCAAAGTTTTCAATACGACTAATCCATGTATCTACACGGTTTGGCATTTGTTCAGGAAATGCTTTAGCCACCAGAATGAACATCGTAAGTGCAGCCAGACCAGTACCAATAACAATCAAAAGATATTTTATGGGATAACCTCCAATAAAAGCCAACATCATAATCATTGTGAAAATGATAGCCGTAGTAGAGAAATTGGCAGGAAGAATAAGTACTAATATTAAGAACACTGGTGCCCAAAGCGGCAGTATAGTATCCTTAAAGCTTATTCTCTTATCTCTTATTTTAGATAAATATCTGGCTACATAAACCATTAACACCACAGCTGCTAAAGTTGATGTTTGAAATGACATATTTACAATAGGAATTTGTATCCAACGACTTGCATTAGCACCTTCTATAGTTGTGCCTTGGAGCATTGTTACCAATAACAATACAAATACAATTGGAACCATTACCATAGATAGTCCACGGAAATATTTATATGGTACTTTATGTACCCCAAACATAATAGCAAATCCGAGTGCTAAATGCATAAAATGCTTTAGAAAAAAGGAAAATGTGTTACCAATACCGCCAACATAAGCAAGATTACTAGCTGCACTATAAACAGGTAAAAAGGAAAAAATTGCCAAAAGCGTAGCAATAGCCCAAATGGCTCTATCGCCTTTTATTTGTTTAAATATGTTCTGCATGCTTAACCTTACATTATTATAGATGAGTCCCTAATTCATCATTATTACTTCTGTACTATAAATTACGTACTGCATTTTTAAATTGACGTCCACGATCTTCATAGTTTTCGAATAAATCGAAACTCGCACAAGCTGGTGATAATAGTACATTATCACCACCATCAGCAACTTTGTAAGCAATTTTTACAGCTTCGCTCATAAATTCAGTTTCAATAATAACATCTACCATATTTCCGAAAGCCTCAAACAACTTATGATTATCAACACCAAGACAGATTATTGCTTTTACTTTTTCATTTACAAATGGAAATAACTCTTTGTAATCATTTCCTTTATCCACTCCACCAACAATCCAAACCGTTGGTGCATCCATACTCTCTAAAGCAAAATATGTAGCATTAACATTTGTTGCTTTAGAATCATTAATGTACTGAACTTTATTAATTTTCAACACATGCTCAAGTCGATGTTCAACCCCTTGAAAATTCTCTAAGCTCTCACGTATAGTTTGCTTTCTAATTTTGAGTAAATGCGCCACAGTAGAGGCTGCCATTGCATTCTTAATGTTATGTTTACCTTCTAATGTTATGTTTTCTGTTGGCATAATTATTTGATTATTATCTATTGTTATTATTATATTATTATTGTCTAAATAGGCTCCTTCTTCAATGACTTTAGTCAAAGAAAAAGGCAGTTGTTTAGATTGAATTTTATGATTTTGAAGCCATTCTAAAATCACTTCGTCATCAGCATCGTAGATGAAATAGTCATCTTCTGTTTGATTTTCTACAACTCTAAATTTTGAAGCAATATAGTTTTCAAACTTATAGTCATAGCGATCTAAATGATCTGGTGTGATATTTGTCAGGATTGCAATTTTTGGTTGAAAATCTAAAATATCATCTAGCTGAAAACTGCTCACTTCAAGAACATAGTTATCATGATTTTCTTCAAGGATTTGTTTTGCAAAACTGTCACCTATATTACCCGCTAATCCTACATCCAATTCTCGTTTAAGCAAATGATGTGTCAAAGTTGCAGTTGTTGTTTTACCATTACTACCAGTTATTGCAACTAAAGTTGCATCTGTATAGTTTGAAGCAAATTCAATCTCAGAAACTACTTTGATTCCTAAATCACGAATTTGTTTTACCAAAGCCCCTCTATCAGGAATGCCAGGACTTTTCATGATGATGTCAGCATTCAGAATTTTTGATTCCGTATGCTGTTCATCTTCAAATTCAATCTCATTATTTAAAAGAACGTTTTTATACTTTTCTTTGATCTTTCCTTTATCAGAAACAAACACTTGGTATCCCTTTGCATTTCCTAAAAGTGCAGTTCCAACTCCACTTTCTCCACCACCAAGAATGACTAATCGTTTCATTATCTAATCTTCAATGTCACAATCGATATAATTGCTAGAAGTATTCCAACAATCCAAAATCGTGTTACAATTTTACTCTCGTGATATCCTGATTTCTGATAATGATGATGTAACGGCGACATTTTAAAAATGCGTCGACCTTCACCATATTTTTTTCTTGTGTATTTGAAATAGCTGACCTGCATCATTACCGATAGATTCTCTGCTAAGAAAATCCCACATAAAATTGGTATCAACCATTCTTTCCTTACTGCAATTGCTATTACAGCTATTATTCCTCCGATGGTTAAACTTCCAGTATCACCCATAAAAACTTGAGCTGGATACGCATTGTACCAAAGGAATCCTATTAAAGCACCAACAAATGCAGCGATATAAATGGTGATTTCTTCAACTTGAGGGATATACATTATATCTAGATATTGAGAGAAGATGATGTTACCAGACACCCAAGCAAAAATTCCTAAAGTCAAGACGACAATAGCTGATGTTCCAGCAGCTAAGCCATCTATTCCATCAGTAAGGTTTGCACCATTTGAAACCGCTGTTACAATAATTATGGTTACTAGGATGAAAATCATCCATGCATATTTTTCTAAATCCGGACTGATCCAAGTGATTAAATCTGAATAATCAAACTCATTATTCTTCACAAAAGGAATTGTTGTTTTAGTAGATTTCTTAGCAACATCGAATAGTTGTGCTTCTGGTAAATTTGGATTTTCATCTAATAAAACGCGCTGTTCCTGAATTGGTAATTCTTCTTTAATGGTTACATCTTCATGAAAGTAAAGAGTTAGCCCAACAATAAGACCAAGACCAACTTGTCCAAGAACTTTAAATTTCCCTTTTAGACCCTCCTTATCATTTTTGAATTTTTTAATGTAATCATCAATAAATCCGATAGTTCCCATCCAAAGCGTAGTAATAATCAGTAATATGATGTATATGTTTTCTAGCTTGGCTAAAAGCAATACCGGAATAAGTGTGGCTAAAATGATTATTATTCCACCCATTGTTGGAGTTCCTGCTTTCTCAACTTGGCCTTCTAAACCTAAATCTCTAATAGTTTCTCCTACTTGTTGCTTTTGTAAGAATCGGATAATACGTTTACCAAAAATTGTAGAAATCAACAACGACAAAATAATAGCTACAGCTGCTCTAAAGGTTAAGAAACCAAAGAGTGATGCTCCTGGAAACTGGAACTGTTGTTCTAAATATTCAAATAAATAATACAGCATCTACTTTTGTAATTGTTTTAAAAATTCTTGTACTGTTTTATAATCATCAAAATCAAAGCGTTCTCCTTTAATCTCCTGATAAGTCTCATGACCTTTTCCTGCAATTAGAATAATATCTTTTCCGACCGCCATTTGACAAGCTGTTTTAATCGCTTGCTTTCTATCTGTAATTGATAAGGTTTTTTTGAAATTCTGAGGCTCAACACCTTTTTCCATATCTTCTATTATGGTTTCTGGCACTTCACTTCGCGGATTATCACTAGTAAAAATCACCTTGCTACTAAGGGCAGAAGCGATATGCGCCATTTTAGGGCGCTTGGTTTTGTCTCTATCTCCACCACAACCTACAACCGTAATTAACTCTTCGTTTTTAGTGCGAATACTGTTGATGGTTTCTAAGACATTCTTTAAAGCATCAGGTGTGTGTGCGTAGTCTACAATAGCTGTGATTTTTTCATCTGAAATGAAATATTGAAATCTCCCTGAAACATTTTCAAGTTCACTGATAAGCCTTAAGACCTCATCTTTTTCTAATCCTAATAATTCTGCCGCTCCATAGATCGCCAAAATATTATAGGCATTAAAACTTCCTATTAAGCGTGTCCATAATTCACTATCATTAACTTTTAATAGCAATCCGCTAAACTCATTCTCTAAAATTTGCGCTCTATAATCTGCATAATTCTTTAAAGCATAAGTATATTTTTTTGCCTTCGTATTCTGAAGCATTACTAAACCATTCTTGTCATCTATATTAGAAAGGGTAAACGCATCTTTTGACAACTGATCAAAGAATGTTTTTTTGACATCTCTATATTCCGCAAAGGTTTCATGGTAATCTAAATGATCATGTGATAGATTTGTAAAGATGCCGCCTGCAAACTTCAAGCCTTCTGTTCTACTCTGATGAATACCATGAGAACTCACCTCCATAAAACAAAATTCAATTCCTTCATCGTTCATTTGTTTTAAATAAGCGTTGATAGTCAAAGAATCTGGTGTAGTATGTGTAGCCTTATAAGTTGTATTATCTACCATGATTTTCACAGTAGATAACAATCCAACTTTATAACCTGCTTTCTTAAATAGTTGATATAACAAACTTGTTACTGTTGTCTTTCCATTGGTTCCAGTAACTCCAATAAGCTTTAAGTTTTCTGAAGGATGCTCAAAATAATTAGCAGCCATATAAGCCAACGCCTGATTAGAATTAGCAACTTCTATATAGGCAATTCCATCCTTAAGAATCTCTGGAAGTGTTTCGCACACAACAGCAGTTGCACCAGCTTCAATAACCTTTGCTATATATTCATGACCATCAGTTATAGTTCCTGAAATAGCCACAAATACATCATCAGACCCAATCTTACGAGAATCAAATTCCATCTTATTAATAGCAACACTCGTGCTACCAACCACAGCATTAATAGTAACCTTATACAATATGTCTTTTAGTATCATCATGATGCCTCTAAGACTATGGTTTGGTTTGGTTGTAATTTTTGATGTCTACCTACAGATTGCTTTTTTATAATACCATTACCATTTAACTTCACTTTTACATTAACCTGAAGGTTTTCAAGCAAAGCAATAGCATCCATTGCTGGCATACCAACTACGCTTGGCATTAACGCTTTGTATTTACGAGCATTTTCGTAATAGCTTTCAAAATCTTGATTAACTAGACTGTTGTCAAAATCTAAAGTCTTAACCTCATCTATAATTGGAGTATCTGTATAGATTTTTTGAGCAATCCGCTTAAAAACAGGGCCAGCCACATCAACACCATAATACCCAACTTCTACAATTGGTTTATGAATAACCACAATACATGAATATTTAGGTTTCTCAGATGGAAAATAGCCCGCAAATGAGGAGATGTACTCTTTTTTCTTTTTCCATTCTTCAAAATCAGCATAGTTTGTACGTGCTGTTCCTGTTTTCCCTGCCATGGAAAAGGTTTTGGAATACATACGCTTTCCGGTGCCACGAATCACGACATTTTTAAGAATATCTCTAATCTCAGCTAAGGTTTTATCAGAACATATTTCATCAACTAAAACCTCCTTTTCAAAAACCTCAATATTTTTATCAAATGATTTTACAGCTCTTATAAACCTTGGTTTAATTAACTCACCATCATTAGCAATAGCATTATAAAAAGCTAACGTCTGAAGTGGTGTCATCGTTAGGTTATATCCATATGCCATTGATGGTAATGCATTCCTACTCCAATTTGAAGCACCTGGACGTGGAATATCTGGCTTACCTTCACCAATAATTGAAACACCCAAAGGCCGATCCAATTTCCATTTACTAAGTCTTTCTAAAAATTTCTCAGGTTTTTTTGAATAATGATCATCAACAATAGTCGCTAACCCAATATTTGATGATACTTCTAAAGCTCTTGCTGCAGAAATTTTTCCATGTCCTTGACCAGAATCATTTATTGGACGACCATAAAACATTTTTCTACCGTTTTTGGCATCAATTACTGTAGATGTATCTATAACTTTATCTTCTAAAGCAGCCATCATTGCCATTACCTTAAATGTAGAACCAGGTTCATGGCTTTCACCAACAGCGTAATTTAGTTTCTCATAATATGTACCTTTCGATGTTTTTGCCAAATTGGCTATCGCTTTAATTTCACCTGTTTTAACATCCATAACCACAACACAACCGTGCTCTGCTTTATACTTTTCAAGCTGCCCTAAAAGTGAATGGTGTGCAATATCCTGTATATTAACATCTATTGTAGTGTATAAATCTAAACCGTCTTGCGGTTCAACCTGATCAAAATCAGCAATGGGCTTCCATTGCCCATTCCCAATTTTTTGCTTTAAACGTTTTCCTTTTTTTCCTTGCAAATACTTTTGCCCAAATGCACCATCAATACCAACTCTTGTTGCATAATTATTTTCATCAATACGCTCATAACCAATAGAACGAGAAGCTATTTCTCCCATAGGATGCTCACGACGTGTTGTTTGCTCCACTATTAGTCCACCTTTTATAGCACCTAGTTTTAGTAAAGGGAAATTTCGCATCCTTAAATAATCGGAATAACTAATGTTTCTTGCTAAAAGAAAATATCTATTTTTATTATTACGTGCCTTTCTAATTATATCCTTATAATAATAGGCTGATTTTCCTTTATAAGCTGACAACGAATCTGACAATGCACCGATATACTCATTAAAAACAACATTACTAGCCTGGACAGCATCAATTCTAATATCATACTTAGGAATAGATGTCGCCAACAAACTACCATCAGCAGAATAAACATTTCCGCGATTTGGCTCAATATCAAAATCTTTTACGGTACGTTTTTCAGCAAGCTCCCTATATTCATCTCCTTGAATAAATTGAATACTACACAACTTAAAAACTACAGCTAAAGCAAAGACAAACATGCAACCTGCCACGAAGTACAATCTGTTTAATATATTGGTTTCTGTTGTTGCCAAAACTTACTCTTGATGTAATTTCACTCGATAATCGAGATTACTTATTTCTATTTTTTTAACTCAATTTCCTTTCTTAAAAAGTTTTATTTGTCTTCTGAGCTAACTACTCGAATTTTAGTTGGCGGAATTTCAGAGATTTTAATATCCTTTTCCGCCACTTTATTTATAATAGATGACTCCATTTTTAATCGCATTAATTTTGAACGACCATCTACAAATGCTGACCTCAACTCCTTAACTTCATTAGTCAGTTGTGCTATTTCATGTACTTTTTTATCAGCACTATGAGAACTAGCAATCATAACAATAGCTAATCCAGAAATAAAAAGGATAATGCGCCAGTTTTTGAATGAATCATCACTGATTAGAAACTTTCCACGTAATATGCTGTAGATACTTTTCTTCATATTTTTTCAGCAATTCGAAGTTTAGCACTTCGGGCTCTATTATTTACTTTTATTTCTTCTTGAGATGGTATTATAAGTCCACCTACTTTTTTTAGTGGAACTTCAAAATTTCCAAAGACATCACGCTCTGGCTCACCTTCAAATAATCCGTTTCTTATAAATCGCTTTACTAATCTATCCTCTAATGAGTGGTATGAGATAAAACTCAATCGCCCTTTTACTTTAAGAATTTCTGGCATTTGCTGTAACAACTCTTTCAATACTTCAATCTCCTGATTTACCTCAATCCGAATAGCTTGATAAATTTGAGCTAACACCTTATTTTCTTTCTTATGATTTAAAAACTGCTTTAAAACTGTTTTTAATTGCTCACTTGTTTTTATTTCAACTTTGGATCTTTCAGCAACTATTACTCTCGCCATTGCTGGTGCTTGTCGCAATTCTCCATATTGATAAAAAACGGCTCTTAATTGCTCTTCGTCATAATTATTTATAACCTCATATGCAGATAACGCACTATCTTGATTCATTCTCATGTCCAAGTTTGCTTCAAAACGTGTTGAAAAACCACGTTCCGCAACATCAAATTGATGAGACGATACCCCAAAGTCAGCTAAAACACCATCAACTTCCTTTACTCCATAAAATCTTAAGAACCTTTTTATATATCTGAAATTCTCATTAATGAGAACAAAACGATCATCGTCAATTTTATTTTCTAAAGCGTCTTTATCCTGGTCAAAAGCATATAGTTTACCATTTGGACCTAGCCTCGATAAAATCTCTCGGCTATGACCTCCACCACCAAAAGTGACATCTACATAAACACCGTCTGGTTTTATATCTAAACCACCGACTGTTTCTTTGAGTAAAACTGCATTATGATATTCCATGATTATCATCCTCTTGTCCCATTACCTCTTCTGCCAGATCTGCAAAATCTGAAGCTGCATCATCAATCGCTTTCTCGTATTTAGTCTTATCCCAGATCTCAATAATATTTACTGCAGAAGCCAAAACCACGGCTTTAGTAATTCCTGAAAAACCAATCAAATCCTTTGGAATTAATAATCGTCCTGCATTATCAACTTCTACTACTTTTACACCTGCCGTGAAACGTCTTATGAAGTCATTATTCTTTTTCTTGAAACGATTTAAAGTATTCACTTTAGCCATTAACGTATTCCACTCAGCCATTGGATACAGCTCTAAACACGGCTGAAAAACAGCACGTTTAAGAACAAAACCATCTTGCAATGCTGCCGATAACTGCTTTTTTAAGACAGCAGGAATCATCAGCCTTCCTTTGGCATCTGCTTTACACTCGTATGTTCCTATAAATGAATTCACGTATTGGTTTCCCACTTAAACGATTAAGATTCAAATATATTGAAAATTTTACCACATTTTACCACAGAATCCCACTTTTGTTAATAAGTTTTGAATTTCAATTTTTTATATTGTTAAAAACATCAATAAAATCAATGTGAATAGTGAAATTTCTAAGTGGTAATTATTAACAAAAGCTATTTTTATATTATCAATTTTTATCTCTTGAAAACTGATTGATATATTTTTTTTCAAAAGGATTTAGTTATATTTGTTTTTAACACAAAAGCATTAACTTGTAGATGGCACACCTTTTAAAAAAAGAAAAGGATTACAGATATATTGAAGTAGGAGAAGGCACACCAATCATTGTACTTCATGGTCTTATGGGTGGATTAAGTAATTTTGATGCTGTTACTTACTTTTTTAGCTCAAATGGATATAAGGTTATCATACCAGAGCTACCTATTTACACCATGTCATTAATTAAAACTAACGTTAAAAGTTTCGCTAATTACCTGAAAGCTTTTATTGAATTTAAAGGTTTAGATGATGTTATTTTATTAGGAAACTCTTTAGGTGGTCACATAGGCTTATATCACACAAAATTATATCCCGAAAAGGTTAAAGGTTTAATTATTACAGGTAGCTCAGGATTATATGAAAGCGCTATGGGAGGTGGTTATACTAAGCGTAGTGATTATGAGGTTATAAAAAAGAAAGCGCAAGATGTTTTTTACGACCCTGAAGTCGCTACAAAAGAAATTGTAGACGAAGTTTACGAGACTGTAAATGACCGTAATAAACTAATAAAAACCTTAGCTATTGCAAAAAGTGCCATTAGGCATAATATGGCAAAAGACTTACCTAAAATGCATACTCCAACTTGTATCATTTGGGGAAAAAATGATAATGTCACACCACCAGAAGTAGCAACTGAATTTCACGAACTTTTACCAGATTCTGATTTGTATTGGATTGACAAATGTGGACATGCTGCTATGATGGAACATCCAGAAGAATTTAATAAGATTTTAAATGCTTGGTTAGAAAAAAGAGAATTCTAGTTTTCTTAAAGCTCAATACAAATATTACATACGTTTAACTTAATAAGATTCTTGCTTTCGCAGGAGGTGACATGAAAATAAAATCTGCTGAATTTGTTATTAGTAATTCTGAAGTGGCTAAATGCCCTAAAAAAGACTTACCCGAATACGCCTTTATAGGGAGAAGTAATGTTGGAAAATCTTCATTAATAAACATGCTAACTGACCGTAAAAGTTTAGCAAAAACTTCTGGAAGACCAGGAAAAACTCAACTTATAAATCACTTTATCATAAATGACAGTTGGTACCTAGTAGATTTACCTGGTTACGGTTACGCAAGAGTTTCTAAGTCCTCAAAAAAGAAATTTCAGAAATTTATAACTAACTATTTTGAACAGCGTCGACAACTGGTTTCTGCATTTGTTTTAGTAGATATTAGACATAAGCCGCAACCCATAGATATAGAGTTTATGCAGTATTTGGGTGAAAGCGGAATCCCTTTTGGAATTATTTTTACTAAAGCTGATAAATTAAAACCACAAGCTATAGATAGACAAGTTGAAAATTATTGCCAAGAATTATTGAAGTTTTGGGAAGAACTACCGCCTTATTTTGTAACATCTTCTAGTAAGAAAATCGGACAAGAAGATGTTTTAAATTTTATAGAAGATACAAACAAAGAAATTGAACAACTTAAAGCTGAATAGATGCTTTAAGTTTTTACATCTAAAGCATCTCTCAATGCATTTCCCACCAGCATAAAAGCCATTACCAAAAGCATAATACAAAGTCCCGGAATTAAGGCTAAATATGGTTTTCCTAATATAATATAATTGTAATGATCTTTAATCATTGCTCCCCAACTTGCCATAGGTGGTTGCGCACCAATACCTAAGAAACTTAATCCACTTTCTATTAAAATTGCAGCTGCAAAATTAGCTGCCGAAATTACAATGAGTGGTCCAAAAATATTAGGTAAAATATGTTTAGTAACAATTCTGTAATCATTATAACCTAAAGCTCTTGCAGCAGTAATATATTGCATTTCTTTGGCACTTATAATCTGTCCACGAACCACTCTTGCCACTTCCACCCACATTGTTAGACCTACAGCAATAAACACTTGCCAAAATCCCTTTCCTAATGCTAATGTAATTGCTATTACCAATAGTAGTGTTGGGATTGACCATGTCATATTTATAATCCACATAATAAATGCGTCTATTTTTCCACCATAATAACCAGCTAGACTTCCCATAAGTAAACCTACGATTAACGAAATAAAAACAGCAACAAAACCAATGAAAAATGAAATACGAGAGCCTATTAAAATTCGACTTAAATAATCTCTTCCATATTTATCTGTTCCGAAAATAAAGCTTCTATTATCTATGTAAGACTTATAGTCTAAATCAGGAAATTGTGATAAATTAATCTGCTTCTCAAGACCTTTTAATCCATCAGAAGCATATTCAACATAATGAAAAATATTGTCTTTTACGCTGAAGGACTCTATCGGAATTTCAGTGTCAGTATTTTCTTTTCCAAAGAATAATTTTGAAAAAAAGTTTTGATTAGACTCTATATCAGATGGAATGGTTAGCATTTTTACTTCAAATCCTGGTGATTTAGAATGTATAGATAAATGCATTTGATTTGCATTTTTAGAAGCATCTGGAGCAAATAGGTACGCGAAAATTGAAATGAGACCAATACAAGCAATAATTCCTAAACTTAAAACGCCCCAAAAGTTCTTTTTAAACTTTTGAAGCGCTAAACTTGTTAGTGAATTATTTTGGTTTCCCATGAAATGTTTTAATTCTTCACGTTGGCTAATTTATTTTTAACAGCATAAGTCATCTTTAAATCATTAAGTACATTTAATGCCTCTTCAATGTATACATCTTTTGCTAAAGCGATATGCCAACGTTTACGTTTTTCTTTAAGTACTGAATCTTTTTTCATTAAATCCAACTCATACTGCAAAGAATTAAACGTTAGATTAGTTTTATATTCAGATAATTTCTCAAAACGCTTTGCCTCTTCTTCATTAAGCTCCATTCCCTTTTTATATTCATCATAGTTTAATGAATAAATCTCACGGTCTCTAATCTTTTTTATCCATTTAGCATTAGCGTCGATGAGTTTAAGTTGCTCATTAGCTGCCATACGTGCTTTACTCTTACTGATAGTAGCATCATAGTCAAAATAATTTCCCCAAAGCTCATAATCTACAGCATCTATCTTGTCCCATGGCAATGGATTTTCTTGATCTTTCTCACCAATATCGATGTAGCTATAACGGTCCGGAACTACAACATCACTTTTTACTCCTTCTAATTGCGTAGAGCCACCATTAATTCTATAGAATTTCTGAGTAGTAAATTTTAACGCTCCCATATCTCCATTAGAATTATTACGAACCATACGATTTAAATCTAATACATTCTGTACTGTCCCTTTACCATAAGTTTGTTGACTTCCAATAACAATAGCTCGTTTATAATCTTGCATTGCAGCAGCTAAAATTTCAGAAGCAGAAGCAGATAATTCATTCACCATAATCACTAATGGACCATCCCAAACAATTGATTTGTCTTTATCTTTTAACACTTCTTTAGGCTCACCTGTTGTTTTCACTTGCACTACAGGTCCTTCCTCGATAAATAATCCAGCAATATCTACAACAGTTTGTAAAGACCCTCCTCCATTATTTCTTAAGTCTAGGACTAGACCTTCCATACCAGCTTCTTTCAAACGAATAATTTCTTGCTTAATATCTGAAGCTGCATTTCGCTTCTTGTAGTCTTCAAAATTGATATAAAATTTAGGCAAATTAATAATACCGTATTTCTTATCATCTTTTATAACCGTTGATGATTTAGCATAAGTTTCTTCTAATTCAACAATATCACGTGTAATACTAATATCCTGAACAGTTCCATCAACTTTCTTAAGCGTTAATGTAACTATAGTACCCTTAGGTCCTTTTATAAATTTAATAGCGTCATCTAAACGCATGCCAACAACATTAACCCCTTCTTCTTCATTCTCTTGTCTTACCTTGAGAATTTGATCACCAACTTCTAATTTATTTTGTCTCCAAGCTGGTCCGCCACTAATAATTTCGTTAACCATTATGGCATCCATTTTCTTTTGTAACCTTGCTCCAATACCTTCAAAGTTACCAGACATTGCTACATCAAACCTATCTTTATCTTCTGGTGCGAAATAAAATGTATGTGGATCAAACTCTTCTACAATAGCATTAATATATACAGCAAACCAATCTTTGCGTTGTCTATCATCAATGAAATCATAAAGCTCGTCTAATGAGCGTTTAGTTGCTTCTCTAGATTCTTTTTCAACTTCCTTAACAGACTTTTTAACATTACCAACTGGCTTTTCGTTTTCAGCTGAAAATACACTTTCTGGTAGAATATTTGCTTCTAAATCAGAATCGCGTTGCGCTAAAGCATCATCATAATTAGCAATCGTTGAAAACTTAAGCTGTTGTCTCCAACGCTCTCTCATTTCACGTTTACTCTTCACGTAAGTTAATTTTTCATAATCAGAAGAATAATTTTCAGCCTTAGAAAAATCGAAAGACTTTTCTAAAATATCAGAGTAAATCTTCTTTGATTCAGCTATTCTTTCTAAAAGACGCTGATGCGTTATATTGAAAAACGTTAAGTCATACGCCTTAATTTGATCATCTAACTGACTTTTATAGGCTTCAAACTCCTTAATATCAGAAGCATAAAAATAACGTTTAAATGGATCTAACTGATTTAAATAATCTTCGAAAACATTAGCAGAAAAGTCATCATTTAAATCTTGCGGATTATAATGACCTTGATCCAAAACATAAGTAATTAGCTGTATTAGAAGCTTATCTTTATCTGGATCTTCAAATGTTTTATTTGTAAAACTACATGAGGCAAATGCTATTAACAATGCAAGTAGTAAGAACTTATAATTCCCTCTCATATTCTTTATATTTAATTCTTATTAAGTAGGTTTTCAATATTTCACTAAAATAGAAGAAAAAACCGTGCCACAAAAAATCATAGCTACTAATTTTATGTTAAAGGTGTTATTACCTCTAAATCGTAAGCTTTTTAGTACTTTTACATCACTTTTAAACCTATTTTTTTAAATGTCTAAACGTCCTTTAATTTTAGTTACCAATGATGATGGTATTACAGCACCAGGTATAAGAACCTTAATTTCGGTAATGAATACCATTGGAGATGTTGTCGTAGTTGCTCCTGACAGCCCACAAAGTGCTATGGGTCATGCTATTACCATTAACTCCACTTTACATATTGAAAAAGTAACCATAGATGGTAATCAACCCGAATACAGTTGCTCTGGCACACCAGCTGATTGTGTAAAATTAGCAGTTAATGAAATTTTAGAAAGAAGACCAGATATTTGTGTATCTGGTATTAACCATGGTTCAAATTCTTCTATTAATGTGATTTACTCAGGTACCATGAGTGCTGCACTCGAAGCTGGTATAGAAGGAATTCCTGCTGTTGGATTTTCACTATTAGACTATAACTGGAACGCAAATTTTGAACACTGCAAACCTTTTATAGAAACTATTACAAGACAAGTTTTAGAACACGGATTACATGATGGAGTTGTCTTAAATGTGAATCTTCCAAATCTTGAAAAGAAAGCTATAAAAGGCATAAAAATATGTAGACAAGCACGTGCTAATTGGAAAGAAGAGTTTGATAAACGTACCAATCCTATGGGACGTGATTATTATTGGTTAACTGGTAAGTTTGTTAATATGGATAATGGGGAAGACACAGATGAATGGGCTTTAGAAAACGGTTATGTCTCTGTTGTACCTGTACAATTTGATCTAACAGCACACCATGCCATACAAAATTTAAATACTTGGAAGTTGAATGAATAAAAAAGATATTTTAATTGGATTTGCCGTAGGTCTCATTGCTACAGTTTTTGGATTAGTTTTTGCGATTCAAATCTTTGGAAAATCTGATGATTGGGCTGAAGTTATTAATAATGCTGTTTCTCAAGGGTTTTTAACAAAACTAATGAGTATTGGAGCTTTATTAAATCTTGGTGCCTTTTTCTTATTTCTAAAGAAAAATAAAGATAATAGAGCTAAAGGTGTGCTTATTGCTACAATACTTGTGTTTATAACAACGATGATTATCAAATTCATGAATTAATGAAGTACTATATCATTGCTGGCGAAGCCTCTGGAGATTTGCATGGTTCTAACCTAATGAAAGCCTTGATTAAAGAAGATAACAAAGCTGATATTAGATTTTGGGGAGGAGACTTAATGCAAACTATTGGTGGTAAATTAGTAATGCATTACAAGGAGCGTCAGTTTATGGGTTTTGCTGAAGTGATTTTTAATCTTAGAAAAATCACCAAACATATAAAATTTTGTAAATCTGATATTGAAAATTTTCAACCAGATGTCATTATTTTTATAGACAACTCTGGTTTTAATCTTCGTATAGCTAAATGGGCAAAAGCCAAAAACTTTAGAACACATTATTACATATCACCACAAGTTTGGGCATCGAGAGCTGGTCGTGTTGAAAAAATTAAGCAAGTTGTTGATGCTATGTATGTTATCCTTCCCTTTGAAAAGGACTTCTACAAAACATATGATTACGATGTCCATTTTGTTGGCCATCCATTAATTGATGCTATCGCTGATCGACCACAAGTTGAAGAACATATATTTAGAAAAGAACATCACCTATCTGATAAACCCATTATTGCATTATTACCAGGCAGTCGGAAACAGGAGATTACAAAAATGCTTAGCGTTATGTTAAGCTTGGTTAATGATTTTAAGGATTATCAGTTTGTAATTGCTGGAGCACCTAGTCAGGATTTTAGTTTTTACCAAAGTTTTATAAAACAAGATCATGTAAGTTTTATCTCAAATAAAACCTATGATTTGCTGAGCATCTCTGCTGCAGCTTTGGTGACTTCTGGAACGGCAACATTAGAAACTGCCCTATTTAAAGTTCCACAGGTCGTTTGCTATAAAGCTAATGCAATTTCTTATATGATTGCAAAACGCATTATCACTTTAAAATATATTTCGCTTGTAAATTTAATAATGAATCGCGAGGTGGTGACAGAATTAATCCAAGGAGATTTAAATAAAAAACGTCTAAAAAAAGAATTGACAGTTATTTTAGATACTGAAAAACGTGAGCAGCTCTTTTTAGACTATTACGAATTAGAACAACAACTTGGTGGTAGAGGTGCTAGTGAAAATACTGCTAAGCTAATTTACAATGCTATTAAATAATATGAAGCGAATTATACCTATACTTGTTTTACTGATAATTGTAAGTAGTTGTAAATCAAAAAAAGCGTATTCAAGCAAAAAGAGGCAAACTCAAACAGTAAAAGTTAACACTAAAGCTAAACCATCTAAAGAAGCACAAAGCATAGTAAAATATGCTAAAACTTTCGATGGTACACGCTATAAATATGGTGGCACTTCTAAACGTGGTATGGATTGCTCTGGATTGATTTACACAAGCTTCAACAAACATAATATCAATGTACCAAGAACAACAGCCGATTTAAAAAGTGCTGGTTCTTGGATAGATATTAAAGAAGTAAATGTTGGTGACTTAGTATTTTTTGCTACTAAGAAAAATAGTAGAAAAGTGAATCATGTAGGTATAGTTACTAATATTGGGACTGGCAATGTTGAATTTATACATGCCTCAAGTAGTCGTGGTGTTATGGTGTCTTCTTTAGCTGAGCGTTATTGGTATTATGCTTTTGTACAGGCGAGACGTATTTTGTAATCTTTTTCTTATATTAGTGACTCATAATCATGAAGTTACTAAACTTTACCATCATAAAACTTACCATTTGTTTGGTTATCGGAATCATATTAGCTCACTATACTAATCTTGATTTTAAAACAGTTTTATACACTACAATTTGTACATCCATTTTACTAGGCATTTATTGGATATATCTGCGAAATAAAATATATCGACTACCCTTATTTGGACTCTTAACTTATCTATGTGTGATTGGAGTCGGAATGACTTCATATAATATTCAGAATAAAAAGTTGCAAACAAATCATTATACTAATCTCAATACATATGATGTTTATAATGCAATAACTTTTAAAATTAAAGAGCGACTAAAACCAGATAACTATAATGATAAATATATTGTTTCTATAAGCTCATATAATGACCAAGAAGCTTCTGGTAGATTGTTAATTAACATCAATAAGGATAGTTTGAATAAACCTTTAGCTGTAGATGACTTACTATTTGTGTCTTCTAAATTACAGGTCATTCAGAAACCTTTAAATCCACATCAGTTTGATTACTCAAAGTATTTAGAATTGAAACAAGTTTATCATCAATTGTATTTAAAACAGAGTGATTTACTTCTATTATCAAATTCAAAAAAAACAATTTATGGCTATGCTGACCAATTAAGAACAACTATCAACAAAGGACTAATTACTGCAGGTTTTAAAAATGATGTACTTAGTATTATGAATGCATTATTACTTGGTCAACGACAAAGCATAGATAAAACGATTTATAATAATTATGTGAATTCTGGTACGATTCATATTCTAGCAGTTTCAGGGTTGCATGTCGGAATACTACTCTGGATTCTCAACTTTCTATTTAAACCACTACTCCGTCTTAAGTATGGAAATTATTTAAGACCATTAATTTTAGTTGTTATTCTTTGGTCTTTTGCCGTAATTGCAGGTTTATCTCCTTCTGTGACTAGAGCTGTAGCTATGTTTAGCATTATCAGCATTGCGATGCACTTAAAACGTCCTACAAATATTTACAATACTCTAATTATTTCTGCATTTGGAATTCTATTATTTAAACCTACTTTTCTATTCGAAGTTGGTTTTCAGATGAGTTATTTGGCAGTCTTAGGTATCGTTAGTGTTCAACCTATTATTTATAAACTCTGGAAACCAAAATATCTTGTCACAGATAAATTATGGCAAATCTTTTCAGTGACTTTGGCTGCTCAAGCTGGAGTTGTTCCAATCAGTTTGTTTTATTTTCATCAGTTTCCAGGATTATTCTTTATCTCTAATATTGTTGTAATTCCTTTTTTAGGTCTAATCCTAGGTTTTGGTTTATTGGTAATTGCATTAGCACTTACGAATATGCTTCCGGATTTTATAGTTACAGCATACAGTTTTATTATTGAAAGCCTAAATGCATTTATAGCTTGGGTTGCGCAATTTGAAGGTTTTCTATTTCGAGATATTCCTTTTACGGTACTACAAGTGATATGTTCTTACTTTATAATTGTTGCTTTGGTACAAGTCTATAAATTCAAAAACTTCAAA
The DNA here is from genome assembly GCF_000828715.1 of Winogradskyella sp. PG-2. NCBI lineage: Bacteria > Pseudomonadati > Bacteroidota > Flavobacteriia > Flavobacteriales > Flavobacteriaceae > Winogradskyella > Winogradskyella sp. PG-2. The sequence goes on along the minus strand of NZ_AP014583.1, from coordinate 2,124,502 downwards.
TGGGTTGCTTTGAGTTTAATTGGAATTATTTGTTTTCAAGGCATCACTTTTTATAATGCACACAATGTTCAAGGTGATGCATTTGTTGTTTTTAATAAAAGTAAGTACTCAATGATTGGGCAAAAGCATAATGAAGGGTTACAAATACATCATAATCTAGATTCGCTAAGGCAAAATACAGATAATGTTATAACTAATTATAAGGTTGGTGAATCTATTGAGAATATTGAAATAGACAGTCTACAATCCATTTATCAGTTTAACAATAAAAACATTTTAATTATTGATAGTTTAGGTGTTTATAAAGGGCTTTCGTTTCAGCCCAACTATATTCTACTGAGAAATTCCCCAAGGCTAAACATCAATAGAGTTATTGACAGCCTAAAGCCAGAACTTATTATAGCAGATGCAAGTAATTATAAATCTTATGTAAAACGTTGGAAAGCCACTTGCGAGCATAAAAAAATCCCTTTTCATTATACTTATGAAAAGGGAGCCTTTATTATAGATTAAAATCTTTATTCTTTAAATGTACCTTTAAAGGATTTGTAGTATTCGTTGAATTGCTCTGGCGTAGTCATTTCTTTGTATTTATCGCTTTTAAACAATTTTAAATACAACTCTAGTTGTTGTGGTTTTAAATACCCGGTCACTGGAGTAATAAAATTTGCTTCTTCATCAAAAAACGCCATAGTTGGGTACGCTCTTATTTTAAGAACTCTTGTAAACTCATGAGCACTATTTCTACGATTTGCTTTGGTAGCATCGTAATTTGGATTCGCAAAAGTTTTATCCTTATAGGTCACTGATTGGTTTCCTTCACCATTAAACTTAACCGCATAGAAATGCTCGTTGACATAATTTGCTACATCTTCGTTCTGAAAGGTATTTTTATCTAGCATTTTGCATGGCCCACACCAATTGGTATAAACATCCATCATAATTTTTTTAGGCGCTGTTTTTTGAAGCTCTATAGCCTCTTCTAAAGTCAACCAATTAATTTTTCCTTCTACTTCTTTTGTCATTGGTTTAAATGAAGCCAACAACACTATTAACAATAAATATCCTAATTTCCTCATGACTGATTTGTTGCAAAAATTATCTCGAACTTACAAAAAATGCTCCTTTTAAAGAGCATTTTAAGTTATTTTAACGGTTTAACCGCTCTTCTATTTAGTTTATTCCGTGCATTTTGCGTTTTAACATTGGGTTTAATAAAAACATTATTATAGCCGCAACAATTGGAATAATAGTAAATATTAAAAAGAATGTGGATAAACCATGTTCTTCCATTATTGGATCCATATAACTACCTGTAAATCCACCTAGTAAGTTAGCGAAGAAATTGGCTGTAAACCAAATACCAAACATCATACTTACTAATTTCACTGGAGCTAATTTACTTACATAAGATAAACCAACAGGAGATACACAAAGCTCGCCCATAGTATGTAAGAAATATGCAACTACTAAATACATTAAACTTACGGAAGCTGTCTTGGCTCCATCTGGAATGCCGGCAGATCCATAAGCAAGTGCAGCAAACCCTAAACCAACTAATAGTAAGCCTATCGCAAATTTAATAGGTCCTGAAGGGTTGAGCTTGCTTTCCCATATTTTAGAAAATAATGGCGCAAACAGAATAATAAATAATGAGTTTAAAACTGAAAACCATGATGCAGGAACTTCAGTCGTATCTGATTGAAACTCTCTGTTCAACATCCAAATTACGATTCCCCATATAATTACAAAACTAGAAGCCAACAATATATTTGCTAAAGCATACTTTTTAAACGTTTGTTTAAATAACATTGCCAACACCCATGTTATAACTATCATTGGCACTATCGTTATTACTGTATTTACAATTTTAAAAGTTGTAGCTGCACCACCTTCTAAAGCTCTATCTGTATAATCAGCCGCAAAAATTGTCATAGAACCACCTGCTTGCTCAAATGCCCACCAAAAGAAGACTACGAAAAGAGAGAATATACCTATAACGAATAATCTATCTCTTACCACCTTAGAACTCTCAGCTTCTTCAATTACATCTTCAACGTTGTCTTCAATTTTCTCAATACTATCTTCAATGACATCATCAAAATCTTCAGTTTGTTTTGGTGACAATCCTATTTTCCCGAAAATACTTTGAGTAAAATAAAACTGCAGCATTCCTAAAAACATAAAAATTCCAGCAAGTCCAAAACCATAATGCCAACCTACTTTTTCTCCTACATAACCACATAAAAGAATACCCAAAAAGGCTCCAGCATTAATACCCATATAAAAAATGGTATAACCTGCATCCTTTTCTTTTCCTTGTGATTTATATAATTGACCAACCATAGAAGAGATGTTCGGTTTAAAGAATCCGTTTCCAATAATCAAAAATGAAAGTCCTGCATAAAAGAAAATCGAAGTCATTCCTTCTAAGGCCATAGCCGCATGTCCTAACGTCATAATAAAAGCACCGACTACTACTGCTCTTCGATAACCCATAAATTTATCTGCAATGAAACCACCTATGATTGGTGTGATATAAACTAAACCTGTATACCATCCATAAAGCACTAATGCGTCAGCTCTAGTCCATTCCCAACCACCATCAAGTACAGTTGATACGAGAAATAAAACAAGTAAAGCTCGCATTCCATAATAAGAAAAACGCTCCCACATCTCTGTAAAGAAAAGTACAAATAGACCAGAAGGATGTCCTAAAACGGTCTTTTGGTTCTCTGCTGAACCTCCAAATTTAAATTCCATATAATTATATTTAGTTAGTTATTGTTAGTTTAACCTTTAATTTTAGATGTTTCTTCTGCTTCTACTTCAGCCTTCTCTAATTTATCACCTAAAGTTTTATTGATAAAATTAGTCATCTTTTTATATAAGTGTAAGCGTGTATTTCCGCCATAGATACCATGATTTTTATCTGGATAAATCATCCATTCAAATTGCTTATCTGCTTGAATCAATGCCTCAACCATACGCATAGTATTTTGTAAATGCACATTATCATCACCAGACCCATGGATCAACAAGAAATCTCCCTCTAATTTATCGACATGGTTAATCGGTGAATTTTCATCATATCCACTTGGATTTTCCTGTGGAGTCGTCATATAACGCTCTGTATAGATTGTATCATAAAACCTCCAACTTGTTACTGGTGCCACAGCAATTGCCATTTTAAAAACATCATTGCCTTTAAATAAAGCATTACTGCTCATAAAGCCTCCATAACTCCAGCCCCAAATTCCCATTCTAGTTTCATCAACATATGGTAAAGCTCCTAATTTTTTAGCTGCAGCAATTTGATCTTCAACTTCGTATTTACCTAATTCATTCTGTGTTACCTTTTTAAAATCAGCACCTTTAAAACCAGTACCTCTTCCATCTACACAAGCCACAATATAGCCTTGTTGTGCTAGCATTTGATACCAATAATCATTTGTTCCGTTCCAACGATTAGCGACTTGCTGTGAGCCTGGACCAGAGTATTGATACATAAATAATGGATATTGTTTATTCGCATCAAAATCTGCTGGTTTCACCATCCACATATTTAAATCATTTCCGTTTACATTAATGGTACTGAACTCTTTTTTAGAAGTCACAAAACTTCCAACTTTCTGAGCCAAACGATCATTATCTTTTATACCTTTTACAACGTTACCCGATTTAGAACTATTAAGCGTGTATTCTGGTGGAGTTGTTGCACTAGAATGTGTATTAATAAAATAAGTGAAGTCTGCACTAAATGAAGCACTATTAGTACCATCAGTTTTAGTTAATCGCTTTTTACTTTTACTATTTAACTTAACAGAATAGACATCTCTATTTATCGATCCGTTTTCTACAGACTGGTAATAAATGGTATTCTCTTTTTCGTTAAAACCATAATAGTTAGTCACTTCCCAGTCACCTTTAGTAACTTGATTAATTAAACTTCCATCATTATCATAATGATAGATATGATTATATCCATCTTTTTCACTTGTCCATATAAAGCTATTATCCTTTAGAAACGTTAAGTTAAAAGTCACATCAATATATGCCTTGTCTTTTTCAGCCAAAACTAAATTAGAAGAGTTAGTTTTTGTATTAATCATCCAAAGATCTAATTCATTCTGGTGACGGTTCATATACTGCGCACTAAGAACATTAGCGTCTTTAGTCCATTTTATTCTAGGAATGTAGAAGTCATTATAAGTCTTATCGACTTTTAGCTCTTGAGTTTTATCAGTACTTAAATCGTATAAATGCAGAGATACTTTAGAATTTGCTTCTCCAGCTTTAGGGTATTTAAATACTTGCTGTGTTTGATACAAACCTGAACCAAAAACATCCATTGAAAATTCTGGCACCTCAGATTCATCAAAACGAATAAATGCAATTTGATTGCCACTAGCATTCCAATCAAAAGCTCTTACGAAGCTAAATTCTTCTTCGTATACCCAATCCGTAATACCGTTGATGATTTTATTCTTTTCACCATCTTTAGTCACTTGTCTCACTTGTCCTGAAGCTAGGTCTTTAACATAAAGATTATTTTCAAATCCATAAGCTATCTTAGTTGCATCTGGAGATAATGTAGGTTCTTGAACCAAATCATCAGACACTTTCGTTAACGTTTTAGAGGCAATATCATATATGTAATACTCCCCAAGTGTTGAGCGTCTAAAAACTGGTTTAGAATTAGTTGTTAAGATCACCTTAGACTCATCTTCACTGAAGCTATAATCAAAAAAACCTTGAATCTCTTCTAAGTCTGAAGATGATACCAAGGTCTTTACTTTTTCTAAAGTTTTATAATCGTAAATGTCTATCGTTGCTGTTCTACTTTGCCTATCGAAATTTAAAACCGAATATTGTTTACCGTTTTTCATTGAATGCAAGGCTTGCATTCTTTCTATTCTAAACTCACCACTCCAAATATCTTGGAGTGAAATCTGTTTATCTTGACAATAAATTAATGAGGTTGTTAAAAATCCTACAATTGCAACAATGTGTCTTAATTTCATGTGTTTTTTTATTTCTATTTTAAAGTCACATGGAACATTCTCTTTAGCAGCATTTAACGTATGAAGGTTAAAAAATCAGAATGTTTCATCTATGTAATTTTTCAATATAGCAATGCCAAGTTTACTAAAAATTATGCAAAAAATAGGCATTATTAACAGTAAATCCGCAATTAATGATAGCTAATGCACACATTTTATGCCAATCCTAAGTATCTTTACACTTAAAATTTATAATAAATATGCCAAACGCTATTTCTGGCTTTTCTAAGCTAACAAAATCTGAAAAGATTGAATGGCTTTTAGACTCGTATTTCACTAATAAAGACAATGCTCGAACACTAGTAAAGCAGTATTGGAATTCAGATGAAAAACTACAAAAATTACACGATGAGTTCATCGAAAATACAATAACTAATTATTATTTACCACTGGGTGTCGCTCCTAACTTTTTAATAAATAATAAACTATTTACCATTCCTATGGCTATAGAAGAAAGTTCTGTAGTTGCGGCAGCTAGTAAGGCTGCAAAATTTTGGTATGACAGAGGTGGGTTTAAAGCTGAAGTAATCTCGACTGAAAAAATAGGCCAAGTTCACTTTATATTCAAAGGTGATTTTAAACAATTAGAAAGTTTTTTTGATACCATAAAACCAAAGTTAATCTCCTCAACTTCTCATATTACTAAAAATATGGAACGTCGTGGAGGAGGTATTTTAAATATTGAGTTACGAAATAAGTCTGAAGATTTAGACCACTATTACCAATTGCATGCTACGTTTGAAACTTTGGATGCTATGGGAGCAAATTTTATCAACTCTTGCTTAGAGCAATTTGCAAGTACGTTTAAAGCTGAAGCAGATATACATTTAGAAAACCCGCTAGATATAGTGATGAGTATTCTCTCAAATTATGTACCTAATTGCATTGTTAGAGCCGAAGTCTCATGTCCAATTTCTGACTTAAAAAGTAAAGATATTTCTGATCCTGGAATCTTTGCAGAGAAATTTAAACAAGCAATTAATATTGCAGAAGTTGAACCTTTTAGAGCTGTAACACACAACAAAGGCATTATGAATGGCATTGATGCAGTAGTATTAGCAACAGGAAATGATTTTAGAGCCGTTGAAGCTGGAGTCCATGCTTATGCTGCAAAAGACAATAAGTACTCTAGTCTAACTCATTGTTCTATTGAAAATGACACTTTTAAATTCTGGATTGAAATTCCATTAGCTTTAGGAACTGTAGGAGGTTTAACTAGTTTGCACCCTTTAGTAAAGTTTTCATTAGAAATGTTAGAAAAGCCAAAAGCAAAAGACTTGATGAAAATTGTTGCAGTTGCGGGATTGGCACAAAATTTTGGTGCCGTAAAGTCATTAACAACAACTGGCATTCAAGAAGGTCATATGAAGATGCATCTGATGAATATTTTAAATCAGTTTGAAGCAACAGCAGAAGAAAAATCAAAATTGGTAACGCATTTTAAAACCAATATAGTGACACATAGCGCTGTTGTTGAAGCTATTGAAAATCTAAGAAATTAAATTTGGGAACATTTAGAAGTAACGGTAAATTATTACTTACAGGAGAATATGTAGTCTTAGATGGTGCAAAAGCATTAGCTATCCCAACAAAATATGGGCAGAGTTTAAACATTGAAACTAATAATTTAAATACCATTGTCTGGAAAAGTCATAATGAATTAAATCAACTTTGGTTTGAAGATGAATTCTTAATAACTAAAGCTTCAAATAGTTTAAGCCTAAAAGCAAAAAACTTTACAGATATTTCTAAAAGATTAATTCAAATCTTAAAAGCAACATATGGTTTGAATCCCGAATTTTTAAATACTAAACAAGGTTATACAATTACAACTCACCAAGATTTTAATCGACTTTGGGGTTTGGGCACCTCATCAACACTTATCAATAACATTGCAGATTGGGCAAAAGTAGATGCATACAAGCTCTTAGAAAAAACATTTAAAGGTAGTGGTTATGATATTGCATGTGCTCAAAACAATACACCAATATCATATCAATTAAGATATAGTCAGAAACCATTAGTCGAAGCTAAAGAGTTTAATCCTAGTTTTAAATCACAACTTTACTTTGTATATCTTAATCAAAAACAAAATAGTAGAGATGGCATTTCAGCCTATAAAAAGAACGCTAAAATTACCAATGAAACTTTAGGCGAAATTAATATGATTACAGAGGCTATGACAACTTGTAATTCACTTTCTGAATTTGAAAAGCTTATTAACTCACATGAAAATATAATCTCCAATTTAATTCAACAAGAAACTATTAAGTCGCGACTTTTCAAGGATCATAATGGATCCATTAAAAGTTTAGGTGCTTGGGGCGGAGATTTTGTTTTAGTAACATCTGAAGATAACCCAACATCTTATTTTAATTCAAAAGGTTTTGATATTGTTATTCCGTATTCGGAAATGGTTCTAAACTAAAAGAGGCTTCACATTTCTGTAAAGCCTTCTTCCAAAATATATTTTAAAAGGTATATTAATAAACTGTCTTTGCTCTGTTATCTTCAATATCAGCAGCCTTCTCTAATGCTTGGTACACTTTAGTTTGTACTGCATTTCTTCGCTCAGTGCTTAATCTACTCATTATTGCAGAATAGTTATCTAGTTTAGTCGCTTCGTTGATTTTTGTCACCTCAACAACATAAACACCTTTATCACCGTCAATTGGTTTAGACGTTGCCCCTTCAGCTAATCCAAACACAGCTCCCACTACTTTAGGCTCAACACCTGCACCAGATAAAGTTGTATTCTTTAAAGTTACTGCAGATGCGGTTCTTGTACCTTGCCCTTGATTTTTAGATATATCTGCTAAGGTTGTCGCAGAAATCTTATCACGAATCATTTTCGCCTTCTTCTCTTTTCTTATTTCTGGTATAGCTGTTATAGAAGCATCTTCAACACTCATTAGCCCTTCTTCTTTTTTCTCGATTACTTTAGCTACAATAAACCCAAAATTAGATATTGCAAAATTTTTGTAATCACCAACATCAGTATCATCATCAAATGACCAACGTACTACTTCTCTTTGACTTCCTAAACCTGGTATATTCTCGTCCAATTCTTTAAATGTAATTGGCTTTACTGTTAATTCACGCTCTTGTGCCAATTCATTGAAATCAGCATCTTTAGCAGCTATTTCGAATTTAGACATTTTATTGAATACATCACTTAAGGTTTGGTCTGATGGCTCAATTTTATCAGCTATAGTTGCCAATTGCACTGTTTTACTAAAACTCTTTTGTTCTAATATTTCGATAACATGATAACCAAAAGATGTACCAACTACATCAACATCACCTATTTTATTATCGAAAGAAAAAGCTTTAAACTCTGGTGCCATACCTGCATTGTATGCAAACTCTATTTCACCATCACTTTCATTACTTACTTTATCAGAAGATAATTCTAATAAGTCCATAAATCGCTTTCCACTGTTAATTTGAGCTAAAATACTATCTGCAGTAGTTTTTGCTTGTTCTGGTGTTTTAGTAATAGATGCATCTGCTCTTTGTCCACCAGCAAAAGGAATTAAGATATGACGTACTTTCACTGAGTCTGGTAATTGCTTCGTTGCAATAACCTTAGATAAATTATAATATTCACCTTCTTTATAAGGGCCAAAATAATCACCGACACTCAACTTCATTAACGTGTCTTTTGCAACAGCTGGTAATTGTGCGGCTCTCCAAAATGAATTATCATATTTTACATCAGAATAAGAATTTACAAATTCCTCAACATCTTTAACATTGTTTAAACCCGGAATGGTGTCATTGAGTTTTGAAACTTTGTTATATTCTACTTTATCGTTTTTTAAATCTAGCAAGTCTGCTTTAATTTTATCTTCATCAGCTTTAGACGCCTCCTCTTTAAATTCAACATAAACTACTTCTCTAGAAGCATCCGCTTTGAATTTTTCTTCGTGGTCTTTCATGTAAGCTTTTATATCGCTTTTAGTCACCTCAACTAAACTATCTGCTATACTTGTATAAGGGACTTGTACATAACGAACATCTACAGTCTTAGAGTCACCAAAATAATCATCTTCAGCTTCAGCTATCGTTGTACCAACTCCAGCTTTTATCATATTGTAATACGTTTGTTGAACAGCATTTGCAGCAATTGTTTGCTCATTATTAGTCCAACTATCATAATTCACCAAGAAGTTTCCTAAAGGGGCTGTATCTGGATTAGCACCTTGTAAATCTTTTAAGTTAGCGATAAAACCGTTTAATTTATTTACATCAAAAAGACCATTCTCATCTTGAAATTCTGGATAAGAAGAAAAACTGGTCTTCAATAAATCTCTCATTTCATCTTTCTCTACAGACAATCCTAATTCGTCAAATTCTGATTGTAAAACAATTTTACGTAGCTCTTGATTATAAATCGCATTCATAGACTGTGTAGACGTCTGTCTTCCACCAGATCTATCCTGATAGTTTTTCACCTTTTGTTGAAAATCTGTACGATTAATATCTTTTCCATTAATAGTAGCAACAACATCTTGTGCACCACCAGTTAAGGCATCAGAATTTTTGAATAAATCACCAATTACAAATGAAAATAATGCTAATGCGATTACTAATATCAGTATCAGTGAACGTTGTCTAATTTTATTTAAAACTGCCATAGTCTTTTTATCTAGTCTTTATTTGGTATAAATAAGTCTGCGAAAATAGTATTTTCTAGTAAATAATAAAAGGAGAAGTGTAGTTTTTATAAGAGTTGATGGTATACTAATCTACTTCGAGTATTTTTAAAAGAACTACATCTATTTTTGTTGAAGATACCTCTGCGATTGTAAACTTAAAATTATCTATTTGCACATCTTCATTTTCTTGAGGAATTTCTTCAGTAGCATTAACAATTAGACCTCCTAAAGTTTCATAGTTTTCACTTTCCGGAAGATTTAGCTTGTAAGTTTCATTAATATAATCTACCTCTAGGCGTGCAGAAAATTTAAACGAACTTTCACTCGTTTGTTCTTCAATCATTTCTATAGTATCATGCTCATCTTCAATTTCTCCAAATAACTCTTCTATAATATCTTCAACAGTCATTATGCCGGAAGTTCCGCCATACTCATCTATAACTACAGCCATACTTCTACGTTTTTTAGTCAGAATATTCAGTACGTCTTTAACTAGTATAGTTTCTGGAACAAAACCAATCGGAATGATGATTGATTTTATTGTTTTAGGTTTTTTAAATAACTCAAATGCATGTACATAACCTAAGATATCATCAATATTATTTTTGTAAACAATAATTTTTGTCCTACCAGTTTCAATAAACAATTGACTTAAGTTTTCAATAGACTCAGAAATATCAACTGCAGTGATTTCTGTACGAGGTACCATAACTTCTCGTGCTTTCACTTCTGAAAATTCTAGCGCATTCTGAAAAATTTGAATCTCACTATCTACATCCTCATGGTCTTCAACAGATTCCATTTGTTCGCTTATATAATTCCCTAATTCAACTTTGGTCATAGCTAAAGCGACATCTTCTCCAGAAGCTTTAAATATATATTTTAAAACAGCATCGGAAATCCATAGTACAAAATCCGAAACCCAAGAAAAAATGATATAACATATGTATGTAGGTAAAGCTAAAACCTTCAATAATGTATTTGCATAGATTTGAAAGAATACTTTAGGTAAAAACTCCGCAGTTACCAGAATAACAAGAGTAGAGATTACGGTTTGAGTTAAAAGCTGCCAATCATCTAACAAAAATATAAGCACACTATTATCTGAAGGTAAAATGGATTGAAACCATTGCACCAAGACATCACCCATTTTAAAACCATAAATAACTAAGGCTATATTATTACCAATAAGCATAGTAGCAATATATTTAGATGGTTTTGCTGTAAGTTTATCTAGAATTCTCCCTAAAAAATCACCTTGTTTCTTCTCTAATTCTATATGAATTTTATTGGATGAAACATAAGCTATTTCCATACCCGAAAAAAAGGCAGAAAGTATCAGTGTAGTTATAATAATGATTATATCTACAGTCATGTATTACTGTTGGTTTCTGTCTTCAAACTTTTTTCTGAAACGTTTTCTGAAGAAAAACATGAAAATTGCAAGCGCTACAAAAAGTAACGACATATAAGAACGACTTCTTTCAATTGACCAATTAGATATAGCATCCCAAAGAAAAAGTGCCGCAAAAATTAAATACACATATTGAAATAGACCTAGTAATTGTTTCATGGGAAATAAAAATATTTATTACACAAAGGTAATCAATTATCGAGTTCAAAATCTCCTCCCATTTCTAACATCTGGAAGTTATTAAAATCTTTATCAGCGTCGAATCCATTTCCTTTTGTAAATCCTATAGTTTGCTTATAGTAAAATGGTTGATTGGTAAACACCCATTCCATTTTTTCACTATAATAAAGCTGTTCTGTAAATAAGGTGTCTTTTGTGTACGTTGCAATAACCACATTACCCCTTAAGTCGATTAGATCTGTTTCTGAATAGAATATAGCATATCGTGATGTGATCGTAGTCATATTATTATCATCATCGTAAATCTTAAGCTTAAGACCGTCTGGAAATTCAGAAAACGCAAAATCCCTATTTGAATAATCTAGCATCTTGGGACTAATTAGGTTGGCTTGAAGCTTTACGGTATCATTCTTAAGTTCCGTATATTTTAAATCAATGTTTTCGGCTTCACCAATTGGTTGATTTTGAAGTATACCAACCTTCTGAACTTCATCAAAATCATTATTACATGAAAAAAACATAGTCACAGCAATTGCTGTGACTATGTTTTTTATGATATGTAATTTCTTTTTTATCATTAACCTGGGACCTTAACTGAACGCTGAATCCAACATCCAATTTTAATGGTTTGCCCTTTGTTTCCTGCAGAGAAAATGTCTGATTTAGATGGAGCACTAGTTCTATAACTCGTAGCAGTTCTTGCTGCTGCAGACCTTAAACGTCCATCTACTCTACCTGCTCTTTCTGCAGTATTAGCTGCTAACCAGAATACAGCTCTCTTATTAAAGTTACTATCTCCACAATTGTTAGCACTCTTCGCGTACATAGCGGCAATTGCTAAATAAGGAGAACCATCTGAAGGATTTAATTTTAAAGCTTCGTTATAATATTGTCTTGCTTTACCATATCTACCTTTAGATTTAAGATCATTAGCCAATCCCTTGTAAAGTTTTGCCTTTCTTAAAGGATCTGTTGACAAAGAAATTGTTTGATCTAAATATTTTTGTTCGTCAGTAAGTAAATAAAGGTAGTATGCTGTATCTGCGCTAGGCTCTATACTATTCTTTTGTTCTACTAACTTTAAGAATAAAGGATCTTCTTTACAACCTTTAGCGTACATTCTGTTCATTGCACGTTGTAACCAAACACCGTTATTTTTATTCTCTTCGAAATCTTTTTGATATAATGGTACTAAAACCTCACAAGTTGCTCTCTTACCAAGCTTTTGATCCATACTAGATTTTACGGTCTCAAATGCTTTCAAATTAGCTTCGTAATTTTTCTTGTACTTCAACTCTTTCTTTGTAAGATCAGTCCCTGCTTCTTCTTTAGATACTAATTTATTTAACTTTTCTGTATAAGTCGTCTCTATAGCCTCTATCATTTCAATAACATCATCGTACTTATCGAACATTTGTTGAGCTTCTTTTTTACCACCATCAAACAGATCAACTATAAGTGAGAAATACGTATAAAGCCCTTTAGCGTTAGTGAAGTTTTTAGGATCCTTCTGAGCAGCATCATCGAACATGTTATACAATTGATCATTAGTCTTACCTAGTTCTTTTTTGTACTTATATGATAAGTTAGCTTTATCAATTAAAATTTCACCAAGATCATATTTAGAAGCAAAATGCTCTCTACTTTGATCGAACAATAACATTAAATCATTGATATGTGCTATTTGATCTGCTCCAGTAGAGTTTTCAATCTTGTGCTTTAATATCTTTTCTCCATGAGCATAAATAGCTCTGTTAAATCTTGGACATTTGTTACGCACAATTTTCCATGGTCCATAAGCATCATCGTATTTCTTGCTTTTTACATAGCTATCAAAAATTGATAGATTGTTCATACATTCCTCATCTTGCTGAGCAAAACCTACGTTGAAACTCACAAAAAGTGCCAGTAGCAGTGTAGTAATTCTCGTCTTCATTTTATTATTATTGTTAGTTATACTTCCTTTGTTTAAACCATCTAGAGTTTAAAGATAAACTTACATTTAAGTTTACAAAATTCTCTTGGATTAAGTTTTTATTAGTTGTTCCTCGTTGTCCAAATTCTAAACCTAAATTAGCATTAGAAAATAAACTGCGATTTCCAACTGGTAAACCTAAACCAAAAGATATGCCAAACTCCTTAATTGATTCATCTTTTATTACTAAACCTGTATTCGCAAAGTTAAAACCTGCTCTGTATACTATACGTTTATAGTAACCTGAAAAAGCGTTATAATCTGGAATAAAGAATCCACCTACAGCAAATTGTGACGCATTCTCAAAGGCAGAAATTTCATTATTAAATATAGGGTTAGAAAAATCACTTGTATTCTGTAATGTATACTCAGCACCTACAAACCATGATTTTGGTTTCCCTAAACCTGCACCAAAAGATAAAGTTGAAGGTAAAGTTAATTTAGAAGTTTCAAGGTCTAAAGCACCTAAATCTACATCTATGGTATTTCTTATACTTGTAACATCAAATGTAGTTCCATCTAGTGTCACTGTTGAAAAGGCTCTTCTATTTTCAGAATTAAGCTTGCTCTCTGGAGAATATGTTGCTGTTGCCGATAATTCTAATTTATCCGAAACCATCGTTTTATATGCAAACCCAAAATTAAAATTTAATCCACTTAAATCAGATCTATTAAGCTCTCTTGTTTGATAATCTACCGGATCACCTTCTGGAGTATAACCAACACCAATTGCTGCATTTTGGATATTTCCGAAATTATAATTAAAATCTACCCCAATACTTAATTTATCTGATATTTGATAACCGAAACCAGCAAACACTTTATTAATTCCTCCTTCCCCAAAGTAACGATTTAACAATCTGTCATCATCATTAAAATCATCGAGTTTATATCCTACAGAAGTATAAGGCAATAGTCCAAAACCAAAACCAAATTTTCCAATTGGTACAGACATGGCTAAATAATCGACAGTAGAACTATTTGTCTTTGCTTCGCCTGAGTTACTCTTTAATGTAGAATTTGAAGCGGTACCAGCAATTGAAAATTTCACTGGTCTACTTTCGCCATCAAAATTTAATCCATTTAGATTTTTACCTGCATAAGCCGCAGGATTCCTAAGGTTTATGTGTATACTATCTAAATACACACTAATTCCTCCCATACTTCTATTTTCTACAGTCCCTTTAAACTTAAGACTACCTATACCATAAAAAGAGTATGGAGATGCTGTTCCGGTTTGGCCATAAACACTAGAACTAATAATTGTAATACAAATTACAATGAGACGTTTTATCATTATTTTTTGTTATAATCTAGAATAAAATTCAAACCTTCCAATAGGAAATTTGAATTCGCAAATATGCTATTTTTTAATTGGTTTGACAAAAATTTAGCATCGCCTCCTGTTAAAATAACTGTTAAATCTGGGTATTCTTGAAGATATTGGTCGATAACACCATCAATTTCTTTAATAACACCAAATACAACACCAGAATGAATCGATGATTCTGTAGAGTCTCCAATTATTGTTTTTGGTTGGTTAGTATCTAATAACGGGAGATTTGCTGTTAAATTATTAAGAGTTTTATATCTCAATCTAATTCCTGGTGAAATTGCTCCTCCTAAATAGTCATTCTTATCGGTTATAAAATCGTAGGTAATACATGTACCTGCGTCTATAATTAATACATTTTCATCAGGAAACTGGTCAACAGATGCACTAACTAATGCTACACGGTCTACTCCTAAAGTTTTTGGTGTTTTATATAAGTTATTAAAAGGGACTTTTGTTTTAGAATTTAATTCTACAACTTTTAAGTCGTCACCAATAACTTCTATTTGCTTATTAGACAAACGTCCTACAGAAGAAATAATAGCAGATTTTAATTTAGGAAAATCCTTTTTCAATAATTTATATTCTTTTTTTAACTCTGAAAGTTTAAAACTCGTTTTATAAATTAACTCTGCCTTTATATAAATGGCAAACTTTACATAGGTATTTCCAACATCAACGATAAGATTCATAAACTATTTCTAGTTTACAAATTTATAAAATCAAATTTTACAAGTTTATTTTTGAGAATAATAAAATTGCATATATATTTGCACCCGCTTAATTAAGCAATTGGTGCCTTAGCTCAGTTGGTAGAGCAAAGGACTGAAAATCCTTGTGTCCCTGGTTCGATTCCTGGAGGCACCACCATCAAAAACCCGATTCAATTGAATCGGGTTTTTTGGTTTTAAAACATAAACAAAAGATAAAATACAATTTTGTAATGAAATTATTAAAAAAATTGTTATTTCAACGTCTTTTATTATTAAAAGTAATTAAGAATAATTATTGTTTATGATGATAATCAACAAGTAGCCTTTATAGATCGTGGCCGTAATCAAGTTATTGGTTATGAATACTTTATACCAAACTTAGAAATTACTCAAACTGGTAATCAATTATATCCTATTGAAGTTGTTGGTGGTTAGTTTATAAATTAATTATGTACTAAAAATAAAAACTAAATTTATAAATTGGGTTTTTATTTTTAGTAGAATTATTTGGAATAACTAATATCAAAAATCAATAGATTTAAATCTACTTTTAGTCTCGCAAAATCCTGGTTATTCTCCCAAAGAAAATCAATTGTAGATGGTTTACTTTGATTAATAGTAATATTACCTTGAAATGCTCTATGCGTATTTCTTAACCTTATCAAATCTAATTGCTTTAAAACTGGTTCACTTAGAAGTGCTTTTTCTATGTCTTCAATCTTTAATGTTGTACGATTAATTTCTTTGTGACCTCCTTCACCAGCTTTATCAACAGCGTTATAATTATTTTTACCTTCAAAAATATCTAAATACCAAATTTGTGGAATACCTGGCATAAATAATTGTATTGCTCTAGCCAATACTAATTTTTGAGGATCCTCTCCCAGTGCACTAAAGAAAGTAGCGTTAACTTGATAATAAGAAATTTTCTTTCCGGTTGGACCATATAAATTCTTAACCTTACCTCCACGTTCTATGATTATACTCATAACATCTTCAATCTCACTATCCTCTAATAATCCCTTACAATAATTACCGTTTACATCTTTTCCTTTTAGATCTAATACTGGAATCCCATCGTGACAGCCCAACATATTTACAACGTGATAATTCTTATCTTCTATTTCCTGAGCCCAATTTAAAAGTGCTGTACTTGACTTTTTTTCTAAAGTATGAATCATTAATCCAGGTAAGAAAAAATCGTAAATCTGAAAACCTTTTTTTGCAACTTCATCATGGAGAGAAGAACCATATTCCGCATGGATTTCTGGCAATAGAATTAATTCATTTTCATCTGCAATCTTCTTAATTCTTTCTAAATGATTCCAAGTACCAGGAGTATTAAAAAAGTTAGACTCACCTACAGCTTTATGTAGGTAAGCAAAAGCGTCAAGTCTTAAAATCTTACAACCAAATCTTTTTAATTTGGCAAGAGTTTCTTCATAAAAAGACCAAACCAACTCGGATTTTGCATTCACATCCATTTGACCTAGATATGATCTATTCCTTTTTAAAATTTGAATTACAGCAGGTTGAAATATATTATTTTCACCTAAATCCAAATCGTTAAAGCTCATTAATTCATCAACTTTCTCATTGACCCTATTTATAATAGATTCGGACTGAGAAGTCGTTAATCCACTTACAGATTTTAAGTCTTCACTACTAAGTTTGTTATAGTTTACTTTTTGATAAAACGTATTCCAGTATGGTTGTTCGGAACCATCAGGAAAAACTACATTTAGTATTGGTAATCCTGATTTTCTCATAAAAAGCTTATTCAAAAATACCTCATCTGGTATTATAATACCCTTGTCATTCATCGTTCCGTTTTCTTTCCAGAATGAATTCCAATTAATAAAAAAATCTTTGTATTTAGATTTTTCACCATGCTTTAAAAGATCTTTAAACTGTGGCGAACCTATTGATAGATGATTTAAAACAATATCAAATTTCAGCATAATATTTAATCTATCTAATGCTTCTAAATCATCTTCAGAAACTAATTCTTCGTTAAGATTATAATCTACTATAGAAAAGCCTCTATCTAAATCACTATTAAAAAAAGTTGGCAAAATATAGAACAAAGAAAAAGCATCTTTAAACTCTGGCATTTGAAGCATTCTAATTGTATCGCTTAATTTTTCTCCAATACTATCTGGATATGCATTAAGCATTACACCATTAAATTGGGCTTCCATATTCTTAGTCGCATCCTCCATGCTTTTAATTTAAATATTTAATTTGTTCAGAAAATTAAATTTACAAACCCTTTTTCTTATTCCAAACCTATCAACAAAAAACAAATTTAAAATTTAATCGAAAACGTTTTCGATTATTTTAAAGGAACTCAAATACGAAAAAAGACTATCCTTAATTGGTTTTTCATATATTGCTATACTAACTAACTTCTAATTTATATGTTATCAATTATAACCTTTATTGGCTTTACTGCTTTAGTAGCCATTATTGCATGGTATGCTACAAGAAAAACAGATGAATCAACCGCTGATGGTTTTTATCTTGGTGGAAGAAGCCTAGGAGCATTAACCATTGCTGGCTCATTACTACTAACCAATCTATCTGCTGAACAAATCGTTGGTCTTAATGGTCAAGCATTTTCTGAAGGCATCTTAGTTATGGCATGGGAAACACTTGCTGCTATTGCAATTGTTGTAACAGCTATTTTTCTTTTACCCAAATATATGCGTTCTGGCATAACAACAATCCCAGAATTTATCGAGGGGCGTTTTGATCAACAGACGAGAGCTATTCTTGCAGTTCTATTTTTAATTGCATTCGGAATCGTTTTATTACCAACTATTTTGTATTCAGGATCATTAGCATTTAGCACTATGTTTGACTTGCCGGAATTGTTAGGTATGTCTCAATCTGGAGTTATTTGGCTGTGCGTTTGGAGTATAGGTGTTATTGGAATTATCTATGCCATTTTTGGAGGATTAAAAGCCGTTGCAGTTTCCGATTTAATTAACGCAATCGGATTACTAGTTGGTGGACTTTTAATACCAATTTTTGGTCTAAGTGTTATTGGTGATGGAAATGTAACGGATGGTCTTAATACATTATGGAACAGTAATCCTGAGAAATTTAATGCTGTTGGTGATGTCACGTCTTCAATTCCCTTTGGAACTATTTTCACTGGTATGATGATAGCTCAGATTTATTATTGGGGAACTAACCAGTCTATTTTACAACGTGTATTTGGTGCCAAGAATTTAGCCGAAGGACAAAAAGGGATGATCGCGGCTGCATTTGTGAAATTTTTAATTCCTGTAATAGTTGTATTACCAGGTATTATTGCATGGCATGTTTTTGAAGGAAACTTAGACAATGCAGATCAGGCATATCCTGCATTAGTTAAAAAAGTTTTGCCGACTGCATTTATTGGCTTTTTTGCTGCTGTATTATTTGGAGCCGTATTAAGTTCATTTAACAGTTTATTAAATAGTAGTGCAACACTTTTTGGTTCAGATTTATACAAGCAGAATTTTAATAAAAATGCAACAGAAAAACAATCTGTAAAAGCTGGAAAAATTGCTGGACTTATACTTGCACTAATCGGGATGAGTATTGCCCCATTTATAGCTAACGCTCCTGGAGGTTTATTCGATTATATACAACAAGCTTTAGGAAGCTTAAGTGTTCCTATCTTAGCTGTAGTATTAACAGGAATTATATCTAAAAAAGTTCCAGCTATTGGTGCCAAAACAGTTTTAGTTGCTGGTGTTTTGATGTACTTATTTAGTTTACTCTATCTAGGACCAAATACTATAGAAACTACAATGACAGAAGCTACTGCTAATGGCATTACAGACGCAAATGAGTTAGCAATTATAAAGGCTAAGGCTTATCCGCATTTCTTACATATCATGGGTATACTGTTTGTTATTAACATGGTGATTATGCTAATATTTAGATTTGTAAAGCCTAAAAAGGACGAAGATATATATGTTCCTGAAGTTACTGAAATCATTGACACGACTCCATGGATATATACTAAACCAATAGGTATCTTTATTGTCATTTTGGTATTAGCGACCTACCTTATTTCCTAAAAGCTTTTTAAAGTACTTATGAAACGAACTTGGTGGAAAGAAGGAGTAGTGTATCAAATTTATCCACGCTCTTTTAAAGATACAACAGGGAATGGTTTAGGTGATATTTATGGTATTATAGAAAAGCTTGATTATATCAAATCACTAGGAGTCGATATAATTTGGCTTTGTCCCGTTTATGAATCTCCTAATGATGATAATGGTTATGATATTTCAGATTACAAAGCTATTTCTAAAGAGTTTGGCGGTTCAGAAGCTTTTGATCTTTTACTTAAAGGCATGCATCAAAGAGGCCTAAAACTTGTTATGGATTTAGTACTAAATCATAGTTCTGATGAACACAAGTGGTTTAAAGAATCTCGTAAATCTAAAGACAACCCTTATCGAGATTACTATTTCTGGAAGAGCTCAAAAGACAGTAACCCACCAAATAATTGGACATCCTTTTTTAGTGGCTCGGCTTGGAAAAAAGATGATATTACTAATGAATATTTCTTACATCTTTTCACTAAAAAACAACCAGACTTAAATTGGGAGAATCCTAAAGTGCGTAAAGAAATACATGATATTGTAGACTTCTGGTGTAAAAAAGGAGTTGACGGGTTTAGAATGGATGTGATTTCTTTAATCTCAAAACAACTCGAGTTTCCCGATAGTATTTATCCTGAAGATTATGGTAAGACTATTAAAAACTATTATGCTAATGGACCAAAAATTCATCAATATTTAAATGAACTCAATAAAGAAGTATTGTCTAAATATGATATTATGACCGTTGGTGAAGGTCCTGGTATTGATTTAAGTAATGGCCTTGATTATGTTGATGATAGTAGAAATGAGCTTAATATGATTTTTCACTTTGACCACATGTTTATAGACAATGGTCCAGGAGGGAAATACGACCCAATTGATGTTTCTCTTCCTAAATTTAAAAAAGTATTTAATGATTGGGATACCAAATTAAAAGACAAAGGTTGGGGAAGTATCTTTTTAGGTAACCATGACTTTTCTAGAATGGTATCTCGCTTTGGGAATGATTCTAAATATCATAACGAATCTGCAAAGCTTTTAGCGTTGCTTTTATTCACACTCAGAGGCACTGTATATGTTTATCAAGGTGATGAGATAGGAATGACTAATGTTGCTTACCCTTCTATCGAAGATTATAATGATGTTGAAACCTTAGGTAGTTGGAATGAAGCAATAGCTAGAGGTGAGGACATGAAAGACTATTTAAAATTAGTTCATAGACAAAGTAGAGACAATGCAAGAACACCAATGCAATGGGATAAAACTAAAAATTCAGGATTTTCAGAAGGCACACCATGGTTAAAAGTTAATCCTAATTTTGAAGCAATAAATGTTGAGACTCAAGAGAATAATGCCCATTCTATTCTAAACTTTTACAGACAGATGATAGCATTTAGAAAAGCTAATACAGTAATGGTTTATGGTGACTATGAGTGTATGAATGAAGATGATGAAAATCTATATATATATTCACGCTCAGATGAAAATGATCACTATATCATATTATTAAATTTTAGTGATAACGTTCAACCTGTAAAGCATCTAGAATTAAATTTAAACGCAAGCGAATTGATTATCTCAAACCTTGAAGCTTTACATTCCATAACAGAACTCCAACCTTGGGAAGCTCAACTTAGAAAATATAGTTAGTCTAGTCTAGATTCTTTATTTTAATATTTCTATACCAAACCTTGTCACTATGGTCTTGCAACCCTATGTGACCCGTTCTGTATTTGCCAAAACCTTCCCAATCTTTAAACTTTGAGTCCGCCACCATTTTACCCCAGTCTTCTCCATGCAATGCAAAACTCATAACTTCAGTACCATTCATACTCACTTTAGCTAAGTTGGCATCTTGATTTACTTCAATAACACAAAGATTCCATTCTCCAGCAGGATTAATATGCTCTTCTGGACAAGCTATCATATCATATAATGAACCTGCTTTGTGAGTTCCTTCGGCAACAAAGGAATCTGGATGTTTAGCATTATCTAAAACCTGTATTTCTGGCCCTGTCATATATGCTTCAGTATATTTTTCATCTTCATAAACTCCCCAAAAAATACCGCTATTACCTGCTTCAGATATCTTCCATTCTAAAGACAAAATAAAATTTGTATACGTGTCTTTGGAGATAATATTTTTACCTCCTTCTTCACCAGGAGTAAAAGTCATTTCACCATCCTCAATAGTCCATTCTGGATGCATTTCTTCAGATAAATAGCCTCTCCAATTATCCAATGATGTGCCATCAAACAAAATCGTCCATTCATTACTAGTTTCTTCCTCCACTATTTCAATTACGTCTTTTTCCACTTCTTTTTCTTTGTTTTCTTTACATGATGCAAAGGTTAAAAGGCAAAGGCCTAAAATCAAAAATTTATTCATTTCTATGCTATTTAAATTCCTAGTATTTTTCTTAATTGTTCTTTATCTACGTCAGCTCCAGCAAAATCATCAAAACGCTTTTCGGTAGCTTCAATAATATGATCTTGTATAAACTTAACACCTTCTCGTGCACCTTGTTCAGGACTTTTAATACAACATTCCCATTCCATAACTGCCCAAACATCGCAACCATATTCCGTAAGCTTTGTGAAAATTGTTTTAAAATCTACTTGTCCGTCTCCAGGCGAACGATAGCGTCCTGCACGATCTTTCCAATCACCATAGCCACCAAACATACCTTTCTTACCTGTAGGTTTAAATTCTGAATCTTTGACATGAAAGGCTTTTATAAATTCGTGATAATGGTCTATATATTCAATATAATCTAGTTGCTGCAATACAAAATGTGAAGGGTCGTATAAGATGTTGACACGTTTATGATTATTTGTTGCTTCCAAAAAGCGCTCGAAAGTTACACCATCGTGCAAGTCTTCACCTGGGTGAATTTCGTAACAAACATCGACACCTTGTTCATCAAAATGATTAAGAATTGGTAGCCATCGTTTTGCTAGTTCTCCAAAACCCATTTCAACTAATCCATCAGGTCGCTGTGGCCATGGATGCATTGTATGCCATAAAAGTGAGCCTGAAAATGTAGCATGTGCATTCAGTCCTAATCTTCGACTTGCTGTTGCAGCATCTTTTACTTGCTGAGTAGCCCATTCTGTTCTCGCTTTAGGATTACCTTTACAATGATTTGGTGCAAAATTATCGAACATAATATCATATGCAGGATGTACAGCAACCAACTGCCCTTGAAGATGTGTTGAGAGTTCGGTGATTTCTAATCCATAGGAATTTATTTTTCCTTTAAACTCATCACAATAAGTTTGACTTTCAGCTGCCTTTCCTAAATCTATTAAACTTGGGTCCGTTGGTATCTGTATACCTTTATAACCCAAATCACTCGCCCATTGACAAAGTCCATCTAAAGAATTAAATGGAGCGTTATCATCCATAAATTGCGCTAAAAATACTGCAGGCCCTTTAATCGTTTTCATGCTCAATTAATGTTTATCTATTTCTACCCATACGTTTCCGGCCTTATGCGACTCAACTGCCTTTTCAATAAAGTTCATGCCACGAACACCATCAATCATCGTTGGAAACTCACCATGGTCATAAGTCTCATTTCTAATCGCTTTAGCTACACCTTTATAAATATTTCCCATTGAGTCGAATATACCTTCTGGATGTCCTGGAGGTAATTTTGTACCATCTAAAGATAGCTTACTATTATAGCCATGACCTGGTTTAAGGACACGTAAGGGTTGTCCATCTTCTAATAAGTAGAGGTAATTCGGATTCTCTTGTTCCCATTTTAATCCGGCTTTATCACCATATATTTGGACTGTAAAATTATTCTCTTCCCCAGTTGCTATCTGACTAGCTCGAATAACCCCTTTTACACCATTATCGCAATGAATTAAAACAGTACCATCTATATCCATTTGGTTGTCTTCGTACAAGTAATTTAAATCTGCTAATATTGAATTCACTTTTAAGCCAGACATATACTCCACCATATCAAAAGCATGTGTACCAATATCACCAATACAGCAACTAATACCTGATTTTTCTGGATCTAATCTCCATGTCGATTTGCGTTGTTCTTTATCGTGAATTATGGAATTTATCCATCCTTGATAATATTGCGCATCAATTTTTTGAATTTTTCCGATGTCACCATTTGCAATCATTTGTCGCATTTGACGTACCATAGGATAACCAGTATAGGTATACGTAACTGCAAAAACTGTACTAGATTTTTTAAGTATCTCATGAAGAATTTTTGCCTCTTCATATGTCGTAGTCATTGGTTTTTCGCAAATGACATTAAATCCATTTTCCAGTAATTTTTTAGCCATTGGAAAATGTAAAAAGTTAGGAGTTAGAATAGACACAACTTCAATTCGTTTATCTTCAGGAAGTTCTAATTCTTTTTCGATTAGTGTATCTAAATCTTTATAAACTTGATCTGTTGGGATTCCAATCTGATTAGCAAACTTGATGCTCTCATCTAACGAAGGGTTAAAAGATCCACCAACAAGTTGATATCTATCGAACATTGAAGATGCTACTCTATGTAAAACTCCAATAAGCGAATCTCCACCTCCACCTAAAATGCCAAGTCGTATTTTATTACTCATGTACTTATGAATCTTTATATTCTATTTTTTCGTTTTTAAATAATAAAGCAAATAAAAGCATAACTGCACCTGCAAAAATTGCAGGGAATACCCAAATATCTTTCCAACTATGCAAACCTTCACTAATTAAATTTTTATCTACAATTTGTCCAGCTACCCAAAATCCAACTAACATACCTACACCATAAGTTGCTAATGTTATGAGTCCCTGAGCTGCACTTTTTACTTTTTCACCAGCTTTAGAATCCGTATATATTTGACCTGAAACAAAGAAAAAATCATAGCAAATTCCATGTAAAGCGATACCTAGAACAATCATAAAAAATAAATCTCCTGCATTACCATATGCAAACAGAACATATCTAATTCCCCAAGCTAACATTCCGAATAAAATCGTTTTTTTGAAACCATACTTTTTAAAGAAGAACGGTAACAACAACATAAACAATACTTCAGACATTTGACCTAATGAAGCCCAAGCGGTAGAATTCTCTACCTTATACTCAGTTAAAAACGGACTAATATTTTGATAGTAAAATGCTAAAGGGATACATATTAAAACTGATGATATAAAGAACACTAAGAAGTTAGTATCCTTCAATAATTTTAAAGCATCTAAGCCTAAAATATCTGATAGACCTACTTTATCATCTTTAGAAATACTTGGAGGTGTTTTTGGTAGTATAAAACTAAAAATACCTAAAATAGCTGAAGCAATTGACACCATTAAAAATGTATTAGACAACATACCATTAGCTATATTCTCAATAGAATCCCATTTAAAGACAAAGCTAATTACTAAACCTGCTAAAATCCAACCTACAGTTCCCCATACTCTTACATGAGGGAATTGCTTTGCAGGATCATTCATTTGATTAAAAGCAACCGAATTAACTAATGCTAGAGTTGGCATATAAGCAATCATATAACCTAATACATAAGGGTAAAACACACTAAAATCAGTAGTTTGTGACATTAAATACATTAAAACTGCACCAACTATATGAAGTATACCTA
The DNA here is from genome assembly GCF_000828715.1 of Winogradskyella sp. PG-2. Lineage (NCBI taxonomy): Bacteria > Pseudomonadati > Bacteroidota > Flavobacteriia > Flavobacteriales > Flavobacteriaceae > Winogradskyella > Winogradskyella sp. PG-2. The sequence goes on along the minus strand of NZ_AP014583.1, from coordinate 2,099,441 downwards.
ATATTTTTTCAGCATTAAAAAAACGGTCGGCTATTAATCCAATAATAAAAGGTGCTATAATGGCTCCCCAAGATTGTGTAGAATAGGCCATTGCCGTTTCTGCACCAGATGCGCTTAAGTTATTTCCTAGAAAAGAACCCATAGTTACAAACCAACCTCCCCAAATAAAAAATTCGAGAAACATCATTATTGATAACTTAACGGAAGTAGATGATTTCATATTAGTTATTTTAGTTTTTGGTTTGCACTGATTAATAGATTTTTAGTAGAAACAATTCCTTCTTCTTCAGGCAGACCACCTTCAAATTCAACTCCTATGTAGCCCCTATAACCTGCATCTTTAACTATTTGTAAGATTCTAACATAATCTAATGTAGTTTCATTACCGTTTTCATCAAATGCATATGATTTTGCACTTACTGCTTTTGCTTTGGGCATTAATAATTCAATTCCCTTATACTTATCAGTATATTCCTCTTCACATTCTCCCCAATTTTCTCCATCTTTTCGTTTTATGCACCAATTACCAAAATCTGGAAGTGTACCACAATTTTCCATATTAACTTCATTAAGTGCTTTCATTAGTTTATCTGGATCAGATGATAACCATCCATGATTTTCACAAAGTACATTTACGTTTTTGGTTGCCGCATAAGTAGATAACTTTTTTAAACCATCCACAACTGCATTATGCCAAATATCTGGGTCATTAGTTCCAAAAGTATTTACTCTGATGGAATGACAACCTAATGCAGCAGCTGCATCTACCCATTTCTTATGTAATTCTACAGCTTCATCACGTTTAGCTTCGTCTGGGTCTGCAAGATCACCTTCGTTATCAACCATTATAAGAATATTATTTTGATTGTATTTTTTACTCTCTTCGGCTAACTTCTTAACTAATGCGTCAATACCATTTTTTTCATAGAAGGGCTTGTACAACTGACTTACATATTCTAAGCCTTCAAATTCCAAAGAATCAGCAATTCTTGCAAAGTCAAAAGGATCCATACCTTGAAATCTAATATTTTCATTCAATGACCACTGCGCCAAGGATAGCTTAAAAAATTGTTCATTATTCATTTCTTTGATCTTGTCATCTTGCTTTACTTGTTCGTTTTTATCGTCTTTACAGCTTAAAGTAGCTAGCAATAAAAAAATGATCGGAATAGTTAAATAATGTTTCATTAGTTATATTGTAATTTGTGTTAGAATTGAAAAATAATCAATTAGATAAGATTCGATGTTTACTTTTATTCAGTGAAAGAATTTAAACAAAATTATCTAAACTTCAGGATAAGCTGTTAGAGATAAATCTATTTGACGTAATTTCCTAAATTCATTCGGCGAACACTTTTCGTGCTTTTTAAATACCGTAGAAAAATACTGACTGCTAGTAAATCCGCATGAATAAGCCACCTCTCCAACCGTTAAAGCTTGGTTTTCAATAAGAATTTTTTTAGACATTTCTAATCTCCGCATAGTAAGGTACCGCATTGGAGTAAGGTTTGTTAGCTGCTTACAGTGATGTGTGAATCTAGTAAGACCAACACCTGCGCTACGGGACATACGCTCAATAGTCCAATCTTCAGATAAATTTTTATCTAATTCTTTTAAAAAATACTGAACACTTCTCGAACTATCTATCAAAGATTCATCAAGCACAATATCTTCTGTCTTTAACAAATCTAAAATCAGAATCAATAAATAGTTTACTAGTAAACGTATTCGCGAAGCATTACTACCCTTCTTATCTGTATTTACAGCACTATTTATACGTTTAAAACAATCGCGTATGCGCTGATCTGTTTTTAATATGGATTTCTCATCCTGTCTTAAAAAGTTAGTCAACTGCTTTAAATCACTTTCTGTTAAAGTAATCCAATCTGGCCAAACCCATTCTTGATGCGGACGTCTTACACCTAAATCAATAATCACCCAATAAAACTTGCCCATTCCTATATTAGGATTACCAACCTTATGAGCCTCCCAAGGCCTAGTAATAGTTAAATGATTTGGAGTTAGCACAACCTCCTTATTCTCTTGAGAATAAGGCATTGTACCCGATTCTAAAAAATGAAATTCTATACCTTCATTTCTGTGCCAATCTAAACCCCAATCCTGAGGTTCATTAGCATCCCAATAGCCTATACTATTTAACCCTAAGGTATTATCATCTAATCGATCACCTGGATACGTATGGCGCGCTAAGGCCTTAAATTTTATTTTATTCCTGTCGTGAGCATCAATTAAAGGCAAACAAGTGTCTGCATGATAGACCACGCCATCCACTTCATAAGGCCCAATTTCTTGTTTGTTTACTTTCACTGAAAAATTTTAAACAATTATACCATGCAAAATAGCTAATTTTCTGTTTTCAAAAAATATATTTGATAATTTTTGATTTTTTCTCAAATTTATTGGAAAAATATTATCAATTTCACGATATCGATTAAATTAAGACTATGAATAACAACACTAAAGTAGAAACAACAGAATATGATGCTATTGTTGTAGGCACAGGAATTTCTGGAGGATGGGCAGCAAAAGAATTATGCGAAAAGGGCTTAAAAACATTGGTTCTTGAACGAGGTAGAATGGTAAAACACAGAGAAGACTATCCGACAGCAAATCTTGACCCTTGGGATTTACCAAATGGAGGAAAACCCACGACAGATACACTACGTAGAAAATTTAAGCAAAACCGAACTGGTTATACAACACATGAAGCAAGACAACATTTCTTTGTTGACGATCTTAAGCACCCTTATAATGAAGATAAACGATTTGATTGGATGCGAGGTTATCATGTAGGTGGTCGTTCACTCATGTGGGGAAGGCAAAGTTATCGTTTAAGTAATACTGATTTTGAAGCAAACAAAAAAGATGGTGTTGCTATAGATTGGCCTGTTCGTTATAAAGATATTGAACCATGGTATGACTACGTAGAAGAATATATTGGTGTCAGTGGTGAAAACTTAGGTTTGGAACATTTTCCGGATCAAAAACTTTTAAAACCAATGAATCTTAACTGTGTTGAAGAACACTTAAAAGATAACATTTCGGAGAACTACGATGACGGACGTGTACTCACCATTGGTCGTGTTGCCCATATTACAGAAGGCACAAAGCCTGGAGATGGTCGTAGTACTTGCCAATACAGAAATAGATGTATGCGCGGTTGTCCTTTTGGCGCATATTTTAGTAGTAATTCATCAACATTACCTGCTGCTGAAGCTACAGGTAATATGACATTACGACCAAATTCTATAGTACATGAAGTAATTTATGATGATGCCACAAAGCAAGCAACTGGTGTTCGTATTATTGATGCTGAAACTAAAGAAAAAATAGAATTTAAAGCCAAAGTAATTTTCTTGTGTGCTTCTGCTATAGCATCAACATCTATTTTAATGCAATCAAAATCTGAACGTTTCCCTAATGGACTAGGAAATGATAGTGGAGAATTGGGTCATAATATAATGGATCATCATTTCCACGTAGGTGCTGTTGGAGATGCAGAAGGTTTTGATGATAAATATTATAAAGGTAGAAGAGCAAACGGTATTTATGTACCTCGTTTTAGAAATTTAGGAGGAGAAACAAATAATGGAAGCTTCAAGAGAGGATATGGCTACCAAGGTGGAGCTTCACGTGAAGATTTTTCAGAATTAGTTGCTGAATTAAAATATGGACCAAAATTAACTGAAGCTATAATGAAACCAGGTAAATGGCAGATGGTACTTTTTGGTTTTGGAGAAACTTTACCAGATCATAAAAATCGCATGTATCTAGATTACGAAAAACTTGATGAATGGGGCTTACCAACTGTAACTTTTGATGCTGAATTTGGTGAAAACGAAAACGCTATGCGTAAAGATATGGTTGCACAAGGTATAGAAATGCTCGAAAATGCAGGCTTTAAAAATGTAGTTGGATTTGATAACAGAGATAAATACGTTATGGGACTAGGTATTCATGAAATGGGTACTGCTCGTATGGGAGACGACCCTAAAACCTCGGTCTTAAATAAATGGAATCAAATACATGCCTGTTCAAATGTTTATGTTACCGATGGAGCTTTCATGACTTCAGCTGCATGTCATAATCCTTCTTTAGGTTATATGGCTTTTACAGCGAGAGCAGTAGACCATGCCACAAAGGAATTTAAAAAAAATAACGCTTAATCCTTATTAATTATGAATAGAAGAGAAGCACTTAAAAATTTAGGCTTAGCAACTGGTTTTGTAGTTGTAACACCATCTTTAATTAGTTTATTACAGAGTTGCACTTCTACACCTGAAGGATGGAAGCCTGTCTTTTTTAATGTAGATGAAACTAATTTCACAAGCAATGTTGTTGATATTATATTACCTAAAACTGAAACATTACCTGCAGCTTCTGAGCTAAATGTCATTGAATTTATTGACAAATATGTATCGGAAACTATGGATGAACACGAACAAAAAAACATGCGTTCAACATTTTCTGAAATTCTTAACATTTTAAAAGGTGATGCTGAAAATTTAGATGAAAAAACGCCCGAAGATTACAAGGCTATTTTAGATAAGTATATGCTAGTTGAAGATGAAATTGATGAAGAACGCGAAGCAAATCCTATAAAACCTTGGAGTGATCATGCTAATGCTATAAGTGGGACTAAAGAATATATTAAGCCTACCAAAAATGAGTTGTTAAATAATCTAAAATGGTTGACTATAAATGCGTACCGAACCAATGAGCAAATTGGTGAAAACGTAATGCCATACGATCCAATTCCATCAACTTACGAATGTGGTGATTTACAAGAGTTAACTGGTGGTAAAGCCTGGTCTTTATAATGCAACGCAGAAATTTTATAAAAAACACTGCACTAGCAGTTGCCGCTACTAGCGCAATCCCTTCGAGAGTTTTTGCTAGTTCTTCGCAAAAACCAGATCATTTTAAACTCGATTTTGCGCCTCATGAAGGTATGTTCAAAGCACATGCGAGTGAAAACTTATTCGACCAAATTCGCTTCATGCATCAAATGGGTTTTCGTTCATATGAAGATAACGAAATGAGGCATCGACCTATTGATGAACAAAAGGCTATTTCATCATTGATGCAAGGATTAAACATGAGGATGGGTGTATTTGTCGCTCACAAAATATATTGGGACAAACCTAATCTTGCAAGTGGTGATAAGACCTATAGATTAGAATTTCTTGACGATATTAAAAACAGTATTGAAGTCGCCAAACGCATTAATGCCAAATGGATGACTGTAGTTCCTGGTCATGTCGATTTAAGACTAGATGATGATTATCAAACAGCAAACGTAATAGAAAGTTTAAAGCAAGCATCAAGCTTACTTGAACCTCATGGTATAGTGATGGTATTAGAGCCTCTTAATTTTAGGGATCATCCAGGATTGTTTTTGAGTGAGTCCCCCCAAGCTTATCAAATTTGCAAAGCAGTTGATTCACCTTCTTGTAAAATTCTTTTCGACATATATCATCAACAAATTCAAGAAGGTAACCTAATTCCAAATATTGAGGCCACTTGGGACGAAATTGGATATTTCCAAATTGGAGACAACCCAGGTCGTAACGAACCTTCTACTGGAGAAATCAATTATAAAAATGTATTTAAACATATTTATGATAAAGGGTACAAGGGAATATTAGGGATGGAACATGGCAACTCTATCGATGGCAAAAAAGGCGAATTATCAGTAATAGAGGCTTATAAAAATGCTTCCAACTTCTAAATTATTAACGCTTACTCTACAATAAATTTCCCTTGCATTAAAGCGAAGTGCGCTGGGAAACTACAAATAAAATCGTATTCACCTACTTCTGGGACATCAAATTCAATAGTAGTAATTTGTCCACCACCAATCATTTTAGTATGCGCAATAACTTCATCTGTTCCTTCAGGTATATAACCATTATCCTTAGCTATTGCAGCCTTAGCAGCGAAAGCCGCCTTATCAGTTCCTTTTTTAAGTATCACAACATTATGCCCCATAATATTGACATCAATTTTACCATTGTGTTTTAAAGTAAGTTTTACTCTTTGACCCGCTTTTACTCGCAATTCTTTTTTATTAAATTGCATGTTGTCATCACCAATAATACCTAAAATTGCTAGATTAGTATCTTTTTTAGTGCTTTTATCCTTTTTAAAGTCATAGGTTGTTTTTTCTTCTTTTTCCTCTTCTTTTCCACCACAATTAAATAGTGTAAAACTAGTTATTGTCAATACAAGAATACTTAGATTTAGATACTTTTTCATTTTATAATAATTAATAATAAATATAATTTTCAATATACGAATTAAGTTAATAATGAACTATTCTACAACCCAATTTTTACTGCGGTTAACAGCTTTATGCCATTGTGCAATTAATTTTAATTGTTTTTCGGTATTGGTATTTGGAGTAAATGTTTTGTCTTTTTGCCACTGCTTACGAATTTGTTTTTTATTCTTAAACACACCTACTGCTAAACCTGCTAAATAAGCAGCACCTAGAGCAGTGGTTTCTAAGTTTGTCGGTCTTACAACATCACAATTAAAAATATCTGATTGTATTTGTAATAGCAAATTATTTGCTGAAGCACCTCCATCTACTCTCAATTCTTTTAAATGCATATTAGCGTCATTCTCCATCGCTTTGACTATATCATAAACCTGCAATGCAATACCTTCTAAAGTAGCTCTTGCTAAATGCGATTTATTAGTCCCTCGCGAAATACCTTGAATACTACCTCTGGCATAAGGATCCCAATGAGGTGAGCCTAAACCTGTAAACGCAGGCACAACAATAACTCCGTCACTATCATCCACTTTGTTGGCAAGAACCTCAATATCTTTGGCATCATCAATTAAATTCAATCCATCTCTTAGCCATTGAACAGCGGCACCACCAACAAAAACACTACCTTCTAGAGCATATTGCGTTTTACCATTGATTTGCCAAGCTATAGTCGTTAATAATTGATTTTGAGATATTACTGGTGTCTTCCCTGTATTCATTAATAGAAAACAGCCTGTACCATAAGTATTCTTTACCATGCCCTTTTTTGTACATAGTTGACCAAAAAGCGCAGCTTGTTGATCACCTGCGATTCCTGCAATTGGAATTTTTTCACCAAACAATTCTGCATAGCCATATATTTCAGATGACGACTTTACCTCTGGAAGCATTGCTTCTGGAATCTGAAACAACTCTAGCAATTCCTTATCCCATTTCAGTGTATGAATATTAAATATCATGGTACGTGATGCGTTACTAACATCCGTAACATAGACGCTGCCTTTTGTTAGCTTGAAGATTAGCCATGTATCTACTGTACCGAAGCACAATTCGCCTTTTTCAGCCAAATCTTTAGCCTTAAGCACATTATCTAATATCCATTTAATTTTAGATCCAGAAAAATAAGCATCTATGATTAATCCTGTTTTTTCTTGAATGTCTTCAGCATAGCCTTTAGCTTTTAACTGATCGCAAAAAGCAGCTGTTCTTCGATCTTGCCAAACAATAGCATTATAAATAGGTTCGCCAGTTTTTCTGTTCCAAACTATGGTAGTTTCGCGTTGGTTGGTAATACCAATTGCAGAAATATCTTTTATTTTATAAGCATCTTTTGAAAGTACTTCGTTTATAGTTTTTAATTGCGATTGCCATATGGCTTCAGGATCGTGCTCAACCCAACCATTTTTAGGGAAAATTTGTTCAAAATCTTGTTGCGATGAAGCAATGTTGTTTCCACTTGCATCAAAAACAATAGATCTGCTAGATGTTGTACCTTGATCGAGTGCCAGAATGAGTTGTTGAGACATATCTTTTAAATTAAATAGCCTTGCGCTAGGTTCTTAAATTCTTCTATTTGATTAAGTTTCCACGAATCAGATTTTCCTAATTCTTTTTGTAAAATACCAGCAACTGTTTCAGCACATTCCATAGCTGCTTGTGCATCTAAAAACAACAATCTAATTCGTCTTGCAAGCACATCTTCAACAGTTCTTGCCATTTCATATCTTGCAGCCCAGATCACCTGACCTGTATTAAATTGATAATTAGGATGGATCTGTTCTCTATAACTATCTTCTGAATTTATTAGTTGCTCTAATGCGGTAGCATCACTTCCATAAAACCATAGGTTTTTATCTAGATCTTTTCTATCAGTCCCATTTAGATTCCCATGAATTGGTAATACTCTTGTTTTAGATTTTACATTGGGCAAATTATGAGTTATAATAGCTTCATTAACTACATCTTCACTCATCTCTCTGTAGGTTGTCCATTTACCACCAACAATGGTGAGTAATCCACTTTCTGAATGTATAATTTTGTGCCCTCTTGAAATTTCTTTGGTATTACTCTTATCACCTTCTGGTGCAACCAAAGGTCTTAATCCTGAAAAAACGGATAGCACATCTTTTCTGTTGGGTTTTTTTATAAGATATTCTGAAGCATTTTCTAAAATAAAATCTATTTCTTCCTGTAAAGGTTTAGGTTCATAGCTTGGCTTTTTAATAGGAGTATCTGTTGTACCAACCACCACTTTATTATGCCAAGGAATCGCAAATAAAACACGTCCATCACTTGTTTTAGGCACCATTAATGCCGTTTCACCATCCAAGAACGACTTATTTAGAACCAAATGAATACCTTGACTAGGTACTATTTTGAGACTCTTTTTTTTGCGACCTGCAAGTTTTAAAATCTTATTAGAAAATACACCAGTAGCATTTATAACTACCTTAGATTTTACCTTAATGATTTCATCCGTTTCGGTATTAGTGACAGCAATTCCGGTGAGATTACCTTCATCATCTTTAAGCATATCAGTTACTTTAAAATGATTTAGAATAATAGCTCCAGACTCGCATGCTGTTTGCGCTAAATTCAATGCTAATCTGGCATCATCAAATTGCCCATCAAAGTAGGTAACCCCTCCTTTAAGTTTATGCTTTTTAAGATTTACTATTCTACTAATAGCCTTTTTTGCAGAAATGATTCTTGAGCCACCGATTGATTTTCTTAAAGATAATAAATCATACACAATTAATCCTATTCCATAAAAATATTTATTTAGCTGCGTATAACTCGGTATTAAAAATGCCTGTCTTTTGAATAAGTGATTAGCATTTTTTTGAAGCAAACCTCTTTCTCTTAAGGCCTCAGTAACTAATTTAATATTTCCTTGTGCCAAATATCGTACTCCACCATGCACTAACTTTGTGCTTCTGCTTGATGTACCTTTTGCAAAATCATGAGATTCAAACAAAGCGACTTTAAACCCTCGAGATGATGCATCTACAGCAATACCTAATCCGCTGGCACCACCACCAATGACTATAATATCAAATTGAGCTGTCGCCTTAAGCTTTTCTAATTGTGCCTTTCTATTAAACATGTATTGTTTTTGGTACTTATTTCGCTTTTAGTTTAAAAACAGCAATACAAGTTGCTAACAAAGTAATGCTTAATAAAAACACATAGCTCATTTTTAAACTAAAACTATCTGAAATATAACCCAATATTACTGGACCAACTAAAAATCCGACAAAACCTACACCAGAAACGAACGAAATGCTTTTCGAAGCTGCAATTCCTTTTGTTGTTCCGGCAATTCTTAACAGCTCTGGAATGATAACTGATAAACCAAGACCAATAATACCAAAGCCTAAAACTGTTAAAATAAGTCCATTTAGAAGTACAAATACATATCCTACGGCTGCTAAAGTACAGCCTAGTATTACTATTTTATCAGAGCCTATTTTTGCGCTAATTCCGTCACCAAAAAAACGTCCAATAGTCATCATTATAGAAAAAACGGTAAATCCTAAACCTGCCAAATTTTCTGAAGATACTTTTACAACTTCAGTTAAATAAATTGAACTCCAGTGCTCAATCGCTCCTTCATTACCCATAATTACCATAGCTAAAAACCCAAGAATTATTAATGGTTTTAGTAATTTCATAGGAAGCTTTTGCTTTTCTTCAGAGACCTCTTCTACTTCTCTTATATTAAAATACTGTCTAAATAAAAGTAGGTTTGTAATTATAACAAAAGTTGTCATAATCATAACGTGATATAATGGTGAATCAAAAACACCAATTAAAACTGAACCAACTAAAGCACCTATGGCTCCTCCTAAGCTAAAAAAACCATGAGCAGCAGACATAAAATTCACCTCATCTGATTTCTCCATTTCAGATACTACGGTATTCATGGCTATATCTGTTAATCCTGAAAAGATGCCAACTAAAAAAAGAGAGACACATAACATTACGTATGTTGGGGCAATTAATGGACCAATGAAAGCGACACTAAAAATACATATACCAAAAAATGTTGCTTTTCCTATTCCAATCTTTTTGGTAATCAACGGTACTACAGGAATAAAAAACAATAAGCCCAACGCCAAACAGAACAAGGCAAATCCTATTTGAGAATCGTCTAATTGTAATTTATTTTTTACCTGAGGAATATATAATACCCATGTTCCAATCATTATATTTAATGAACTAAAGACCCACACAATTGAGAAGTAGCGTTTATTAGATAAAATGAGTTGTAATGATTTCATATTATAATTTGAATATTGATTCTGGTGTTTCTAAGTTATTAAGCCGTTGAATTAAATCTTGATTTAATAATTGTAGTCCATATTGAAAAGAGGCATTCATCCAGCCAAAACCTTCTTGTGTAATATATTCGAAATCTGTACCTACGTTTCCGTATTCCGCAAAAACCTTATGCGTTGCAGCAACAACATCATATTTTTCTGGAATTGTACCATTATAATCTACTGCATTCCTAGTAATCATATATAACCAACGATAGACTAATTCTTGTAATTCGTCCTGAAAACCTTGAATTTTTAACCCTCTCCAAACCATCATTTGGTGTGGAGCCCAACCATTAGGATAATCCCATTGACGTTGAATTGCATTTTCAGGAAGTTTAGCGTTCATTGCTCTAGATGTACCAGCAATGCCACCTTTTTCTTTGAGCTGAGCCATTAATGAATCGACCATTTTTTTTGCATCTTCACTATTTACTCCTGTCCAAAGCGGAATAAAATTAGAGGCGCTTTCAAAATGTGATTGCTCTTCCATTTTAAAATTATAGTCAAAGAACTGCCCTTTATCTTCATTCCACATGAACTTATACATTCGCTCTAGCCTTTCATGAGCAATTGTATACCAATATGCACCATGATAACCCTCAAAAACACAATCAAAATAAGTATCAATTAGATAGGCAAAATCAGATTCGTATTTATATAATAAACTATTGAGAGCAACTGTATTTAAATCTGCACAGACATCATCTAAACGCCAAGAGGTATCATGGCCAGATTCTCTTAAACTTCTATCGTGTGTAAAGTAGATATCTAAGTTTGGTTCTTTTATTTTACCTGACTGATAGTCTGCAACAAATTCTTTTATTGTAAGTGAATGTGATTTTGCATAAGATTCTAAGACTTCGTCAAAATGACCTTCTTCCGTTTCTGGTGGAAAACCAATTCCTTCTGCATAGTATCGATTTAACCCGTTTGAAGTTAATCGCTTGCCTTCAACCATCCAAACCGTTTCATATTCTTTTATTGCTGTTTTTAAATGGCTCGCTAACCAGTCTTTATCTTGAGTGACTTCGAAAACTTCAGAAATCAAACTCGTGTAAAAAGGTGGTTGTGTTCGGGTTAAATAGTAGCTCCGATTCGCATTTAAGATTTTACCATAATGTTCAATCTGATATTGAAAATTATCAGCCATAGCTTTGGCAAGTTCAACCTTTCCATCACAGAGTAAACCAACAGCTTCAAAATAGCTATCCCAACCGTACATTTCATTAAATCGACCTCCGGGAACCACAAAAGGAACGCCTTCTATATCACCATTTTTATTCTCTAATTTTAAACTTAAAATACCAGGCGCATTATTTATAGACTTCACAAAATCTGGTGTGATGTCCTTAGGCAATTTAATGGCTTTGATTGGAAGGTCAGTTTCTAAATCCTTGTAATAATTAAAAGCTAAATCGTCAGAATACGGAATATATACTGGAAGTGTTTTGGCTGTTAAACTATCGTTTTTAGTATCTGAAATTAATGCCTCAATTCCTGATTTATCCATACGTCTAGTCAATCCTTTCCAATAAAAATCTCTAATCATTCTAGAGATTCTATTCGCTGGTAACTCATCAATATTCTGAAAATCTATTATTGCTTCAGTTTTACCCTGTTGCTTTTGAATAACCAACTCTTGTAAAAGATTTGAAAGTTGATATGTTCCTTTTATAGTTGTTTGATTTCCTTCTGTAGAAGTTAATTTAAAAGCTTTTGGTCCATTATCCTCAATGGTTATTTTTTTATCACCATCTGTGTCTTCTTGTTGAAGTAATTTCTGGAGGGTTTCTTCAATGTTCAATATAAATACCATCAATAATTTGTTACATTAAAATTAATTTTTTGAAATAGCTCTATACAAAATCCAAATAATAATAAAAATTGCTACAATTGGTATTAGTGAAAAATAAAATGCTGTAGTTCCGCTATAGATTTTAAAAATATTTCCAGTAATCATTGAACCTGTAGTTCCTCCCAAAGCAGAAAAAATCACTATTAGACCAGCCATGGAACTATGCATATGCTTCGGAAGTGATGATAAAATTGTTGAATTTAAAGTAGGGTATATTGGAGCTATAAATAGACCCATTAATGGCATTAAATAAACTACCAGCGGAGCACTTAACCATGAAATCTCATTATCTATTGAAACTGAATTTGCAAGAGGTAATGCCAGCATAACAATAATTGCTACCATAATTAAACAAATACTTAATACATAAACCCACTTAACTTTACTCAGAATAATACCGCCAATAAAACGCCCGATCATTGTTGCTCCAGCAAGAACGGCACCAGCTTGAATAGCCATACTCGCAGGTGTATTAAGGATACTCTCATAAAATGTTGGAAACCAAGTTTGGAAACTTTGCTCAATAAGTACATAAAGAAATATACTAACAATAAAAATTAAGACTAATGGCTTCAGAGCTATTTTAAACATCTCAATAAAATCTTCCTTAAAAGAACGCTTCTCAATTTTAGATTTGCTTTCGTCAAACTTTGTTGTAATTAAAATAAAAAAAGCTACCAAAGATAAGCCACCCATATACCAATACATGTTCAACCAATGTTCTGATTTAGGGTTATCATCATCAATGAAGAAGCTAAAAAGAATATTCCCAAGTAATATTCCTCCCATAAAAACAGCCTCTAAAATACCCATGAAACTGCTATGCTCTTTTTCATTATTTGTAATTAAACTAATTGTAGCAAATACAGAAACTTTTATTAAAGCAAATGAAATACCTATAGCGACAAAAAGTAATTTAAAATACCAAAACTCATTTAAAAAAGGCGTTAGAAAACAGAATATTGAAACAATCAATAAACCAGATAGCATGGCTCTTTTCAAGCCTAATTTTGGTAAAAAAGACGCTAGAATAAATGCAGCAATAGCTATAGGGAAATCTTTAAAACCTTCTAATAGACTTGCCGTATCTTTTTCAATATCATATGCTCTTTGAACCTGCAAAATAACTGAGCCAACACTATTAAGTAAAAAAGCAAAAACGAAATAATTTAAAAATAATGATAATTTAATCCCTAAGTTTTTCATACCTAACTCATTTAATTATTACTCTTGTGACACTTCAAATTCAGAATCTTCAGTGGGCTTTGGCACATTTAAACGCATTGCTAATACACCTGCCATAACAAAAAATGCACCTGCAAATAGCATGGCATTTATTGCATTATTCCCTAATAAATACTTGTAAATTGGACCGAATGTTAAAGTTTGTATAAACATTGGTATAACAATCATCATATTTAAAATACCCATATAAACACCACGCCGTTCTTGAGAAACAACTTTTGAAACCATGGTGTATGGAATACCCATCATAGCTGCCCAACCAATACCAAAAAGTATCATTGGAGCTAATACCATTGTTGGGTCAGAAATATAAGGAATCGTGAATAATGCTAAGGCTGTGCCTATTAAACTGTAAGCGTATATTTTTTTACCACCATAACGTAATGTTAGAGGCACCAATGCCAATGCTATAACCATCGTAACAATATTGTATGTAGTACTCATTTTAGCAGCTTGTGCACCTGCTTCAGAAATTGAAAAACCTAAGGTCTGTCTAAACAATGGTGTGATGAATTGCCAATAAATAAATAGTGCATACCATTGAAAAAGATATACGGCTCCAATTTTCCACATAAATTTTGGCATATGCTTTATAGCGTGCGCGATTTCTTGAAAGGGCTGTGATAAGCGCTTACTAAACGGAAGACTTTTGATGTGATTAATATCTTTTAATTCTTCTTCTGAAGGTGGAATTTCTGGTGTTTTTAAAACAGACCATAATATCGTTGTAATTGAAAGAATACTACCGATATAAAATGAATAATACAACCACTGAGGGATTTTACCAGCGACTTCGACAGAATCACCCCCAAGATATTTTTGAAACAAAATAATTGAACCATTAGCTAAAAGTATTCCAGCTCCAACAAAAAGACTTTGCATTTGATAACCTAAGCTTAATTGCTTTTCTGGTAATTTATCACCAACAAATGCTCTGTAAGGTTCCATAGCCATATTGTTACCAACATCTAAAATCCATAATAAACCCACCGCAAACCATAATATTGGACTATGCGGAAATGCAAATAGACATAGACTACCTAATAATGCTCCAATTAAAAAATAGGGTTTTCTTCTTCCCCAACGATTAGACCAGGTTTTATCTGACATCGCTCCTATTATAGGTTGTACAATTAATCCTGTTACTGGACCTGCAATATTTAAAATAGGTAGCATATCTTCTGGTGCACCTAGATATAAAAAGATTGGGTTGATAGCTGTTTGTTGCAAACCGAAACTGTATTGAATTCCTAAGAATCCAACATTCATGTTGAAGATTTGCCAAAACGATAATCTTGGTTTAGTTAGTTTCATGTGTTAATATTTATAAGTTAATATAGTCACATGGAATATTCATAACATCAACTTAGAAAATAGTTGTTTTTACGTAATGAATGTTTCATATTAGTCTGATTTAAAATTTAAAGCAACAAATCTTATTTACTAACACTAAGACTTAAAATATAGGATATACAATCCTATTAGATATTGTTCTTTACAGTTAAGTCTGCAAATTTGATTTGTTTCTTTATTATGTTATGCTCAATTTCAAGAACTTGTTCATTGAAATCGTTCATGATATCTCTTGCTCTGTTAGCTCTATTCAGCTTTGTATCTTTATATGAATCCTCTATGAACACCTTATATGAAGGTTTTTCTAAAAGCATAGTGTAAGTCCCTTCTACAATACAAAAATCATAAACACTTGGGTAGATAATTTCTTCACTTATTGTATTCTCACCGTAGTTGACTAAAGGCTTTATCAATCTTTCATCTCCATCTAAAAATGAAGCAATGTGTTGATCTAATAACTGTAAGTTTACCTCAACTGTACCAACATTATTAATATCATTTAATCTTTGTTTATGATTATCTTTAGGTGGTAAACGAAAATAATCATCACCATGAAATGTAAACCCTTTAATGCCTAATTCTTTCTCTAGATCTAGGAATAAAGCATAAGCCAGAGACGTTTTTCCGCTTCCAGATTCACCAGCAACAGCAATGCAAATTCGTTTTTTTTGTAAGAATTTTTCTTTTAACTCAGAGATGATCTCATTATTATTTTTTTTGAAATTTGAATGATATGTTAGTTTATCTCCTATCATAAATTGCCATTACTATTCTATTGGCATAAATATTTCTGCTTTCCAATTTATCTCATTACCGCCAAAGTTTGGATTATTGTAAAAATACTCAACGGGAGTTAATTGGATGTCTTTATTTAAGTCTTTTGCTTTTCTCATTAAGGTATACCAGGCTCTATCCGATGTGATATAATTTCCGTTGTAGGTTGCCTTTAATGCCTTTTTTGCAAATATGCGTTTGTATTTTATTATAGTGTGTGTTGGCAATTTCTCAGATCTAATTATTGGAAAACAAAAATTATAGTTTATACTGTCTTTTTCAATATCCCAATGAGTTATTTCAACAAAAGGTGGACCATTAAGCTCGACATTATTATTAGCCATAACACTAGTTAATAACGTGTAATTCTGCATCATACCATTTGCTTTATCAGATTGCTTCCCTTTAAGAGGCACATAAGCACAAAACGTAGATTTTAAATCTGATTCGCCTTCATAAGTAACCTTGAAATTATCTAAATGGTCATTTAAGTACTCATAAAAGTTTGTTACTGTTTTCGCTGATTGCTTTTGTATTGGAATATCAAAAAACGGTTTTCGCAATCTATTTTGAAGACTATTATTCTCATCTTTTATATGAACTGTAACTGACGATGTTGAATCATTTAAAGCTTTAAAAGACCAATTATATATATGAATTGAATCCCCAAATGCAATACGTTGCTCCATATTATTTATGCCTCTTTGAGATTGTATCTCTCCATCAACTTCAGTATTCCAAACTTTTAGTGTTTGATTTATAGTACCTGGAAGTGCTTTAGCTTCAAAGGTTACTTTATAATCAGCAGGATAAATGAATAAGTAAATCACTAATGCAATAATTACACTTATTAAGGCTGTCCATATTATTTTTTTAGTCATTTACGCTCTATTGTATTATTTACCTTTAGCTATAATTTCTAATTTATCGACCACAAAATCTCCTAATGCTCTTCCTTGCTGTAAACCAATCCCTACTGCAGCTCTGTAATGGATACCTCCATAAAGCCTACTTATAGCTGCTTCATCTGCTGCTTTATCAAAAGATTGATAAGATCTTACAGGTAAACCATAAGGTATTTCTGTATCATCATCAAATTGAAAATTATCTCCAAAAATAGCTGTTAAAACCGTCGAAGCAGATCCAGATACTACCGAATGACCACTTGTATATTCTGGAAATGGTGGAGTTTGCAAAATAGATTTCCAGCTATCATCAAAATGTTTATTAATAAGTGTTTCTGGCCTTATTAGGTTACTTCTATATTTTTCGTCCCAACAACTAATAAATGCTTCGAAAATACCTAAAGACGTTTTAGTATATGCATTTATAGTATTCATCATATCATAGTCGCTTTTTCTGCAAGCAATCTTTGTAATTCCTATCCAATGTGCACCAGGTGTAATTTTTTTAGTCGCAAACATTAAATGCCCTCTGGTAATTGAAACATATGGGTTACAGTCCCAAAATTGTGCAATTTGTAATTCTTCGGAGGTATCACCCTTTTCTGTTATTTCATTACTAATAGCATAAACTTCTTCTAACTCCTTATAAAAATCAGATTCCTTATCCATAGAAAAACTTGGTGGTGGAACGGGTTTAAACTGAGCTGCTGAGTCTAAAGTAAATGGACGTATTTTATTCCAATGTGGTTCTATTCCATCCATATAAGCAGGTGGTGTTGGCTGCCAACGTGAAGGATCATCAGAAAAGACAGAGAACTTAGGCATGGTTCTCGTTTCTTTGTAATTATCAGTATCCATCCACTCACCAATAAAGTCAGCTACTTCTTCACCATATGTTTTAGATATTTCAAATTGCTTAGAATTTATAGCTTCCCATTTTGTATACAAACTATCTCTAAATTGTTCTACCATCTGCTCAGAAAAGATTAAGCGTTTACTCAATTCCATGTGTGCTACAAGTGCAGCTAATTCAAAATTTAGATTCGTAGTATCTTTAGGTTGCGGTATTTTAGTAAGTTGGGCAATTTGTCCTACTAAAGAATTATTGTCAGAATGTTTTGAAGCCATAATTTCATAAGCAGCGATATTAGGATATGCAAAAACTCTACTTGCTACAGGAGGTGAGAATATATCATGAACCATAACTTGTGTTACTTTATCAACGGAAGCATGATAATCTTCTGTAGTTACAATAATATTTTCCTTATTTTGACAAGACCATAATACTGTAAATACTAAAATTATGATTGAAAATCTTTTCATGTGTTTATATTTATTTTTTTTATGGTCACATGCTGTTCGCCATTAATAATTATTCTTGACTGACAAAATTTTGAAGATGCTCGTTTCATGGTTTTAAAATTTCATATACCTCAGCGGCATCATTATTATATGTTACTAATACATAACTTTTACCAAAGGCATTTAAAAGGCTTAAATGTCTTACGGATTTATGTTTTAAATTAAGTCCTAATCTGTAACCCAGAGTTATATCTTCATCATTTTCTAATAACGCACCAGAAAACCCGTCAAATCTTCCATGGTAAGGTTTTACACCAAAGTAATTACCAGCAGTTAATACTTCTGTTTCACCGTCTGCATCAAAATCAGATTCCAAAAATACTAAAATTGGTGCTGTTTGTAACGCCTCATTGAAAGGTACAAAAGAAAATTTTCCATCTTCATTTCTGAGGTATCCAGATTGCAAGGTTTCTACTTCAAGTACTCCAGCTTTTGATAGTGTCTTTTTATCAAATATGTCTTCTATGGACTTACCTGCAAAACTTTTATAAGTATTGAATTTTTTTCTTAATGAAACTAACTGTCCAGCTAAATCATCTAGACCAACCAAAGGATAATAAGATTCATTTTTCTCTATACATATTATAGTTTCAGTTTGTTTGTTATCATCAAAATCTGCATAAAACATTTTAAGAGGATAATCTTCTGAAGCCTTAAATTTTGAGTTTAATCCCCAATTACCTAAGAGGTAATCCATATCACCATCTTTATCAATATCAAATGGCTGAATAGCTTGCCACAAACCTTTTATCTTCTGATTTATGATATTAGATTCTTTTAGTTGACCATTTTGATTTTTAAAGAATTTTGGTGTCATCCACTCACCTACAACAATAAGGTCTTTTTGACCATCATTATCATAATCGTCCCAAATGGCATCTGTAACCATTCCTGTTTCCATTTTTTTAGCTGTAAAGCTTCCACCATTATTAATTAGAAGAGTAGACTCTGGTAATTTCCCAAAATCTGAAGTAATCATATAATTACCTACAAACACATCAAGATCGCCATCATTATCGATATCATAAGGTGCTACAACAGAGGAGTTTTGGTACATCTCGGGAAGTTCTCCAATTTCAAATACACTATCATTATTAATAACATATGTATCTAAAAGTGATTTTGATTTACCATAAAAATCAGCACCTCCTGTACCTATGAATATATCATTTTGACCATCCCCATTAAAATCGGCAATAGCAGCTTTTACATCTTCTTTTATAGCTAACGATTCAAAATTAGCATCAGGAAAAGGCACAAATGCAGAGTCATTCTGAACAAACAATTGTGCTTTTATACGTTTAGAGCCTCCAAAAAATACATCCGTTTTAGCATCGTTATTTATATCGCCTAAGGCTACAGCAGGTCCTTTATCTGAAGCCTGATACGGCATTAATTTTTGTCTTAGAAAATCGGAATAGTTATCTTCTTCATGTTTAAAATTTATACCTAAATTACCTTCTACCCTTTTAAACAAAGGCTTATCTTTAGTAAGCGTTGGGCTGATTGTTTTTTGTATGTTTTCTGGAGTTATTATCTTAGTCTGATTCGCTTTAACATCATATAATATTTGGTAAGTCTCATTTGGCCATTCTATTTTTAAAGAATCTAATTGATTCGAATTCCCTAAACCAAAATGCGCTATGGGCTGAGACGATGCCTGAAAACCTCTAACGGTATATAGCTCTCTATACTGAACTTTCCCATTACTATACCCATATAATTTAGTCCCTATTCCTAATGTGTTTTTATCAGAATACTTAAGTTTTATTTTTAGATAGTTTGTCTCAGTTTTTGTTGTATTGATATACAAAGAAGGTGAATTATTAAGGTTATTTATAATAATATCTAAATCGCCATCATTGTCTAAATCTGCCAATGCTGTAGCTGCTGAGGCAAGGGTATCATTAGATATCCATTGCTCAGACATATCGGTAAATTTTAATTTATCTGAACCTTTAAAGATATAATTATGAGCCTTACCAGAAGGCATCATATCTAGTGCTTTTTGGTCAACTAATTTAGTGTTATTTATCTTTTGTTGAATTTGATTACTCGATATAAACTTTATATAATCTATATCGTTTGGACGTTTTGGTATGCCATTAGATATGAACAAATCTTGATTCCCGTCGTGATTGAAATCTGCAAATAATGCACTCCAGCTCCAATCCGTTGCTGCTATGTTCGCTTGTAACGCTACTTCTTCAAAATGACTATCTGGACGATTTAAATACAGCATATTTCTTGTAAACTGATAATGATAACCGTATTGAGTAACTCGCATCTTTTGAGTCTGGATATTATCATCACCTTCTGAGCTCTTTAAAGCCAATTCATCTTCTGGTAACATATCTAAAGATATTAAATCTGGCCATCCGTCTGCATTAATATCTGCAACGTCATTACCCATTGAAAATCGTGTTGTATGTCCAAAATAATCTCTAAGTGATTCTTTAAACGTTCCATCTCCATTATTTAAATAGAAGTAGTCGTCTTCATGAAAATCGTTACCAATATATATATCTGGCCAACCATCTTTATTAAAATCACTTACTGCTAAACCCAATCCATAGCTATTAGCTCCACCAAAAATCCCTGCTTCCTCACTTACATCAGTAAAAAAGCCGTCATCATTTCTTAATAATTTGTCTCCTGTTTGCTGATTTCTATTTTGTCTTAAATCGGCATGTCCATATGATTCTTGTGTATGCACTGCGTGATTCAATAAATACATATCCAAATCACCATCATTGTCATAATCTAAAAAAGCAGCGTTAGAACTGTAAGTATCAAAGTCTAGCCCATATTTTTTAGATTGTTCTGTAAATGTGTTATCACCATTGTTTATAAAGAGTTCGTTATACCCTGTAAACCCTTTAATGCCAACAACAGCGCAAACATAAATATCTAAAAAGCCATCGTTATTTATATCTGCCATTACAGCACCTGTATTCCAACTACTTATGCCTTCAATTCCAGCTTTTTTCGAAATATTTTCAAACTGTAGGTTACCTTTATTTAAGTATAGTGCGTTTTTAACTTGATTACCCGAAAGAAAAATATCTGGTAAATCATCATTGTTTATATCACCTACAGCTACACCACCACCATTATAAAAATAAAGGTAATCAAGTATGTTTAGGTTATCTGTTTCTGTGACTGTATTTATAAAATCTATACCTTGATTTGTGGCAGATAAGTTATCAAACAACTGGTCTTTGTCTTTACAATTTGTGCAGATAAGTAATAGCAATATGTAGCAACAAAATTTATTCATTTTTAAGAAATAATTTTGGTTGACTATTATTAATTCCAGTTATGAAATAAGATTTTCCGTCTTTATCTTTTAATGGCAGAATTTGTTTGACTTCTCCTTTAACAAAGAAACCGCTCGTCTTATAATCTTGCCATTCAAAATTTAAGTCGCCATCACCTAAAAGTACGTGACCATAACTAGCATCTATTCGTGAAAACTGAGGTTTATATTCATAATTATTTCCTGCCATTATGATGTCTAAATTTCCGTCATTATTTACATCCGAGCATGTAATATCGCATACACAAGAAAACTGAACTCTGTTTGGTAAAGGTTTAATATCAAAATTACCTTCACCGTTATTTATAGCGATTACGGTTTCAGCAATATCAACTTGCTTTACTATAGCATTATCAAGTAAATCCTTAGAAAATAATTCATCTATTGCTCTTACTGCATAATCTGAAGCTTTTAAATTTTGCTTTTTGAGAGATACTAATTGTGCTGTGATTTCCTTTTTTTGGTGCAGTGGATAATCTTTTCCATCTCTATGCTGCGTAATAATTTGCTCAATAGTACCATTGTTATCAAAATCATTAATCCACATTTTTAGTGGTGAATTATCTTTTGGTTTGTAATGGATGTTAGTACCATTGTTTCCTAATACTAAATCGATATCTCCATCTTTATCTAAGTCCTCAGCGTATATGGTATTCCACCAACCATTTAAGTTATCTAAAGACGTATCAGCAATACCTAACTGTTTTCCGTTGTTATAAAATGTATTTACCGTTCCCCAGTCTGAAGTTGTTATTAAATCAGTTTTACCATCACCATTTATATCACTCCAAATGGCATCTGTAATCATACCTGCATCTTTTATGTGATATGCTATTTTCTCAGTAGCATCAGCAAAATTACCTTCACCTTGATTTTCTAAAAACAAATGTTTGGGGTTAATTCCATAAATACCTGTAACACTTCTTGATCCAATAAAAACATCAATATCTCCGTCGTTATCAAAGTCATTTGGTGCAATTACTGAGATATTGGTAAAAGATTGTGGCAGCTCTTTCTCTGACTTACTGAAATTACCTTTTCCATCATTTATGTATAGCCTAAGTCCTTTTTTGTTTTTTTCAGTAAGTTCATTACCTCCAGTCCCTACTATAAGATCTAAATCATTGTCATTATCTACATCAAAAAACGACGCTGCTGTATCCTCAAAAGAAGCATCCTTAGCAAATACGTCTTGATACTTATTACTTAGAATACCATGTCCTTTATGATAGTATACTATTCCTGACTGTCCTTTCGCACCACCAACAAAAACATCATCATTACCATCATTATTTATATCACCAATGGCCATAGCTGGCCCTTCTTGAGATAACTTATTGGCAATCAAACCTTCATAATCAAAATCGTTGAAATTATTTTCTTTATGTGCAATTAATCCTTTGTTTTCAAGACTCTGTAAGAATGGTTTTTGTGACTCTTCATTTTGGGGAACGTATTTTTCATTAGCCTCTAATTGACTTAACTTTAAAGTGGAATTAGATTCAATATTTTTTAATAATTGTGTGGTATTGTTTGGCCAAATAACTCTTATAGAATCTATGGTTGCAGTCTCACCTAAACCAATAGTTAAGGGATATTCCATTGACGATTGAAATCCTCTAGATGGTGTTAACTCTTGATATATTTCATTATTTTCAAAATATAATTTAATTTTTGCTCCAACTGCAAAAGGGTTTTTATCTGCGCCAGCTAATCTGAGTTTTACAAAATTGTTTTCAGTAATAAATTCTGTATTATTTTGATATACAAAAGCCTCCATATTCACATTATTAACTACAACATCTAGATCACCATCATTATCTAAATCTCCATAAGCCACACCATTTGACATTCCTGGTTGTTCCATTCCCCAATCTTTCGAAGCATTTTTAAAGGTGAGGTCTTTATTGTTTTTAAAAGCATAATTTGGCAAAGGTTTAATTGGCATTTTCTCTATAATAGAATCGATAGCTGTTTTTTTACCTGTAAGCGCCAATTTTTGAACAATTTCATTAGCAAAAAAGTCAACAAAATCTAAATCTGTAAGATCATGATTAATGCCATTGGTCACATAAATATCTTTAAAACCGTCATTATCCATATCAAAAATTAAACCTGCCCAACTCCAATCTGTAGCTTCTACACCACTGTAGTATGCAATTTCAGAAAAAGACCCATTACCATTATTTAATTGTAATGTATTTTGAATATACTGTTGATGAAAATCTTTTTGCTGCTTTAACTCAAATATGTTATAACCTTCAAACTCCATAACCGCCTTTACCCGCTCTTCTTTTTCAGGTAACATATCTGTTATAAAAATATCTTGAAGTCCATCATTATTTATATCTGAAATATCTACACCCATAGCAGATAAACAAAGATGTGGTGTGTACTCTTTTATTGCTTCTCTAAAAGTGCCATCTTGGTTATTGATATATAAATAATCGCGCTCATAAAAGTCGTTAGACACATACAAATCTGGATATAAATCGTGATTAATATCCGTGACCATAACACCTAACCCAAAACCGATAAGACTTCCGTAGATACCAGCATCTTCACTTACGTCTGTAAAAGTATCACCATCATTTCTCAATAACATATCACCCACTCCTCTAAATATGTGAGGTACATTTTCCCAATCTTGAGCTCTAACATCTCTTTGTTCTGCATAGCCTAAACTACTTACTGGTATATTACTATTATTTAAAATGTAAGCATCTAAATCACCATCTTTATCATAATCAAAAAAGGTAGCATGTGTAGAAAAGCCTGTTTTAGCAAGATTAAACTCATTTGCTTTTTCTGTAAATGTTAAATCACCATTGTTTATGTACAGGTCATTATCATGATTATTACCTTCCATATTACCTGCATTACTTACATAAAGATCTAATAATCCATCCGCATTAATATCTACCATAACCACTCCTGTAGACCATGGTTTATTACCGTTTACACCTGCTGATTCCGTAATATCTTCAAACTTTAAATCTCCTTTATTAAGGAAAAGTTTGTTTTCACCCATATTGGCGGTCATGTAAATATCTGGGAGTCCATCGTTATTTATATCTCCTATAGCGACACCACCTCCATTGTAAAAGTTTCGGTATTTGAAAATATTGAAGTTCTTTTGATTTTCAATTTTATTAGTGAATTTTATACCTGTTTCATCTGAGGGCAACAAGGTAAATAATGTAGTCTCTTTTATCTCTGAAACTATAGTCTTTTTCTCAGAGTCACAAGAACTCATTAAAGCGAAAATAAAAACTATATGGATAAGATTATATCTCTTGAATTTGAGCATTTTTAATTTTGTTTTTTATAGAATAAAAGACTGTCTTTGTTTCGTCCAACTACATAGATTTTTTCATCATTGAGTATTAATGGCTCTATGTCTCTAACCTGACCAAATATATCAAATAAAGGCAAATTTTTAGTGTTAAAAAAGCCCTTTTTATCATTGATTAATGCAATGCCATGGGATGCATCTAAACGTCCAAGTTGCGTGCTTATTTCGAAATTATTACCCGTCAAAATAACATCCTTGTATCCATCTGAATTTAAATCATCTACTAATATGTGGTTAATGGATGAATTTTGAGTCAATAAAGGAAGTTTATGTGTTTTAAAAGTTGAGTTTCCAACATTTTCAAAATAACAAGATTCTAATACAAACACCTGTTTTTGATTTGCGCTTTTTAATTGACTTTTACCAAACAATTCTTCAATGGTGGCTTCACCAAAGGTGTTATAAGAAAGGAAGTTTTTATTTAGTCTAGGTAATTGCTTTACTAATTCATCTTTATTAGCAATAGTGGTTTCGACACCTTTATAATAATAAGTCACTATTGTTTCTTTTGAACCATTATCATCGAAATCTTGTCTGTATAAATTTATAGGCTCTGCTTCACTTGTTCTCAGTCTTGTATTCAGTCCCCAATTTCCAGCTATGATATCAATATCTCCATCGTTATCAAAGTCTTCAGCTATTAATGTATTCCACCATCCAGATGTATCTGCCAACTCTTTGGAATTTAATATATTTAAATTTTTGCCGTCATTCATAAAAATGGTAATCGGCATCCAATGCCCAACCACAATAGCATCTTTAAATCCGTTACTATCTAAATCTTTCCAGACAATATCATATACATTACCTATGGTTCTAAAATCTTTACATATCTGGTCAGTAACATCCTCAAAATTTCCTTTACCATTATTTTCAAAAATGTATTGCTTTGGTGTTTCACCAAATTGATGAGGCTCTACATTTGCAGTAATACAAATATCTTTATCACCATCGTTATCTATATCTAAAACTGAAACTTTAGACGCATTTACTTCAACGTCTTTAAATTGAGTAGAATCCTTTACAATTTCACCATTATTAAAATAATACAATCTAGGTATTATAGCTTTACCTCGTTTAAATTCATTACCACCACTTGCTATGATAATTTCTTTTTTGCCATCTCCGTTAACGTCTACTAATGCAATCGCTGTATCATCGCTAATCGCATCATTATTTAAAGCTATTGATTCTAATTTTTTAAATTTTTGTTCTTTGTTTTGAATCCAAACCTCAGCAGCTTGTTTTTTTGCACCAGTAATAACAACATCTTCTAAGCCATCATTATTTAAATCTCCTATCTCTATATCAGGTCCGTTATTAGACAAACTATATGGCAATAATGGATCTCTACTAAAATCTAAAGTTTCTTGATCTTTATGAGTATAGGTTATGAGGGAATTAATTGAGCTTAAATAATTTTTATCAGAAAGCTTTATATCCTTGTAGTAATCACCTTTTGCATCCAAATAATTTACTGTTAGACTTTCATTCATTCTTGGTTCCACAATGGTTTGCCATACTTTAGTGGGCCAAACAACTTGTATAGAATCTATACTCGAATCTGTTCCAAGTCCAAAATGTAAATATGGTTCTTTAGCAGAAAGATAACCTGTAGTGGTATAATTTTCTCCCATCAACCTCTTATGCTTTGTATAAATAATAACTTTTGATCCTATTCCATTTCTGTTTTTTTGACTGCCCTTAAATGCAATTTTTATATAATCATTTGCTTTCTTTTCTGAAGTATGGTTTTCATAAATGTTAGCAGGTTCATCCACTTCATTTACAACAATATCTATATCCCCATCATTATCCAAATCAGAATACGCTGCACCATTACTAAATGTTGGCTTTTTAGCCATCCACTGTTCTGTAACATTCTCAAATGTTAAACCATCAATATTTCTAAATATATAGTTGGGTACTTTTTTTTGTGGTAATTTTTTTATGATATCCTTAGACGTATAAGTAATGTCTGAACCCAAATGCTTAGGTATGGTTTTATTTGATATAAAATTTATAAAATCCATATCATTTGTAACCCCTTTTATACCATTGGTAATATAAAGATCTTTTAGCCCATCATTGTCAAAATCTGCGGTCAAAGGTGACCAAGACCATTCTGTAGCTGCAATTTCACTTAAAAAACCAATTTCTGAAAACTTACCATTACCCTGATTAAGATGGAAGGTGTTTTGCATAAATTGATGATTATAGCCATTTTTAATATATCGCTGATAAATAGGATAGTTATACTCTGTTGCTGCACTCTTTAAAGTTTTCAGATCTTCTGGAAGCATATCCATAGAAATGATATCTGATTTTAAATCATTATTTATATCTGCTATCGTATTACCCATTGAAAAATGTGACGTATGCCCTAAAGCTGAGTCATCTGCATTAATCTCTCTAAATGTGCCATCTCGTTGATTAATGTATAAGTAATCGTTTTCAAAAAAATCATTCCCAATATATAAATCCGGATAGCCATCATTATTTAAATCACTTACAGATATACCTAACCCATAACCTATAGTTCCCTGATAAATTCCTGCTTCTTCTGATATATCTTTATAATAACCATTATCATTTTTAAACAATCTATCTCCTGCTGAAACATCAAAACCTAAACGCTTTTTCCCTGTACCGTAATTACTGTTAGGATAAAGTGAATGATTAAGTAAATACATATCTAAATCACCATCCAAATCGTAATCAAAAAAAGTAGCTTGAGTAGAATAGCCCGAAAAGTTTAATCCATACAGTTGGCTTTGCTCTTTAAATTGAGGAATACCATCATCATTCGTACCTTGATTTATGTATAACAGATTGTGACTTTCAAGGTTTAGGTGTTTACTGACCTTACATACATATATATCCATTAAGCCATCTTGGTTAATATCTACAGTGGTTACACCAGTTGTCCAACCTTCATTGTTATTTATATAAGCTACTTCAGTAACATCTTTAAAGTGAAAATCACCATTATTTAAATAAAGTTTATCCGAAACTTGGTTTCCTGTAAAATAAATATCACTTAATCTATCATTATTAAAATCTGCTATAGCGACACCTGCACCATTATAAAAATATAAATAATTAAGTATGTTTAATTCCTTTGAATACTCTAATGTATTATTAAATTCTATGTTAGATTCTGCAACCTCTGTAAATAGTGTGTCTTGATTAAATTCATTTTTACATGAATAAAAACAAAAAACAATTAGAATATAAAAAACGTTTCTCAAAGTAAACTAGATGACTTTAATATAAAAGAGAGCTTTAAAAAAGCTCTCTTTGTAAATAATTGTTATGAAAATAGGTTAGTAACCTGGATTCTGTGTTAAATTAGGATTAAGTATTACCTGACTTGCTGGAATAGGGAAAACATGCTTTTCAGAATTTCCTACAGCACTTGCATCTTTAAACTGCCAATCTCTAGTATACTGACCAAAACGAATTAAATCATTTCGTCTCCAAAATTCCATGTATAATTCTCTTCCTCTTTCGTCTATTAAATCTTGTTCAGATAAACTACCTAAAGGTGGTGTATTACCATTTGCATTTCTAAGGGCTCTTAATTGATTTACAAGTCCTAATGGTGTATCTGCAGAAGCACCACCTCTCATAATAGCCTCAGCTTTCATTAAATGCGCATCCGAATATCTGAAGAATATTTCATGCTCAGTAAATCCTCCATAACGAGGATTATACTTCATCATTCTTATTCCACTTACTTCGTCATTATCTGTTAAACTTAATTCTCCTGTAGCAGCATTAGTAAATTCTCTTGTAAAACTTAATGGATTACCAGATCTATCGTTTAGTGGTGTACCATCTACATTATATTGTTGACCAATTAAGTAACCAAAACCTACATTAGAACCTTCAGTCCCAGAAACATCACCAGACGGAGGAACACCCCCACGTCTTTCTTCTTGACCATCAAGTGGATTTCCACTAGCATCCACTCTATTGTTGTTCATATCACCTTCAAATAGGTCGTAATATTCTGCGAGTGTACTAAATCCATTCCAACCACCACCTCCTGCAGAAGTAGAGTTATAATGTAGTCCATTAAAAATACGGTTACCTACACCAGTATTCACATACCATACTGTTTCAGTATCAGCACTTTCTCTAAAAATATCAAAATAACCAGCTTGAGCAGCAAAACCGTCAGCTCCGATAGCATCAACTAAAGTTACTACTCTAGACATATCTGCCGCGTCAGGTGAGCCGCTTGTATATACATGCTTGTTAAGTAATACTTTTGCTAATAAATACCTAGCAGCAGCTTTAGAACCCCTTACGTTATCTCCACCTGCACTAGCACTTGGCATATCTGATATTGCATTTTCTAAATCACTGATAATAAAGTTAACAGCATCAGCACCTGTTAGTACTTCTGGGTTTGTAAGCGGGCTTAAAGTTGTATCTCTGAAAGGAATTTGCCCAAAATTGTCTAATATAACAAACATTCCTAATGCTCTTAAAAAATGTGCGTGTCCTACACTTTCAGTAGAGGCTACAGATCTAGAATCTAAAACCTCACTTGCTGTAAGTTGCAACTCATTCCACTGGTTCCATACATTAGTAATAAAAGCATGGTCTGGTGTCCAAGAGTGTTGATGTAATTGTCTCCAAATTCCATTATCACCCCAGTCAGATCCTCTCGTAGGAATTAATAACGCATCTGTAGTTACTTCACTCAATGCGAATAAATTTGCTTGATCTCCAACATATCCTCTAATGCTATTATACATTGCAGATACTTGTGATTCAGATTCATCATTTGTTTCAATTCCAGTAAATTCTGTATCTAATGCTGAATCTGTTTGTTCAACTTCTAAATCAGTACAAGAAGATAACCCAATGCATAGGACAGAAAGGACTAAAATCTTTGTTTTTAAATTAAAATAGTTTTTCATAGTTGTTTTTTTTAAAATTTCGCATTAATTCCTAAAGTGAATGTTCTAGCTCTTGGAAAAGATAAATAATCGATTCCAGCACTAGGAATTCCACTTCCTAAATCACCAGTATTAGAAGATACTTCTGGATCTAAACCACTGTAATCAGTTATTAAAAATAAGTTCTGACCATTTAAAGAAAATCTTAGGGATTGTAATCCTCCGTCTCCACTTAAAGGAACATTATAACCTATTGATACATTTTGCAATCTTATGAAATCACCCTTTTCTAGATACAATGTTGAAACTTCTTGAGATTGTAAATCAAGTGCTTCAGGTGTTCCGTTTCTAGAAGTCGCAAATGTTGGTCCATTCAAAAATGCATTGGCTGTATTATTATATACGTAAAAACCAAATTGACCTGTAAAATAAGCGCTAGCATCAAAATTACCTTTGCTAAAGTTTAATGACAATCCTGTCGTTACATCTGGTAAAGCATCTTTATCAATAAAACTTTTATCTGTTGAATCAAAATCTGGTGTACCGTTAGTTTCATTATATTCCGCTAAATAATAAGAAAATAAAGAACGTCCCTCACCTAATCTTTGTGCAAAAGCTCCAGTAAGACCTGGTCCATTTAACGCTGCAAAGTCAGCTTCAAAACCTTCTAACCCTTCAACAGTATTCTTATTATAAGCAACATTAAAGTTAACAGAGAAGCTCGTATCTTCTTTTTGAATAAAATCGTATCCTAAAGCAAATTCAACACCTTGGTTGATTACTGTACCATTAGGAAGGTTAATAAATACGAATGGATCAAAAGCAGGTGCAGCTGCCGCCCGTCTTATTAATAAATCTTTCGTTTCTTTTCTGTAAAAATCTAGAGAACCTCTTAAACGGTCATTATTAAATCCAAAATCTAAACCTGCATTAAAGTCAGTTGTAGATTCCCATTTTAAATCTGGGTTATTTTGAGAAATCGTTTCTACACCTGGATCAACTACTGTCCCATCGTTAGATATTCCTGGCCCTGCAAAACGACGTCTTTTTAAATAGTTAGCATATCCTAGACCTCCTTGATTACCAGTAACACCAGCACTTAAACGTAATTTTAAAGTTGAAATCTTATCACCTATAAAATCCTCTTCGTTAATTTTCCATGCAAATGCTCCCGATGGAAAATAACCATATCTGTTATTTTCACCAAAACGAGAAGACCCATCAGCTCTCATTGTTGCCGTAAATAAATATTTATCGTTTAAAGACACATTCACACGCGCAAAATAAGATTGTAACTCATCTGTGTTATCAAAAGTGTCAACCCATAAAGAACGATAACCAGATCCAAATCCTGCTGGTAAAGATCCTGAATCATCAAATGGTATTATACTATTTAACCAATTATTCCCATTAGAGTCGTAACCAAATTGTTGATAAGGTTGAGTAATTGATCCTGCAATCTCATTTATTGCGTTTTCTAAGGCATCATTCATTCCGTTTAAATCGCTTCGAGCGCTTCCCCAACCTTGTGAGTTATAACCTTGTCTTCTAAAATCTTGGAAAGAATAACCCGCTAACGCATCAATTGTAACGTTGTCAAGTTGTTTCTTATAAGCTAATGTTGCCTCTAATAATTTACTTGTTGCTTCTAAAGTATTTCTTGAAGCTTGACCATTTCCAGTGATACGACCACTGTTGTTATAATTACTACTTACCGCAGATGTTGCGAAAGCATCAGAGTAATCATAACCTAAATTAACCTTAGCTGCAAATTCATTTGTTATATCATAGCCAACAGATCCATTAAGAAGATATCTGTTCGTTTTAGTTTCCCCTAGATAATTTTCCAAAATGTTTGCTGGGTTCAAGCGATTCCCATCCACAGCAAAATTTGGATTATTAGGCCATGTAGGAGGTGCTGCGTATGCTGCACCAATTAAATTTCCACTAGCACCAGACTGACCACTAATTTGTGGCGCTTCGTCGTTAACTCGAGATGCAGATAATTGAACGTTTACACGTAATTTATCATTTAAAAATCTATTACTTGCATTAATTCTTCCTGTAATACGCTCTTGTCCTGAATTTTCTAAGACACCTAATTGCTTTCCGTAAGAAAAAGTACCTCTAATATTACCAGAACCATAGTTTCTAGAATAAGAAAGATTATTAGTAATAGAAAGTGCTTTTCTGGTAATCACATCTTGCCAATCAGTATTTCCACCAACATCATCTACTGCTGGTAGAGCTTGTCCTGTTATGGCTAATTGACGAGCTCTATATTCATCTGCTCCAAATAAATCAAATCGATTTGCTGCAGAAGAATGACTAATATTTGTGTTAAACTCAAATACGCCGCCTTTTCCTTTTTTACCACTTTTTGTTGTTATTATAACAACACCATTTGCACCTCTAGATCCATATATAGCAGTTGCAGAAGCATCTTTCAATACTGATATACTCTCTATATCATTAGGATTAATAAAGTTTAATGGATTTCTTGCTGTATCTCCTCCATCTACGATACCGCCAGCTGCTGGTGTTGTACCTTCATCAGACAATGGTATACCATCTACAACAAATAAAGGATTATTATTTGATCTAATAGAGTTAGAAACTCGAATTCTTATAGAAATACCAGCTCCAGGTTCACCACTTGCAGATGTAATTTGAACACCAGCTGTCTTACCTTGGATAAGTTGCTCTGGTGAAGAAATAATACCACCGTTAAAATCTTCTGCTTTAACTGCAGTAACTGCTCCAGTAGCATCTTTTACAGTCGTACTACCATAACCAATAACAACTACTTCATCTAATCCAGCAGCATCATCAGCTAATGTAACATTAATAGTCGTTTGTCCGTTAACAGGAATTTCTTGAGTTTTAAAACCAATATAACTAAAAACAAGAATGTCTTCTGATTCAACATTGTTAATAGTGTAAGTTCCATCAAGATCTGTCTGAGTACCATTTGTGGTACCTTTAACAATAATGTTTACGCCAGGTAATGGACCTGAAGCGTCTGAGACAGTACCT
This sequence comes from Winogradskyella sp. PG-2, assembly GCF_000828715.1. Taxonomy (NCBI): domain Bacteria; kingdom Pseudomonadati; phylum Bacteroidota; class Flavobacteriia; order Flavobacteriales; family Flavobacteriaceae; genus Winogradskyella; species Winogradskyella sp. PG-2. The sequence goes on along the minus strand of NZ_AP014583.1, from coordinate 2,066,698 downwards.
GTCACAGTTTGGGAATATAGTAATCCTCCTAAAACAAAGAAAAAACTACATACAATTTTTCTCAAAAGATTTTGTGTCATATTTAGTTAGTTTAATTAGTTTTTTAACAAATTAATAAAAAAATGTTAATTTATTATTAAATAAAGAAGCAAATTGCATTTTTTTAAAGATTCAGCAAAATGAATTGAATAAAAACCCTCAAAAAAATTACGAAAAGGTTTTCGTAAAGTATTAATTTACTATATATTTATGTATAAATGGAATATTTTTTTTCAAAATATCTTTTTTTTACATATTGTAATTAAATTTTAATTTTTAAGCTTAGAATTGTATTTTATAGAATGAAGAAGATAACATTAAAGCAAATTGCTAAAACTTTAGACATCTCTATTTCTACAGTTTCTAAAGCTCTAAAAAATTATCCTGATGTAAGTAAAAAAACTAAACAACGTGTTTTAGAATTAGCAGAATCTGTTAACTACTCTCCAAATGCTTTTGCTCAAAGCCTCAGAAGCAAAGAATCTAAAACTATAGGTGTCATTATCCCAAGTATGGTGCACTATTATTTTTCTAGTGTTATTGATACGATTTTAAAAGAAGCTGAAGATAGAGGGTATATGGTAATGTTAATGCAATCTAATGAAGATGCTACTTTAGAAAAAAACAGGTCGATTTATAATAAATAAAGGGGTTGATGGTATTTTAATTTCTCTATCTAATAGCACAAATGATTTTAATCACTTACAAAAAATTATTGATTACGACATCCCTCTAGTTTTATTTGACAAAATCACTAAACTTATTAATTGTTCCAAAATTATTATTAATGATAAAAAAGCATCTTATGACGCTGTATCTTATTTAATTAAAAAAGGTTATAAACGCATAGCTTATTTTAGAGGAGATTTAAATCCACAAAATTCTATTGATCGATTTCTTGGCTATAAAAAAGCTTTAGAGGAGAATAATATAGTATTTGATTATTCCTTAGTTTACACATGTCCTAATGCAGATTTCAATGAAGGTTACAACAATGCTGAAAAGCTAATTAATGATCATGGTAAAACTATTGATGCTATCTGTACAATTACAGATTTGACAGCCATTGGAGTAATCAATTACCTTAACGAAAAGAAAATAAAAATACCTGAAGAAGTAGCTGTATTAGGATTTAGTAATTGGTTCATGTCAACCGTAATAACACCAACCCTATCTTCAGTAGAACAAAATGCGAAACAAACTGGAGAAAAATCTGTAGAAGTTTTATTTCACGAAATAGATTGTAAGCAAAAAGGACATCCCATTACTCATAAAACTATAATTATTGACACAGAATTAATTATTAGAAATTCTTGCTGATTTTATGTTTGCTTAATAGATTGTATTTCATTTATCTCTATAATTGGGTTTGCTCCATTTTTTGAAGCAACTAAAGCGCCAATAATACAGGCCAAATTTATAGAATCTTGATGTTGATTATTACTCAATAATCCATCAATGAGAGTTGCAAGAAATGAATCACCTGACCCAACTGTATCCTTAACTATTACCTTATAACCTAAACTTCTATAAAAAGAATTATTAATAAATAAAATTGCTCCTTCACTCCCAAGAGTCACACATATCTGACTAGTATTAGTAACCTTTGACAAAAACTTAATTTGTTCTTCTATACAATCTGATTTAAAATTGAAATACTCACAAAACTCTAAAAGCTCTTCATCATTAAATTTAATAAAATCAGATTTTTCCATGAGTTCCTTCAAAAAATCAATATCGTAATGAGGTGCTCTAAGGTTAACATCTAAAACTTTAAATTTTGAAAATTCTAATAGCTCTAATAAAGTCGCTCTAGAAAAATCTATTCGAGTAACGAGGCTCCCAAAAATAAATGCATCCGATTCTTCAACTAATCTTTTAGAACTTTCAGTAAGTTTTATATAATCCCAAGCGCAAGGTTTTTCAATAGTGTATGATGCCGAACCTTTATTATCTAGCATCACTTTTACATGACTTGTTTTATATTCCTTATTTACTTGAATTTCATCACAATTGACATTACTTTCCTTTATAAAATCTAACAACTTTTTTCCATCAGAATCTTGACCTACGCTACTTATTACAACAACCTCATTGCCAAAAGACTTTAGTCGTAGAGCTACATTTAAAGGTGCGCCTCCAATTTTTTTATGAGCAGGAAAAACATCCCATAATATTTCGCCAAAGCATACAATTTTTTTCATCTAATTTTACTTATCACTTCGAATTAATTTTTTACTTAACTCTTCTAATGAAATTCCTTTGGTCTCTGGCATCATTAAAATCACAAACAACAATTGAAATACCATCATTATGGCAAATACCATAAATACGGTTCCTGCACCTATACTCGAAAATAAAACAGGCACCAATGAAGGAATTATTGCTGCTAAAACCCAATGTGTAGAGGTGCCAAAAGATTGACCACTTGCTCTTAAATGATTTGGGAAAATTTCAGAAATATAAACCCAAATAATAGCTCCTTGTCCAATGGCATGAGAGGCAATAAAAAGAAATAGAAATATAGGTACTGCCAATCCTTCCCATTCTAAAAAAAATGCCATTGAGACTAATGATAGCGAAATGATGTAACCAATTGACCCGATATACATTAGTACTTTTCTACCAAGTCGATCAATTAAAAACACACCCAGTAAAGTAAACAGCAAATTAGTAATACCAATACCAATGCTACTCAGTAGCGCTGTGCTCTCTCCAAGACCAGCTTCTTCAAAAATTCTTGGTGCATAATATAAAAACGCATTAATACCCGAAAACTGATTAAACATAGCTACTAAAAATGCTAACATTAACGGAAAACGATATTTCTTCATGAAGATATTTCCCCCTTTAGAATGACTTTGACTTTCAACCTTTATATTTTCCATTAATTCATCTGCATTTCCATCAGGATTAATAAGTTCTAAAACCTCTTTAGCCTCTTCATCTCTATGCTTAGAAATTAACCAACGAGGACTTTTAGGTACCGTAAAAATTAAAAACGTATAAATTAATGCAGGAAAAGCTTCAACACCAATCATCCACCTCCAAGCATTTTCACCAATATTTCTAAGTAGGTAGTTAGATAAAAATGCTATTAATATGCCCAAAACAATATTAAACTGATATAAAGCAACTAATCGCCCTCTATCTTTTGCAGGTGAAATTTCCGAGACATATGCAGGAGCTGCAATCGTTGAGGCTCCAACTCCAATACCACCTAAAAATCTAAAAAAAGCAAAACTATATGGGTCGTTAACTAAGGCAGAACCGATAGCAGATATTAAATAGAAAATTCCTATCCATATTAAAGTTTGTTTTCTGCCTAATCGATTAGTGGGAATGCCACCAAATAATGCACCAACAACAGTTCCCCACAAAGCCATAGCCATAACTACCGAACCATGAAAAGCATCTGAAGAACCCCATAGAGCTTGTAGCTTTTTATCAGCACCAGAAATCACCACAGTATCAAATCCAAAGAGAAAACCTGCAAGCGCAGCAGTAATAGACCATACAAGTATTTTTCTATTCATAAGAAGTCGATTTAATGGCAATAAGTTAAAAATAATTTTTAGTCGACAAGAATTATATTCCTTTGAATAATCGATTTATGAACCGAAAACGTTTTTGATTATGGTTACTAGCTACTTAAAATAGAATAATTTTATTCCTAAAGTTTAGGCATTAAAAATTCTTTTCCAATATTAGAATCAACAATGAGTAAACAAGTCATTTTTATCACATCTATTATTAGCGTCGTGGTTATTTCACGAAGCCAAGGAATGCTATGATGAATTAAACATAAATTTATTTTAAGCCTTCCTTAATCGGAAGGCTTTTTTTATGCAAAAAATTAACACACTTGAACATCATATTTATATTTATCTAAACAATTGATAAACAGATATTTAATTAATCGTTACCAGTGTTGAATTTAGATTAAAAAAAAGAACAATAGACTATAAAATATAACATAACAAGTAATTTAGATTTAGCAAGTCATTTTTGCCATATTAAAACTATGAGTCAATTAAACAAATACAGTAAAACTGTTACACAAGATCCAACACAACCAGCTGCTCAGGCAATGTTGCATGCTATTGGATTAACAAAAGAAGATTTTTTTAAACCAATTGTCGGTATTGCCAGTACAGGTTATGAAGGAAATCCTTGTAATATGCACCTCAATGACCTTGCAAAATTGGTCAAAGAAGGTACAAAGAATGAAGATGTTGTTGGACTAATTTTCAACACTATTGGTGTAAGTGACGGAATTTCTATGGGAACTCCAGGAATGCGCTACTCTTTACCTTCAAGAGATATTATTGCAGATTCTATGGAAACTGTAGTACAAGCTATGAGTTATGACGGCTTGGTTACTGTTGTTGGTTGTGATAAAAATATGCCAGGTGCATTGATGGCAATGATTCGCTTAAATCGTCCATCAATTTTAGTTTATGGAGGAACTATTGATTCTGGTTGCCATAATGGAAAAAAATTAGATGTCGTTTCAGCTTTTGAAGCTTGGGGAAGCAAAGTTGCTGGAACCATGACAGAAAATGAATATCAAAATATAGTTGAAAAAGCATGTCCTGGAGCTGGCGCTTGCGGAGGAATGTATACAGCAAATACTATGGCTTCTGCAATTGAAGCTTTAGGTATGACGCTACCATTCAACTCTTCTAATCCGGCACTAAGTGATGAGAAGAAACAAGAATCTATAAGAGCTGGAGAAGCTTTAAGAGTTTTACTCGAAAAAGATATCAAGCCTTCTGACATCATCACAAGAAAATCTCTTGAGAATGCCGTGAGACTAGTAACTATTTTAGGTGGCTCTACAAATGCAGTACTTCACTTTTTAGCTATTGCAAGAGCAGCTCAAATAGATTTTACACTTAAAGACTTTCAGGATATAAGTGACAATACACCATTCCTTGCAGATTTAAAACCAAGTGGCAAATACTTAATGGAAGATGTGCATGGAGTTGGAGGTATTCCAGCTGTATTAAAATACCTTCTTAAAAAAGGATTGATTCATGGTGATTGTTTAACTGTTACAGGAAAAACAATTGCTGAGAACCTATTAGATGTATCAGATTTAACTGAAGGTCAAGATGTCATTAAGCCCATAGAAGAGCCTATCAAAATATCTGGACACTTAAGAATGCTCTACGGAAATCTAGCAACCGAAGGAAGTGTTGCAAAGATTACTGGAAAGGAAGGCTTAAGTTTTAAAGGAAAGGCAAAAGTGTTTGAAGGTGAATATGCAGCCAATTATGGCATAAGAGATGGGAAAGTAGAAAAAGGAGATGTAGTCGTTATTCGTTTTGAAGGTCCAAAAGGAGGTCCAGGAATGCCAGAAATGCTAAAACCTACTGCTGCTATTATGGGAGCAGGTTTAGGAAAAGATGTCGCCTTAATTACAGATGGTCGTTTTTCTGGCGGAACTCATGGTTTTGTCGTAGGACATATTACGCCTGAAGCGCAAGAAGGAGGAACATTGGCCTTTGTTGAAGATGGAGATATTATAACAATAGATGCAGAAACAAACACCATTTCAGTGGAAGTCTCTGAAGTAGAATTACAAAAAAGAAGACAGAATTGGAAAGCACCAGAATTGAAGTTTGAACGTGGTGTGCTTTATAAATATGCAAAAACAGTTTCATCAGCTTCTAAAGGCTGTGTTACTGATGAATTTTAATAGAACGAGAAGATGAAAGAAACACAAACTATACAAAACGAAGTTGAAGACACAAAAACAACCGAGCGTATTCCAGGAAGCGAAGCCGTTGTTAGATGTTTGCTTGAAGAAGGTGTGGAGGTTCTCTATGGTTATCCAGGAGGAGCAATTATGCCTGTTTATGACGAATTATTTAAATACCAAGATAAAATTCATCACGTCTTATCACGTCACGAACAAGGAGCTGCTCATGCTGCTCAAGGTTATGCGCGTATTTCTGATAAGGTCGGTGTTGCTATTGCAACTTCAGGACCAGGAGCTACCAATTTAATTACTGGTATCGCGGATGCTCAAATAGATTCTACGCCTATGGTCTGCATTACTGGGCAAGTAGGCTCTCATTTATTAGGTAGTGATGCCTTTCAAGAAACTGATATTGTAGGTATTTCAACTCCGGTTACAAAATGGAATCATCAAATTACTAAAGCTTCAGAAATTCCTGAAGTATTCGCAAAAGCATTTTACATTGCAAAAAGCGGAAGACCAGGACCAGTTTTAATAGATATTACTAAAGATGCTCAGTTTGAAGAGTTTGATTTTAAATACGAAAAATGTAAAGGCGTAAGAAGTTACAAACCTGTTCCAAGTACTGAAGAAAATTCATTAAAAACTGCAGCTGAACTTATTAATAATGCAAAAAAGCCATTAATAGTTTGGGGACAAGGTGTTATTTTAGGTAAAGCCGAGGAAGAATTTAAAGCAGTTATCGAAAAAGCAGGAATTCCTTCTGCATGGACCATTCTAGGTGCTTCGGCAATTCCTACGTCACATCCTTTAAATGTGGGTATGGTAGGTATGCACGGTAATTATGCACCAAACGTATTAACTAATGAGTGTGATGTATTAATCGCTATCGGAATGCGTTTCGATGATCGTGTTACAGGGAATTTAGCAACCTATGCAAAACAAGCCAAAATTGTTCATTTTGAGATTGATCCTGCTGAAGTTGATAAAAATGTAAAAACTGATGTCGCAGTTCTTGGTGATGCTAAAGCAAGTTTAAAAGATTTATTACCACTATTGAATGCAAATTCGCATAACGAATGGCATCAAAAATTTAAAGATCTATACAAAATAGAATACGACAAAGTCATTAAAAATGATTTACATCCTACAAAAGAAGGCTTAACTATGGGGGAAGTATTGAAGGAAATCAATATTCAAACCAAAGGAGAAGCCGCTATTGTTAGTGATGTTGGTCAGCATCAAATGATTGCATGTCGTTATGCAGAATTTAATAAAACGAAAAGTAATATTACATCAGGTGGCTTAGGAACCATGGGGTTTGCTTTACCAGCAGCAATTGGAGCAAAAATGGCTGCACCAGATCGCGAAGTTGTTATGATTGCTGGAGATGGAGGTTACCAAATGAATATTCAGGAATTAGGCACTATTTTTCAGCAAAAAGTACCTGTTAAAATCGTGGTATTGAATAATGAATTTCTTGGTATGGTGCGTCAATGGCAGCAATTATTTTTTGACAAGCGTTATGCATCGACAGAGATGGTAAACCCTGATTTTGTAGCCATAGCCAAGGGGTATCATATCGATGCTAAAAAGGTGTCAGAGCGAAAAGATTTAAAAGCTGCTATAAAAGAAATGATAGATTGTAATGATCCATATTTCTTAGAAGTAAGAGTTGAAAAAGAGGACAATGTTTTCCCAATGATTCCTACAGGAGCAAGTGTTTCAGATATAAGATTAGAGTAATTATGGAAAACGAAAAGAAACAATATACCGTTTCAATATATACGGAAAACAATATAGGATTATTGAATAGAATTTCGGCTATATTCCAAAGAAGACACATGAATGTTGAGAGTCTAAACACTTCACCTTCCGAAATTGCAGGTGTATCAAGGTTTACTCTAGTAGTTAATATTACTGAGTCTCAAATGAAAAAAGTTATCGGACAGATTGAGAAGCAAGTCGAAGTGATTAAAGCTTACTATCATACTGAAGACGAAATCATTTATCAAGAATCATGTTTATTCAAAATCAAATCAGAATTACTATTTGATGAACGTCAAATTCAGAATATAATCAAAGAAAGTAATGCTAGAATTGTAACCGTAAACAAAGATTTTTTTGCTATTGAAAAATCTGGGAGAAAAGAAGAAATAGATTTATTATATAGAGAATTAAATGCCTTCGGGATTATGCAGTTCACACGTTCAGGACGTGTTGCAGTTACTAAAGAAGAAATGAGAATATCAACAATGCTAGAAGCATTTCAACATTAAAAATTAAAACAATGTCAAATTATTTTAACACATTACCATTAAGAGAACAATTAGAGCAATTAGGAAAATGTCGCTTTATGGATGCTTCAGAATTTGAAGATGGTGTAAACGCATTAAAAGGAAAGAAAATTGTAATCGTTGGTTGCGGTGCACAAGGTCTTAACCAAGGTTTAAATATGAGAGATTCGGGCTTAGATATTTCTTACACTTTACGTCAAGTAGCTATAGACCAGCAACGTGATTCATATAAGAATGCAACCTCTAACGGATTTACAGTTGGTACCTACGAAAAATTAATTCCTACTGCAGATTTGGTTTTGAACTTAACACCAGATAAGCAACATACTAATGTTGTAAAAGCGATTATGCCTTTAATGAAAAAAGGGGCAACTTTAAGTTACTCGCACGGTTTTAATATTGTTGAAGAAGGCACTAAAATTCGTAAGGATTTAACCGTAATCATGGTGGCACCAAAATGTCCAGGAACAGAAGTTAGAGAAGAATACAAACGTGGATTTGGTGTACCAACATTAACAGCTGTACATCCAGAAAATGATCCTGAAGGAAAAGGTTGGGCTCAAGCCAAAGCTTATGCTGCTGCGACTGGAGGGCACAGAGCAGGTGTCTTAGAGTCTTCTTTTATTGCTGAAGTAAAATCAGATTTAATGGGAGAACAAACCATACTTTGTGGCTTGTTACAAACTGGTGCGATTCTATCCTTTGATAAAATGGTTGAAGAAGGAATAGAGCCTGGTTATGCTGCAAAATTAATTCAGTTTGGTTGGGAAACTATTACTGAAGCTTTAAAACATGGTGGAATAACTAACATGATGGATCGTTTATCTAATCCTGCCAAAATAAAAGCTTACGAATTATCTGAAGAATTAAAAGCTATTATGCGTCCATTATTCGAAAAGCACATGGATGATATCATTTCAGGTCATTTCTCAAAAACAATGATGGAAGATTGGGCGAATGATGATGTGAATTTATTAAAATGGAGAGAAGCAACAGGTGAAACAGCTTTTGAAAAAACCGCTTTAACAACAGACCATATTTCTGAACAAGAATATTTTGACAATGGAGTACTCTTAGTTGCATTTGTAAAATCTGGTGTGGAATTAGCATTTGAGTCCATGATTAGTGCAGGTATCATAGAAGATTCAGCGTATTACGAATCTTTACATGAGTTACCATTAATAGCAAATACAATCGCAAGAAAGAAATTATTTGAAATGAACAGAGTCATTTCTGATACAGCTGAATACGGTTGTTATTTATTTGACCATGCTTGTAAACCTTTGTTAACTGATTTTATGAAAACAGTTGATACTAGTATTATCGGAACACCATTTTCAAATTCAAACGGAGTTGATAATGTAGAATTAATAGCGATTAATGATGCAATTAGAAATCATCCAATCGAAGCTGTTGGTCAACGTTTACGTGCTGCTATGACAGCAATGAAAGTCATTAAATCAGATGTAAAAACCGAAGATTCAGTTTTAGTATAAATATAGAATAAACAGTTCCCTTTTTTATGGGAAGTAACATGGAAGACACAACAACAGTATATAGACCCACACTAAAAGCTATTGAAGCTGCTGCAGAAAAATTAAAAGGTATTGCTTCAATAACACCTTTAATTAAAAATGCTAGATACTCTAAGCATTTTGAAGCAAATATTTTTCTTAAAAGAGAAGACTTACAAGAGGTACGTTCTTATAAAATTAGAGGAGCTTACAATAAAATTTCATCTTTAAATGAATCTCAAATTGAAAATGGAATTGTTTGTGCGAGTGCTGGTAACCATGCACAAGGCGTTGCTATTTCATGTAAACTTTTAAAAATAAAAGGCACTATTTTTATGCCTTCTCCAACACCTAGTCAAAAAATTGAACAGGTAAAAATGTTTGGCGAAGATTATATCGATGTTGTATTACTTGGCGACACTTTTGATGATGCTTATCATGCAGCTAAGCAACAAAGTGAGGACATGAACAAAACTTTTGTCCACCCTTTTAATGACCAAAAAGTTATTGAAGGTCAGGCAACTGTTGGCTTAGAAATAATAGATCAAGCTGAAACACATCCAATTCATTACGTTTTTGTTCCAGTTGGTGGTGGTGGGCTTGCAGCAGGATTATCTTCTGTTTTTAAACTATTATCACCTCAAACAAAAATTATTAGTGTAGAACCTAAAGGTGCTGCTGCAATGTTAACTTCCATACGTGCAAATAAAAACACGGAATTAAAGTCTATTGATAATTTTGTAGATGGTGCTGCTGTAAAACGTGTTGGTGATTTAAATTTCGCTATTTGTAAAGAGACTTTGCATCGCGTGGTTAGTGTAGATGAAGGCAAGATTTGCCAGACTATACTGGAGTTATACAATAAAGATGCTATCGTTGCAGAACCTGCAGGAGTACTTAGCCTTTGCCCTTTAGAACAATTTAAAGATGAAATTAAAGGTAAAAATGTAGTTTGCGTCATTAGCGGCAGTAATAATGATATAACACGAACTGCAGAAATTAAAGAACGTGCTCTACTCTATGCCAATCTAAAACATTATTTTATCATAAAGTTTCCACAACGTGCAGGAGCATTAAGAGATTTTGTAGTTGACATTTTAGGTCCTACAGATGATATTACACATTTTGAATATACCAAAAAAGCAAATCGAGATAACGATGTTGCTGTTGTTGGCTTAGAGTTAAAATCACCAGAAGATTTGCAGCCTTTAATTACCAAAATGAAACTTCATAACTTTTATGGAGATTATCTTAATGACAAGCCCGATTTATTTCAGTTTTTAGTCTAATTTTCCTTGTTTTTGAATCAACAAAATTGAATTGTTATTTTGCTAAAACGTTTTAGTGATGAGTTATAACTATTTATTAGATTAAATAACTGAGAATTCAGTAATTCTTTTATTTATAGTTGGTTACATGGATTTATTGTTTGAAATTAGCTCTATAATTTTAACTAATATTTTCACAAATGACAACCTCTTTTTCAGAAATTCAAGAGCCATTTAAGATTACATCAATAGTAAATCAAAACAGTTATTTAGTAGGAGGCGAATTAAAAATTTGGAGAGGTGATACATCCAATGTTTATTCTACAATATCTTCGACAAAAGACTATAAACCAACTTTACTTGGAACTATACCAACTTTAGGTAAAAAAGAAGCACTATCTGCACTAGATGCTGCTGTTTCTGCTTATAATAAAGGGCAAGGTTTATGGCCAACAATGAAAGTAGTAGATCGTATTGCTTGTATGGAAAAGTTTGTTGAGCAAATGAAAACCAAGCGAGAAGAAGTTGTAAAACTTTTAATGTGGGAAATTGGTAAGAACCTTCCGGATTCAGAAAAGGAATTTGACAGAACTGTTGAATACATTTACGATACCATTGAAGATTACAAACAAATGGATCGTAATAGTGCCAAATTTGAAAAAAACTCTGGTGTTAATGCACATATTAGAAGAGGCCCATTAGGAGTAGTACTTTGTTTAGGCCCATATAATTACCCATTAAATGAAACATTTGCACTTTTAATTCCTGCCTTAATGATGGGAAATACTACCATTTTTAAACCTGCTAAGATTGGTGTTTTATTATTATCGCCATTATTAGAAGCTTTTCAAAATAGTTTTCCTAAAGGTGTAGTAAATGTTATTTATGGAAGAGGACGAACTATAGCAACACCTATTATGAGAGATGGGCGTGTTGATGTTTTGGCTTTAATTGGAAACAGTAAATCGGCAAATGCATTACAAAACGAACATCCAAAAAGTAACCGTTTGCGTATGGTATTAGGTTTAGAAGCTAAGAATCCCGCAATTGTATTACCAGATGCTGATTTAGATTTAGCCATAAACGAATGTATTGCAGGATCAACATCTTTTAATGGACAACGTTGTACGGCACTAAAAGTATTATATGTTCATGAAGTAGTCGTAGAGGAATTCAATAAACGTTTTTCAGAAAAAGTAGATGCTCTAAAATTTGGGAACCCTTGGGAAGATGGAGTTAAATTAACTCCTTTACCAGAACCAGATAAACCATCGTATATCCAAGGATTAATAGATGACGCCATCGAAAAGGGAGCAAAAATTATTAACTCTAAAGGAGGTGATACTACTGAGAATTATATTTTCCCTGCAGTTTTGTATCCTATAACAAAAGAAATGCGTGTTTACGAAGAAGAACAGTTCGGCCCAGTAATTCCTGTTATTCCATTTTCAGATATAGAAGAACCTTTAGACGAAATGGCAGATTCAAACTATGGACAGCAAGTAAGTTTATTTGGTAAAGATGTGAAAACCTTAGCACCTTTAATTGATACACTCGTAAATTTAGTTTGTAGAGTGAATTTAAATAGCTCTTGTCAACGTGGACCAGATGCGTATCCATTTACAGGTCGAAAAGATTCAGCAGTAGCAACCTTGAGTGTTCATGATGCCTTACGTTCATTTTCAATTAGAACTTTCGTAGCTTCAAAAGACAACGATTACAACAATGCAATTTTAAAGGATTTATTAGATTCTAGGGCTTCAAACTTTGTAAGTACTGATTATATTCTTTAAACAAAACAGCATCTCAATGAGATATTTATAATTTGAAAAGTCATTTTTTTAGAAATTCATAAATATTATATAAAAGAAGATGTTATCTCTTGTCATTAATAATTTAATATGTAAATTGGCATTATGATTGCACAAAATTATAGAGCACCCAGACTTATACGCCGCCGCTAATACTTCTACTTAGCAGTTAACTCTATATTCATTTTTTATTTTTTATTGTGTACAAATCAAATTTCAAATATCCGTTTCAACACTTAATTATCTCTTCAGATAATCATGATTTTGTACGCCGCTTTTTTCCGCGTCGCCCTTAGGGTGTATTTCAATGTATTGAACTTAGGTGAGTCCGGTTCAGATTTCAAAAACAAAAACACATTATTAAATTAAAACTCAATTACAATGAAAATTGTTATTGCTGATAAATCACATACAGTTTATGCAGACATCATCTGCAAAACTATCGAAGAAGCTGCACAAGTCAGAGGGACTGGTATCGCAAAGCGACAACCAGAATACATCATTACCAAAATGGAAAATGGTAATGCGGTTATTGCTTTAGATGGAGATCAATTTGCAGGCTTTTGCTATATCGAATCTTGGGGACACGGAAAATTTGTTGCTAATTCAGGATTAATTGTCCATCCAAATTTCAGAAAGCAAGGTCTTGCCAAGAAAATCAAAAAAGTGATTTTTAAGCATTCTAGAACCAAGTTTCCAGACTCAAAAGTTTTTAGTATCACTACTGGTCTAGCTGTAATGAAAATGAATAGTGATTTAGGTTATAAGCCTGTAACATTCTCTGAATTAACAGATGATCAATCCTTCTGGAAAGGCTGTCAGACTTGTAAAAATTTTGACGTCTTAACAAGAACCGAGCAAAAAATGTGCTTGTGCACTGGTATGCTTTATGATCCTAATAAAAAGGAAGAGGTGACTAAAGAAAAACAAAAAATTGATAAAAAAGTTTGGACAAGGTTGAAAAATATCAAACAATCTATGTTCTTAAAAAAAGACAAAAAATGAGCAAATTAGTAATTGCATATAGTGGTGGATTAGATACATCTTATTGTGCTGTAAGTTTAAGTAAAGTAGGTTATGATGTACATGCAGTAAGCGTAAATACAGGTGGTTTTACTTCAGAAGAAATTAAAACCATTGAGAGTAACGCCTACAAAATGGGTGTCTCTACGTATAAAAATATTGATGCTATTGCATCGTATTATGATAAAGTGATTAAGTATTTAATCTTTGGAAATGTACTTAAAAACAACACGTATCCTTTGTCAGTAAGTGCTGAGCGTATTATTCAGGCCATTGAAATTATTCAATATGCAAAAAGCATTAATGCTAAATATATTGCTCACGGAAGTACAGGAGCAGGAAATGACCAAGTAAGGTTCGATATGATTTTCCAGACTTTAGCGCCAGAAATTGAAATAATTACACCTATTAGAGATGGTAAATTAACAAGACAACAAGAGATCGATTACCTCATTGAAAATGGTATCGACATGTCTTGGAACAAAGCCAAATATTCAGTTAACAAAGGGCTTTGGGGAACAAGTGTTGGAGGAGAAGAAACTTTGACTTCAGAACAACCACTACCAGAATCTGCATACCCTTCACAGTTAAAGAAAGATGGCGAAGAGAAAGTTATATTGACTTTTAAGAAAGGTGAATTAGCAACTGTAAACGGAAAAGCCGATTCAGCGGATAAGAATATAGAACTACTTAATGATTTAGCATCAGCTTATGCTATTGGTAGAGATATTCATGTTGGTGACACTATTGTTGGTATTAAAGGCAGAGTTGGATTTGAAGCTGCAGCAGCATTAATCATCATAAGGGCACATCATCTTTTAGAGAAGCACACCTTAACGAAATGGCAATTGCAACACAAAGATTACATGTCTAATTTCTACGGCATGCATTTACACGAAGGTCAATATCTAGATCCAGTAATGCGAGACATGGAAGCTTTTTTACAGAACAGTCAGACTAATGTCTCTGGTGATGTTACTGTAACATTGAAACCATATCATTTCACTCTAGATGGAATCTCATCTCAGCATGATTTAATGAATGCCAAATTCGGAAGTTATGGTGAAGAAAATAAAGGTTGGACAGCAGATGAAGCTAAAGGTTTTATTAAAATCGTTGGCAATCAAAACAAAATCTATCAACAGGTAAATTCAGGATTATGATTAAAGCAGGAATTATAGGAGGTGCTGGATATACAGCAGGCGAATTGATTAGATTGTTATTAAATCATGAGCAAACAAGGATAGATTTTGTGTTTAGCACATCGAATGCAGGCAATAAACTATACAAGGTACATCAAGATTTAGTAGGTTCTACAGAAATGAGTTTTACAAATGAAATTAATGCTCATGTCGATGTATTATTTCTTTGTTTGGGTCATGGTAATTCAACCGCATTTTTAAATCAACACACATTTTCTGAGAACACAAAAATCATTGATTTAAGTAACGATTTCAGACTTGAAGCCAATAAGATTTTTAATGGAAAAGACTTTATATATGGATTGCCAGAATTACAAAAAGAAGTTATTGCAGCTGCTAATTATATTGCAAATCCAGGCTGTTTTGCAACAGCAATTCAGCTAGCTCTATTACCATTAGCAGATGCTAATTTAATTAGTAAAGATATTCATATCAATGCAGTTACAGGTGCTACTGGAGCAGGAACATCTTTATCTAAGACCACTCATTTTACTTGGCGAGATAATAACTTTTCGCATTATAAAGCATTTACACATCAGCATTTAGGTGAAATAAATCAAACCCTAGATCAATTACAAGGTGATTTTGATTCTGAGGTCCATTTTATGCCAAATCGTGGTAATTTTTCAAGAGGAATTTTTGCAACTGCTTATACCACTTTTAATGGTACATTAGAAGATGCTAAATCACTATATAAGAACTATTACAAAAATGCAGCATTCACGTTTGTATCAGATGAAGACATTCATTTAAAGCAAGTGGTAAACACTAATAAATGTATTATTCATTTGCATAAACACAATAATAAATTATTGGTTACAAGCATTATAGACAACCTTTTAAAAGGTGCTTCAGGACAAGCAATCCAAAACATGAATTTAGCCTTTGGTTTTAATGAAACAGAAGGATTAAATCTTAAAGCTAATTTCTTTTAAAATTAATACACATGAAAATCGCAATCATAGGAACAGGAAACTTAGGTAAGTCTATCGCAAAAGGATTGATAACCAACAATGCAATTACAACATTGTATTTAACTAAAAGGAATTTAGATGACATTCAAGAATTCGAAGGCTACAAAAATGTTGTGTTAACTACTGATAATATTGAGGCTACAAAGCAGTCTGATATTTTAATTTTTGCTGTACAACCAGCACATTTTGAGCAAATATTAAACGACGTGAAACCATATTTGACGGAAAATCATGTAGTGATTTCGACTATAACAGGTTATTTAATTCCAAAAATTGAATCTCAAATTGGCAATGACCAATTTATCATAAGGGCTATGCCAAATACTGCTATTGCAGTCGGGAAATCAATGACGTGCTTGTGTAGTAATGAAAAAGGTAAAAAACGTATTCCGATTGCAGAAGCCATTTTCAATAGATTAGGACATACACTAGTAATACCTGAATCTCAAATGCAAGCTGCAACAGTAGTATGTGCCAGTGGAATTGCGTTTTGGATGCGATTAATACGTGCCACAACGCAAGCTGCAATTCAATTAGGATTTGACGCTAAAGAAGCACAAGAACTAGCAATGCATACCTCAGAAGGTGCAGCCAACTTATTAATTACCAATGGAGATCATCCTGAAGAAGAAATTGACAGAGTAACCACACCTATGGGTTGTACAATTACTGGTTTAAATCACATGGAACATAAAGGATTAAGCTCGTCATTAATACAAGGTATGGTTGCTTCGTTCAATAAAATTAATACCATAAAAGAAGAGCAGATATGAGTTTATTTAATGTTTACCCTTTATATGATGTTACGCCTGTAAAGGCAAAAGATGTTTATGTCTATGATGATAAAAATATTGAGTATTTAGATCTTTATGGAGGACATGCTGTGATCTCTATTGGGCATTCACATCCAGAATATGTGTTAGCTATTTCAAATCAGGTTTCAACATTAGGCTTTTATAGTAATGCCATTCAGAATCCACTTCAAGTTGAATTAGCAGATAAATTAGAAGAACTTACGGGTTGTATAGACTACCAATTATTTCTATGTAACTCAGGTGCTGAAGCCAATGAAAATGCTTTAAAATTAGCTTCATTTCATAATGGAAAGAAAAAAGTAATTGCTTTTAAAAATGGATTTCATGGTCGTACATCTGCTGCAGTTGCAGCAACAGATAATGCGAAAATTATCGCACCTATTAATGCACAACAAGAAGTCGAAATCATAGAATTAGGCGATTTATATGCAGTTGAACAAATTTTAAAACAAAATGAAACTTGTGCTATAATTATAGAATTTATACAAGGTGTTGGTGGATTAGACCAAAGTACAACTGAATTTTATCAAGGACTAGATAGACTCTGCAAGCAATACAAAACAGCATTAATTGCTGACGAAGTACAATCCGGATTTGGAAGAACTGGCGATTTTTTTGCTTTTCAAAAACATCATATTACACCAGATATTATCTCAATTGCTAAAGGTATGGGTAACGGATTTCCTGTCGGTGGGATTTTAATTCATCCATCAATAAAAGCTTCTTTTGGTTTATTAGGCACCACATTTGGTGGCAATCATTTAGCTTGTGCGGCAACAAGCGCAGTTTTAAAAGTTTTAGAGCAGGAAAACCTCATGCAGAATGCTTCAGATATTTCCGAGTACTTTATTGAAAAAGCCAAAACATTACCAAAGCTAAAGACCATTAAAGGAAGAGGATTAATGTTAGGATTAGAGTTTGATTTTCCGATTTCAGAATTACGAAAAACACTCATATTTAAACATCACATATTTACAGGAGGAGCTAAGAACCCTAATTTAATTAGAATTCTTCCTCCTTTAACCGTTCAGAAAAAACACATTGATAGATTTTTTGATGCTTTACATAAAGAATTAAATTAAGATGAAAAAATATACAACTTTAAAAGACATCTCTAACGTTTCAGAACTTATAAAAGAGGGGATATTATTAAAAATGAACCCTTTTGAATTTGAAGATTTAGGAAAGCATAAAACCCTAGTTATGCTATTTTTTAATTCGAGTTTGCGTACACGATTGAGTACAGAAAAAGCTGCGAAAAATTTAGGCATGAATGTTATGATCTTAAATATAAATGACGCTTGGAATTTAGAATTTGAAGATGGAACGGTTATGAATGTCAACACATCTGAACATATCAAGGAAGCGGCTCAAGTCATTTCAAAATATGCAGATATTATTGCTGTAAGAGCATTTCCGACATTAGAAGATAAGGCTAAAGATGAATCAGAATATGTGCTCAATAACTTTCAAAAACATGCATCAGTACCAATCATCAATATGGAAAGTGCTACAGCACATCCATTACAAGCACTAGCAGATGCAATAACCATTTCAGAATTAACAGAAAAAAAGACGCCGAAAGTAGTATTGTCTTGGGCACCTCATCCAAAAGCGTTACCACAGGCAGTTGCGAATTCATTTGTAGAAATGATGCAAGATTTAGATGTAGATTTGACGATTACACATCCTAAAGGTTATGAATTGAATACAGAAATAACTAGAAACTCAACTATTAATTACAATCAGATAGACGCATTAAAAGATGCTGATTTTGTGTATGTGAAAAATTGGAGCAGTTATAATGATTATGGGAAGATTTTAAGTCAAGATAAAAATTGGATGATGACCAAGGCAAAATTAGGTAATGCCAAATTTATGCATTGTTTACCAGTAAGACGAAATGTTGTTGTAGAAGATGCCGTTTTAGATAGCGAACAATCTGTCGTCATAGAACAAACTAACAATAGAACTTTTGCAGCACAAGTTGTGTTGAAACAATTATTAGAAAATATCTAATATGGAAACACTAAAAATCATAAAAATAGGAGGTAATATAATTGACGACAGTCAATCTTTGGAATCATTTCTAATTCAGTTTGCTCACCTTAACGGACCAAAAATATTAGTGCATGGAGGTGGAAAGCTAGCGACACAGTTAGCCAAACAAATGGATGTTCCTGTAAAAATGAATGAAGGCAGACGTATCACAGATAACGAAACTTTAGACATTATTACAATGGTATATGCTGGTAAAATCAATAAAAAGATAGTTGCTCAATTACAAGTAAATGATTGTAACGCTATTGGATTTTCTGGCGCAGACGGAAACTCAATTGTATCTGTAAAACGACCAACTCAACCCATAGATTACGGTTTTGTAGGCGATGTAAAACAAGTTAACACTAAAACCCTTGAAGTGCTATTAAATAATTCTGTCACACCTGTTTTCTGTGCGATTACTCATAATGAAAAAGGGCAATTATTAAACACAAATGCAGACACAATAGCCTCTGAATTAGCGATTGGATTTGCTTCTATCTACAACACAGAGCTTTATTATTGTTTCGAGAAAAATGGTGTATTAGAAGACCTAGAAAATGACGATTCTGTTATTGAAACCATCAACACCGAAACCTATAAAACATTAAAGCATAACAACATCATATTTGAAGGCATGTTACCAAAACTAAACAACTGCTTTCATGCGATAAATCATCATGTACAAAAAGTTTGTATCGGAAAACCAAGTATGTTATTTACCACTAATGCGCTTTTTACAACCATTCAAAAATGATAGAAAAACTCACAAAAGAAGCTATAGCTTTATTAAAGCAGCTCATTGAAACACAGTCGTTTTCATCTGAAGAAGATAAGACGGCATTACTCATTGAAAATTGGTTTACTACAAATAAGGTTCCTTATAAACGAAGCGAAAATAATATTTGGTCAACCAATAAATATTTTGATGAGAGTAAATCAACATTACTGTTAAACTCACATCACGATACGGTAAAACCTAATAATGGGTATACGAAAGATCCATTAAAAGCCATTGTTGAAGATGGGAAATTATATGGTTTAGGCAGTAATGATGCTGGTGGTTGTTTAGTGTCTTTAATCGCAACATTCACATACTTCTACAAAAAGAAAAACCTGAACTACAACTTAGTTATCGTTGCTTCTGCTGAAGAAGAAAGTAGTGGACCAAATGGATTAAATAGTATGTTATCTGTCATACCAAATATAGATGTTGCTATCGTTGGTGAACCAACATTAATGAATTTGGCAATTGCAGAAAAAGGCTTGGTCGTTTTTGACGCAAAAGTGAAAGGAACTGCCAGTCACGCAGCACATCCAAATACAGACAATGCCATTTATAATACGATTGATGTCTTAAAATGGTTTCAAGATTATAAGTTTGAAAAGAAATCACCTGTTCTAGGTGATGTAAAAATGACAGTAACTCAAATTAATGCTGGAAAACAACATAATGCTGTTCCATCTGAAGTTGATTTGGTTGTTGACGTTCGTGTGAATGATAAATATTCTAATCAGGAAATTGCAGATATATTAACGCAAAAATCTCCATGTGCGAGTATCAATGCGCGAAGTTTGCGATTGAATTCATCATCTATTCCTGTGCATCACGATTTGGTAAAAGCTGGTATTGCCTTAGGAAGAGAAACCTATGGTTCGCCAACATTATCAGATCAGTCAGTTTTGAGTTGCCCATCTCTAAAATTAGGACCTGGAGATAGCACACGATCACATACAGCGGATGAGTTTATTTATTTAGCTGAGATTGAAGAAGGGATTGACATTTATATTAAATTACTAAATAAGGTATTATGAAACTTTGGGATAAAGGATTTTCAATAGATAAAAAAATAGAACAATTTACAGTTGGAAACGACAGAAAAATTGACATGCAAATTGCTAAATATGATGTTCAAGCCTCATTAGCACATGCGATAATGTTAGAGTCTATTGGAATTATCACTTCTGATGAATTACAACAACTTAAATCAGGATTAAACGGTCTATCAAAATCTATTGAAAAAGGCACTTTTATAATAGAAGGATCATTTGAAGATGTACATTCAAAAATTGAACACGAGCTCACAAAAACCTTAGGTGATGTAGGTAAAAAAATTCATACTGCACGTTCTAGAAATGATCAGGTTTTAGTAGCTCTTCAATTATATTATAAGGACAATCTTGAAATTATTAATAACAAAACAAAAACGTTTTTCAATACACTTTTAGATTTAGCTGAAACTCACAAAAAACAATTGTTACCAGGTTATACGCATTTACAAGTTGCCATGCCTTCTTCATTTGGTTTATGGTTTTCTGCTTATGCAGAATTATTAATCGATGATGTGCATGTATTAAATGCAGTTTCTAAAATTGCAGATCAAAACCCATTAGGTTCCGCAGCTGGTTACGGAAGTTCATTTCCTATCGATAGAAATATTACTACCAAAGAATTAGGCTTTTCCACTTTAAAATATAACGTTGTTGCTGCACAATTAAGTAGAGGAAAAAGTGAACGTGCAATTGCGAGTGCATTAGGCGGTTTATGTAATACCATGGCGCGTTTCGCCATGGATATTTGCTTATACATGAGTCAGAATTTTGGGTTTATCTCATTCCCAGATGAGTTGACTACTGGTAGCAGTATTATGCCACACAAAAAGAATCCTGATGTGTTTGAACTCATTAGAGGAAAGAGTAATAAAATTCAGGCGTTGCATACTGAAATGCTTTTAATCACTAACAATTTACCAAGTGGATACCATAGAGATTTTCAATTATTAAAAGAGAATATTATCAATGCTTTTGAAGATGTAAAAGACATCTTAGACATCTTTAATTATGCCATTCAACAAATCATTGTTAAAGACGTTGATCTCAACGATGATAAATATAAATACTTATTTACAGTAGATAGCATTAATAATTTAGTAGTGAATGGTATGTCCTTTAGAGAAGCGTATCAGCAAATTGGCGGTCAAGTTCAAAATAACACCTATCAACCAGATTTAGAAAAAGAACACTCTCATATTGGTAGTATTCATAATTTGTGTTTAGATGATATTCGAGCTAAGTATCCTAAATAAAAAAAGCATCTGAAAACAGATGCTTTTACTTCTACTCTAACAAATAGACATACCCTTATATTTTATAGCAGTAGAAAGATTCATTGTATAATTTATTTACAACCCTACCAAATCGCCATCAGCATTTTTAGTTGCCAAATCAGATTTACC
The DNA here is from genome assembly GCF_000828715.1 of Winogradskyella sp. PG-2. Taxonomy (NCBI): domain Bacteria; kingdom Pseudomonadati; phylum Bacteroidota; class Flavobacteriia; order Flavobacteriales; family Flavobacteriaceae; genus Winogradskyella; species Winogradskyella sp. PG-2. The sequence continues at coordinate 2,044,772 of NZ_AP014583.1, read as the reverse complement.
CATTAAGTATATATCAACTTGGCGAGCAGCTTCTCTTCCTTCAGAAATTGCCCAAACAATTAAGGATTGTCCTCGACGCATATCTCCAGCTGTAAAAATGTTTGGAATATTAGTTTGGTATTTACCATAGCTCGCTTTATAATTAGATCGCACGTCTCTATCTAAACCCAATTGATCTGCAATTGTATATTCTGGACCTGTAAAACCTAAAGCCAATAAAGCTAAATCGCATGGCCAAGTTTTTTCTGTACCTGCAATTTCTATTAATTTTGGACGCTCACCAGGAATCATTTCCCATTCTACATTCACCGTTTTTAAAGCGGTTAATTTCCCTTTTTTGTCAGTTACAAATTCCTTTGTATTAATTAACCAATTACGTTCCACTCCTTCTTTATGAGAAGAAGACGTCTTTAATTGCAACGGCCAATAAGGCCAAGGTGTTGTAGGTGAACGATGACCTGGTGGTTTGGGCATAATTTCAAAATTAACTACCGATTTTGCACCTTGACGATTCGATGTACCAATACAATCCGATCCTGTATCGCCACCTCCAATGACAATGACGTTTTTATCTGTAGCTAAAACTTGATCTTTAATTTTCTGACCAAAAACAACCTTAGTTTGTTGTGTTAAAAAATCCATGGCTTGTACAACTCCATCAGCATCTATGCCTGGAGTTGGTAAACTTCGTCTTTCAGTTGCGCCACCACAAAGGACAGTCGCATCAAAGGCTTTTAAATCTTCAACATCATAATTTAAGCCAACATTAACATTGGTTTTAAAGACAATGCCTTCCGCTTCAAGGATTGCTAAACGACGATCTATGATACCTTTTTCCATTTTAAAATTAGGAATTCCGTAACGTAATAAACCTCCAATAGCATCATCTCGCTCAAAAACAGTAACTGTATGACCAGCTCTATTTAGTTGTTGCGCTGCAGCTAAACCTGCAGGACCAGAACCAACAACAGCAATGGTTTTACCTGTTCTTGTTTTTGGTGGCTGTGGCTTAATCCAACCTTCTTTAAAGGCACGCTCTACAATATTTTTTTCAATATTTTCTATCGATACTGGATCTTCAATTATACCCAAAACACATGCTTGCTCGCATGGCGCAGGACATAGACGCCCTGTGAATTCTGGGAAATTATTTGTTGAATGTAGAATCCAAGAGGCTTTTTGCCATTCACCTTGATGTACCATGTGGTTAAAATCTGGAATTAGATTACCTAGTGGACAACCACTATGACAAAATGGAATTCCACAATCCATACATCGCGACCCTTGTTCCGTCATGTCCTTATCATTTAAAGGCACTGTAAACTCTTTATAATTCTTAACACGATCCTTTACAGATGTGTACTTTTCATCTTTTCTTTCGAATTCTTTAAAACCTGTTACTTTTCCCATTGTCCTATACTGTTTCTAATTCTTCAACCATTTGTTCTTCTGTCTCTAAACGCTTTAAAGCCCTTTTGTATTCTGTTGGCATTACACGTACGAAATGACTTAAACTTGTTTGCCAATCCGCCAATAATTCAGATCCTCTATCACTATTGGTGTATTTTACATGCTTCTCAATAAGTCCTTTTAAATCATTAGCATCTTTCTTGAGAATCTTTTCAAAGGCAATCGTTTCAGTGTTACATAAACCATTTACAAACTTGTTTTCTGGATCATAAACATAAGCTACACCTCCACTCATTCCTGCTGCAAAATTTCTACCCGTTTTACCAAGTACAACTACTTTTCCACCAGTCATATATTCACAACAATGATCACCTACACCTTCTACTACGGCAGTTGCGCCAGAGTTTCTTACAGCAAAACGTTCTCCAGCTATTCCGTTGATATAAGCCTGACCGTTCACTGCTCCGAATAAACACACATTACCTATAATAATATTATCTTCTGCTACAAAATCTGCTTTTGCAGGTTTCTTTACAATAAGCTTAGCTCCAGACAAGCCTTTACCTAAATAATCATTTGTATTTCCTTCAAGTTTAAAAGTTAAGCCATGTGCACCAAAAGCACCAAAGCTTTGTCCCGCTGAACCTTCAAAATTGATATTTAAGGTATCTTCTGGTAACCCTAAATGACCATATATTTTTGAAATTTCATTACTCACAATCGCACCAACAGTTCGGTTAGTATTCTTAATTGGATATGATAAAGTCATCTGCTCTTTTCTATATAACGCACGATGAGAATCCTTTAAAATTTTGAAATCTAAAACATTATCTAAATTATGTTCTTGCTTCTCAGTATTCTTAACCGTCATTGTATTATAAACTTCTGGTCTATGCAAAATCGATGATAGATCTAGACCTTTAGCTTTGTAGTGTTTAATGGCTTTGTTAGCATTTATCTTATGGGTTTGGCCAACCATTTCTGCCATTGATCTAAATCCAAGCTCTGCCATAATCGCTCTTAACTCTTCAGCTATATAGTAGAAGAAATTAATAACGTGTTCTGGTGTGCCTTTAAAGTTTTTACGTAACTCTTTATCTTGTGTTGCAATTCCGACAGGACAAGTATTTAAATGACATTTACGCATCATAATGCATCCTGAAGCAACTAATGGTGCTGTTGCAAATCCGAATTCTTCTGCCCCTAATAATGCTGCAATTGCAACATCACGACCTGTTTTTAATTGACCATCACATTCTACAACAATTCGACTTCTTAGATTATTTAGCACCAAAGTTTGTTGTGCTTCGGCTAAACCAAGTTCCCATGGCAAGCCTGCATGTTTTAATGAGGTTAATGGAGAAGCACCTGTTCCTCCATCGTAACCAGCAATAAGTACAACATCTGCTTTTGCTTTGGCCACACCTGCTGCAATAGTACCAACACCAACCTCTGATACTAATTTGACATTAATTCTTGCATCTCGATTTGCATTTTTTAAATCGTAAATTAATTGTGCTAAATCTTCTATAGAATAAATATCGTGATGTGGTGGTGGCGAAATTAAACCTACAAATGGTGTAGAATTTCTGGCTGCAGCAATCCATGGCAACACTTTTTCACCAGGTAATTGACCACCTTCTCCAGGTTTTGCTCCTTGAGCCATTTTAATTTGAATCTCTTTGGCATTCGTTAAATAATGAGACGTCACACCAAAACGACCAGAAGCCACTTGCTTTATTGCAGAGTTTCTACTATCTCCGTTAACATCAGGCTGAAAGCGTTTTCTATCTTCTCCACCTTCTCCAGAATTAGATTTCCCACCAATTCTGTTCATCGCTATGGCTAAATTTTCATGAGCTTCTCTTGAAATTGAGCCATAAGACATGGCGCCTGTTTTGAAACGTTTTACGATTTCTGTCCAAGGTTCAACTTCTTCAATAGGAATTGGATCGATATTATTAAATTCAAACAACCCACGGATTGTCATTAAATTTTTAGATTGCTCGTTGATATTTTTAGCATAAACATCATAACTCGCTTGATCACTTAATCTAACTGCCTGTTGTAATTTCGCAACTGTTGTTGGATTAAATAAATGCTTTTCTCCATTACGTCTCCATCTATAATCTCCACCAATATTTAAGCCTAAACGCTTATCAAGCACATTACTCGGATAAGCATGCTGATATCGTTTATCTATTTCCTTTTCTATTTCGTACAATCCAATACCTTCAATTCTAGATGCTGTGTATGGGAAATATTTTTCTACGAATTGAGAATTAAAACCAACAATTTCGAATATTTGAGAACCTCTATATGAACGTAATGTTGAAATTCCTATTTTGTTCATTACTTTAAGAATTCCTTTTCCAATAGCTTTATTGAAATTATCAACCGCTTTTTGCTCATCCATATCAGTAATGAAACCATCCGTAACTTGCATTCTAATGATTTCGTTTACCATGTACGGATTTACAGCACTTGCTCCATATCCAAATAAAGTTGCAAAATGATGAGGCTCACGTGGTTCCGCAGATTCTATAATTATATCGAAATAAGAACGTTTACGCAAACGGTTCATTTGATGACTAACATAAGAACACGCTAACAATGCCGGAATTGGTGCCATTACTTTGTTTACACCTCTATCTGATAAGATGATAATGTTTGTTTTTCTAGTCAGTGCTTTTTCAATTTGAATAATAATATTATCCAAAGCATCTTCTAGCCCATTAAGACCTTTATCTTTTTGGTACAATAACTCAATTGTTTCCGCTTTAAAACCTTCAACTTGTATGTTTCTAATTTTTGCTAAATCATCATTTGAAATTACTGGATTCTGAATTTTTAGCTTTCTACACTGTCGTTCAGTAATGCTAAATATGTTTCTATCCTTTCCTAACGACAGACTAATATCCGTTACAATCTCTTCTCTAATCCCATCTAAAGGTGGATTTGTAACCTGAGCAAATAATTGCTTAAAGTAGTTTGAAATTAACTGAGGTTTATTTGATAAAACTGCTAAAGGTGTATCAATTCCCATGGAACCCAAAGCCTCTTTTGCTTTCTGAGCCATTGGTGTAATAACCTCCTGAATGTCCTCGTACGTATAGTTAAATAAACGTTGTCTTGTTTTAATATCTAAAGTTTCAATCGGACATGTTTCACCTGTATAAGGAATGTCTTTTAAATGCAACCTAGTTTTATCCAACCATTCTTGGTATGGTCGTTCTTTAACGATCTTACTTTTAATTTCCTCGTCATTGATGATTCGTCCTTGATTCATATCTACCAAGAACATTTTCCCAGGCTCCAAACGACCGTGACTTTCTACATCTTCAGGTGCAATGTCTACCACACCTATTTCAGACGACATAATAAGCTTTCCGCTTTTAGTGACTGTATATCTTGAAGGTCTTAAACCATTTCTATCTAAAAGTGCTCCTATATAATTACCATCTGTAAAAGGCACTGAAGCTGGTCCATCCCAAGGCTCCATAATACAAGCATTATACTCGTAAAAGGCTTTACGTTCTGGTGACATGGTTGCATGTTTTTCCCAAGCTTCTGGAATCATCATCATCATCACTTCTGGTAGAGAACGTCGTGTATGAGTTAACAATTCAACTACCATATCCATTGACGCTGAATCCGATTTTCCTGGTAAAATAATTGGGAACAACTTATCTATTTGTGGCCCAAAAACATCACTTTTCATAATCTCTTCTCTAACACGCATTCGACTTACATTTCCGCGAAGCGTATTAATCTCCCCATTCTGACACATAAATCGAAACGGTTGCGCCAATTCCCAAGTCGGCATAGTATTGGTAGAAAAACGTTGGTGTACTAACGCTAAACGCGTTACCAAATCGTCTTCTTGTAAGTCTTTATAATAAGGACCAATATCTTCTGGCATTATAATACCTTTATATATTAAGGTATTGATTGATAAACTCGATACGTAGAAATAAGAACTTTGAGACATCTTAGATTTTCTCACTATATGCTCTGTTATCTTTCTTGCCGCATAAAGTTTAGCTTTAAAGTCAGCTTCAGAGACTTCATTTGATTTTCCGACAAAAAGCTGTTCTATATTTGGTTCTGATGCTAATGCTATTTCTCCTAATTGTGTAGAATCCACAGGAACCTCTCTCCATCCAATTACAGAAAGCCCTTGTGAGATGATTTCCTTTTCGAACGTGTCTTTACAAAACTTGTATTGGTTTCTGTTTTTTGGTAAGAACACCATTCCAACAGCATATTTCCCCTTAACAGGAACCTTAAAACCGCAAACACGTTTAAAATATGCGTGAGGAATATCTATTAATAGTCCAGCACCATCTCCAGTTTTACCATCAGCACTTACTCCTCCTCGATGTTCTAGCTTTACAAGAATTTCTAATGCGTCATGTATTATTTGATTTGTTTTTTCACCTTTAAGGTTACATATAAATCCTGCACCACAATTTTCATGTTCAAATTCCGGTAAATAAAGTCCTTGTTTCTTCAGCATAATTCAGAAAATTTTAAAGGCGTTTTTAAAGCCCTATTACACCTCTAATATATAGGCTAAAATCCTATTTAAAAAAAAGTAGAAACACTTTTCGCATATCGATAATTAAGGGCTTTCTAAATGCAAATTTGGCAATAATAACGGCATATAATGTTGATTAGTTAATTAAAAATACTCAGTAAATACGGTACTTAACCACGAAAACGATTTCGCAAACATGCAACTATTAAATCTTAGCAAAATGCGATTATCAGCATTATCAATTTATCAAAAAATCGTTTAAAAATAATTTAACCCTAAAATTTAGGGGGTATAAAATATTATATTCATAAAAATCACATTTTAACCCTATTTTTTTAGAGGTTAGAATTAATTTTAATATAGATTTGTCCACAAACTAACTATTTTTAAAATTATAATTATTATGAAAAAATTATTTACCCTTTCAATGTTTTTTATCGCATGTAGTTTATTTGCTCAAGAAGAAGAAACAGAAGAAAAAAAATCATTTGAATTTAGCGGTAGTATAGATGCATATTACAGAGCTAATTTAACAGCACCTAACGATGAAAACGCAATTGCACCAGGATCTTCTTTTGCTAATTTACCTGGTTTCTCATTAGGTATGGCTAATCTTGTTGCTTCTTACGAAGGCGAAAAAGTTGGATTTGTTGCAGATCTTGTATTTGGCCCAAGAGGAACAGACGCAATTTTTGCTTCTCCGATGTATTCAGCTACTGGAGATATAGTTAATCAATTATATGCATACTGGAACGTAAGTGAAAATGTAACATTAACTATGGGTAACTTTAATACATTTTTAGGTTACGAAGTTATTTCGCCAGTTGCTAACTTCAACTATAGCACATCTTATTTATTCTCTTATGGCCCATTTAGCCATACTGGTTTGAAAGCTGATTTCGCTTTGTCTGATGATTTTAGTTTAATGCTTGGTGTATTCAATGACACTGATTTAACAGAATTCAATCCAACTGGAGATTATGCCGCTGGAGCTCAATTAGGTTACAAAGACCAGTTTTTAAATGTTTTACTAGACCCTTCTTTCTTTGAGATTGATTTTACTGGTGGATTTAATATATCAGACGAATTCTTCTTAGGAATTAATGCTGCGTATTTAAGTCTTGAAGATGATGCAGGTGGATTTATGGGCGCAGCTCTTTATCCTCAATATACGGTTTCAGACACTTTCTCTATTGGATTAAGAACGGAATACTTTGCTGAAGATGGCGCTTTCGGAGCTATCGGATCTGGTGTAGAAGACACAAGTGTTATAGCTGCAACAATAACTGGAAGCTTTACAATTGAAGATAATTTAATAATAAAACCAGAAATTAGATTTGATAGCGCTTCTGATGATGCATTTATTGATAACGACCTAGCAGCAACTAAAAGTTTAGGATCTTTTGTATTGGCTGCTATCTATTCGTTCTAAAAAAACACTAACTAAAACAAATAATTATGTTAACTAATTTCTTAACACTTATCCCAAGTCTTTCAATAGCGCAAGATGCTGTTGAACCTACAGAAATTGAAGCTGCAGTTGCTGCTATAAATGGCGACATGGGAATGCTTTGGATGCTACTTTCTGGTATCTTAGTATTCTTTATGCAAGCTGGTTTCACATTAGTTGAAACAGGAATGACACGTTCTAAAAATGCTGCCAATATAGCAATGAAAAACTTGTTAGACATTTGTGTTGGCTCACTAACTTATTGGTTAGTTGGTTATTCATTAATGTATGGAGATACTTCTAATGGGTGGTTTTTCTGGAGTGGATTAATGCAAGGTGAAGGAGCTGATTTATTCTTTCAAACCATGTTTGCTGCCACAGCCGCAACCATAGTTTCTGGAGCTATTGCTGGTCGTACAAAATATTCTACTTATGTTATATTCTCAGTTGTAATGACAGCTCTTATCTACCCAATAGCTGGTGGATGGCAATGGCAAGGAACAGGCTGGTTAACAGAACTTGGATTTATTGATTTTGCTGGTTCCTCTATTGTACACTCTGTTGGTGGATGGGCTGCTTTAGTAGCTGCTATTATGGTAGGACCAAGAATTGGTAAGTTTGTTGACGGTAAAGTATTCCCAATACCAGGTCACAACCAAATACTTGCAACATTAGGTGTATTTATTCTTTGGCTAGGATGGTTCGGTTTCAATGGTGGTTCTCAACTAGCTTGGGGAGGCGCTGATGCAGTTGGAGCTTCTAATGTGGTTTTAATCACAAATTTAGCAGCAGCAGCTGGTGGATTAGGAGCATTAATAACAACATGGATTTGGTACGGAAAACCGAACTTACCTCAAACGTTAAATGGAGCTTTAGCAGGTTTAGTAAGTATTACAGCAGGATGTGGGAACATGTCTGCGATAGGAGCTGTTTTTGCAGGTTTAATTGGAGGTGTTATAGTTGTATTTTCAATTGAATTTATAGAGAAAAAACTAAAAATCGATGACGCAATTGGAGCAGCTTCAGTACATGGTGCAGCTGGCGTTTGGGGAACTGTGGTTATTGGTCTTTGGGGCATTGACGCTGATGGTGGTATCGGACTTTTTAATGGTGGTGGTGCAGGCCAATTAGGCGTACAAGCTTTAGGAAGCTTAGCTTATGCTGTTTGGGCAGTTGTATTATCTTTCATAGTTTTTAAAATATTAAAATCTACCATGGGTCTTCGTGTTACTGAAGAAGAAGAAACTGTTGGACTCGACCTTTCTGAACATGGCGAAATTGCTTATCCAGGAAAACGAGATAGGGGTAATGATTAATCAATGTATTTAAATAAGTCTTTAACAAAGTCTTAAAATTGTTTATATAATTTAGTTGTTAGAAAGAAAACCTTTGGAATATAAATCCCAAAGGTTTTTGTTTTTATCAATATTTCAAAAAAAGACAAAATTCAACACAAAAATTATTTAAACCTAAAATATATAGGGTATAAAATATAATATTTACAAAAATTACTTTATTACCCCTTTTTCCTATAGGGTATAGGTTAATATTATATAGATTTGTCGTCAAACTAACTATTTTAAATAATTTTTTATGAAAAAAGTTGAAGCAATTATTAGAAAATCTAAGTTTTCTAAAGTTAAAAATGCACTGCACGAAGTTGGTGTAAACTTCTTCTCCTATTGGGATGTCACAGGACTTGGAAACGAAAAAGAAGGTCACGTTTACAGAGGAGTATCATACAGTACGAGTGATATTCAAAGGCGCTATTTATCTATCGTTGTCAATGATGACTTTGAAGATGTAACTGTAAAAGCAATACTAGAAGCTGGAGCTACAGGAGATGTTGGAGATGGGAAAATCTTTGTATCTCATATCGAAGAGGTTTACAGAATACGAACAGGAGAAAAAGGAGGACAAACTTTAAAATAAACACATGGAAATATTTACTACAAATAATGTATGGATGATGATCTGTACAGCGCTAGTTTTCTTTATGCACTTAGGATTTGCATTTTTAGAAATCGGATTAACACGTCAAAAAAATACGATTAACATATTATTTAAAAACATATTTATTATCACAGTAGGTTTATTGCTTTACTGTTTAGTCGGATTCAATCTTATGTATCCTGGTTTTGAATCTGGAGATATAGGCTTATTTGGATTTGCTGGATTTGGATTAGATGCACCTATGGTAGATGGTGCTTTAGACTTAGCATATAATGAAGGTTACACGTACTGGACAGATTTCTTATTTCAAGGTATGTTCGCAGCAACTGCAGCAACAATTGTATCCGGAGCTGTAGCAGAACGTATGAAAATTGGGCCATTTATGGTTTTCACAATTATCTACGTTGGTTTAATATACCCAATCGCAGGTTCTTGGAAATGGGGAGAAGGATTTTTACATACCATGGAAACACCATTTTATGATTTTGCAGGTTCTACATTAGTCCACTCTGTTGGTGGTTGGGCTGCTCTAGTAGCTGTTTGCTTATTAGGTTCCAGAATTGGTAAATTCAAAGATGGAAAACTACAAGCAATTCCTGGTCATAATATTCCATTAGCCACTGCTGGTGTAATTATTTTATGGTTAGGTTGGTTTGGATTTAATGGTGGTTCTGTTTTATCAGCAGATCCTTCATTAACATCATTAACATTAGTAACTACATGTTTAGCTGCTGCAGCTGGTGGTGTTGTTTCTGCTTTAGTATCTTTTACTCGCTATAAAAATTTAGATTTAACAATGTTCCTTAATGGTATCTTAGGAGGTCTAGTTGGTATTACAGCTGGTGCAAATCAAATGAGCCCAACTGATGCTATTCTTATTGGTGCAATTGCGGGTGCAATTATAGTATTTGCTGTATCATTAATTGATAGATTGAAATTAGATGACCCTGTTGGAGCCATTGCAGTACACTTAGTATGTGGTATTTGGGGAACTTTAGCAGTTGGAATCTTTGGAAATCTTGCAAGTGGAGCACAGTTTCTTAGTCAACTTATTGGCGTAGTATCTTACGCTGCTATCTGTTTAGTATCTTCATTCTTAATCATTTTTATAATGAAGAAAACTGTAGGAATAAGAGTTTCTGAACGCGAAGAATTAGAAGGTCTAGATGCACACGAACATGGAATGGAAGCATACCCAGACTTTAGATTAAACGAGCACTAAGAGTTTTAAAATTGATTGTTTAATAAATTATTAGTTGTGAGTTATAAAGCCCTATAAGCAATTTGCTTTAGGGCTTTTTTAAGATTTAGTTTTTAGACACAAAAAAGCTTGCTTAGTAAAAACTTAGCAAGCTTTTTTAATTATAATGTAAAGTTATTAAGCCGAATTACGACTCGCATTAATATTACCAAATAATGACCTAGTTACCATACTCGCAAAAATCTTCATTTGTTCATCATCTGGTTCTACGCCAGCTTTTTCTAACTCTTGAATTTTCTTTAACGCATACTGTTGTATGGTTAACAATGGTAATACAATAGATTCCCTTACCGCAATAGAAGCTCTACCAGCTGGTTCTTCTTGCATCAATTCTTTGTAACCCGTTAACTTTAAGATTAAACGTTTTGATGTTTCATATTCAGCATGAATAATAGTCCAGAATTCTCCATACTCAGCATCTTCTGCCATATATCTTGTTAAGTCAAAGAATGATTTAGATAAAGACATCATACTATTTTCGATTAATGTCTTAAAGAAATCTGAGGTTTTAAATAGACGTTGTACTTTTTCGAATTCGCCAGTATCTTCATAATGTTTTAAAGCTGTACCAACACCAAAAAAGCCAGGTACATTTTGCTTTAATTGACTCCAAGATCCAACGAAAGGAATAGCTCTTAAATCTTCAAACACTAAACCTTTTGCTTTACCACGCTTAGATGGCCTACTCCCTATATTAGTTTTTGCATAGTACTTTAATGTACTCATATGCTCTAAATAAGAAATGAATTTTGGGTGTGCTTTAAAATCTGAATATGTTTTATAACTACGCTCAGACAAATCAGTCATCACATCTCTATTTTCAGGAAGCATACTTAAATCTGAATCACTTAAGCTATTATGAATACCAGAACTTATTAATTGTTCAAGATTGTATTGAGATGATTCCAAAGTTCCGAAATTAGAACTAATAGTTTGCCCTTGAATTGTTAATTGCACTTCTTTATCTTCAATAGTTGGTCCAAGAGATGCATAAAAATTATGCGTTTTTCCACCACCACGAGCAGGAGGTCCACCACGACCATCAAAGAAAATTACTTTAATTCCGTATTCTCGAGATACTCTTGTTAAATTCTCTTTGGCTTTATAAATAGCCCAATTCGCCATTAAATACCCACCATCTTTAGTACCATCACTAAAACCTAGCATTATCGTTTGTCTGTTCCCACGTGATTTTAAATGCGCGGCATATTCTGGATTCGTGTATAACTCCTCCATAACTGCAGGTGCATTTTCTAAATCAGTAATCGTTTCAAAAAGTGGACCGACATCAACCGTTAATTCGTCTTGAAAAGCAACTAGCTTAAGCATAGCAAACAACTGCATAACATGTAGTGTTGTTTGATTATTACTAATGATATATCTATTTGCAGCCTTTTCACCATTAGTCCCTTGGATGGTTTTAATAGCTTTCATGGTTTTTAACGCTTTCAAAGTTTCTTCATCTTTTATTAAAGATAAATCAACTTCACCTTTAACCTTTGATAAAATTTTGACTTGTTCTTTTTCTGATAAGTCATGATAGTTTTTGGGAAAAATAGAACTTCCACTATCTATTAAAGCATTCACCATATCGTTGAAAAACTGTGCATGCTTTCTACTATCTTGCCTAATATCTAAGTTCGCAAAATGGAACCCAAAAAGATGAATTTTATTTAATAGACTATTAACTTCATTAACATAAAGCGACTGATGCTCTCTTACAATCACATCTTTAATTACCATTAATTCTGAAGCAAAACTCTCTGCAGTTAGGTTAGAGTTCTTATTCACAATAATCTTCCAAAGTTCAGTCTCTAAAACTACTATCCGTTCTTCAACACCTTCAAAAGTCAACTTTCTTCTTAATCGACGTGCGTCTCTATAATAATTTTTAATTACTGTTGCACGCAAACGATTCGCTACTTTCAACGTGATTTCTGGAGTCACAAATGGGTTTCCATCTCTATCTCCTCCTGGCCAAAAACCAATATTTATAATATCATTTTCAATGTGTTTACCATCAAATATATTTTGCTGAATGTAATCGTATATTGTTCCAAAAGACTTATAAAACACATTTTCTAAATACCAAATTAAACTCACAGCCTCATCATATGGAGATGGTTTTTTATGTTTAAAAAATGGTGTTTTTCCTAACTGAGCTAATAAATCATTAATCCTTAGCAAATCATTCTCACGAATAGCTTCGGTTAAATCTGTAATAATCCCCAATACAGAACCAGGATAAAATTGAGTTGGATGTGCTGTTAATACGATGCGCACTTTAAATTCTTCAAGATATTTCTGAAGCGTCTCCATTTTATTATCAGCACTAACTGATTCTTTAAGACTTCTTAAAGTACCTATACCATCCATATTATTTACCATTGGAAAAGCAGCATCTTCAATAGCATCAAATAATACAACCTGACGCTCTATATACTGAATGAATCTAAACAGTAAATTAATCTGACTCTGAGGAGAACGTCTCGCTTGATATTTTTTAAAGAACGTTTCGACAATTGTCGTAGGATTGTCCTTATTAGCAAATCCTTTTTGACAGGTCTCATGAAACAAAGGCAATAACGCACCCGTTTTTCTTGTAGTATCAAATGGTAAAGTCATAAATATACTATTGTATATCTGATACTTAGACATGACATTCTGATTAAATCGTGTAAGCTTTGGTTGTGTTGGCATTATATGATTGTTGATTGACCTAAGTGAATATTTGTAAAGTTCATATTGGTATCGTTTGGATTACTGATAAAGTCTTCAATAAATTCTCCAACTTTACTCGTTGTTACATTATCGTATTTAGTATTAATATCTGGAGTTCCAATATTTAATTTCAATGATTTCTCTACAGCTTGCTTTATTAATTCAGCTTCTGCATGTAAATCAAAATGCTCTAATAACATTGCTGCAGATAAAATAGATGCAATTGGGTTTGCAATCCCTTTTCCTGTTGCCTGAGGAAAAGATCCATGTATTGGCTCAAACATGGCATACTTATTCCCAACCGATGCTGAGGCCAACAACCCTATAGAACCACCAATAACACTAGCTTCATCACTAATAATATCACCAAACATATTCTCAGTTAAAATAACATCGAATTGTTTTGGGTTCAAAATCATTTGCATCGCTGCATTATCTACAAACAAGAAATCTAATTCAACATCTTTATAGTCTTCCGAAATTTCAGTAACCACTTTTCTCCAAAGTCTTGAACTTTCCAAAACATTAGCTTTATCTACTAAAGTAACTTTATTGCTTCTAGATTGTGCAGCTTTAAAAGCTAAATGTGTAATACGTTCTATTTCTTCACGTGAATACAAACATAGATCTGAAGCTGTATTCCCATCTTCACTCAATTGTTTTTCGCCAAAATAAATCCCGCCTGTTAATTCTCTATAGATACTAATATCTGTACCTTGAATGATATGTTCTTTTAAAGGTGATTTATCTATCAGAGTTTGATATGCTTTAACTGGTCTGATATTAGCAAATAAGCCTAGTTCCTTTCTCAACTTCAAAAGTCCTTGTTCTGGACGTACTTTTGCTGATGGATCATTATCATATTTCGGGTGACCAATAGATCCAAATAAAATAGCATCTGTAGACTTACATAAGTCTAAAGTTGTCTCTGGCAATGGATCATTGTGTTTATCTATAGCTATAGCACCAACATCTGCATTGGTGAATTTAAAATTATGATTGAATTCTGAAGCAATCGTTTTCAAAGCCTTAATAGCTTGGGCTGTAACCTCTGGACCTATACCATCACCTGGCAATACCGCAATATCTAATTTCATCTAAAATTTGTTAGTATATTTTTTGAGCTTCAAAAGCTTCAATTTGTTCTTTATTGTTGACCAAGTAGTCGATATCATCGTAACCATTAATCATGCAAGTTTTTTTATAAGGATCTATTTCAAAAGCTTCAGATAATTTTGAACCTTTTATTGAGATCGTCTGACTTTCAAGATTAACCTCTAATTCTGTTTGTGGATTTGACTCAATTTGCTGAAGTAAGTCACTTAAAAATGTAACTGAAACTTGTACAGGTAACAAGCCATTGTTCAAGGCATTTCCTTTAAATATGTCTGCAAAAAAACTAGACACAACGACTTTAAAACCAAAATCTGTAATTGCCCAAGCAGCATGTTCTCTACTCGATCCACATCCAAAATTATCGCCAGCAACCAAAATTTTACCAGAATATTTGGAATCGTTAAGTACAAAATCAGAATTTACTGATCCATCTTTATGATATCTCCAATCTCTAAACACATTATCACCAAACCCTTTACGATCTGTTGCTTTTAAAAAACGTGCTGGTATAATTTGGTCTGTATCTACATTCTCAATGTTTAATGGAATGGCTCTAGATTGTAATGTTGTAAACTTTTCCATTAATTTAAATGTTTTGAAATATCTATAATTTTACCTTCAACAGCTGTCGCTGCAGCCACTAATGGACTTGCCAGTATAGTCCTTGAACCTTGACCTTGTCTCCCTTCAAAATTTCTATTTGACGTTGACACACAATATTCCCCTTGAGGAATCTTATCGTCATTCATTGCTAAACATGCTGAACAACCTGGCTGACGTAATTCAAAACCAGCTTCATCAAAAACTGTTTTCAGACCTTCTTCAATTATTTGAGCTTCTACTTGCTTACTTCCTGGCACTAACCATGCTGTAACATTATCAGCTTTTTTCTTTCCTTTGATAAAGTTTGCTGCTACTCTAAAATCTTCAATCCTAGAATTAGTACAACTCCCTATAAAAACAAAATTAATAGGTTTATTTATTAAACTTTCACCAGCTTCAAAATTCATATAAGCTAAAGACTTTTTGAACGAAGGATTCTCATCTACGGGAATTGTCTCAGAAATCTTAATTCCCATTCCAGGATTTGTTCCATACGTTATCATTGGTTCTATATCCTCTGCATCAAAGCTATATTCTTGATCAAACTCAGCACCTTCATCTGTTGGCAACGTTTTCCAATAGGCAACTTTCTTATCAAAAGCTTCGCCTTGAGGTGCAAATTTTCTTCCTTTCACATAGTCGAATGTTGTTTGATCTGGCGCAATCATTCCGCCACGAGCTCCCATTTCAATACTCATATTACATACAGTCATACGACCTTCCATACTCATCTCTTCGAACACATTCCCAGCATATTCACAGAAATATCCTGTACCAGAATTAGTTCCTAGTTTTGAAATAATATAAAGAATGACATCTTTTGGTAAGACGCCATTTTTTAATTTCCCATTAACAGTTACTCTTAAACTCTTGGGTTTGGTTAGTAACAAGCATTGACTCGCAAAAACTTGGGCGACTTGACTTGTTCCTATGCCAAATGCAATGGCTCCGAAGGCACCATGCGTTGAAGTGTGACTATCGCCGCAGACCATGGTCAAGCCTGGTTGTGTCACGCCCAACTCTGGAGCCATTACATGCACTATTCCATTATACTTATGTCCTAACTCATATAATGTAATATTATTCTTTTTACAATTTTCTGATAGTTCCTCTAGTTGTTGTCTAGACAATGCATCCTTAATTGGTTGATCTTGATTTAATGTAGGAGTATTATGATCTGCTGTAGCCACAATTTGATTGGGTCTAAAAACAGGAATTCCGCGATCTTCCAATTCATTGAAAGCTTGCGGACTCGTAACCTCATGTATTAAATGCTTATCTATATACAAAATCTGTGGACCATTGTCTATACTACTGACCACATGCGAATCCCAGACTTTATCGAATAATGTTTTTTTTGACATCTAAGCTGAAATTATTTGTTCATAAACTTTACTTGTCTCAATGATTTGATGGATATCGTTATCATTAATTTCTTTTTTTCTATCTGCAAAACTTAAGAAGTTAGCATAGACATCATCTAATTGTAGTTTAGTTAATTCATAACCTACATTTTTAGCTCTATAAGCTAAAGCCGCTCTACCACTTCTTGCAGTCAATACAATTGCAGACTCAGTAACACCAACATCTTTAGGATCAATGATTTCGTATGTTTCCCGATTTTTAATAACACCATCTTGATGAATTCCAGAACTGTGCGCAAAGGCATTTGCGCCAACGATCGCTTTATTTGGCTGTGTATAAATACCCATACTATCACTCACCAATTGACTCATTCCATATAACATAGACGTGTTAATATTAGTGTCTAAATTTAGGTAAGGATGTTGTTTTAAAACCATCACCACTTCTTCTAAAGCTGTATTTCCCGCACGTTCACCTATGCCATTGATAGTACATTCAATTTGTCTTGCCCCATTTATAACACCTTGAATAGAATTAGCTGTCGCTAAACCTAAATCATTATGGCAATGACATGATAAAATTGCTTTTTCAATACCTTTTACATTCTCTTTTAAATATTTGATTTTAGCACCATATTCACTTGGTAAACAATAACCAGTAGTATCAGGAATATTAAGAACTGTTGCACCAGCTTTAATAGCTACCTCACATACTCTTGCTAAATATTCATTGTCTGTTCGCCCTGCATCCTCAGCATAAAATTCAACATCTTCAACAAAAGACTTTGCATACTTTACAGCTGCAAAAGCACGCTCTAAAATATCTTCTTGAGTTGTTTTAAATTTATGGACGATATGAGATTCTGAAGTCCCTATACCTGTATGTATTCTTGATTTTACAGCATACTTTAAAGCCTCTGCAGCTACCTTGATATCGTTTTCTACTGAACGTGTTAAACCGCAAACAGTAGCGTTCTTTACAATTTTTGAAATGGCTTCAACCGATTTAAAATCACCTGGACTTGACACTGGAAAGCCCGCTTCTATAACGTCAACGCCTAAAGCATCTAACTGTTCCGCAATCACTACTTTTTGTTCTGTGTTGAGTTTACAACCTGGAACTTGCTCACCATCACGAAGTGTTGTATCGAAGATTTGTATATTGTTATTTGACATATATCAAAATATAGTTTAGTATTGTCTTACGAATTTAAGTTTTGAAATTTTTTAAATGCCTTACTCTTGATTTAATTTTACGATGTTCAAAATCAAATTTGCAAATCAAGTATTTGATTATCAAATATTTAAATCTATTTTAAATTGACAACTAAAGACCAAAAAGATAATTTATTTTCGTTAGTAAAGTCATTAACGAAATCTGAAAAACGACAGTTCAAACTGTACGTTGGGAGACTAGGTGTCAATTCCGATTCTAAATTCTTAAAACTTTTTAATCTTTTAGACAAAGCAAAAGGTTATAACGAAAATGCTATTTTAAAAACAGGTATCGTAAAAAAAACACAGCTTGCCAATGTAAAAGCACATTTATACAAGCAGGTTTTAATAAGCCTAAAATTAAATCCGTCACATCAAAATGTACGTTCTCAAATCAGAGAACAGTTGGACTTTGCTTCTATTTTATATCATAAAGGTTTATACAAACAGAGTTTAAAAATTTTAGATAAAGCCAAATATTTAGCCATAGTTAATGAAGAAAAAAATATGGCTTTTGAAATTGTTGAACTAGAAAAAATTATTGAATCTCAATATATTACTAGAAGTATCAGTAATCGAGCTGATGAATTGGCAGTACAAGCTCGAGATTTGAGCGCTCAAAACGTTATTGCAAGTAAACTCTCAAACTTATCCTTACAGCTTTATAGTATTATATTAAAAACAGGTTATGTTAAAAATGAGAAAGAAAGTCTAATCGTCACTAAATACTTCAATGATAGGCTACCTAAATTCAATTTAAAAGAGGTTGGTTTTAGAGAGAAATTATGGCTTTACAAAGCACATTTATGGTACAGTTTTTTAATGCAAGATTTTTTAAATTGTTATAAATATGCTTCTAAATGGGTAGATTTATTTTATCAAAACCCAAGTATGATTAATCTAAATCCTGTTTTCTTTTTAAAAGGAAATAATTACCTTTTAGAGTCTATCTATTTTATTAGAAATAAGACAAAATTTGTAAAGAAATTAGACCACTTTAAAACTACTGTAGGTGACCAAAAGTTTAATAAAGACGAAAATGTTTCTACTCTAGTTTTCCTTTACACTAATTTTCATAGTATTAATCAACATTTTATTGATGGAAGTTTCGAAGAAGGCTTAAAATTGATTCCTCATATTGAAAATGAGCTTATTAGTTTTAGTGACAGAATCGATCAACATCATAAAATGGTCTTTTATTACAAGTTTGCTAGCATGCACTTTGGGGTTGGCAACAATAAAGCTTGTATAGCGTATTTAGATAAGATTATCTCGAATAAATCACTTTCTATGCGAGAAGACTTACTCTGTTTTTCTAGAGTATTAAATCTTGTAGCCCATTATGAAGCCGGACTAGATTATCATTTAGAAACATTACTAAGAAGTACTTACAAGTTTTTAATTAAAATGAACGATTTGCATGAGGTGCAAAAGGAAATGATAAAATTTATTAGAGGGCTTCAAGATATTTACCCTCACGACTTAAAAAATGCATTTAGAGATTTACTTAACACTCTAAAAACTTTTGAAGACCATCCATTTGAGCGCAGAGCATTCCTATATTTAGATATAATTTCTTGGTTAGAAAGTAAGATTGAAAACAAACCTGTTGGCCAGATTATTCAAAATAAATATTTGGCAAAATATGCGCCTTGATTTTCTTAAAATCATAAAAAAAGCATAAAAACTAAAAATAAATTTGGTTTTTAAATTTTTGTGTCGCAATATTTGTGCTCACAAAGTTCAAACACTTACTGAAATGTTATCAAGAAAGGTGGAGGGATTAGACCCTTTGAAACCTTAGCAACCCTTAGATTTACTAAGAAGGTGCTAAATTCTACTTGAAAGCGCAAGTCATTTTTTGCAAATTCGGATAGATAACTCAAACTAATTACAAATCTATAGTTAGTAATTTTCTTTATAACATTTTTCTATTAAGTATGCTTCTTTCGAAGCTTATTTGGCTTTTGAATTAATTTATTTTAACTCAAAAAAACTAGAAAAATGAGTACACAAAAATTCGCAACAAAAGCGTTGCACGCAGGACATGACACCAATCAAACAGGAGGTACAAGAGCTGTACCTATCTATCAATCTACAGCTTATGTTTTCGATGATTCAGATGATGCAGCAGGACGATTTAACCTCTCTGTACCAGGATTTATATACACGCGTCTGAACAATCCGACGAACGATATTTTAGAGCAACGTTTAGCAGCTTTAGAAGGAGGAATTGCAGCAGTAGCAACTGCCTCAGGAACGGCAGCCATCTCTACTACATTACTTACACTTTTACGCGCAGGTGATCACATTGTTGCGTCAAATAGTTTATATGGAGGAACATACAATTTATTGAGTGTAACACTTCCAAGACATGGTATTACAACAACATTTGTAGATCCATCTGACCCTGAAAATTTTCAAAAAGCAGCTCAAGAAAACACAAGAGCTATTTTTGTAGAATCTTTAGGTAATCCAAAACTCGATGTTTTAGATATTGAAGCCATTTCTGTTGCAGCCAAAGCGCACAAAGTACCTTTAATTGTAGATAATACAGTTGCTACACCATATTTACTTAATCCTATTGAGTATGGCGCAGACATCGTTATTCATTCGTTGACAAAATATATAAATGGTAACGGAACGTCATTAGGAGGTATTATCATTGACGCAGGTACTTTTGATTGGAGCAACGGAAAATTTCCAGAGTTTACAGAACCGTCAGCTGGTTATCATGGTTTAGTCTACAGTGAAGTTATTGGTGCCGCAGCATTTATTGCTAAGATTAGAATTGAAGGTCTACGTGATTATGGTGGAGCATTGAGCCCGTTTAATGCCTTTCAAATTATTCAAGGTTTAGAGACTTTAGAAATTCGTATTCAGAAGCATAGTAAGAATGCGCTCGAGCTAGCAAAATGGTTGCAAGAACAACCTGAAGTAAATTGGGTAAACTATCCAGGGTTAAAAACAAGTAAATATAATGGACTGGCTCAAAAGTATTTACCTAAAGGACAAAGTGGTATCGTAACATTTGGTGCTGATGGTGGCTATGATGCTGCAAAAACTATTGCTGATACCACAAAACTATTCTCTTTATTGGCAAATATTGGAGATACTAAATCATTGATTATTCATCCTGCTAGTACAACGCATCAACAATTAAGTGATGAAGCACAAGAAACTACCGGAGTGACTAAAGATTTAATCCGTTTATCTGTCGGAATAGAAAATATTGAAGATTTAAAAGCTGATTTAAAAGAAGCCTTTTCTGTTGTTAAAGAAAAACAAGCGCTTCAAAATTAGCCTTTATTAGTGTTGTTTAGTTTAGAAACAGATGTCTTTATAATATAAAGGCATCTGTTTATTGAGTTAAAATAGTAATTAAAAGACTACTGCTTTCGCAGGAAGTAGAATGAAAGAATTAAAATATATAAATATTCCTGATTATGTTACAGGTAGTGGAAAAACCTTTAGCATTAATCTATCATATCAAACATTTGGAAAAACATTAGATGATGCTCCTGTTGTATTAGTAAATCATGCACTAACAGCAAATTCTAAAGTCATAGGAGAGCATGGTTGGTGGAACGATTTAATCGGAGACAATAAATGTATTGACACTAATTCATACAGTATTTTAGCCTTCAATATCCCTGGAAATGGGTATGACAATAAACCTGAAAACTTAATTGAAAACTATAAATATTTTACGGCTCGAGACATAGCTAGGCTGTTTGCGTTGGGTCTAGAACAACTAAAAATTGAAAAGCTTTTTGCTGTTATAGGAGGTTCAGTTGGTGGAGGTATTGCATGGGAATTAGCAGCTCTAAAACCCAATTTAATTGAGCATTTAATTCCGGTTGCAACCGATTGGAAATCTACAGATTGGCTCATTGCAAATTGTCATATACAAGATGCTATATTAAACCATTCTAATGAGCCATTAGCTGATGCAAGAATGCATGCAATGACACTTTATCGCACGCCAGAATCTCTAACTCAAAAATTCGAAAGAACTAAAAGAGATGATTCACTTTTTAATATTGAATCTTGGTTAAATTATCATGGTGATAACTTAAGTAATCGTTTTAACTTATCTGCTTATAAAATGATGAATCAAATCTTAAGAACTATAGATATTGCTAAGGGAAGAGAAGGCTTTTTAGAAGTTGCTTCAAAAATATCTTCATGTATACATTTAATAACAATTAATTCAGATCTATTCTTTAAACCAGAAGAAAACTGGAACACATTTGTTGAGTTAAAAAGTTTAAAGCAAAATGTAAACATTCATGAAATTAAATCCATTCATGGTCATGATGCATTTTTAATCGAATTTGATCAATTGGCAAGGTTCTTGAAACCAATTTTTAAAGTTAACGCAAATACATCCGTTCCCATTTCCAAATGTGTTGCTTAAACTAATGTGCTATTAATCAGAAAACCCAAACTATATGTTTGGGTTTTTAATTTATTTAAATTTAGACGGAGTCTCTCCTTTTAACTTCTTAAATACTCTATTAAAATTAGAAATATTTCTAAATCCAGACATATAGGCAATTTCAGCAATACTATAATCACTTTTTTCTTTTAATAATTTACTTGCCTTTTCTATTCTAAACTCATTTAAAAATTGAATATAAGTTTTGTTGGTTCGTTTTTTAAAGTACTTACAGAAGGCATTCTTTGTCATGTTTGCTACTTTTGAAACTGTATCTAAAGAGATCTCTTCCGAATAGTTATTTAATGTAAATTCAAATACATTTCGCATTCGGTCACCTTCAACCAAGCTGTATTTTTTATCATACACAAATGACGATAAACTTGTATAGTCTGATTTTACCATACAATTCAATAACTGTAATGAAATTATAAATCGATTTAGCTTTGAAGCTTTTTCAAGCTTAAGGAATAGATTTTTCATTTCTTCAATATGAGACTGTGGCCTAAACCCATATTTAGAACGTTCAAAAAAAGTCTGAATATCTTTTAACTCTTCAAGATTAAAAAACGATTCACCAAAAGAGTGTTCCGTAAAAAAAAGCGTTAGCATATGTGATTCTTGTGAACTTTTATCACTCTTAAACACATGTGGAATATTACTTCCAATGACTAAAACTTCACCTTTTGTGAAATTATTTATGGTATCACCAACAACTAAAGTTCCGTTTCCTTCAAGGATAAAACTCAATTGAATTTCTTCGTGCTGATGCAATTTATCATAAAACAAATTTACTTTGTCAACCTGATAAATCAAACCGCCTCTTTCTGGCTTTGGAATAATAAATGGTAATACTTTCAAATAAAAATGATCATATACTACTCAAAAATAGTGCTAAATAAACATAAATTGATAATATAGTATTATTATAGAATAAAAAATCATTATTTGTTCTTACACAACTCAATTAATTTTACGCCAAAAGTTATTTAACAAAACAAATTCTAATGAGCATACAATGGAATGGCGTAATGCCAGCCGTGTTTACATGGTTGAAAGAATCAAAATCAGGCGCTCTTGAAATTGACCTTGATGCAACACAAAAACAGGCAGCAGATATTTTAAAAGCTCAAGGAAAGGGCGGAAGCAAAATGAGCGGACTTGTGGGTTCTGGAACTCTGGGTGAGAATAGCTACCTGAACACAAAGCAGCGTCTTTCCTTACTTAAATCCCTATCTGAGGTTGCTAAAGAATACAATGTCCCGTTGATTAGTGGAGCAGCAGCAGAAACTAAGGAAGAACTTACTGAAATCGTTGAAGGACTTGCAACAGTTGGAGTTGATACAGTCATGGTCATGCCGCCAAAAACTAAGGCGGTTCCTTCTGAAAAAGAAATGTATGAGTACTATGCACTTTCTGAAGCAACTGCAAAAGATGTAGGCGTAACAGTTATGCCATATAACAATCCTGATGCAGCCGGTTATCATGCGCTCTCAACAGACCTTCTTAAAAGACTTTCTGTTCTCCCTAATGTAACCGCTCTTAAAATATCGACTATAGATGTTTCAATTATTGAAACGCTGACGTTAGAGAACAAAGATTTAAAAGTTTTAGCAGGTGTCGATACAGTTACTGTATATGCAGGATTAGCCGGAGCATGTGGTGGAATTACAGGTGTAGGTTGTGTCTTCCCAAAAGCTAGTGTTACGATGCAGGAGTATGTTTTAAATGGAGAATGGGTTGAGGCAAACAAAATTTCTCAGGCTTTAAATTCATTATCCTATCTCGATGCTCAGCCATTGCTTATGGAATACCTTAAGCTCGCTATGGGAATTCATCATAACGATGTTGCTGGAGGGCTTCGTACTTTTGGCAAGAAATTAACTCAGCAGCAAATTGATGATGTCCGTACAAGATATATTCTGGCAAAAGAAAGACTTGAAGTTCTAGACTTAATAGGTTAAGCTTTTGAAATATTTAAAAAAATAGTTTACAAACCAGTAAATTTGAAAAAAACATTTAAAAAAAGTAAGGATGATCACAGGAAAAAACTATTTAGGACATCAATTATCAGCTAAAGGTTCTAAAACCTACCAGACCTTTAATCCACAATTAAATATTGAAAACGATTCTACTTTTACAGAAGCCACTTCTGAAGAAATTGATGAAGCAGTTGCATTAGCATCTGAAGCATTTAAACCATTTAGAACGACTTCAGGAAAACAAAAAGCGAAATTTTTAAATACAATTGCAGATGAAATTTTAGCGCTTGATGATGAATTGATTCAAACTTACTGCTCTGAAACTGGATTACCAGAAGGCAGAGCGAAAGGTGAACGTGGAAGAACCGTCGGGCAATTACGAAGTTTTGCTGAATTAATCACTGAAGGCTCTTGGGTAGAAGCAACAATAGACACAGCACAACCAGATCGTCAACCTATCTCAAAATCTGATATTCGTAAACTACTAATTCCTTTAGGACCAGTTGTTGTATTTGGAGCTAGTAATTTTCCATTAGCCTACTCCACTGCTGGTGGAGATACTGCTGCAGCTTTAGCTGCTGGTTGTCCTGTAATTGTAAAATCACATCCAATGCATGCTGGAACTGGAGAATTAGTCGCTTCTGCTATTATAAAAGCTGCAAAAAAGACTAATATGCCAAATGGTGTATTTTCTAATATAAATTCTAGCGGAATTCATGTTGGAGGAGAATTAGTAAAACACTCTGGTGTAAAAGCTGTTGGTTTTACAGGAAGTATTAAAGGAGGAAGAGCATTATATGATTTAGCTGCACAACGTGAAGAACCAATTCCTGTGTTTGCGGAAATGGGAAGTATCAATCCAGTTGTAATTTTACCTGAAGCTTTAAAAAATAGAAATGAAAGTTTAGCAAAAACTTATGCAGGTTCAATAACTTTAGGTACAGGTCAATTTTGCACAAATCCAGGTTTATTATTAGGAGTTAAAAGTGAAGGGCTATCAAATTTTGTTCAAAATTTATCCAATGAAATCATTAAGATAGAACCTTCCTGTATGCTGCATCCAAATATTATTGGAGCGTATGAACACAATAAACAAAAGGCAATTTCGCAACCTCGTCTTACAGTTACTGCAGATTATGAATCTGATGTACAAACCAACTATGCCAGACAAGCTATTACTACTGTTGAAGGGAAAACATTTATAGAAAACCCAACCCTACATCAAGAAGTATTTGGACCTTATTCAATTGTTGTTCAATGTGAAAACAAAACACAATTAAAAACCATAATTTCTAATCTTGAAGGTCAATTAACAGGAACGTTGATTGCAGATAATGATGAAGCTTCAAACCATCCTGAAATAGTTTCAGCATTACAAAATCGTGTTGGACGCATTATTTATAACGGAGTACCAACTGGTGTTGAAGTTTGTCCATCTATGGTTCATGGAGGACCATATCCTTCATCAACAGATAGTCGTTTTACAGCTGTAGGCATTCATTCTATTAAGCGTTGGGTAAGACCATTCAGTTATCAAGATTGGCCAAATGAATTACTCCCTAATGAATTAAAAAATGAAAATCCTCTTGGTATTTCAAGATTAGTAAACAATAAACAAACTTCTGATAATATTTAAATGGTTGCACACACCTTTGTTTGTATTGATGCCCACACTTGCGGAAACCCAGTAAGAGTGATTAAAGAAGGTGGTCCTAAACTCATTGGAAATACTATGAGTGAAAAACGTCAACATTTCTTAAAAGAATACGATTGGATTAGAAAAGGTTTAATGTTTGAACCTCGTGGTCACGACATGATGAGTGGCAGTATTCTGTATCCACCTCACAACCCAGAAAATGATTTTGCTATACTTTTTATTGAAACTTCTGGTTGTTTACCAATGTGCGGACATGGTACTATAGGAACAATCACTATTGCTATAGAAGAAGGTTTAATAACTCCTAAAACACCTGGAAAGATAAAAATGGAAGCACCAGCTGGCTTAGTTGAAATTGAGTACCAACAAACAAATAACAAGGTCGATTGGGTAAAACTAACGAACGTAAAAAGTTATTTAGCAGCTAAAGGACTTTCTATTGAATGTCCTGAACTTGGTGAAATAAAATTTGATGTTGCTTATGGAGGAAACTACTATGCCATTGTAGATCCACAGCAGAATTTTTCTGGAGTGCATGATTTTACAGCTAGTAAAATTATCCAATACTCTCAAGTTGTAAGAGATCGTATTAATACAAAGTATCCTAATGAGTTTATTCATCCTGAGAATAACACTATCAAAGATGTTACACATATGCTATGGACAGGTCATCCAATTGACAAAAAATCTCATGGTAGAAATGCTGTGTTTTATGGAGATAAAGCCATAGACAGAAGCCCTTGTGGAACAGGTACTTCAGCTAGATTAGCACAATTACATGCAAAAGGAAAGCTAAAAGTAGGTGAGAATTATATTCATGAGAGTTATATTGGTAGTACATTTATCGGTTGTGTAGAAAAAGAAACTAAACTTGGAAATAGCCCAGCTATTATACCTAGCATTAAAGGTTGGGCAAAAGTTTACGGACAAAATACAATAACAATTGATCCAGAGGATGATCCCTATGCTTATGGATTTCAAGTCATTTAAATATGAGTAAAAATGTCATTATAATCGGAGGTGGAATTATAGGATTATGTTCTGCTTATTATCTTCAAAAAGAAGGTCATCAAGTTACTATTGTTGATCAATCTAATTTAGATGCAGGTGCCTCTTATGTTAATGCTGGTTATCTCTCACCAAGTCACATCATTCCATTGTCTGCACCGGGTGTGATGAAAAAAGGCTTAAAGTGGATGTTTAATTCATCTAGCCCTTTATACATTAGGCCTCGATTAGAATTAGATTTTTTAAAATGGACTTGGGCTTTTAATAAATCTTGTAGTGCCAATCATGTTAAAAAAGCTGGGCCTGTTATTAGAGATATTTCAGTGTTGAGTCAGCAATTATATGAAGAAATAAAAACTTCAGAAAACTTTACAGCCCATTATGATAAGAAAGGTCTTTTTATGCTTTGTCAAACGCAAAAGCTTTTAGATGAAGAATTAAAGCTAGCGGAAATGGCTACAGACCTTGGACTAAAAGCTAAAGGAGTTACACCTAAAGAAATTAAAGAATTAGAGCCAAATGTTGAAATAGACGTTATTGGAGCAGCCTATTTTGAATGTGATCACCATACGACACCTCATGAGTTTATGAAGGATATGATAACACATTTAACTAATTGCGGAGTTACAATTTACACGAATGAAAAAGTCGAAGATATTACAGTAAAAAATCAAAATATTTCGTCTCTAAAAACTAATAAACAAACTTTAATTGCAGACGAAATAATTCTAGCTGCTGGTTCTTGGAGTTCTCTTTTAAGTAAAAAATTAGGCCTTAAATTGTTATTACAAGCCGGAAAAGGCTACCGAATAAATACTGAAAAAGGAACAGGAATTACAATTCCAGCCATTTTAGCTGAAGCCAAAACTGCAGTAACACCAATGAATGGTTTTACAAGATTTGCAGGAACAATGGAAATTGCTGGCATCAACCATAATATTAATAAAGTTAGAGTTGATGCTATTGCAGATGCAGCTAAACGTTATTACCCTAATGTTGAATTAACTCAATTAGAAAAAGATGACGCAGCTTGCGGTTTAAGACCTGTATCACCAGATGGTTTGCCATATATAGGAAAATCAAAAAAATGTAAAAATCTAACTATAGCAGCTGGTCACGCAATGATGGGTTGGAGTATGGGAACTGCGACAGGCTTATTAGTTTCTGAGATTATTTCTAATAAGAAGCCAACACTATATTTAAATCCTTTTCATCCCGACAGAAAATTTTAAAATTGGTATATTAGCTTGTTAAGTATTTTTAAATTCGAATACTAAAATTTACTTCAAAAAAAAGCTAATTAATGTCAGATCATAATAAACAACACTTCATGAAAGAAGCTGTTAAGGCAGCTCTAAAAGGCATGAATAATAATGAAGGAGGTCCATTTGGATGCGTCGTCGTTAAAGATGGTAAAATTGTAGGGCGTGGTAACAACAAAGTGACTTCAACTAATGATCCAACCGCTCATGCCGAAGTTACCGCGATAAGAGATGCATGCAAAAACTTGGATTCTTTTCAGTTAGATGGTTGTGAAATTTACACCTCTTGTGAACCTTGCCCAATGTGTTTAGGTGCTATTTATTGGGCTAGACCAGATAAAGTCTATTACGGAAGTAATCAAGTAGATGCTGCCAATATTGGCTTTGATGATGAGTTTATTTATAAAGAAATTCCGTTACCTTATGCAGAACGAAGCATTCCTTTTGAGCAATTAGCTCGAGAGATTGCTTTAGAACCATTCCAAGAGTGGACTAAAAAAGAAGACAAGACTGAATATTAATATATGATATCCTTCATTCTAAACAACAACCATTACCACTTCAGATCATTCTGGAATGACTTTATTGGATTTTGTACGCTACGAACAACGTCTAACGGGAACTAAAATTGGTTGTCGTGAAGGTGATTGTGCTGCGTGTACAGTTTTAGTTGGAGAATTAAAAAATAACACTATTGAATACCTAAGTATCACCTCTTGTATTTCTCCGTTAGGAAATGCACATGGTAAACATATTGTAACCGTTGAAGGCACAAATCTTAAAAACAAATTAACGACTGCACAAGAAGCCATGAAAGCAAATTATGCCACACAATGTGGATTTTGCACACCTGGTTTTGTGGTATCCTTAACGGGTTTTGCTTTATCAAATTCAGAAAAAAATTATAGCAATGCGCTTGATGCTATTAGTGGTAATATTTGTCGTTGCACAGGCTATAAAGCCATTGAAAAAGCAGTACATCAAGTGGTTGAAAAATTAGAGCATCAAGAGAATCAATCATTTAATTGGTTAATTGAAAACGGGTTTATTCCTGAGTATTTTAAAGATATCCCAAAACGATTAAAAGCTTTAAAGGCTAAAGATATAAATCAACCCAAAGGAAAATATGTCTCTGGCGGAACCGATTTATATGTACAACAAGCTGATAATTTAATAGATAGTGCTGTACATCTTATTGCAGAGAAAGACTATTTAAAAGGTATCTCTATAGAGAATGGTATTTGTACTATTGGCACAAATTCAACCGTTTCAGATTTATGGAATCATACGGAACTCAATGCTATTTTGCCTAACTTAAAAAAACATTTAAAACTGGTGTCTTCAGAACAAATTAGAAACATGGCTTCCTTTGGCGGAAACTTAGTCAATGCTTCACCAATTGGTGATATGACGATTTTCTTTTTAGCCTTAAATAGTGACATCACTATTATAAATGAAGACAACAAAGAGCGAACTATCGCACTTAAAGACTTTTATAAAGGCTACAAAACCTATGATTTAAAAGACCAAGAACTTCTAAAAAACATCAGCTTTAAATTACCAACAAAAGCATCTTATTTCAATTTTGAAAAAGTGTGTAAACGCACTCATTTAGATATTGCAAGTGTTAACTCTGCGATTCATATATCTATTGAAAATAATATAATTTCAGAAGCACATGTATCTATTGGTGGTGTTGCTGCCATTCCAAAGTATTTACATAAAACTTCTACGTTCTTAAAAGGAAAACCGTTGACTTCTGAAACAATATTAGAAGCCAATGACATCCTTCAACATGAAATCAGTCCAATCAGTGATGTTAGAGGCTCAAGTGATTACAAACGCTTATTAGGACGCCAATTATTCTTTGCACATTTTACAGAATTATTTCCGAAAACATTCACCTTAAACGATTTTGTTCAGCATGCATAAAAACAAATCAAATACTGAACTTAACTCTAAACTAGATGCTGTTTCTATAGCTTTAAAGCAAAGCATAAAAAACTTAGATTCATATACTCATGTTCGTGGCGAATCTTTATATGTTGATGATGTTAATGTGAGACAAGGCACCTTGCATGCTGTGGTTTTTGATTCACGAAAAGCACATGGCAAAATAAAGTCCATCGATTATTCTAAGGCAGAAGCTTTGGACGGTGTAGAACGTATTTTTACCTATAAAGATATTCCTGGCGAAAACGAGATTGGAGGCATCATTAGAGATGAACCTTTATTTGCAGAAAATGAGGTTCATTTTTGGGGAATGCCAATTGCACTTATTATTGCAGAATCTGAATTCATTGCAAGAAAAGCTAGAAACTTAATTGAAATTGACATTCAGGAGTTACCAGTTATTACAACTGCAAAACAAGCTAAAGCTAAAGGTAGTTTTATTAATGCACCACGCTCTTTTAGTTTAGGTGACACCGAAAACACATTCAAAGATTGCGAGTATATTTATGAAGGTGAAACGTTTTCAAACGGACAAGAGCATTTATATATTGAAGCACAAGGAGCTTATGCAGAACCTTTGGAAAATGGTAACATAAAAATCACCTCATCAACACAAGGACCAACAGCTGTTCAAAAAACAACAGCTAATGTACTTGGCCTTGCAATGCATAAAATTGAAGTTGATGTCACACGTCTTGGAGGCGGTTTTGGTGGAAAAGAAGACCAGGCAACCCCTTGGGCTGTAATGGCAGCTTTGGCCACTTATCATTTAAATCAATCCGTAAAATTAATACTAAATCGTCATGACGATTTACATATGACAGGCAAACGTCATCCTTATGAAAGCACTTATAAAATTGGTTTATCTAAGGATTTAAAGATATTGGCATATGAAGCTGAGTTTCTTCAGAACTCTGGTGCTGCAGCCGATTTATCTCCTGCTATTGCTGAACGTACGCTATTTCATGCTACTAATAGTTATTATATTCCTAATGTAAAAACAATGGTTTTAAGTTGTAAAACCAATTTACCACCCAACACAGCTTTTCGAGGTTTTGGTGGACCACAAGGTATGTATGTTATAGAATCTGCGATTGCAAAAGCAGCTTCAGAAATTGGAGTGACTTCTAGAGAAATTCAAGAGATTAACTTGTTAGATGAAAACGATACGTTTTCTTATGGACAGATTGCTAAAAAAGTAGAAGCTAAAAACACATGGGATTCTGCGAAATCATTATTCAGTAGTGATGCTTTAGAACACGACGTTGAAGAATTCAACAAGAATAATACAAGCTTTAAAAAAGGTATTGCGTTTATGCCTATTTGTTTTGGTATTTCATTTACCAATACATCAATGAATCATGCACGTGCTTTGGTTCATATTTATTTAGATGGTAGTGTTGGGATTAGTACAGCTGCAGTAGAAATGGGACAAGGTGTAAATACCAAAATGATGCAAATTGCAGCGCAAGTATTTTCAATCCCAATAGAAAAAATTAAGATTGAAACCACCAACACAACAAGAGTTGCTAACACCTCACCTTCTGCTGCGAGTTCTACTGCAGATTTAAATGGAAAAGCAACCTTGATGGCTTGTAATTCATTATTAAAGCGATTAAAACTCGTCGCCTCTGAAGATTTAAATACGAAACCAGAACACATTGAGCTTAAAGATGAGTTCATTTACATAAATGATAAAAAGTCTGAGTTATCTTGGACAGAACTCATAAGCAGTGCCATGTTAAAACGTGTGGCATTAACCGAAAATGCACATTACGCCACGCCAGAAATTCACTTTGACAAAACCAAAGAAAAAGGACACCCTTTCGCTTACCATGTTTATGGCACAGCTATTACCACAGTAACTTTAGATTGTACACGTGGTACGTACGAGTTTGATTGGGTAAAGATTGTTCACGATTATGGAAAAAGTATGAGTGAAGGGATTGATTTAGGACAAGTTGAGGGTGCACTTGCACAAGGTATTGGCTGGATGACTATGGAAGAGATTGCTTATAATGATGAAGGTCGATTACTTTCAAATGCGCTATCAACTTATAAGATTCCTGATATATTTTCAGTTCCTAAAGACGTCGAAGTTATTCCTGTAGAAACTAAAGGACACGAATTAGCAATTTTAAAATCTAAAGCCGTTGGTGAACCTCCATTAATGTATGGGATTGGAGCCTATTTTGCAATTCAGAATGCAATGATGGCATTTAACCCTAACTATGATTTAAAATTCCATGCGCCAATGACTCCCGAAAAGGTTTTGATGGGTTTACATAATAAATAATAGCCATATCGAAATACACTACAGAAAACAAAACATATTAAAAGGCGCACTTATTTATAGTGCTGGAGATACTATTGCTGCACTGTTATTAGATGAGTTTTCTTTGATACGCTTATTAGGAATGGTATTCATTGGAGCAACAGTTTATGCATTAGAAATTCCAAATTACTTTGACTGGATTATCAAAAAAACACAACACCTAAAAGGCTTAAAAGCAAATCTGACAAAAACAGGGTTGGCTATTTTATATTTTAATCCCATTTGGATCGCAAGACATTTACTATTTATTAAACTATTTTTAGGCCAAGATGAATCAATTTTATGGGATGTATTTAGAATCGCTTGTTGGTCATTTTTGGTCAATATTCCTATTTCTTTTATAGCGAATTATATCATTCAAAATCGATTTAAACTCAAATGGCGCTTTTTGGGAAGTGCTATATTCTCTGCGTTAATGGCAATTTATTATGCCTTAAGCGAAACATTCTTTAGCTAAATCTTCCTTTGTAATTAAAGTATATGATTTTATCTGATAGTGTTCGACCACCTTCTCAATCAAAGACGTCCTAATCACAACAATTAGATGGTTTTTATCATTAAAAATACAATCAGGAATTAATACTTTAGCTGCATCATCTAGACCTGTATGCTGCAATTCCAGTTTTCCTAATTCGTCAATAATGAGATATTTACTTTTTTGGGCTTTCCCTTTCGATATTAAATAATCGTTCGCTTCATCAAAAGCAGATTTTAAAAAATGAAACCGTCCGATTGTTATCGTTTTTTCAGGTTCTTGTTCAGTTTCAAATTCAAATTCTTCGCTAGATTTCACTTTTAAAAAGTAGCGCTTTCCATTTTCATTATCAGGACAAAGTAAACCATCCACATCATTGCGCTTTTCAATCCAGTTTAATAAGGCTGTTGTCTTCCCTGTTCTGATATCACCTTTTAGAATATATATCACTCTGAAGGCACTTTAAAATGAATACAATTAGAAATGCTATTAGCCATAAAATATTTAAAACGTGCATAGCCTTTTAGATGCTTTGTTTCTTGCCACGTATAAGACAGTATTCGTCTGAAGTACGGAAATAAATCCATGGCATTAGTAATATCTTCTTTGTACTGTGATTCTTTTTTATTGAGGTATTTTCGAACCATTTTCAATAAAAAGGGCCCTATAACTAAATACCATAGCATTAAAATTAAAAAGCTTCGTAATAAAATATAAATAGCCTTTTGCCAACCGAATAAATTGCCTCCAAAAAATGAAAATGCCAACACTATTACTGCAACAGTAATTAACCAAACCCAAATAACTTTAGTTTTAAAAGATACTTTCTTTTTCTCATCCTTAGATGTGCTAATCTCATGATCTAGATAAAAATCAGTTTCCTTTTTATTTGCTATAATTTTTATAATGTTCTTGATAAAAATTCCTGCTAAAATGCCACAAATCCCATATACTAATAGATATAGTGTTACTAAAAAAGACGTTGTAGAAGTCTCAGACATAAAATTTAATTTCTTCTGAACCCAAACTCCGTATAAATTAATGGCTTCCCATAGTTCAGTGCCATAAACAATGGTTAGAATTAATAATTTTTGAAGCGCAGATTCTAAAAAAGTTACCATTCCTAAAACAATAATAGTCGCACCTTTCCATGAAAATTTAGAAAATAAGAACGCCCCAAAAACCGCTTGAAAACTAACAGCAACATAAGCTCCAAATGGCGAGTATGGACTAACTGCCATCTTTATAATCAAAACAATAACCAAAGCTTTTAAAATAGCTTGCCACTTGTTCTCTGCATAATAGGAGATTAAACTAATTAGCAAAATGGCAATACCACCAACTATTAAGCCTGTGAAAGGAGTATTAAAGACGTGTAAAAACCCTCCTAAACCAGATTCATTAAGTGCCCAAAGCGCTGTTAATTTATCAATAATGGATTTGTTGTTCTTCATTTATTCGGCAGTCCCTTGATAATGCACTTGTAGTAATTGAGCAACTACACTTATTGCAATTTCTTTAGGTGTATCTCCACCAATTGGTAATCCTATTGGGCAAACTACATTACTCATACCTTCTTCAATATTCATTTCTTTAATGAGCATATTATTAAAACGTGCTTTTTTTGTTTTACTTCCTATTAAACCTAGAAATTTAGTTTCGTTTTGTAATGCCATTGAAATAATATCGAAGTCTATAGCATGATTGTGAGTCAACACTAAAACATAACAACTTTTTCCCCAACGTACTGCATCTCTAAAAGTTTTAAAATCTATTTCACTTACCTCACATTGATTAATACTTTCATCAATTTCCTTTTCATTAAACCAATTCTCTCTAGAATCTATAAGATTAACTTTAAAAGGTGTACCAACTAATAATTGTACTATTTCTTTTCCGATGTGTCCTGCTCCAAATAAAAATAATTCTGGTGTCTGATTCATAGGTTCTATAATAAATTCAACTTTTCCTCCACAGCATTGTTCAAATTCTGGTCCTAATGTATAACCAGATTCTATTATTTTATTTTCGCTTAAAGCTGCCATTGCTTTTTCAATAGCAAGAAACTCTAACTTCCCTCCTCCTATTGTACCATGAATCTCTTTATCTTCTGTAATTATCATACGCGAGCCTAGTACGCAAGGCGTTGAACCATGACACTTTGTTACAGTAACAAGAGCAACGGGTTGTTGCTTTTTTTTAAATTCTGATAAAATTTCTATCCAATTCTTCATGCTAAATAAAAACAGATTTAAATGTAAGGCTTTTTAGATGAAAATATTTTCTATTTTTTCTGTAATCTTTAAGTTTTTACTTCGACAAAAAGTGCTATATTGATTTCTAGTAATTTTTATAAATAACTACACATGTCTAAGACGTATTACGATCCAGCAGATCTAAGGAAATTTGGAAATATA
The DNA here is from genome assembly GCF_000828715.1 of Winogradskyella sp. PG-2. Classification (NCBI taxonomy): domain Bacteria; kingdom Pseudomonadati; phylum Bacteroidota; class Flavobacteriia; order Flavobacteriales; family Flavobacteriaceae; genus Winogradskyella; species Winogradskyella sp. PG-2. The sequence goes on along the minus strand of NZ_AP014583.1, from coordinate 2,009,609 downwards.
ACAGAATGGGATGAGGAACTTGGGAACAAGTTTTTTGAATATTATGGCAAAGTCTTTGAAGAAGGTGCACTTACAGCTCGTGAGAAATCATTGATAGCTCTTGCTGTATCGCATACTGAACAATGTCCTTATTGTATAGATGCTTATACAAAGGATACTTTACAGCGCGGAGTGACAAAAGAAGAAATGATGGAAGCGATACATGTTGGTGCTGCAATAAAAAGTGGAGCCACTCTAGTACATGGAGTGCAGATGATGAATAAGGTTAATAAATTAGATGGTTAATTAATGGCAACAAAGTCCCTTAAAAAAAGACATAGCGATTTAGCACAAAGTAATAAGCAATTAGAAATCCTTTCGAATGGTATATTCCAAAATGGAGAACTACCTACGTTTAAAGCTAAGATTTCTGAAACCAGTCAATTTCCGTTAAAAGCAAAAAAACTTGAAATTCTTCAAATAAACGTTGGCTATATGTGCAATCAGGTTTGTGACCATTGTCATGTAGATGCAGGACCTGACCGAAAAGAAATTATGACCAGAGACACTATGAGAGAGTGTCTTGAAGTGATTAAAAACACAGGAGCACATACTTTAGATTTAACTGGAGGAGCGCCAGAAATGAATCCAGATTTTAGATGGTTTGTAGAAGAAGCTGCTAAAGCGGGCATAAAAGATTTTATTGTGCGTTCTAATCTCACTATTATTCGTGCAAATAAAAAATATTATGACTTACCAGAATTCTTTAAAAAGCATAATGTACATGTCGTAAGCTCAATGCCACACTGGACGCGTGGAAAAACAGATAAGCAACGTGGTGATGGTGTTTTTGATAAGTCAATAAAGGCCCTCCAAGAACTAAATGCTGTTGGTTACGGAATGCTTAATAGCGATTTGCGATTAGATTTAGTTTACAATCCATCAGGTGCATTTTTACCTGGAGATCAGGCTTCAATGGAAAAAGATTTCAAAAAAGCATTGCTGGAAGATTTTAATATTCAGTTTCATAATCTATTTGCAATTACTAATTTACCAATTAGCAGGTTTTTAGATTATTTAATTGCCTCTGAAAATTATGAAGATTATATGTATTCATTGATTGAAGCTTATAATCCTGCAGCTGTGGAGAATGTAATGTGCACCAATACACTTTCTGTGAGTTGGGATGGTTATCTGTTTGATTGCGATTTTAATCAGATGCTAGAATTACCCGTAAATAGTAAGATAAAGCACATATCAGAGTATAATGAAGACTTACTTGAAGGTAGAAATATTGTCATTTCTCAACACTGTTATGGTTGCACTGCAGGTGCAGGTAGTAGTTGTCAAGGTTCCGTAGCTTAATATTATGAAAAAAACAATTTTACTTATAGTTCTATTTATTTCTAGCATTGGATTTGCTCAGAAAAACATTTCAAAATTGCTTAAAAAGTATAATACAGAAAGTATTCCTTATATCTCTGTACAAGAATTGGCATTACCAGATTCTGAAGCTATAATTTTAGATTCTAGGGAAATAAAAGAATATGAAGTCAGCCATATTAAAAATGCCATTCAGGTAGGCTACGATCATTTCGATATTGAAGCTGTAGAAAAACAAGTTACTGATAAATCTAAAACACTAGTGGTTTATTGTTCAGTCGGAATTCGTTCTGAAGATATTGGCGAGAAACTCAAAGAAGCTGGTTACACTAATGTCTACAATCTATTTGGAGGTGTTTTTGAATGGAAAAACAATGACTTCACAGTTTATGATACTGATGATGAACCCACTGAAAATGTACATACATTTTCTGAAGAGTGGTCAAAATGGCTAACTTCTGGGAAAAAAGTTTTCTAAAAGCATGAGTAAAAATGCCCTAATTATTTTCACAAGAAACCCAGAACTTGGAAAATGCAAAACTCGATTAGCTAAAACTATTGGTGATAAGAATGCTCTAGATGTTTATAAATATTTACTCCAACATACAGCTGATGTTTCCTTAAAAATTGATATTTCACGTTATGTGTTTTACTCAGAAACTATCAGTGAAAAGGATATTTGGGAAACTAAGCACTTCAACAAAAAACTACAGAAAGGTGATGATTTAGGTCAGCGTATGCAAAATGCATTCGAAGCACTTTTTAGATTAAACTACGATAAGGTTATTATTATTGGCAGTGATTTATTAGACTTAAACGAATCTATCATAGAAAATGCGTTCAATGCACTAGATCATAGTGATGTAGCTATTGGTCCTGCTAAAGATGGTGGTTATTATCTTCTAGGAATGAAAAAACTACACCCAAAAGTATTCAATATCAAAGCATGGGGAACAGAAACGGTTTATAAACAAACGATTTCAAAATTAAATCATAATAGTGTGTATGTTTTAGAAACACTTAACGATATAGACTATGTCGAAGACTTAAAACCATATAAAGTCTTTCAAAAGTATTTCAAAAAAAACTAACGCAATTTATTATGAAAAAAAATTACTTTTAGTAGCACTACTTGTGGCTACAACTTCTGAATTTATTTATTCTCAATGTGAACGCTCTGGTTCATTTGTGCAAAGCGATCCAGCTTATAGTATAAGTGGCACTGGTGAAATCTTATTTGAATCCAATGGTGACAAAAACGTTGTTTTTGAAAATGATTTTATGACTGTTCAAGGTGCAGATTTACGCGTGTACATTTCAAAAAAAGATGATATTGCAACTTCAGGATCTGATGCTGTACAGATATCTGGTCAACTTGAAAACGATGCTGGTGGATTTGGTGGACCTGGTACTTCTCCAATTACTGGAATGATGACCTTTCCAATTACGACTGACACTAATCTTAGTGATTATGACTTTATTGTAATACAATGTATTGCTATAAATGAAAGATGGGGACATATTACTTTAGGTGTAAATACAGGATCAGATTGCGCACTTCTAAATGTATCAGAACGTCGTCTAGAAAACTCAATAAAATTATATCCTAATCCAGCAAAAGACAATCTTAACATTGAGAACATAAATCAATTAGACTTAAATATTAAGATTTATAATGTTTTAGGGAAAGAAGTTTACAGTTCAAACAATAGTACTTCGATTAATCATAATATAAATTCATCTTCATTAAAAACTGGTGTATATTTGGTAAGTTTAACGGCCGACAATCAAACAGTGATGAAAAGGCTTATCAAAGAGTAAGTGAATGATTAAATTGATTACAGAGAGTACTGAATATTTACAAAAAAAAGGATTTGATAATCCAGAAGTCGGAATTATCCTTGGTACAGGATTAGGTCAACTCATTGGAGAAATTGATATTATTGCTGAAGCAAGCTATAATCATATCCCTAATTTTCCAACTGCGACTGTTGAGTTTCATAAAGGAAAACTCATCTATGGTTTATTAGCAGGTAAAAAAGTTGTAGTAATGCAAGGGCGTTTTCATGTCTATGAAGGTTATAGTCTACAAGATGTTACTTTCCCTGTACGTATTATGGAAAAACTAGGCATTAAAACCTTATTAGTTTCTAACGCAGCAGGTGCAATTAATTTAAACTTTAAAAAAGGCGAATTAATGCTTATTGATGACCACATCAATTTACAAGGTGGCTCCCCTTTAGCTTTTAAAGGTGTTTCAGAACTAGGTGAGCGCTTTACAGATATGAGTGCACCTTACGATCTCGAAATCAATTCAAAATTTGAAAGTATTGCTAAAGAAAACAACATTAAATTACACAAAGGCGTTTATGCAAGTGTTGTTGGGCCTCAATTAGAAACAAGGGCAGAATATAGAATGCTAAAAATAATTGGATCTGATGCTGTTGGTATGAGCACAGTCCCAGAAATTATAGTTGCAAATCATCTAAATTTAAAGGCTGCAGCAGTATCTGTTTTAACAGACGAATGTGACCCAAATAATTTAAAACCTGTTGATATTGCTGAAATAATCGCCATGGCCGGAAAAGCAGAGCCAGATATGATTACATTATTTAAAGAATTAATAAAAACGTTATAGAATATGAGCTATTTAGAGGCTACAAACGATTTATATAAAGAAGCCGCATTAACTCCAGATGTTGGTCTATGTTGTACTACAAATCCGATTTGGGAATTACCAGGATTAAAAATCCCAAGAATAATGCAAGAAATGAATTATGGCTGTGGTTCTACAGTGCATGCTCGTGACTTGACTAACAATCCAAAAATGCTATATGTTGGTGTTGGTGGAGGCATGGAATTATTACAATTCTCATATTTTAATAGACAAAAAGGTGGGGTTGTAGGAGTAGATGTAGTCGATGAAATGCTTGAAGCATCTCGTAAGAATTTTAAAGTAGCTGAAGAACAAAATGATTGGTTTAAATCAGAATTTGTAGAGCTTAAAAAAGGGGATGCTATGAATCTTCCTGCAGAAGATAATAGTATCGATGTTGCAGCTCAAAACTGTTTATTTAATATTTTTAAAGCAGATGATTTAAAGAAAGCTATTGAAGAAATGTATCGTGTTTTAAAACCACATGGACGTTTGGTGATGAGTGACCCTACATGTGAACAACCCATGAATGATAAACTGAGAAATGATGATCGTCTTAGAGCGTTATGCTTAAGTGGAAGTTTACCAATTGCAGACTATGTAAAGGCACTAACTGATGCTGGTTTTGGCACTATAGAAATTCGTGCGCGTAAGCCTTACAGAATACTAGACCCAAAACACTATAATACGGATGAATTAATTTATATAGAATCTATTGAGGTTGCAGCTATTAAAGACCCTATGCCAGAAGATGGTCCATGTATTTTTACTGGTAAAGCAGCTATCTATTTTGGTGATGATGATTATGTTGATGACAAAAATGGTCATATTTTATTAAAGAATCAGCCGCTTGCTATTTGTGATAAAACTGCAGGTGCTTTAGCAAGTTTAAATAGAGATGATATTTTTATCAGTGAATCAACATATCACTATGATGGTGGAGGCTGTTGCTAGGCAATAATTGTCATTCCTGTGAAAATAGGAATTCACTAACTAATACAATAAGATTCCTGCCTTCGCAGGAATGACAAAATGAGATTCCTACTTTTTTGGGAAGTGAGATGGAAAAATACATAGACATCATAAAAAATTCATATTCGGGATACTGGAACTATCTCAAATATGAACTGATAGACCTTAATCATTGGGATAACTATTTTTACGGTCTTATTGCCATTTCTCTTTTAGTGTGGATTCTAGAGATTGCTTTCCCATGGAGAAAACAACAAGCCTTATTTAGAAAAGATTTTTGGTTAGACACTTTCTACATGTTTTTCAATTTCTTTTTACTAAATCTTATTATTTTAATTGCTTTATCAAATGCTGTTTCCACTTTATTTAATGATACTTTAGGATTAGTTGGATTATCGGAGTCTAAACTTCAATTATTTGACTCCAATGATCTTCCTAAATGGTTAGGCCTTTTAATATTCTTTTTTGTGTCAGATTTTGTACAATGGAATACGCATCGTTTATTACATCGTTCGTCTTGGTTATGGAACTTTCATAAAGTGCATCATTCTGTAAAGGAAATGGGCTTTGCAGCACATTTACGTTACCATTGGATGGAGCCTGTAGTCTATAAATCATTACTTTTTATACCATTAGCACTAATAGCTAATTATAGCTCTCAGGATGTAGCAATAGTTTACTTTTTCAGTATTGCTATTGGTCATCTTAATCACGCTAACTTAGGTTGGGATTATGGGTTTTTAAAATATATTTTTAATAATCCTAAAATGCACATTTGGCATCATGCTAAAGGTTTACCGGAACATGTAAGGTATGGCGTTAATTTCGGACTAACATTAAGTCTTTGGGATTATATTTTTAGAACCAATTTTATACCCTATGATGGTAGAGATATAGAACTTGGTTTTGAAGGTGATGAAACATTTCCAAAAGATTTTGTAAGTCAGGAATTATATCCATTAAAGAAATGAAATCAGTCTTAATATTAGTATTGGCAATTTTTGTGATTTCATGTTTTGGAACAAAAAAAGCAATTGAAACTCAACCTCAACAAATAAAGGAAATAGCTGTTGTTGAAGAAGTCCCAGATGCTATTAAACCACCAATTGATAGTGCATCAATACCACAGAAAACAGAGGAAATAACCCAAGAACAATCTGAAATTATAGAAGAGGAACCTATTGTAGAACATGATACAACTTTTGAATCTTTTAGCCATATCATTTGGCAAGAACTTCTAGAAAAACATGCCAGTGAAAATGGAAACGTTAACTATTCTGGGTTTAAAAAAGATGCAAAGCAATTAAAATCATACATAAACTCTTTAACGTTAAAAACACCTACAAACGAATGGTCTAAAGAAGATAAACTAGCCTATTGGATCAATGCCTATAACGCTTTAACCATAGATTTAATTATTAGAAACTACCCAACTAAAAGTATAAAAAATATAAAAGACCCTTGGGATCAACGGTTATGGAAATTTGGAGGTAAATGGCAAAATCTCAATGATATAGAACATAAGATTTTACGAAAAATGAACGAACCTAGAATTCATTTTGCTATTGTTTGTGCATCAGAATCTTGTCCAAAACTTCAAAACGAAGCCTTTACTTCTTCTAATTTTGAAGAACAATTAACCAATGTTACTAAGGAGTTCTTATCTGACACTTCAAAAAATGAGCTTTCTAAAGACAGAATCATGTTATCTAAAATCTTCAAATGGTTTAAAAAAGACTTTGAAGAAAATGGAAGTTTAATTGATTTTCTTAATCAATATTCTGAGATTAGAATTTCTAACAAAGCAAAGAGAAGTTTCAAAGCTTATAACTGGGATTTGAATGAGTAAAATTTCAGTTGTAATTCCTGTTTTAAATGAATCGCAAACTATTGGTAGTTTATTGCACCATATAATTAAAAATTCTACATCACAAAACATATCAGAAATTATAGTTGTTGATGGTGGTAGCAGTGATGGAACTCAAAATATAATATCATCATTTAATAATGTTTCTCTTGTTTCCTCCAAAAAAGGGAGAGCCAAACAAATGAATTCTGGCGCTAATCAGTCAAAAGGAAATATTCTCTATTTTTTACATGCAGATGCATTTCCCCCCAAAGATTTTGACCAACTTATAATTAATGAAGTTAGTAAAGGAAATAATGCTGGTTGTTTTAGAATGCAATTTGACAGCAACCATTGGTGGTTACGCTTAGCAAGTTGGTTAACTCAATTTTCTTGGCGCGCATGTAGAGGTGGTGACCAAAGTCAGTTTATAACACGTGTTCTTTTTGAAGATATTGGAGGCTATGATGAAAGCTATATCATTTACGAAGATAATATCCTTATTAACGAGCTCTTTGCCAGAAAACAGTATGTAGTTATCAATAAAAAAATTAGAACCTCAGCACGTTTATACAAAAAACATGGCATCTGGAAAATTCAATACCACTTTTGGACCATTTATGTGAAACGCTGGTTAGGAGCTACTGCAGATGAAATATTAGCTTATTACAAAAAGAATATTGCATCATAAGTCATCTTATGTATCTTAAAAAAGTGAAACCCGTAGAAATTATTTCTTGCTATAGTATTATCAATTGGAGCGATTCAAGGTCTTGTTTATGGCTTTATACTTTGGAAAAAACAAAGCCTAAATAAAGTTGCTAATAAATTCTTAGCAGTTATACTTTGGTTTTTTGCTTACAGACTTTTAGTGGAGGTTTTAAAACATTTTGGTATTGGTAATTATGATACGTGGTATCACATTCTGTTAGAATACAATTGGATTTATGGCGCTCTTATTTTCTTTTTTGTTAAAGCCTATGTTACGCCAAGATTTAAATTAAATTTTAAGCAAGATTGGATTCATTTTTTACCAGTTATTATTGAATTTACTTGGAGTAATTATATAAAGCCGCAAAACTTTTTTTGGGATGGAACACGAGAAAGCTTATCGTGGTTGGGATATTGGGGCTATGTAGCTTGGATGCATAAACCAACCCAATATGTTATTAGTGCTGCTCTAATTATATTCTACATCTATAAATCCGAAAAACTACTTATAAAGACAACTTCTGAAAACTATAAAGTCATAGTTAAAAACACGAATTGGATAAAACGTGTTTTAAAAATTATGAAATATTATTCAATCATAGTTATTGCTGTTGTACTTATTGATTATATTTTCTTTGATTACGCCTTTAATAGGTTTTACCATTATCCTATTTTTTTAGGTATGGCTTTAATAACCTATTGGCTTGGAATTGAAGGTTTTAATAAAAAAGATAAACAGGTTATTAAAATAAAATCTGTTTTAGATCCAAAAGAAAGGCTACAATTAGAAGTTATTGCCTCAAAACTTAAAGCTTTAATGGAAGAAGAAAAAGCTTATAAAAATCCAGATATCACATTATCCAGTTTATCCAAATCAATTGGTGAAAAATCGTATTTAACCACCAAAAGTCTGAATATAGTTTTTGAAAAAAAATTCAATGATTTCATTAACGAATATCGTATAGAAGAATTAAAAACTCTTTTAAAAGATCCTAAAAACAGTAATTATACGTTATTAAGTTTAGCTTTTGAAGCTGGCTTTAATTCAAAAGCTTCATTTAATCGTGCTGTAAAGAAATTAACAGGAAAATCGCCAAGCGCCTTAAAACAGGAATAAATCTAGTCTCATTTTCTTAATTGAAACCTTGTTTATTTCTAAAAAAGATCTCAAATCTATAATCGAGTCGACTTGCAATAGGTATTACACCATCTTTGTTTCATCAATGATAAACTCGTATTAAGATGAAAACAAAAATTACATTTTTATTACTAATTCTATTTCAATTCGCTATTGGGCAAGTCGATTACGGAACTCCAGAAAATGAGTCTGTACCAGAAAAGTTAAAAAATCTAGAAGTCGAAATTGAAGTGATTCACTTTCCAAAAGAAAATGATCCTATCAAAATAAAAGACAAATACTATTGGAAACATGCCACTGCAATTTTATCTAAAAAGAGTGAGGTAAAAATCATCGAGTATGGAGCCTACTTATTTTATAATGACCAATGGAATCTTCGTAAATCTTATGACCTTAAAGATTTAGATAAAAACTTTGGAACAAAAAAGCAAATCATGCTTCAAGGCGAACCCTATGTATGGTCAAAAAATTGGCGTATAGATTCAAGACTCTTTGGAGGTTGGGCCATGTGGTATTTTATTGGTGTCAATGAAAGCGGAGACACCATTTGCGGCTACGGAACTATAAATACAACATCTAACCTTTTAAAGAACTAATTATGAAAATTAAATATATAACCACAGTAATCACTTTTTGCTTTATCTCATTATATACATTTGGGCAAAACAAAACAGTAAACATTAAAAAAAGTAAATTGAGTTGGACAGGTAAAGCTGCTTTCAATGCTTATTCTTTAACGGGAACATTAGATGTAAAAAGCGGAGACATTACAATTGAAAATGACACCATAAAATCTTTACGTATTAGTATTAATATGAAAAGTTTAAATCATGAAAACAAAGATTTAAAAAAACATCTAAAAGGCGAAGATTTCTTTGAAGTCAAAACCTATAATGAAGCTACTTTTCAGCTTTCTAAAGGAGTTGCGCTAACTGATGGTAAAGCAAAAATCTCTGGAATCATGACCATTAAAGATATTTCTAAAACTGAATCTTTTACAATCAAAATAGACGAAGATTATAAAGAACTGACATTCAACATTTCAATAGATAGAACTATCTACGGCGTAAAGTTTAACTCACCTAGTTTCTTTAAAAAAATGAAAGAAAATGCTATAGCTGACGAATTTAAACTGAAAGGAAGTCTGATATTAGATTAATTATTTATTTCTTCCCTTTTCATCAGGATACAATTCTTTCAGAGTATCACTTTGAAAGATTTCTTTTGTTTCAATATCAATAGCAGATAATTTCCCTGTAAATGCCGCTCCCGTATCTATATTCCATACATTCACAGCATTCATGGGTTGATTTTCACCAAAATTAATTGTAGGTGTATGACCAATATAGATTTCGGAATAGTGCTTTAAACGATTAGGATAAATTTTAGAATCTTTTTCTATACGTTTATCCATAGTCAATGCCATTTCCCATAAGGTTCTATCAAAATAGAAGGCTACTTTGTCATACTCTCTTTCAACACCATGCATCGAAGTAAACCCGGCATGTATAAACAAACGTTTTTCTGAATCAATATGATACAAGGGCATTGCCTCAAAAAAATCTAAATGCTTTGATTTCTGTTCTTTGGAGAAACCACTATAACTTTCTATAGTCTCTTTACCTCCATGCATATACCAAATGTCATTTATAATCCCAGAAGCCAGCCATTGTTCACACCAAATATCATGGTTACCTTTTATAAAAATACAATCATTCGTTTTAACTAATTCAATTAAGAAATGGATTACTTGGGCTGATTCACTCCAACCATCTACATAATCACCTACAAAAATCAGTTTATCATTAGAATCTAATTTTACTCTCTTTAAAAGTTGAATAAGACTTTTTAAGCCTCCGTGTATATCACCAATTGCTATTGTTCGCATTTATATTTTTTTGAGAAATCAAAATTAGTACTTAAAAAAGTATTTAACCAAAAATCTTAATATTCTTAAAGTTGTTAAACTTTAGATAAATCTTACTTAATAAAGATTTAAAATGGACTTTTAAATTAGGTCAAACTAATACTTTGCCATCAAAATCAATCAAAATGAAGGTCAACCACATTATCATTACAATCACTTTTTTTGCAACAGTATTCGCTTATGGGCAAGAAACGTTTTCTTCTAAACTTTTAGATTCTATTACAAAAAAACCTATCGTTTTTGCTTCAATTCAGTTCAATTCAAAATCTGGAGTTATTAGTAATGAAAATGGTGAGTTTAATATGACTATAAAACGTACAATTAAAAAGAATGACTCATTAATTATCAACTGCTTAGGCTATGAACAAAAGCAAATCGCATTACTCGGTTTTAAAAATGAAACTATTTATTTAAAACCAAAGACTTTTAGTTTAGATGAAGTTTTAGTTACCAATAAAGAATATACTATTGATGAAATCTTAGATAAAATTAAAGAAGGTTTAGCCACTAATTATGAATTAGACTACTCCAAGCGTAAACTCTTTTTTAGAGAATCTTCTTATACCGAAATGGATAAGTATGATGTAAATCTAAAAAAATCTTCTATACCAGAAATTAATCAACAGCTTATAGATAGTTTATTAGATATTGTTCCAAAAAGCAATAGCAACTATACAGAAATACTTGGTGAATTATATGGAAAGATTGAACCAAAACAATATCAGAAAATGGAGATTCTTAAAGCCTGTCGCTTAAATGATAAATCTGCAGAAATTAATTTAGATAATTACGAAAAACGTTTTAATGACATTTTTAAAAAATATGTAAAACGTGATTCTTACTTTAAAATAAAGTCAGGTTGGTTTAGTGTTAAAGAGGAAATGGATTCATCTTTATTTGGAGATAAAAATGAAAAGGACAACCAAGTCACTGAAGCCATAATTGCTGAACAAAAGAAAAAAGATTCTATTAGAAAACTCGGCTTTCTTCGCTGGCGAAAAATGATGATTCACAACTTTGAAAACAACAACTTTATTGATAGAGAAAACGATCTCAATTTTATACATAAATCTCGACGTTATGAATTTGAAATATCAAATTATGCTTATATCAACGATATGTTTGTATATGTTATAACATTTCAGCCTAAACGTAGTGAAGATTTCGCAGGCACTATGTATGTTAATACAGATGATTTTGCCATAGTAAGGGTAGATTATAAAAACATAAAACCTCTAAGTCGTTTTGCTTTACTAGGCATTTCTATGAAAAAATATTTAAAAGAAGGCACTATTATTTTCGAGAGAAACGATAATGAAAAATACAGGCTCAAATACATAGATGAAACTTTTGGGCAAAAAGTAGGTATAAAACGACCTTTTAAGGTTATTGAAAAAAACAAAAATGTTAGTGGTCGTAGAAAACAAAATGAACTAAAAGGGGATATTCATTTTATTATTAGAACTATTGAAAAAACAGAGCTCGTTATTTTTGAATCCGAAACCATATCAGAATTGGATTTTAAAACCTTTAAAGAGACGGCCCTTGTGACTCCAACATATCTTAAACAATACGATCCAAACTTTTGGAAAGGCTATAATATTATTGAACCTAACCAAGCCATTAAAGATTTTAAAACAATTGAAATAAGTGATTAAAAATATTGGCCAATACCAAAAACTAATCCTTGAGTTGAATCTGGTGTAATCCCAACACCATAATCAATTCTAAAAATAGCATTGAAGATTTTTTTATGAATAAATCGTAGTCCTAAGCCTGGATAAACTCTAAGGTTTTGAGAATCTGCAAAATCACCTAAATCTCCGCCTGGATTTCTCCAGCTACCTGCATCTACAAAGGCATTTCCTTGAAGAGAAAACCAACCTTTTTCATATAATGTATATCGATATTCTGTATTTAAAACAATAGCAGCAGTACCTCTGTCTATAAGATTACCAACACCTCTTATATTTAGATTATTATCTACTGCAAATGGTGCGAATGGCGTATCATTATTTGTAGCAAGGCCCAAACGTAATCGATTGGCCCAATTACCTCGTTTCCCAAAGCGTTTAAAATATTGAAAATCATTCCAACCAATTAAAAAATCTGGTAGCTGACCATCTTCTCGTGCATGTACATATTGGAAATTAAAAATACTCCTAAAACCTTCAACATATTGGTAATCGTAATTAAGATTATTATACTCATAAATAACCTTATAGAGCATTTTTTTTACCTCTAAATCTTGTGGTACATTTGGATTTGTTGCTCCTGATTTATATTTATAATCTTCGGTGAAAAAATTAAGACCTGCTTCTATTCGGTTTGTGAAATTAATTTGATAGAGCCCTAAAACTTCAAATGATTCATTATTATAACGATAGTTTGCCGTTGTATTATCAAAAAATACAGGTTCTTGCGTTGTTAAGTTTTGAAAGTTAATTGCCAATCCTAAATTTCTAGAAAATAGATATGGAGCCCTTAAATTTATAGCATAAGAATCATAAATATCCTTTTGGTAAAAACCACCAAATGTGATATTCTGACCAAACAAGTTGAATTCATATAAACCTAAACGATATGCAAACTCATCATCATTGGTGGTATAAACATTCGCAGATGGTATAATGGTAAAGTTCTCCTCTATATTATAAAAGACATTATACTCATTAGGTTCTTCAGCAGGAAATACTTGATAATAGGCATGCGCTATTGAAGGTAAACGCTTAAGCAGCCTAATATCTTCTTCTATTACAGTAGAATCTAACACAACTCCGGGCTTAATATTAGATATTTTCTTTACAAAAGAACTTTTCAGTTTCTTATTGCCTTGCACTTTTATATCAGCCACTTTATTCTGCGAATAACCAGAATAACAAATACTTAGTAGAAATAGAATTATAATGCGTTTCATTCTATTGTAAATTGTGATATAAATACTTCGTTTACCCAATTATCTTCACTGACATCCATGATGGTGAATTTATAATCTTGTCCAAGGGTAAGATCTGGTGGTATTCCATCTGTTATATTCAAAACTACATTAGATGTCTTGTAATATTGAAAATGAGTTTCATAAGTGTAAGTCCCTGAAATCAATTCGTCATCAATAGTTGATAGAACCTGAAAAAAGATAGCGTTATTCATTCCTGAATTAGCCTCCCAGTTAAAAACTGGCATAAGTGCTTCTTCTTGATTAATAACTATTGCATTTGAAAACACTGAGGGCTGTGTTAAGTTCTTTGTTCTAATTGGATTAGACAACTTAATTTCCCCATCCAATTCATAAGTGACTATTAACCATTCTTCAGTGGTTGATAATCTTTCAAATTTTCTCAAATACCCATTAAAAAAGGGAACATCACTAATTGTCACTAATCTGTAATTTGAAAATGTATTCGGGTCTACATCGCTAGAACTAGTTGTGTATAATTTAAAATTTGAGGCATTGCCTTCGGGATAAAAGTAGGTTTCAACAACTTCTGAATTAGTACTACTATTTGCAGAACAAGCTATAACAGCTCCTGTTTCAATTGTTTTATCTTCTAAATACGTAGATAATAAGTTAGGATCATTTATTAAACTATTAGAATCTTCACTAGAACAAGATGTTAAAACCAACAGAACTAATATGTATTTTAAATATTTCACTTTTTACTTTTGTAATAGCTTTTAATAACCGCTTCCACGGGTTTATTCTGTGGAGTAAACATTGGATTATCTACACCTCCACTTTTTTCATAATTGTTAAACCATTTCCAGATAAAACCACCTGCAAACCAATCTTCCTTCCAAAAAGTTTCATACAACGCTTTAGTTGTATTGACTTGAGCATCTAGATTTACTTTATTCATACTTCGATCAGAAACCCAAGGTTTTTTACCCGAATAATCTACACTTCTATAACCATACTCTGTAAATAAAATTGGCTTCTCATATTTTACAGACATATCTTTTATCACTGGTTTATGAGTTTCCCAACCTTTCATACAATCTTCAAATGTTGGTGTTTGTTTATCACTTACTGGAAAATAAGCATCTACACCAATGTAATCTAATTGATCCCAAAATGGTGTGCGTTTATATTCATCCCAATTAGCCGCATAAGTCAGTTTACCTTTATAAATAGTTTTAATTTCAGTAATTAAAGTGTTCCAATATTCTGGTCGGTTTTTTACAAAATTTTCAAGTTCTGTACCAATGCATAAAATTTCAGCATTCACTTCCTCTGCCAGCTCAGCGTACTCTATAATAAAACTGGAGTACGATTTCTCTAAAAGTTTCCAATTAGTTTCATCTGTCATTTCAATGAGTCCTGTGAACTCTCCTCTTCTAACCCAAATTTGGGGCTTTACCATTATCTTAATTTGCTTCTTACGAAGCTCATCTATATACTGTTTTGCACCTGCTCTCGTTTCACCGAACCACTGCCGCTCCGTATTATGGATAATCTCAGTATGATCTAAGCTTCTCATAAACCCAAATGGCATTATGGCCGCATAATTAGCATTGACATTTACAACAGGCTGAACGTTTGTTTGATCTATTGAACCACCTGATGCGACAAAACTAACACCATTTATTTTTTCTACCTGGCCGTTACACGCTGATAACGCAATAAGTAAAACACCAATAATTAAGCACTTAAAAATTCTCATATGAATAGTAATAAGTGCCTAATTTATGTAAATCTTAAAACAATGCTCTTAATCCTATATTAAAAGTTTGTCCTAATCCTGTATTATTTCCTCTAACAAAGTTTGTGTAAAGCGTTTCTATATTTAAAACTTTAGTTAATTGATATTTAAAACCACCTCCTAAAGCCGTAAAATCTTGTGCAAAATTATTGCCTGTATCTATACGTTGAGAATGCTGAGCCAAAATTAATATTGTAGATTTATCACTTGGGAAATAACTCAAAAATACTCCTGGAGTTAAGTTTAAACTATTATTAGCAAAACTTCCTTCTATAGTATCAAAATTACTGTCTTGTCTTGCTTTTTTACCAAAATTGTATTCTGTATTTAGCTCAGTAAATAACTGCCAGTCTCCACTAGGAAATGTATAATCATAAAAGAAACGATTCTGAAAAACAAACCCTTTTTGATCTAAAAAGACACCATCATCTGTTTCTTGATCTACTAATGGAATATGCAAAGCCGTTTGTATTGTAAAATTAGATACATTCTTAAAAGGGTTAAATTTTACTGCTGGTGCAAAAGATGTAAAACCAGAACGTGCTGTACCTGCTTCACCATCAAAAGAAAACACATCTAATGCTTTTCTGTTGTTTATTACATTAGATCTAAACTCTAAAAGTAATCCAACATTGAAACTACTGCTTTCAGAAACTCCTGTAAAAATATCTATGGTAGATGTAAAGAATGTCTGTCTTGGCTCTTTACCATCACTAAATGTACTTTCAGTTTGTGTGTATAAGTTATTAAACCACTTAATATCCCATTGTCCTTTATCTAATAACTTAGAAGGTGTATATTCTTGTATGACACTTTTTTGAGAATCTTCATCTTCTTGAGAAAACCCTATAAAGGATATCATCACAGCTATAAATAGTATACTTATTTTTTTCATCACTTTTTTTATTTGGTTGTTTGTTCTGTTTTTATTGTTTGTTAACACTCCAGTTATATGAGAAATAACTGAGCTTAAATTTTTCTGATATTTTTTCTGTTCTATATATATTTATAAAATCAATTTCAGACATACCGTTCATAGTAAAATCTTCCTTATACCACTTCATTATTTCTGAAGCTTGTACTCTTTTCTTCTTAGTATTTACCTTTAAAAAACTTCCATTTAAAGCTAACTTAGTCTGTGTTTCTAATTGCGTTTCTAATGTTCCTGGTAAATAAGCGTTACTAATTAAAGGAGGGCAACCTATAGCCCCACAAACCAACACAAAATGAAATCGTGCATCTTTAAATTTTGCTCTCAATAATTTGTGCTCAATATCATTAAGCGTGATTTTCTTACCTCCCAAATTATAAGTGGTCTTATCAAAAAAACCACTATTATCTAATGGAGACTTTGTAGGATAGTTATCTATAATTCCTTTTATTACTGAAATATTATATACATTAATCCAAAACGCCTGGTAGTTCTTAGCATCCGAAGTTTCAACTGAAATGCCATCAGCTATTTTTAAGAGCTCATTTAAAGTTGATTGGTCTTCATTAATTTTAGAATAAGCAACTTTTCCATTCTTTACATATTCACCTAAAAACGTATTTGTCTTAGAAAAGAATGTATCTAAATCTTGAGCGCTCACACTGAAGGTAAAAAGTAATGCTATTAAAATCGTATATAATTTCATCATTTTAAATTTTGATTAACGGCTCTTCTGTCTAACATAAAATCATGGACTTACAGAATTATAGAAGAATTTTAGAGTCTTACTTAACCGCAAAACCTTACAAGCTTTGATTAATTTAAATCCTTTCTAAATTGAATACTTCGATTAAGTTCTTACCTTTAAGTTCGACAGACCACCTAACTAACAACAACCTAAATGGAACACATCGTTATCATAGGAAATGGAATTTCTGGCGTTACACTAGCTAGACATATTCGAAAACTTTCCAACAAAAAAATCACTATAGTTTCAGCCGAAACAGAATATTTTTTTTCTCGTACTGCTTTAATGTATGTATATATGGGACACATGAAGTTTGAACATACACAACCTTACGAAGATTGGTTCTGGAAAAAGAACAGAATAGAACTTAAAAAAGGGTATGTAAAAACTGTTGAAATTAAATCGAAGACACTTCATTTTTCAAATGGTGAGACTATGTTATATGACAAACTAGTCATTGCCACAGGAAGTAAACCCAATAAATTTGGTTGGCCAGGACAAGATCTAGATGGAGTTATGGGTATGTATCACAAACAAGATTTAGAAAATCTTGAAAAGCATGCACCAAATAAAGACGCGTGTAAACGTGCTGTCATAGTTGGTGGAGGATTAATCGGAATAGAATTGGCTGAAATGTTGAATTCTAGAAGTATTCCTGTGACGTTCTTAGTTAGAGAGTCTAGTTTCTGGAATGGAGTTTTACCAGATGGAGAAAGTGAAATGATTAATAGACACATAAAAAACCATCATATCGATTTACGCTTATCTACTAATTTAAAAGAAATTAAGTCTGACGAAAATGGTAAAGTAAAATCTGTAATTATCGAAGAAACTGGTGAAGAATTACCTTGTAATGTTGTTGGATTGACGGCAGGTGTTTCACCAAATATAGATTTCTTAAAAGATTCAGATATTGAAACAGGTCGTGGAGTTAAAGTAAATCGTTTTTTAGAAACTAATATCCCAGATATATATGCCATAGGTGATTGTGCAGAACAACACCAAGCTATTGGTAACCGAAGACCAATTGAAGCAGTATGGTACACTGGCCGAATGATGGGAGAAACTTTAGCGCAAACCATTTGTGGTAATCGCATTGAATATAAACCAGGTCATTGGTTTAACTCTGCCAAATTTATGGATATAGAATACCAAACCTATGGTTGGGTGTTTGGAGCTAAAGGCAGACCAGAGCATGAGCAACATTTTCATTGGAAACACAGAGATGATACTAAATGTATCACAGTAGCATATCATAAAGACACAAATGAATTCTTAGGCATTAATACCTTCGGAATTAGAATGCGTCATGAAACTTTTGATACATGGCTAACTGAGAAACGAGATATAGATTACGTAATGAATCATTTATCTGAAGCTAATTTTGACCCTGAATTTTATTCAAAATTCGAAAAAGACATTCTCACCGCTTACAATAAACAACTACAAACCGTATAAAAATGAGTAATAAATTAAATCATAGTATGTCTTTAGCAAAACCAGATGCTTTAGATATTACAACAAAACAGAAAGTAGCTTTAGTAATTGGAGTTGTTGGTCTATTTATATTAACATTGGCGCTTTTCAATACAAATTTCCCAAATAAAGGACTGTTCTTATCACTATCTCTTGGTTTAATAGTCATTGGGACTATAGTCTATTCTAGGGAAGCATACTTAAACAAATTAGAAGGTATTAAAAACGATGGTCAGTGGTTTAAATCTATCTCTTCTCGAGGAGTTTGGGGTTGGATTCTTGGCTTAATCCTCACGGGATTTTATATCGTACTCTATTTTTACGAAGAACTATTAGGGCTAGGACAAGGAGCAAATGGAACTAATACTGGGTTAATTGCACTTTTTGATCCTTTAAGTAATCTTTTAAGTGGACGAAATGCCAGTCAATGGTTCGTCTATGGTACACTTTATACGGTTGCGATCTTAGCTTTCGGTTATAAATTCATTCTTAAATACAGACATAATCGTTACCAACAAATACGTACAGTTTCTGTGATGTTTTTTCAATTAGGTTTTGCTTATTTAATACCAGAATTTATGTACGTTATGAATAACGGCATACCTTATTATGATTTAAAAAGTGTTTGGCCTCTTAATTACTATCTTTTTCAAGATTATCACTTAAAAGAATTTCTTAAAACAGGAAATATAGGAATCATTTTAATACTTTTTGGAGTTATTTCAACATTAGTAATCACTCCTATTTTAACCTACAAATATGGGAAGCGATGGTATTGTTCTTGGGTTTGTGGTTGTGGTGGACTAGCAGAAACCGCTGGAGACTCTTTTAGACATCTATCCACTAAAAAAATGTCTGCATGGAAATTAGAACGTTGGTTAATTCATACGGTTTTGGTTTTTTCTGTAATAATGACTGTTGCCGTAGTTAGTACTTTCTTACAAGGCAGTTGGCAAAATGGTGTATATGTAAAAGGTGATTATTGGTTAAGTAACGAAACATTTCTTATAAGTGTTGGTATATTTTTAACTGTAATATTTGCTGGAGTCATGTTCTTTAAAAGAAATGAATTGGGCAAACATGCTCGGTATGGAGCTATAGGATATGCTGTAGTTATCTTATCCTTATTTGTAATGTATTTTACAGGTACTAATGGAGACATCTTTTTCATAAAATCTAGTACTCTAAAAACTGTTTATGGTTTCTATATTGGTTCTATATTTTCAGGTGTTATTGGTACAGGTTTCTACCCAATGTTAGGCAGTCGCTCTTGGTGTCGATTTGGTTGTCCTATGGCAGCTATTCTAGGTTTTCAACAACGTTTATTCTCTAAATTTAGAATTACTACCAATGGAGGCCAATGTATTTCTTGTGGTAACTGCTCTAACAGTTGCGAAATGGGTATTGATGTAAGACATTATGCTCAAAAAGGTGAAAATATTGTACGTTCTAGTTGTGTTGGCTGTGGTATTTGTTCGGCGGTTTGTCCAAGAGGAGTGTTAAAATTAGAAAATGATAGTATGAAAGGACGAATTAATCCGACTGAGGTTTTGTTAGGTAACGATGTTGACCTAATGGAACTTGTAAATCAGAAATAATGCGATTAATTATTGTTTTCTTAATTTTCTCATCGTTCGCTTTTGGACAAAAAATCTATCAAAAAACTTATCATGCCAATGGTAATTTAAAAGCTG
The DNA here is from genome assembly GCF_000828715.1 of Winogradskyella sp. PG-2. Classification (NCBI taxonomy): domain Bacteria; kingdom Pseudomonadati; phylum Bacteroidota; class Flavobacteriia; order Flavobacteriales; family Flavobacteriaceae; genus Winogradskyella; species Winogradskyella sp. PG-2. The sequence goes on along the minus strand of NZ_AP014583.1, from coordinate 1,989,448 downwards.
AAAGTTGGTCAGAAAACAATTTAAAAACGGCCTATTGGAAGTTCTACCACAATAATGGGAATCTAAAAAAACAAGGCCATTTTAAAAATAATAAAGAAGTTGGTTATTGGAGAGCCTATTATAATAAAGGAATTCTCAAAGGAGTAGGCCAACTTGATGACCAAAATCCTATTGGGTTTTGGAAGTTTTATTACATAAATAAAACACTGAAAAAACAAGGCCGTTTTAAAAATGGTTTAGAAACTGGCTATTGGAAATTCTATCATGATAATGGTATACTACATTCACAAGGCATCCTCAACAAAGGAAAAGAACAGGTTACTGGAAAATATATGACAGTTCTAACCAACTTGAAAAAGAAGCTGTTTTTAAAAACAGCTTAAAACAAGGGCATTGGAAAACATACTACGTCAATCTAAAGCTTAAAGAACAAGGTATATACCTAAATGACAAAGAAAAGGGATATTGGAGATTCTATTATAATAATGGTCAATTAGAAAAAGCTGGTGAATACAATTTAGGAAAACCCACAAATTATTGGCAATTTTACAGCGCAAACAGACAAAAGACTTCAGAAGGCCATTTTTTAAATGGCAAAAAACAAAACTGGTGGTTGTTCTACGATGAAAATGAAAAAGTTAATCATAAATGCCAATTAAGCAATAATCAAAAAAATGGGTATTGCTTAATGTATAAAAATGAAAAGTTAACCTCAGCAGTAAAATACTCTAAAGGCGAACAGATTAAAGAATGGACAGATTTAAAATCATTTAAGAAGGAAAACAAACTCTCAGACCTAAAAAGTTAATGACTAAAATCGTAGTTATCATTCCTGCATATAATGAAGAAGAATCCATTCCTCTTGTTATAAAAGATATTCCAAAAAACGTTCAAGAAGTTATTGTAGTAAGTAACAATTCAACTGATAATACTGAAGAACATGCTAAAAAAGCTGGAGCTAGTGTTTTAGTAGAGCATAAAAAAGGTTATGGTTACGCTTGTCTAAAAGGCATGGACTACGTTGCTAGTTTTGATTATACAGAGAGACCAGATATCGTTGTGTTTTTAGATGGAGACTATAGTGACTATCCTGAAGAGTTAACCAAAATCGTTCAACCCATTATTGAGGAAAATGTAGATTTTGTTGTTGGTGCTAGAGTGAAAGAATTGCGAGAAGAAGGCTCTATGACTGGGCCTCAAATTTTTGGGAATTGGCTAGCAACTGCGCTAATGAAACTGTTTTTTCGTTCAACATTTACGGATTTAGGACCTTTTAGAGCTATAAAATATGATAAACTTTTAGACTTAAAAATGGAGGATAAAACCTATGGTTGGACAGTTGAGATGCAACTCAAAGCTTTAAAACAAAAATTAAGCTATAGAGAAATCCCTGTTAATTATAGAAACAGAATAGGTGTCTCAAAAGTTTCAGGTACGATAAAAGGTGCTATCTTTGCAGGCGTTAAAATCCTCGCATGGATATTTAAATATAGTTTTAAGTGATTTACTTGCATTACTTCATTATCGTCGTTTACACCATAGCCATTGTGCTTATCTTTATGTATGCATTGGCGCAATTAAATCTCTTATACAATTATCTTTCTTCAAAGAAAAAAAGAGACGAGTGCGAGAAATTTGACTTGTCAAATCCAAAAGAGATACCATACGTTACCATTCAGCTTCCTGTGTTTAATGAGATGTATGTTATGGAACGTTTATTAGATAATATAGCCTTAATCGATTATCCTAAAAACAAGTTAGAAATTCAGGTTTTAGATGACTCTACAGATGAAACAATCCATAGCACTAAGGCACATGTTGATGAATTAGCCGCAACAGGTTTAGATATTAAACATATTACAAGAGTAGATCGTACTGGTTTTAAAGCTGGTGCACTTAAAGAAGGTTTGGAAATTGCAAAAGGTGAATTTATTGCCATCTTTGATGCTGACTTTTTACCACAACCTAATTGGCTAAAACGTACAATTCCTTACTTTAAAAATGAAAAAATTGGTGTTGTACAAACACGTTGGGGACATATTAATAGAAACTACTCATTACTTACCAGAATTCAAGCATTTGCTTTAGATGCTCATTTTACTTTAGAACAAGTAGGCAGAAATTCTAAGGGTCACTTTATTAATTTCAATGGTACTGCTGGTATTTGGAGAAAAGAATGCATTCTTGATGCAGGAAATTGGGAAGGAGACACACTAACTGAAGACTTAGATTTAAGTTATCGAGCACAACTAAAAAATTGGGAATTTAAATATCTTGAAGATGTTGAGACTCCTGCAGAATTGCCTATTGTTATTAGTGCAGCACGTTCACAACAATTCCGTTGGAATAAAGGTGGTGCTGAAAACTTTAGAAAAATGCTAAAGCGCGTTATAACATCTAAAAATATCTCAACAAAAACTAAAATTCATGGTCTATTACATTTATTAAATAGCACCATGTTTCTAAGCATCTTTGTTGTAGCTATATTGAGTATTCCGATGTTATATATAAAGAACGAATATGCTCATTTACGTGATTATTTTTACATCATGAGTTTCTTTATAATGAGTACAATAATATTTTTTGTGTGCTACTGGTTTATGTACCGAAGTATTTATGGTAGTGGCTTTAAAAAGTTTTTTGGGTACATTGGTATGTTCTTTACGTTCTTCTCAATAGCAATGGGCTTTTCTCTGCACAACTCAATTGCTGTTTTAGAAGGTCATGCTGGTAAGCGTAGTGACTTTGTAAGAACACCTAAATTTAATTTAAGCAAGTACAAAGACAACTGGAAAAACAATAAATACCTACGCAAAAACTTATCTTCAAATGTTATTATAGAAGGTATTTTAATGCTCTATTTTGGATTTGGAATGTACCTTGCTTTTATCGTTGGTGACCAAGGTGGAGATTTTGGATTATTTCCTTTTCACCTCATGCTTTTTATTGGCTTTGGTTATGTGTTTTTTAAATCACTAAGCTCTAAAGTTTAAGCTCTATCTTCAAACGGAATAATAGTTCTTTTTTCTAAATAATCTTTTAAAGCATTTAATAGCATAGCCCAGCAAAAGGAGGAATGCTTAAATTCAGAATTACATTCTGGCCAATCTTCATGAAAGAAGTTAAGACAAATTCCTTTTTCTTTTTCCTTAAGTTTAAATCCAAAAGTTGTCGGGTTCTAATCATCATCAGATTTTGTCATTTTAAAATGAATATGATCCCATTGTTTGCAGCTTTTAACTTCAGCATACCAGTCATACTCATCGGTGAAATTAAAATTATATACCTGTCCTATTTGAGGAATTCCCGAACATTTTAAAGGCCACCATTTCTATAGGTGCTCAGGTTCAGAAACTGCTTTATAAACACTGAACTTGTCGCTTTTTATAATAAAGTTGAAGTATACAGAATGACTCATTTCTAAAATTTCTGTTCTCTAAAGTTATTAATCTTTTTTTGAAACGACTATACCTCCGTTTTAAATAATTATATCTTTGGTTTTACACCAGTGTTAAACAACGTCTCTAAATATCATAAAATACCATTACTCTTTATCTTATTGAGTAGTATTTTCTATTTATCCTTTGCTTATGATGTAGTAAGAACTGACATTACTAAGCTATTATTGCTTTATATTACTTTGTTTGTATTTGCTTTTAAAATTATAAAGACGACAGGTTTTTATTTTAGACTTTTAGTCATTTCGGCTATTCTTTTTAGGTTATTATTTCTGTTTGCTATTCCTAATTTATCACAAGATTTTTATCGCTTTGTCTGGGATGGTCGTATGATTTTAGAGGGTTTTAATCCATATCTATATACACCAGATTCATTTATTCAAAATGGTGAGTTTCCTATTAGTGAGGCCCAAGAATTATATAATGGCATGGGATCTCTTAGTGCATCTCATTTTACAAATTATCCGCCATTAAATCAGTTGTGTTTTACTATTGCTGCATTCTTTTCTGGGAAAAGTATTCTAGGCTCTGTAGTTGTAATGCGTACTCTAATTATTGCAGCTGATATTGGCACACTCTATATCGGAAAGAAACTATTAGAGCGTTTAAAATTACCTTCTAATCGCATCTTTTGGTATATACTTAATCCATTTATTATTATTGAACTCACAGGAAACCTTCATTTTGAAGGTATCATGATTTTCTTCTTAGTGTGGAGTTTATACCTATTACATTCTGGTAAGTGGAAATGGGCTGCATTTATTTTAGCGTGTTCTATTTCTGTAAAGCTAATTCCTTTAATGTTTTTGCCTCTGTTTTTCTATTGGTTTGCTAAGAAAAGAACGTCTTTTAATGGACTAAAAAATCTAACCGTTTTTTATCTAATTATCGGAATAGCCATAATTCTATTTTTTCTTCCATTCTTCTCAATGGAGTTTATAAATAACTACTCTAAAACTGTTGGGCTTTGGTTTGGGAATTTTGAGTTTAATGCCAGTATATATTATATCGCTAGAGAAATTGGTTATACCATCACTGGCTATAATGAGATTGCTATTATTGGTAAAATACTTCCACTGATTTCATTACTAATCATTTTAGGACTTTCATTCTTAAAGCAAAATACTACTCTTCCTAAATTAACAGCGTCTATACTTTTAGCTTTTACATGTTATCTATTTTTAAGTACAACGGTCCATCCATGGTATATTGCAACACTTGTTGTTCTCTGTATATTCACTAACTATAGATTTCCTTTGATTTGGAGCCTTGTAATGATATTAAGCTACCTCTCCTATGTTGCTATAGGAACTTCTGATAAATCTGAAAATTTATGGGTTATTGGTTTAGAATATAGTATCGTATTCTTTGCTTTTATTTGGGAAGTTGTATTAAAGAAAGAGATTAAGATTTAAGAAGTTCTATATATATTTTTAGTTTTTAATATTAAGAAAAAACAAATTAAAAAATTAGGTATTTCATATATAAATGTAGCCTATGATTAATTTTTGATATACAAAATGACGTATTTAAATCTTGGTCGAAGTACTATAAACAATAGATTGACTGTTTTATTACTAAAATTATATATCTTTAATAAATACAACATATATAAGTGTTAGGTGTAATAAAAATTACTTATTACCCACTACTTCAATTATTACTGTTGTTTGTTCATTTGTTGCAGACATTCCTTCAATATTTAAAAGCCAATCTTTTCTATAGTCATTTAGTTGGTTTTCTACTTCTTTAGCTGTTCCTGTTATTACTTTATACATAATTTTAACTACACCTAACAATGTATATAGCAAATAGCTGTTAGGCTTATTTTATACTATTTGCTGTTATTTAATTTATTCTTTATTTACTTAATTCCTCGTTGGCTACTTGCCATATACTGTAAAGTTGGTAGCCATTTGAGAAATGAACAGAATAACACAAAAACAAAACGAACCAAAGTTCATTGAGTTTCTTAAAGCTCAAAGAGTTGCTTATAGTCAGTGCAAAACATATCAAGTATTTGACTTGATAAGTATTCTTATGGCAATTGTTCTACCAATTATTGGAATGTACAAAAGTGATATTGTCAATTACTTAGGTGCTTTTGGTGTTTTATGGACAATTATTTATTTAGTCACAGAAAATTATCGAAAGAAAAAAACTGAACAAGGAGCAAAAATCCAAGAACAATTTGACACAGAACTCTTTGAAATCCCTTGGAATCAAATACTTTGTAAAAACAAGGTAAATACTGATACTTGCATTGACCTTGCAAAAGAATATGACGGAAATGATTTATCAAATTGGTATTCTTTAGAAGTTGATTCTTCACTACCTAAATCCATTGCTGTAATTCTTTGTCAGAGAATTAACTTTTCTTGGGAATTAAAACTAAGAAAGAGGTATGTAACTTTTTTGATAATTCTTTTAGTAGCATATTACGGAATTTTTATTGGCTTTTTTGTTGCTAAAAACATTGGTTTCTATGATATTCTTTTGCTCATTGCGCCTTCACTTTCTTTTCTAATCTATGGTGTTCAAAACAGTCTTTCTCTAAAAAATCATATTAAGTCAAAAAATGAAACACTTAGTCAAATAGATGAAATTCTAAACAATCACTCTGAAAATCAAGAAATGCCAACTGATAGTACTCTAAGACAAATTCAGGATATTATATACACAGAAAGAACAGTACCTGAAAAAGTCCCAGATTGGTTTTACAAACTATCAAAATCGAAAAATGAAAATAGAACTGATAACATAATTAAATCAATCAAAGCAAAATTTTAAATGTCTGTATTATCATACTTAACCGACTTATCAAGTTCAATTACTATTTCTGATTGGGAAAGAACATCAATAGACACTTCAATTAACACACTATCAACAAAACTTGGCAACTATTTCGACAATATTGAAAGCAAGTTTGTTTTTGGTTCATATGACAGAAAAACAATTTTAAGAAGAAGTAAAGACTCAAATTCAGATGTAGATTTTTTAGTAAGTTTTAAAGATGGTTCTGAATGGACACCTCAAACTTTAATGAATAGACTGAAAAGATTTGCAGAAGCAAACTATTCTAAAAATGAAATATATCAATCATCACCGACAATTGTACTTGAACTCAGTCATATAAAATTTGAATTAGTGCCTGCTTGGGGAACTTTTAATATTCCTGCACCTGCTTCAATTTATACAACTTGGATAGGAACTTATCCACTTACTTTTAAAGACAAATTAAACGACAAGAATAGAGATAATAATTATCAAATTAGAAAGTTAATTCGATTGTTAAAATATTGGAACGTATTAAACTATCGAGTTTACTCTTCTTATGAAATAGAAGAATATGTTGTAGGCAAATTTTTCTTTTTATGTTACAACCTAAAAGACTATTTTTTTCAAGCAGTTGAAGGTTTGCCAACATATAATTTACCTGAATACAAACAGAATAAAGTTGATAGACTTAAAAAAATTGTAGCAGAAACTAAAGAAAATGAACGTCAAGGTTGGAATGCATTGGCTGAAATAGAAATAAAAAAAGCATTTGAATAAAAAAAACGGCTACCAACAATGGCTATAAGTAATTGCTTGTTCTCGCCTACTTCTGAAAATCCTCGCAGATTTTCAGTTTGGTGTGCACTTGCAAAGTTTAGTACTAACCCACGCAACTACTCATAGCCGAGACCGTTGGTATGTAATTGCCTACGGCACGTAGAATCGCGTTTTCCAAACGCTGCCCTTCTACTAATTACATACCAACGCCCACTGTTTGTCGCACCTCGCTAATTTTATGTATATTTAGTCGAGTCTACGAGAACTCCGAACGATACTACACACAACAGCGTGTATAGCTAATCAGGCGCAACAATAGCTTTCCGTGAGGCGCGCCTCACTACGCCATACACAGTGGGCGTTGGCAATAATTAAACCTGATTGATATAAAAAAAAGAATGAATCGTGAAATAATCGACATAAATGATTATACCATTTTATTGGAAGAAGCTTCTACCGACAACAATTTAATCGATTGATGCTTTTTTGACGAGCCTATAATAGCTATCGCATTTTATGGTGCAGGAGATGTTGGTCTTAACGTAAAATTTGATGGAAAAACCAAAGAATTCCATCATACCAAAGGCATGGTTTTATCATTTTACGCAGCTGACAAAGTAGAGTTTGAACATCATGTTTCCAAACTAAAATCGCTGCAATGTTTAGTAATAGCTACAACAATAAGAAACATAGACAAATTACCTAATGGTGAAAGTCAATTCTTGGAACAATTTTTATATCAGTTAGTACACCCTAAAGATCATTATGTAGAAGGCCCTGTATTTAATATGAGCCCCGAAATGTTTCTATTAGTGGAACAATTCTTTAGCAATACTTACGAGGGTGAGATTAAAATGATGTTTTATAAAAGTCATATCACTGCTTTACTTTCTCATTATTTTGCGCAATTAGCAAAACAACAAAACACAAGATTTAATACTTCGCAACTTGAAAAAATTAATCTTGCCCAAGAAATTTTATTATCCGATTTAGAGAATCCACCTTCCTTAACAGAATTGGCCAACAGAATTGGAACCAATACCAATACCCTTAAAATAGAATTTAAAGCGCAGTTTGGCGTTCCTGTTTTCAAATACTTACAAAACGAATGCTTAAAAAAAGCCTACAGTTTAATTAAAAACGAACAAAAAACAATTCAAGAAGCCGCTTGGGCTGTAGGTTACGATAGTTTAGGTTCTTTCTCTAACGCTTTTGAAAGAAAGTTTGGCTATAGACCTAGCAAAGTTCAAAATTCTTTTCGAATAAATCATAATTCTTATCGAATAAGTCGTTGGTTTATAGCTGCTATAGATTTGTATCATAATTCAAAAAACAAAAATTATGAAATCAAACATTTTAGTTATTGGTGGAACTGGTAAGACTGGTCGCCGAGTAGTTGAACAATTACAAAACAAAGGAATTACGCCTAGAATTGGTTCAAGACAAGCAACACCAAGCTTTGATTGGGATAATAAAGACACTTGGATAGAAGCCTTAAACGGCATTGAAAAAATGTATGTCACATATTATCCTGACCTAGCTGTTCCAGGAGCCAAAGAAGCCATAGAAAGTTTAACTCATTTAGCTATAGAATTAGGAGTTAAAAAAATGGTATTACTTTCTGGAAAAGGTGAAATCGAAGCAGAAGCATGTGAAAAAATTATAATGGATTCTGGCATGAATCATACAATAGTCAGAGCTTCTTGGTTTAACCAAAATTGGAGTGAGAGTTTCTTTTTAGAACCTATTCTATCTGGAGAAGTGGCATTACCGTTGTCTGATGTTTTAATTCCATTTGTAGATGCTAATGATATTGCAGAAGTAGCAGCAACTGTCTTACTAGATGATACTTATAATGGTAAAATTATTGAGGTAACTGGTCCAGAATTAATCACTTTTAAGGATATTGTGAATATCATTTCAAAGACTAGTAACAGACCATTAAACTTCTATGACATCACATTAGAACAGTATATTGATGGTATGAAGCAAATGCAAATACCTAATGATGTTGTTTGGTTAATCGAGTATTTATTTAGTCATGTTTTAACCAATCCAAAGAATCAAATGGTAGTTAATGATATTGAACGAGTTCTAGGCAGAAAAGCGAAAACATTTCTAGAATATGCAAAAGAAACTGCTGAAACTGGGATATGGAGTCAAGTTGAAGTTCAGTAACTATAACTAACAACGCGCACAAGTAATAGCGATTTGAATCTTAATTCAAGTCGCTATTCTTTTATAATTTTGTATTTTACTTTCCGAAAAGTAGCGCATATTAGCTCGCTACTAATCATACACGAACACGATGTGCTTCATTATAACCAGCCAATAACCAATGATAAAATTCTTTAGAAAAATACGATACGACCTTATGGAGAAAAATAAAACTGGAAAGTATTTTAAATATGCTCTTGGAGAAATTGTACTTGTCGTAATTGGAATCAAAAAGTAACTTTTAAAAACGAATTAAAACAAATTATAAAAGAAGTTCAAAATGACCTTAATCAAGACCTTTTATATTTAAATGAGGAAATCGATTATATTAAAATATTCAATAAAAATATTGACAATATATTAATTAATGGTAATAATATGTCAACCGACTCATTATTAAATGCTATTTCAAAAGTTCATTCTGTTACATCTTTTGATCCATTAAATTTCGGATACAACAAATTGAATAAACACCCGAGAACGAACATCTTGCGAGATTCTTTGCATAATAACTTGACCATATACTGTTCTAAATTTTCAAACCAGATTAACAATACAAGTTTTGAAGGTCTTTCTATGTACAGTTTAAATTTATTTCGTGATTATCTTATCAAATATGGTTTTCCTCTAAACATTAGGAATTTAGAAAGACCGAAAGACTTATCAGCTTTAAACTATATTATTAATGACATAGAGTTTATTGGAATATTGAGAAACAATAAACACAATAGATCTGTTCAACTTTCAGGTTTTAGTGAGGCCCAAAAACAAGTTAAAAAAACCTTGAAATGATTAATGAATATCTAACAGACAATCACTAAACTGATTATTAATAGTGCAATGACTGATAGTAATTTTATAAAAATAACGATAGCACAACAACGTTTATAATTAATTGCTAGGTCACTGGCGACTTACGAAAATTGCTTTACCAGTTCACTACGTTTATATCCGCTGTAATTTTCTATCTGTGATTTGTTTGCTAACTTAGTTGCTTAACCACGTAACCAACAACACACAAATACATTGGGTGCAATATGAACTCAACTTTGTCTGAAAATAATTTTGACATAAAACTCAAAGAATATTACAAGCTTTATGTTTTACTAAAAGATAAAATCATATTCGAATCTGAATTACATAAAAGCGGAATAAAATTTTACGCTAACATAAATGAGCAACCATTTGGAGACTCAATTAGATATTTTCTACTCGACTCTGATATGGAAAACATTGACCGGATCGTGACGAATAATGGAATTGTTGCGAATACGGAATCTCATCTGATTTCGGACTTTAGAGATGAATAGAAAGTTATGAAATTATATATTGCTATCTCTGGAGCAGTAATCGGAATTATAATTCTGATTGCAATAATTGGAAATTTATTTAACTGAATTATAAAACGGAATAAAAAATGAAGGTTACATCTGAAAAAAATGAAAAAGTTGCGAATATGATCTTTGCATCTATTTAACCTCTTTACTGGAATAGATCAGAAAAACACGGTAGAACAAGAGCGGAGTTCCATCAGGTCTTAGAGTGGTTCACTGGTTTTGATGACAATAAATTACAAACCCTTATTGCAGAGAAAGTAACCTTTAGAACATTTTTTGAAAAAGCAAAAATCCATCCCAATGCACACATGATTAAAGGAGTTGTTTGTGGTTATCGTATTGAAGAAATAGAAGATGAGTTTGAATTATATAAGCAATGAAGACAAATGGAAAAGCTAATTAATGAATTGGCAAAAGGTCGAAAAATGGAGAAAATTTTGCGTGTAGAAAAGAAATAATACTGGTGTGTAATAAGCCTATGATTGATTTTCTTAAATAGATCTAATTTGAAAAAATAATGAAATTCCAAAATTTTATTTTTATTGCTTTACTTATATTTTCATCTTGCATTAATTCCGAAAAAAAGCAAAAATCAACTACGAATCTAAATTCCAAGGACATATTACAATACGAATCTTCAGAGATTAAAGCACAAATGCTTCGATCTTGGAATGCTTATAAAACCTATGCTTGGGGTAAGGATGTATTACTACCATTATCTAAATCTGGATTTAATTGGTATGAGCATTCACTAGGAATTTCGCCAATAGATGCATATAGTACATTATCTGTAATGGGACTAAAAGAAGAGGCAAAAGAAATTGAGAATTATGCACTCAAAATGAACTGGGATAAAGATGTATATGTTCAAGTATTTGAGGTAAACATTAGAATTCTTGGTGGATTATTAGCCATTTATGATATTACTAAAAACCCTGATGTTCTATCTAAAGCCATCGATTTTGGAGATCGATTATTACCTGCATTTAATTCACCAACAGGTATTCCTTATCATTCCGTAAATCTTAAGACAGGAAAAACAAGTGGCAACCACGGAAAAGGCAGTGGGAATATTGTAAATACAGCACAAGCAGCAACTTATTTATTTGAATTCGGAATCTTAAGCTATTATTCACAGAATCCTAAATATTATCAGGCAGCAAAGAAAGCAACAATGGCCGTTTTTAAAAGGAAATCGAACATTGGATTTCCAGGTGATCTTATTAATGTAGAATCAGGTGAATGGACTAATAACTGGTCTTACCTTCAAGCAGGAATGGATTCTTATTATGAATACTTATTTAAAAGTAACTTGCTCTTCCCTGATCCCGAAATAGAAAAGGTTTGGGAGTATAGTATTGCGAAAATTAACCAGTACTATTCAGATGATTATAATGGAAGACAATTTTATGCATGTGTAAATATGGAAACTGGTGAAATAGTGAAACAATCTATGTCACTTTATGATGCTTTTTTTTCAGCCATACAAGCACTTCATGGTGATATAGAGAACGCAGAAAATATTATGGCAACTTGGGATTGGCTATGGGATAAATATGGTTTATTGCCAACCAGATACCTGTATTGTGAAGACAAAATTGAATATGGCAACTCAGAATTAAATCCTGAAATAATAGAATCTGCATACTATTTGCATCAAATCACAGGCAAGGAAAAATATTTAAAAATGATTCAAAAATATTGGTCAGATATAAAAAGCTGCTGTATGAATGAAATTGCTTTTCATGCTGTATCTGACGTACGTACGATGAAGGAAAAAGATTACATAGCTACATATTTTTGTGCTGAAACTCTTAAGTATTTTTATTTAGCATCAGTGAATAAAGATGTCTTTAATTTTAATGAGTACGTATTTAATACTGAAGCTCATCCTTTTTTAAAAAACAATTTTAAGAAAGAAAACGTAAAAACGTATTTGGGAATTAAATAAGGACAATCATTTGTATAATTGATGACTAATTCTAGCATAACTACAAAACTTCACTAATCAAAACCCATACTTTACTCAACCAATCCTCTGGATAACTCAACCCTATTTCATATCTTTAACCAAAGCAATTAGTTTAGATGTAAACAAAACAAAGATATTATGAAAACACAATTAACATTATCTCAAAAACAAACCCTTAAGGTTATTAACCTTATCGGCATTATGATGTTTGCACTACTTAGTTTTAATCCAACCTATGCGCAAACCAATTCTACACCAACTAAAGAAGTTATATCTAACGAGCGCACTATAAAAGGCCTTGTTAGCACAGAAGATGGTGCACTTCCGGGTGTAAATATTGTTCTTCAAGGAACGCGTACTGGTGTAAACACAGATTCTAATGGTGAATTTACTTTCCCAGTAAAACTTAAAACAGGAGATGTTTTAATCTTTAGCTATTTAGGTTTTGAAAACCAACAGGTTACTATAAAAGATGATACTACTTTTATTAAATTAGTTTTAACAGAAGATTTAGTAGAAATGATTGGAGCATTAGATTCTGCTAAGCCTTATAAATCTAAACGCAAAAAAAATTAAATTAAGTATAGTTGAAGTCTAGTTTTAGATTTCAACTATACAATAATTGACAATAGTTCAGCTTTTTTGAAATCACTACAATTTCTTTTTTTATTTCTTTTTTCGTTACTATTTCATGCTCAAATCTCTGATTTTGAAAGTGTGAATTTTAAAAAAGCGGATAGTATAGCTCTATCTTATAATTACGAAGACCTTACAAACCTACCTGACCTCTCTTATAAACTCACCTCTAATCTAAATACAGACGCAGATCGCTTTAGAGCTATTTATCGTTGGGTTTGTGCCAATATTGCTAATGACTATGGTTTATATCTTAAAAACAAACATAAGCGCCAGCGCTTTAAAGATGATAGCTTAAAATTTAAAACTTGGAATAGAGATTTTAGGAGAGCACTTTTTAAAAAATTATTAAAGCGAAAACGAACCATTTGCACTGGCTATGCTTATTTAGTAAAAAAACTAGCTCAACTTTCTAATATTGAATGTGAAATAGTACAAGGTTATGGTCGTGTTAGCACAACCGATATTGAAAATTTAGATTTGCCTAATCATTCATGGAATGCTGTGAAATTAGACAACAAATGGTACCTATGCGATCCTACTTGGGCTAGCGGAACTCCAGATCCTGCAACAAATCACTTTTCTTTTAATTATAATAACGGATTCTTTTTAACACAACCAGAACTTTTTGCCGTTAATCACTTTCCTATTGATAAGAAGTGGTGGCTTTTAGAAGAAGACATTCCTTCTTTTGAAAGTTTTTTGGCATACCCTATTATCTATGGAAAGGCGTATAAGACCTTATCACTTCATGAGTTTCCAAAACGAATGCATCATACTATTAAAAAGCATCAAAAGGTTACTTTTAAGTATAAATTAAAAGAGATCTTAAAAGAGGAAGACATAAAATTTTTAATAGATAGTGGTTTTAATTTATGGAAAACTAAAACTACTTCTATTCTAATTGATGATACTTCATTAATTCTAGAACATCAATTTAATTCTAATGGATTTTTTGATGTACACTTCTACATCAAAGGCAGTTTAATCTCAACATACACGGTTGAAGTAAATAAACCTTAATCACCTATCCTAGCTTACGATATGAATCATTATATTTAGCGGTTAAATTTAAAATTATAGTTTTCTTAAATTTATCTATATCGTATGGCTTTAGAACAATATCATTCATACCACTATCAAAGATCTTATACTTTTGTTCTTCAATCTCTACAGCCGTTAAAGCAATAATTGGTATCGCTTGATTAAAAGTTCTTATTTCCTTTGTTGCTTCAATACCATTTTTAATTGGCATATTTATATCCATTAATATTAAATCGAATGTGTTTTCTTTCACGAATTTAACAGCCTCCTCACCATTTTGAGCAATCATACATTCTACATTCTCATTTTCGAGAATTCTTTTTGTCACCGTCTGATTTATACGATTATCCTCTACAATAAGTATTCGTTTTTTAGATAATTGCTTGAAATTTAAAATTGGTGATGGACTATCATTATCTAATTCATTAGAAATAGTAAGATCTAAATCAAAGCTAAATTTTGAACCTCTACCTAATTCACTTTCTACTGATATAACACCTCCTGCTTGCTCTACTAGTTTCTTAACAATTGGTAAGCCCAATCCTGTACCTTGATACTTACCTGACATAGAGTCTATTTGAGTGAACTCATCGAAGATCTGTTTCAATTTAGCTTTTTCTATACCTGGACCAGTATCCCTAATAACAAATTGGATTTTGACCATATGTTCAAATTGTTCTTTGCTATTAATTTCTAATTTGATTTTACCTTTTTCAGTAAACTTGCACGCATTACCTATTAGATTCATTAAAATCTGAGATAATCTAACAGAATTTCCACGCAGTAAAGATGGAATATCTTTGTGAATGTTTATACTAATTTCATTTTGATGTTGAAGTCTAACATACTCAAATGAAGACACTATTGTAGACGTTAGTTCTTTTAAGTTAAAAGTAGATTCCTCTTCTGAGAAACTGTTACTTTCGATTTTATTAATGTGCAACAAATCATTAACTAAAGCTAATAAGTAATTTGCAGAAAACTTTAAGGATTTTAAATCTTTTTCGTGTTTTTTCACCTCATTATTTTCTAATAAAATAGAACTTAATCCAATAACCCCATAAAGTGGAGTTCTTAACTCATGACTTACAGTTGCAAAAAATTTTGCCTTTGATTTAGTAAGTTCATCACTTTGCTTTTTAGCTTCTAAATACTTTAGATTTTTATCCTTTAAGTTTTTTATTAACCCCTTGCGTTTCAAATTAGATTTATAAGTTTGCAAAAAAATTATTGAGATAAAAATTAGAATACCTAAAACAACAAAAAGTAAAAGTGTCTTAGCTTCTGCCTGATGCTCTAATAGTTCTTTTTCTAGCTCTTTGGATTTTATCTGATCTTTATAATTTTCAACTTTCAATTTTGCACTAACAGATTCAATAATATTTTTAGCTTCGTTCTCTTCATTTTTCTCTTTATATACCTCTAACTTTTTATTAATTTCATAGACACCTTTATAATCTTCTTTCATTTCAAGAGCCTCCTTATAACCTGTATAACCTTCAATTAATGCATCAGCATATTCTGCAGTCTCACTAATGTTTATTGTTTGTTGAAAATTTTTAATAGCATCATTAGGTTTATTTAATAAAAGAAACATTCTGCCTTTATTATGAAGGTGACTTGCTTTATAATGCGGCGGATTGTTTAAAAGCTTAAGATAAAATTCTGTCTGATCTATATGATAAGCACTACGTTCTGGCTTTTTAGCTTCATTAAAAGCTCTTGATAAGTTATGATGCAACACGAATAACTTGGTTGTATCCTTTAATTTTAATGCTATTTCAATGCTTTCAAGATATAAGCTTATCGTTTTATCTTTATAACCTTCCGTATAATAATAAATGTTTGCAAGATTCCCTTTAGATTTTAAAATAAGAGAACTATCATTTGTCTTTTTTGCCTCCGATAGTGACTTTAAAAATAATTTTTTAGCTCTGATTGTATCTTTAATGCGAATCAATGTATTGCCTATAACTGCTCTTGCATTATGTATATGATCGATATTAGGACTTCTTTCTGCTAAAGACAATCCTTTTTCTGCATAAATTAAGATTGGAGCATAACTAGATTTATAATGCTCTTCAGTCATCCATTCTATCATTGCTTCTACATGAGTAGAAATTTCACTTTCTGTTGAGTCAATTGATATCTCAGGTAATAAATCTATTATGGAAGTTAAAGGACTTTGTTCTAAGTCAAAATCTCTATTTTGCTTTTGACTGTATGAATACAAACAAATAAAACAGGCAATTAGCCCTAAGGTTTTTTTCAGGAATTTCATGTTAAGTCTAGATAATTTGGGACTGAAATATAAGTATTATTTACTGAAAAACAGGATTATACCGAAATTATATGCACTTTAACAGGTCTTGTTGCAAGAAAATTAAAAAAAACTGGTGTATCTTTTATAAAACTTATTTGAAGAATTAGGCCATGATTAAAGCATTTTTAAAGTATTTACTTCTTGCTCAGTTAAATGTTTCCAATGTCCTCGTGGTAAATCTTTTTTGGTTAAGTGACCAATTGCTACACAATCAATTTTTACGATATCGTAATTAAAATGATCAAAAATGGTACGTAAAATGGTATTTCCTGTATTCTTAATTTTAATACCAATCTGGTTTTTAGACTCGCCTTGTATATAACTTATCTCTTCAACAGCAATCAGCTTACCTTCTACTTTAAAACCTTCTTGTATCTTTTTAAGGTCTTCATATTTCAAGTTTTTATCTAACTCTATTTGAAATAATCGAGCAACACCATTTTTAGAATTCGTAAATTTTTGTACAACTACATCATCATTAGTAAACAATAATAAGCCCAAGGAATTTCTACCTAAACGTCCAATCGGTTTAATATTAGCATTAGTTGCATTAGACACCAAATCCATAACTGTTCTTCCTTTCCCTTCTGCTGTTGTTGTAGCAAAACCTTTTGGCTTATTTAACAGAACATAAGCTTTGGCTTCTGGAGTGATACGTTGACCATCAAAACGAACTTCGTCAGTGCGTTTTACTTTATAACCCATTTCAGTAACCACTTTCCCATTCACCGAGACTAAACCTATAGCAATGTTTTCATCTGCTTCTCGTCGAGAGCACATCCCAGAATTAGCGACATATTTATTTAAACGAATCTCATCTGGATTAGATGGTTTCTGTGGCTTTTGTTTCTTTTTAAATGGAGTATTACGATTTTTAAAACCTTGTGGTTTTGCTTTGTTATTTTGGCTTACTGAAGATTTCCCTTTTCCTCTGCTTTCTTTATTTCTGCTCATAGTGCCTAAATTTTGCGCAAATATACCTCAACCTTAACTCATAACCTATTATGGTCTAAAATTAGTAAAAGAGTTCTTCTTTAAACTGATTACTCTAGCTTGGCAAAACTAACTTTAGATCTTGAATGATTTTTAACAATTGTTTTAAGTCTAATTTTATGAACATAATCATAATCAAAAAATCCTTTTTTAATTTCTAGTAAAACTATGTCTCCCTCTTGTATCTGATCCCACAGGTTTTTTTCAATTCAAAACGTTTTGTAGAATTGTCTATGTCAATAAAAATCCAATACGCTGTTGTTCGATTACCACCAAAACTTTTTCGCTCTACGATAAACTCAGATTTAACAATGTTAGAAGTTGCATATTTAGAGTTAAAATAACTGGCACTTGCAGCTGAAATAGACATAAACCCTAGAATGAAGCCAAATATTATAGCATAGCGCCTTCCACTCTCATCAAAAACCGAAGGTCTAATTAGCCTTATTAAAAACAAACTTAGTATTCCGGTTACAAAACCAACTAAAGCAAAGCTTTTCCAAAACTTAGGTTCTTCTATTATATTTTCAATATTATCCATTTGAAAAATTAGAAAAAATAACCCTCCCATAAATAAAACAACAGAAATATGTTGCCAAATCTTATGTTTAAAACTTGGGTTTTTTTCTCTTTTATGTTTTGTAGGAAAGATTTCGTAAAGAATTTCTTCTGAGTTTCTTACAAACCAAATTAAATTATACATGACTAATAAAAACCCTGCTAATGCAATAAACCTTGTCCACGAAGTCGCATTGAAAAAAGGAATAATAATTAGAAGTCCTGCTACTATTTGTGCACAGTGTACAAGAATTTCTGTTTTCTTTTGTCTATTCAAAATTAAGCGTCGCTAGAAATTTAGTTGTTCTTTTTCAGTTCTACTGTAGTTTGGCGTTCGGTATTGACAATCAGTTTTGTAACATCTGGTCTAGAATAATGACCAACAGGATCAAAGTTTTGACGCTCTTCTAACACGCGATTAAAATCTATAGATTGAATAATTAAACCTTCTTTATGCAACACAGGTTCTATTAGCCATTCACCATCTGGGCCAGCAATACAACTGCCACCATTTGCTAAAGTATCTGGCGCATCTTTAAGAATAGTATCTAAATGAGGTGTTCCATTTGGAAAGTCTGCTTTAGACATAAGACTCGATACTGAAACAACATAAGATCGAGATTCTCTAGCTATAAACCTTGTAATATCTTTTGTATTATGATTACTTCCTGGCCATACCGCAATATGTAAATTCTCTCCTTGACCATATAGAGCTGTTCTTGGTAAAGGCATCCAATTTTCCCAACAGTTCAATCCACCAAGAGTAAATGCTTTTAGCGAATGTACTTGTAAACCATTACCATCACCAGGTGCCCAAGTTAGACGTTCATCATAAGTAGGTTGAAGTTTCCTATGTACAGATTGTACTTTACCTTCTTCATTAATGTAAACCAAAGACGCATAGATACTATGACCTCCTCTATCTGTTGGTCGTTCCATAACACCTAAATAAATGGCGATTTCATTTTTCTTTGCTAATTGACAAACAGAATCTAGTTCACCTTTTTCTATACAAATGGAATTACTCACATAATGTGCATGTAATTCTTTATTCACTTTTTTATCCCATTCTGCTCCTC
The DNA here is from genome assembly GCF_000828715.1 of Winogradskyella sp. PG-2. Taxonomy (NCBI): domain Bacteria; kingdom Pseudomonadati; phylum Bacteroidota; class Flavobacteriia; order Flavobacteriales; family Flavobacteriaceae; genus Winogradskyella; species Winogradskyella sp. PG-2. The sequence continues at coordinate 1,970,276 of NZ_AP014583.1, read as the reverse complement.
CTGTTAATGCTAACCAAAATGGATAACCTGGTAATAAGGCTTCGCCAAAAACTATGAGTTCACAATTTTCTTTAGCAGCTTCCATTATAGAATTTTCAATCTTCTTTAATGTGGCACTTTTATCTAACCAAACTGGTGCGATTTGAGCCATTCCAATTTTTAAACTAGTATTCATCTTTTAGATACGATTTAAAACAATAGATACATCAATTAATAAAATAGAAAATACACCAGCTACAATAATAAACTTAAGAATATTATGAAGGATTAAATAGTGTGTTTTAGTTTTCGATTTCCAAAGTATAAGTAGAAAAATAATAAGTAACATTACACTGAGGTAAAAGAAATAATACATATGTCCAATTTTGAAAAACAAGATCAATATAATAGCAGAAATAATTGTCAAAACTGCTACAATAGTTAGCATTAATTTAGATGTTTTTTCTCCATATACGACAGGAATAGTCTTGTAATTTAAAGCTAAATCCCCTTTTATATTCTCTAAATCTTTAGCTAATTCTCGCATGGATATTAATAAGAATAAAAATATCGCATGTGCAAAAACCACTAATTCAAAATTTCTATAATAAATGAAAATTGCGAAAAAAGGAATCACTGTTAATATAGCAGAGACCATATTACCAGTCATAGGTTGCTTCTTTAAACGATGTGAGTAAAACCAGATAGCAAAAATGTATAATGCAAAAAAGATAACTGCTTTAAAAGACACATAACTGACAAAAACAACAGCCAAAAAATTAAGCACAAAATAAAATGACAGCTTCGTGTTTTGACTTACCAAACGATCTAGCATTGTCTTTCTCGGCTTATTAATTAAATCTTTTTCTGAGTCATAGAAATTATTGATAATATAACCTGCTGCGATTGTTGCAGAAGATGCTAAGACTAGCATTAATAAATTAATATCAAAAAGTACTGACTTAATAGGTTTATCTGGAGCGAAAATATAGATTGATGCTAAATATTGTGCAATAACTACAACCAATATATTGTAGCCTCGTACTACAGAAAACAGGCTGAAAAATTTGAGAATAATATGCTTCTGCTTTCTTGATAACATAAAAACAAAATTTTGGTGAGATTCTGATTTAAAACAGAATAACAGAAACTTTTAGAAGTTATAGACTACTTCTAATTTTTGACCTTTTAAGGCTTCTTTAGCTCTATCAATATTTTCAGTAAACCCAAGAATATAACCTCCACCACCTGAGCCACAAAGTTTTAAATAGTAGTCGTTAGTTTCGATACCCTTTTTCCAAAGTTCATGAAATTGCTTTGGTATCATTGGTTTAAAGTTATTCAATACCACCTTAGATAATTGTTTAGTATTCTTAAATAAAGACTTTACATCTCCTCTTAAAAAATCATCTACACAAGCATCGGTATGTTTTATAAATTGGTCTTTGAGCATACTACGGAACCCTTCATTCTTCATGTTTTCCATAAAAATACTAACCATAGGTGCTGTTTCTCCTACAATACCGCTATCTAATAAAAATACAGCTCCTTTACCTTCTGTCTCTTGAGACGGAATACCAGTAGCTTCAATATTATCTTTAGAGTTTATTAAAATAGGAAGACTTAAGTAACTATTCAAAGGATCTAAACCAGAAGACTTTCCGTGAAAGAAAGATTCCATTTCAGAAAAAATAGTCTTTAATTTTAATAGCTTCTCGCGCGTTAAATTTTCTAAAACTGTAATCTTATCCGAAACATATTTATCATAAATCGCAGCCACTAATGCACCACTACTTCCAACTCCATAACCTTGAGGAATTGAAGAATCGAAGTACATACCACCATCTACATCCTTTTGTAAGTTTTCTATATCAAAGGTTACTAAATTTTTATCTAATTTACTTAGGTAAGCAACGAAACGTTTTAGACTAGCGTTAGAATCTTTAGCAACTTCAGTAGGATTTTCATCTACCTTTAATGCTCCATTATAAAAATTATAAGGAATAGATAAGCCTTTAGAATCTTTAATGATTCCGTATTCACCGAATAAAAGAATCTTAGAATAAAATAGTGGTCCCTTCATGATTTGTAAGCCATTGCTTTAACAAATATAAGGATTAAAATCCTATTTGGTTTGCACCTAACCCAATTTGATCACAAATAAAATGACCATTCTGACAATAGTTAACTAATTCATTTTTAATGAATTCGAGAGTGGTCTCCTTTTCATTTTCAGGATATAGAACATGAACATTTGCTCCGGCATCGAGTGTAAAACAAATATTAGAATCGGTTTTAGCTCTGAAAGCCCATATTTTATTGATAATTTCTAATGTATTAGGCTTCATTAAAATAAAATATGGCATACTTGTCATCATCATTGCATGTAATGTCAATGCTTCACTTTCTACAATCTTTACAAATGCTTTTAAATCACCTGATGCCAAAATTGATTTGAGCTCGGCTAAATTATTATGTGCCTGAGAAAAACGTTGTTTTGCAAACGGATGGCCAAACATCAATTTATGACCAACAGTACTGCTTACCTGTTTTTCTCCTTTGTCAACTAATAGGATAGTATCTTGATAATTTTTGAAGTTATTATGTACGTCTCCTTCAAATTTTACTCCGTATAAATCAGAACTTTCTGTACTTTCATTATTTCCCCATACTACTAGTTCTCCTTCGATACTTCTGCATGCACTACCTGAACCTAAACGTGCGATAAAAGATGCTTTTCTATTAAAATAATCATCTGCATGATCTACATCCAAATCTTCTTCAATACTCATTAAACATAAAGCTAGCGCACTCATACCAGAAGCTGAAGAAGCAATACCTGAACTATGAGGAAACGTATTTGAGGTTTCTATTTTAAAATGATAGTCTCTTAAAAAGGGCATATAAACTTCAATGCGTTCAAAAAAGGTTTGAATCTTAGGTTTAAAGGCTTCATTTTTATCTCCTTCAAAATACACATCGAGACTAAACGCTTTATCTTTCTTTTTTGTGTAAGTAACTTCAGTAATCGTTTTGCAGTCTGAAAGTGTAAAACTTATTGATGGATTTTCAGGGATTTGGTGTTCCTTTTTTCCCCAATATTTTACCAATGCAATATTACTTGGTGAAGACCATTTTACAGAACCATTCTTAATATTGGAATTATATGTTTTGAGAATAAAATCTTGTGCTATCATGAATACTAAATATCAGACAAAGACTGCCACAAGGCAAGTTTTTTTTATTGCTTCTTTTGATTGTTTGCAAAAATAAGTAATTTAAAAAGGTTCTTACTTTAATTTTCAGACAATGCAAGTAGTTTTACCATAGTTTTATAGTTTCGCGATGTTGCAGCAACTTCTAGTTTTTTTTCAAAGTAGTTCATGCTAAACTTGGCTTTTCCATAACCATTGGCGCAGTAGAAATATAAACAGTCATTTAAAATTTTATATTCTTCATTTTCATAAGTTTTCTCGCAAGCTTCCTTTACTAAATCATTGTCAGGAATTTCGCTTAACATTGCAAAATAACTATTTACTTTTTTCTCTTCCGGAAAAGGGCAATTATCGAAAATTGTATTGATCTGATCTCTTGTTCTAACTAAAACAGATACATCAAAACCAAAATGAACTTTTATCGATTTTTGAATTCCGTTTGCTAATTTTGACAAGGGAATTTCTCGGCATTTAAAAATCACATTACCACTTTGTATATATGTCCTAACGCTTTCAAAACCTGATTTAGTGAGCAATTCGCTAAGTTCTGCCATAGGAACTTTTTTATGCCCACCCACATTAATACCTCTTAAGAGTGCTATGTATGTTTTCATCTATTTATGTTTTGAGATACGATATAAGCTCCAGTCCATGCATTTTGAAAATTGAAACCTCCAGTAACTGCATCTACATTAATAACTTCACCGGCAAAATATAAATTTGGAATTCGTTTACTTTCAAACGTTTTAAAGTTAACATCTTTTAAATCCACACCACCAGCTGTAACAAACTCTTCTTTAAAGGTACTTTTTCCTGTAACACTAAATTTGGCTTTCGTTAATTGAGATGCTAAACTTTCTAATTGTTGTTTATTAATATCTGCCCAACGCTCAACTTCATTAATATTTGATGCTAAAATTAATTGTTTCCATAGACGTTTTGGTAAATCGAATTGTGGTGAATTAATAATTGCTTTTTTTGCAAACCCGAGTTTAAAGTCTTTGAGTTGCTCTAAACAAGTTTCAACATCTAATCGTGTAAAATTGATTTCGATTTCAAAATTATACTTTAGCTCAGCTAATTCTATGGCTCCAAAAGCTGAAAGTTTTAAAATTGCTGGCGCACTCATACCAACATGAGTAATTAATAGTGGTCCTTCAGAAACTAGATTCGTATTTATAACCTTTATCTCAACATCTTTAGCAACGACACCTGGAATGTCTTTTATACGTTTATCCGTTATATCGAAAGTAAATAAAGAAGGAACTGGCTGTACAATCGTGTGCCCAATATCTTCGAGTAACTTCCATATTTTTGGGTTACTTCCTGTGGCAACTAATAATTTATTACAGTCTAAAATACCTTGGGAAGTTTCTATTGAAAAATCATTTTCTCTTGTCTTAATCGATTTAACAGAATGGTTATATAATATCTCAACATTATACTTTTGGGCTTCATTTAAAAAGCAGTTTATAATTGTTTGAGATGAATTTGAAACCGGAAACATTCTACCATCCTCTTCTATCTTTAGTTCTACTCCTCTATCTTCAAACCAAGCTATTGTATCACCTGTCATGAAGCTATGAAAAGGCCCTAAAAGTTCTTTTTCCCCTCTAGGATAATTCAGTACCAATTCCGACGGTATAAACTCTGCGTGTGTAACATTGCAACGACCGCCTCCAGATATTTTTACTTTTTGTAAGCCTTCCTTACCACGTTCTAAAATAGCAACTGACAATTCAGGATGTTGTTCAGCAATATTGATTGCTGCAAAAAAACCTGCTGCTCCGCCTCCAATAATTATAATATCTTTGTGCTTGTTCAATGTTAAAGATTAAAAGCTTAAAATTACAATGATAAAGTCCAAAAGACTAATATTTATTTTTCTTATTACATTTTCTTGCCTATCCACTGGCCAATTAAAAATTGAAGGTGATATTAATACTAGTTTAGAAGAAGTTTCTGCAGCTGAAATTACAACACAATCTGATATAATTTGGACCATACAAGATGCTGGAAATGATGCTAAACTATTTGGTTTAGACTCCAAAGGAAATGTAATTAGAGACATTCTTATTACTAATACTAGTAATATTGATTGGGAAGACCTAACATCTGACAAAGATGGTAATTTATATATAGGAGACTTTGGTAATAATAATGAAAAACGAAAGTATTTTCGAATTTTAAAAGTAAATCGCGAAGATTTAAATAAGAAAACTTTAGAAGTGGAAACTATAGAGTTTACATTACCCAAAGGACAAAGTTCAAAGGATTTTGAAGCATTCTTCCTTTTTAAAAATTCGTTTTACATTATAAGTAAAGAAACTAAAAAATTTATTGTGATTAAAGTCCCTAATAAAGCGGGAAGACATGGGGCTATTATACATTCAGATTTTAACTTAGATGGCAGACACAATAAAATAACGGCTGCGGATATTAGTGATGATGGAAAAATCGTAGTGCTTCTCAATCACAATAAGCTCTGGAAATTAAGTGATTTTCTAGATGACGACTTCTTCTCTGGCAAGATTAAAAAACTTCCTTTTGACCACGACTCACAAAAAGAAGGTGTTACCTTTAAAACAAACTCCAAAGTTCTTATAACAGACGAGCGTAATGGAACAACTGGCGGAAATCTTTATAGTTTTAACATTGACTAACTATTAAAAATCAAATCCTAATTGAAATGCAAATCGAAGTCCATCACTACTATTAAATGCAGACAACTGTGCGGTCATCATTTCTGCCATATTAACAAATAGCCCACCACCAAGAGAATTATGCCATTTATCTGAATTATCGTTTTCTAGCCATACACGACCGTAATCTACCCCTCCATATATTCCAATATGAATTGGCAAAAGCCCTGTTTTTAAACGCCCAAAATGCCAACGAACATCAGTGGATTGCGAAAAAGCAGTCTTTCCTGTAAACCTTTGAAATCTATAGCCTCTTAAACCGGTTTTTGAACCTAAAGTAGCCCCTTGATAAAACTCAAAACCATCACCAAAATTTATATGCCCTCTCAAATTTGTTGCTAATACGAGCTTTCCGCTTGACACCAGCTTGTAATCAACCCCTAATTCTGATATGATATACCCAAATCCTTTAGTAGTAGTAGTATTATTTTTATAACCCGTATTTAATAACGTTTGAAACCCCAATGTAGGAAAAGCATTATCATCTTTATTCACATAGCTGTATACAGCGTCAATACCATAGAAATTTTGATTATCAAAAACAGCATCATCAGCAGAAATACTCTCTATAAACCTTCCTGAGGTACGCTCTACTTCATTACTCTCATAGCTTATCCCAAACTTCAAACTTCCTCCCGTTTCTCCGCGCCAAATCAATGATGGCATAAAACTTAAGGTTCTAATTTTTACACGATTAAAATCCATATTCACATCCAATCCGTCATTTTCATCCGCTTCAGGGTTTGGGGTTTCATTTCCAAAACCGAAAAAGTTAACTGCGAAGTTTGGACTATTAAACTGGGCTTCCAAGCCAAAATTCATATTAGGAAAAATATTAGCAAATTCTCCTTTATAATTAAAATCAAAACCATTTGTAGCAAAATAGTAGACCGCAGAAAGTCTTTGTTGTGAGGTAAATGGGTTACGCTCAAACCCATAAGCAGTATATGTGGCATTTGCCCCAACTCTGAAACCATCATCGGGATTTGCACCAAAAGAAGGTAAAACCTGAGTAGTATTATTTTTTAATTTACGATAATCATAAGCATTAGTATCATAATTATCCGTAAACTTTTTGTGCCCTTTATTTGTCTTAACAATACTAGATTTTGATTTGTAATCATAATAAGTAATACGCTTTCCTTTTTCAATATTGTAAGTATCCTTATTCTGCCCACCAACTAAGCGTACTTTAATTTCCTTATCACTATTACTACCATAAACATGAAAAACATCATCTTCACCTAAACCATAGATCCAAATTTCCTTAGTTTCATTATGATTATATATTCGCTCAATAAACTTATCTTTTTTCTCACCTTTTTTAATGCGATATACTGTAATTTTTGTTTTCCCTTTTGGTAGACGTTCAATATCGAACCAATCGTCTTTATTGGTTCCTTTGATGACCGCAACATTATTCAGTAAATCGTAATAGCGATCAGCAATCTTTTGAAGATTAGCTCTACGTGCCTTTAACTTCCTTTTAATTTCCTCTACTGTTTCATCTCTTACTTCTATTGGCATATTCAAAAATGCAGTCTCGATTACCTCATCCGTTAACCCGTCTTGAATCATTTTCACCTGAGCATTCCAAACCTTTTTATCGGATTGCACAATAAGCTCTTTATCCAATGGATAAGGTTCAAAATTAACCCCTTTCACATCTTTTAAGTCATCAGAATAATTTCTCAATAATTTCGCGGCAGGTAGCAATTTTACTGCTAAATCAAGTAATAACCCGTCGCTCATTATTGAAAAGGCTTGGTCACGATCACGTGGCATTGGTCGAAATACTTTTTTCCCATCTTCTTTGAATTGAATCCATCTCCACTGATCCTGATGTCTATCCCAATCACCTATAAGCATATCAAATAACCGTGCTCTAATATAGGATCCTTCATCAATTACGACATCCTCGTCTTTATGCAATTTCTCCATCATATCAATGGTACTTAACAACTTATCTTGAAATCCAAAACTGGCTAGGTCACTATGTCCTTCTGAAGTATGCTCTTCAATCATATAAAGCTCATTACCAAAGTCTGCATTATAGGCACCTAATGCATTTTGCTTGGGCACATAGTACAGTGTAGGATTCGTATGGTAAACATCAACTGCATCTGATAAATCACCAACAACAAAAGGTGCATAAGGATGAGAACCTGTAAACACATCTAAGAGTAAATCTTCTGTAGATGTATCATCGAACTGCCCTTCTATATATTGATCTTTAAATAAAACAGCTTGTAAATACTGCAATGCCTGTTTGCGAAGTGCTCGCATTACATATTGAGCTCCGTTTTTATCTTCTAAACGTAAAGACTTAGACTGGTTTCCACCTCCTTTACGCACAGGTTTCAAACCACCAAATAATGTATCTAAATTCACAGTTGGAGCATTAACTTTAGTACCATAGTACTTTCGGTAACGTTTACCCCAAAAAAACCTCCTTGTCCCTGTCGCTTTAACCTCATCATCAGTGTAAATTGAAGCGGCCACAGTTTCAGGAAATACAGACGGATAATTAGCTGGATCCGGTTTTACATTCGGAGGTAAAACTTGACCTTCATAAACTAGTTTTTCGTCATCTGTTGAATAAAACTGAACGTGAGACGAACCGTCTTTATAAATTTTTAAAATAGCATAGCCATGAGTACCATAACCAAAATTGGCATTCATATTTCTAACCGCTGAAACCTTAGATCCAGAGCCACTAACAATTTGATGTAAATTATCTTTTACTATATACTGCAAATTATGATCATGACCTGATACAAAAACCACCTTTCTATTAACCTGAGCTAAGGCCACCAATTGACGCTTCATCTCATTATATCGAGCGTTTTGTATATCTACATTAGCCACTCCACTAGTTTTACGAATAACATTCTTTAATGTTCCTAACACAGGAAGAGGCTTCATATGGCTACCAAAAGAATACTGTCCTCCATGAGAACCATTTGTATATAACGGATGATGTAATGCTACTATAGTTGTTTTTCCTCTTGCTTTTTTAATTAAGCTACTAAACTCATCGAGAAAATCATTTCGAGTCTTAAATTCACAATCATCATTAATTTTTGGGTGTTTATTCCAATTTGTAATATACCATTGGGAATCTATAATGATGAGTTCGATATCATCTGAAACATGCACTTTTTCAATTGGGCAACCATTCTCGGGTAAAAATGTATTCTTACCTAATTTTTTTTCAACAAACTTTTCTTGTCGTTTAAGCCCATCTAAGCCGTGATACCAATCGTGATTCCCTGGAATAAAAACGGTTTTTCCTTTAAAGTCTTTTGTAGCATCTGTCTGAATTTTCAATCTGTACTTAGCTAATTCGTAGTCTGTAGATTCTTTTTTAGGCAATCCTTTTTCGTAGATATTGTCACCCAAAAAAATTGCTGTACTATTTTTATCTGCATTATTTAATTCAGTTTTAAAGGCTTTTAGTGCTTCTGTACTTTCATTCAATTCCGAATTACCTGCATCTCCAATTAAGTAAAAGGTATGTTCAATCGCTTTATCATGAGGTAATTTTTTTTCTGTATCTGTAACAGTTTGTTTATTGAATGTAGCACATGCATTACAAATTAAAATTAAAGTTAAAAAGAGACAAAATTTATAATATTTGTTCATCAGAAATTTTGGTTAGTTGGTTAAAATTCATACTATTTTTCCCAGAGGCTATCTGTAAAATAATGTTTGCAATCTAAAAAGTTAGAGGTTAGCTTAAAATTTGCGGCTTCTGCTAAGTTACGAATTTTGCTAATACTATACTTCTTTGAAAGTTCTGTCCAAATAAGTTCATTGTAATCAAAACTAATTGATTGATTTAACTTCTTTATATGAACCGTCTGCTGTCTTAAACTAATAATATAACTCTTTACATCACCAGTAATAGGATTATAATGGCAGTAAAAATCGAAATCATCCATCTTAAAATCGGCCTCTAATTCTCTATTTATGCGTAAAAGTAAATTCAAGTTAAAACGTTTAGTAATACCATGACTATCATAATAAGCATTATGAATAATAATTGGGTTTTTCTTTAAATCAAAACCAACTAATAGCTTATCACCAATATTCATATTGTCATTAAAAAGCTGTAATAACTCTATAGCTTTCTCTTCTTTATAATTCCCTATATTACTACCCAAAAATAAAAGCAAACTTGGGTGATCACTTTCCTTATTTTCTTTTAATATTTCGAAATAATCACCAACCTTAGGCTTAATAGTAATATTTGGCAAACGCTCTTTTAATCGCTCAGTTAACAGGTCTATAGCTTCTTGAGAAATATCTATTGGCACATAATTAAAGTCAATATTATTACTGGCCAAATACTCTAAAAGCTTAAAAGTCTTAAAACCATCTCCAGCTCCAAGCTCAACGATATTAAAAGGGGTTGAAAATTTTAAAGCATCAACGATTTGTTTGGATTGCATTGAAAGAATTTCGAATTCAGCATCTGTAAGATAATATTCTGGCATATTCATTATTTCTTGAAATATGCGACTCCCATTATCATCATAAAAGTATTTTGAAGATAGATGTTTATTATCAGCTAATAAGCCATTAAGCACATCTTGTGCAAAAGTATCTGTCATTTATTTTACTAATCTAATTCCTGAAAATTGCCATCTGATTTCTGGCGAAAAAAAGTTACGGTAAGTTGGTCTGCAATGATCTTTGGGTGTAGCAATAGAAGAACCTCTCATTACCATAGTGTTTACCATAAACTTACCGTTATACTCACCGATTGCACCTTCAGCTTTACTGTAATTTGGATAGGGTAAATAAGCACTATTAGTCCATTCCCAAAGTTGTCCATACTCAAAATGTTTTGAAGCAACTTCCCACTCAAACTCGGTTGGCAAACGCATTTCTTTCCATTGTGAAAAAGCAAATGCTTCGTAAAAACTGATATGACTTACTGGTAAATCTTTATCAATTATTATAAAACCTTGAAGTGTATATTGCATCCATTGACCATTAATTTTATGCCAATACATAGGTGACTTTATATTATTTTTTTGAATATAATCCCATCCGTCTGCGTGCCAAAGATTGAAATTTTTATAACCCCCAACTTCAATAAATTCTATATAGTCTTGATTGGTTACCAATTTATTTGAAATCTCAAAATCGTGAAGATATACTTTATGCTTACCTAATTCATTATCCCAACAAAAACAGTCTTCTTGATGTCCAATGGTGTAAATACCTTCATCTATTTTAATGAACTCTTGGGATTTAAATTCAGGATTTAGTTTTACTTCGAAATCTAACTTTGGAAATGATGGCTGATGCCCTAAAATATATTTAATATCATAGATCAACAACTCTTGGTGTTGCTGCTCGTGCTGCAATCCAATTTCTATTACATCATAGACACTTTTTGATAAGTCACTTTCAAGAAATTGGACTATATGCTCATCTAAATATGCTCTATATTCTATAATCTCGTCTAAAGTTGGCCTTGTCATCAAACCACGATTTGCCCTAATAACACGCTCACCAACATTATTGTAATAGCTATTAAAATAATAAGCAAAGTTTTTATTAAAAACCTGATAATTAGGTTTACTCTTAGTTAAAACAAACTCTTCAAAAAACCATGTGATATGTGCTAAATGCCATTTAGGTGGAGATACAAAATCTATTGGTTGTATCGATACATCTTCGGGCTTTAGTGATTTACAAATAGCTTCAGTACGACTTCTAATATTTAAAAACCGTTCTTTAGTAATTGGATTCGCTGTAACTAATTGCACTATTAATCTTTTATTATTTGGGTTTCAAAAATCACCTCACTAGCAATAGTTTTATGCACAGGACAACGAGAGGCAATTTCCTTTAATCTTTCTTTTTGAGTTGCATCTAAGTTACCAACAAATTTTAATTTTTTACTAATGTGATCAAGATATTTTGGCTTGTCTATTTCAACATTTAAATCATTGCTATGCTTTCTAGAATGTGAGATATAAACAAACACTTCTTGTAAGTCCCATTTTTTATGCTCGGCATACATTTTTAATGTCATTACAGTACAAGCTGCTAATGCTGCATTAAGATATTCATAAGGTGAGGGTCCAAAATCACTTCCTCCAATACTTGTAGGTTCATCTGCAATAAATGTATGATTCTTGGTTTGAATAGACGTTGTAAAATTATCCTCCACAATGTTTAAATGACCAACCAATTGTTCACCTTCAGTACTCAACATTATATTTTCACTTTTAGGGAAATAGCGTTTTGCCCATGTCCCAATAACTTCCCCAACATATCGACTGTCTTTTTCATCAGTTAGTAAATGATCTGCGTCATCTAAAGTGATAAAACTTTTTGGGTGATGTGCATTATGATATAATTGCTGTGCATTCTCAACTCCAACAATCTTATCGAATGGTGAATGCATAATGAGCAGAGGTTTTCTTAAATTTTTTACAATTTCTGGCAAATCTGTTTTATCAAACTCGGAAACAAAATCTTGATTGATTACAAATGGTCGTCCACCAATATTTACTTCAGTAGTTTCACCTGCTCTTATATTATAAATATTATGAGAAAACAAATGCTTTACGTGACTTACAGTTGCTGGTGCACCAACAGTTGCAACAGCTTTAACAGTATCTAGTTTTGATGCAGCAACTAATACTGCTGCGCCACCTAGAGAATGACCTATCAATAAACTTGGCGCATTGTAATGCTCTGCCATATATGCATGTACATCTAATAAATCATCAACATTTGCTGAGAAATGACTATCTGCAAATTTACCTTCGCTACGACCCAAGCCTGTAAAATCAAATCGAACAACTGCAAACCCATCTTGAGTTAATGACCTACTTATATGTTTTACAGCACTAAGACTACTGCTACAGGTGAAGCAATGTGCAAAAATGGCGTAGTAATTAGGTTTTTGATTTGCTGGTAATTCTAAATGAGCATTCAGTGTAACACCTTTTCTATTCTGTATTTTTAGTTTAGCACTTTTCATAGTTTAGCCCTAGTCTTTAATTTGTACACCTCTCCAAAACGCTACATAATTCTTAATCCCTTTAGCTAATTCTGATACTTCTGGATAGAACCAAGCCGCATCTGTATTTTGTTTTCCATCTATACTAATGGTATAATACGACGCTGTACCTTTCCATGAACAAACTGTATGTGTTTCACTAGGTTTAAAAAATTCTTTGTTAATACTATCATGAGGGAAATAGTGATTTCCTTCAATAACAATGGTATCGTTACTTTCTGCTATAATTTGATTATTCCAAATGGCTTTCATAAGTCTTCTTTTTATTTTAAGAACTACAAGATAACATTGAGCAACCTACTTTATGTCTTGCCCAATCTGGGCGTTTTACAAACCATTTTTCATTTTCTGGCTGTTCATCATAAGGTTTTTTAAGCAAATTAAATAATTCATCAATTAAGCTATAATTACCTTTATTGGCATCATCAATGGCTAGTTGCGCCATATAATTTCTAAGTACATATTTTGGATTAACCAAATTCATATTGGCTTTTCGATGTTGGTCTATTAGTTCTTCTATTTGTAATCTTTGGTCGTAAGACATAAACCAACCTTTCCATTTATCTAAAACCTCATCTTTAATAGCTGTCGAATCATAAAAAGCCTTCCTAATAACTTCAAATCCATATTGTGGATTTCCCTTTTTATGGTTAGAAAGTAATCTAAAAAAGATAGTCATATCGATTTCCCATAGCAATAAACAATCTTCTAAATCTGCTATTAATGAAGCATCATTATCTTCTTCCTTTTGAAGTCCAATTTTTGAACGCATCATCTCTAATGACTTACTTTCAAAATCTGTTTGATATTGATTGAGGATCGTTTCAAAAGGCTCTCCTTCTTCTACCAAAGGATATAAAGCATTAGCCAATTGTAATAAATTCCAAAGCCCAATGTTTGGCTGATTGCCAAAACGATAGCGCTTGTTTTGTCTATCGGTTGTATTTGGTGTCCAACCAAAATCAAAGCCTTCTAACCAACCATAAGGTCCATAATCAATGGTTAAACCTAAAATAGACATGTTATCTGTATTCATCACACCATGAACAAAACCAACACGTTGCCAATGAATAATCATATCTAAAGTTCTATTCGCAACTTCTTTAAAGAGCTTTATATATGTCTCTTTAGAAGACTTTCCTAATTGAGGATAAAAATACTTAATAGTATAATCTGCTAACTTTTTAAGGTTTTTGTAATCTTTTCGCGCAGCAAACAATTCAAAATTGCCAAAACGAATAAATGTTGGTGCGACTCTACAAACAATGGCGCCTTTTTCGTAATTAGCATTACCATCGTAAAGCATATCTCGCAATACATCATCTCCAGATAACATTAAACTCAATGCTCTTGTAGTTGGCACACCTAAATGGCACATAGCTTCACTACATAAATATTCTCGAATAGAAGACCTAAGAACTGCCAGACCATCACCTTGTCTAGAATATGGTGTTTCACCTGCGCCTTTTAACTGTAATGCCCAACGGTTTTTATGATGTTCTACTTCAAACAAACTAATAGCTCTACCATCTCCTAGTTGGCCAGCCCAATTTCCAAACTGATGACCAGCATAAGCCATAGCATAAGGTTTAGTTTTAGGCTGAATTTTTGAACCAGAAAAAACTTCTATAAATGCTTTTGAGCTCACAGATTCCTTATCTAACCCAACCTCTTCAGCCATTTCAATAGAAGCGTGAAGCAATTTTGGATAAGAGGGTACTCTTGGAATTACGTAAGAATGTGTTGCTTCAAAAACCTGTCGTCTAGTATTTTCAGTCTTAGAGTCTGAGGGTAATTCTTTATTAAAGGTGTCGTTAATATTCAGTCGCATATTTTAAGTCTCTCTAGCTTTATATAACTAGTATTTTAACAAGATAATTATATTCCACTAAATTCTGTCTAAACCTAAGTCAAAAAGCTAATAACAACCTTGCTTTAGATCATAAATGTTAAGTTACTAAAATAGTAATTGAAAAAGATTATAAATAATTCTTAATTTAGGCTCATATTTACAGCATATGAAAAACTTAATCGCGGAAGCAGAGAAATACGTTACTTCTTATCTAAATGAGAATTTAGACCCTTCATTTGTTTATCATAATTTAGCGCATACTCAACGTGTTGTTGCAAAAGCCATAGAATTAACAAATGAAAGTGATTTAAGTGAGATTGAGAAACAACAGGTCATTATTGCTGCATGGTTTCATGATATTGGTTTTACAAAAACTATTGAAGGTCATGAAAAAGAAAGTGCTAAAATAGCTTCAGAATTTTTAAAGTTGAATAACGTTTCTGATGAAAGTATAAAAGTTATTAAAGAACTTATTCAAGCAACTCAAATGCATTATAAACCTAAAAACAAACTTGAAGGTTATATAAGAGATGCAGATTGTGCTCATTTATCAAGTAAAAATTATGCTGATTATGCCGCATTACTTAGAAAGGAGTGGGAATTGACACTTGATAAAAAAGTATCTAAACAAGATTGGTTACAAGAAAATATTTCTTTTTTAACTAGCCATTCTTTTAATACAGATTTAGCTACAAAGAAGTGGGAAGGTCGAAAAAGTAAAAACCTAGCTAGTCTTCTACAGAATTATAACAAAACCAAAGTAGATTCAAGTAAGTTAGAACAAAAGAAAGAAGAATTAACTTTTAAAAAAGAAAAATTAGAATTGCCTGATCGTGGTATTGAAACAATGTTTAGAGTTGCGCTGAGAAACCATATTACGTTAAGTGATATTGCAGATACTAAGGCCAATATTCTACTATCCGTAAATGCCATTATCATCTCTTTAGTATTATCTAATTTGGTTTCTAAGTTAGATAATCCATCTAACGCATATTTAATATGGCCTACTGCTATATTTGCAGCATCTACAGTTATTTCAATTATATTATCTGTACTGGCCACAAGACCAAATGTATCTGGAGGAAAATTCACCAAAGAAGATGTCGCTAATAAAAAAGTTAACCTTCTATTCTTTGGGAATTTTCATAAAATGAAGCTTGATGAGTTTGAATGGGCTATGCAAGAAATGATGCAAGACAAAGATTACTTATATGGTTCGCTAACAAAAGACCTATATTTCTTAGGCTTAGTATTAAATAGAAAATATAGTTTATTGCGTCTTACATATACGGTCTTTGCAATAGGCATTATTATAAGTGTTATCGCATTTGCAGTAGCATTTCAATTTTCAGGAGCAGAAACTTTAGTAGATAATGTATTGTAAATTAAGCTTTAATTTCTTTCATTAAATCATCATAGGTATAAAAGGCCTTATCGTCTTTTTCTTTGTGATATAATACACTTGCACGAATTGCTTTTAAACCAGTAACAGCCTGTAAATCCTGAAGTTCTACAACCTCTACATCATCATCTAAGTACTTTTTAGACTGTAAGAATTTAATATATCTCATATATTCTCTTTCATCTTCTTTTTGAGAATAAACAATACTTATTTTTCCTTTTTGGGTAACGCGCTCTGTTGTTCCTTTAATATAGGCTTTATCTACACGTTTTTTTACGATTTCGTAACGTGCATTATAAGTACCATCAACATCAAAATGTTTTTCATCCATTCTAAAACTAATGGATAAAGGCTGATTAAAAACCAAAATCATAGATGCAACATCTAATGCTACTGGAAATTCAGATTGCATTTGATAATATGAGTTTTCCATTTCTACCATCACTTGCAATTGCCACAACCTAAGATTATATAAGTATATTGGATTAAAACTATCTTCTTTAGTAATAGACTCACCTATATACATATTATGTTCTACTCCATCTGTTTTAAAACGCTCAAAATAATGTGGATACATGAGTTGTGCCTCTACTTGCTTTTGGTCTAAAAGCGCAGCCATCTCTTTATTAATTAAAGCAATGGTATCATCATAGTGCTTTCTATGATGATATAACACATCTACGTCATCATCTATTTTATTAAAATAGTTATCTATTAAATCCTTTAAATTGTCTTTAATGTAAAGGTGCCTTAAAAGAGGTTCTGCGTCTTCCTTGATGAATTCTGAAATTTGGTGCTCACTATCTACTTGAAAATTTGAAGAAAGTCCATTTAAAAATTCATTAATTTGATAATTATACTGCTCATAGATTGGTAACTCTTCTAAATCACTAGCCGCATCTAAAACTTGCTTTATAGTGTTTAGTTGAAGTGTTAAATCTTGTTGTGTTGCCCAATTTCTGGCATCAGAAGACCCTTTAATATCTATTTGACCGTAAAGCGGGTAAATATTTTCGAATGCAATTTTATTAAAGCTTGGTTCATTACCATTCATTTGAGCTTTAATAAAGTTTTTAGCTTCTTTTTCAAATTTCCAATGTACACTTGGATGTATCGATGTACACTCTTTCTGAATAATAGCTTCGATCAAGTTCTCTTCTTCATTCTTAGAACGTTCAACAGCAGATACAATAAATGGCATTACATCTACCAACTTATTGGCAATAATACTATTTAAAACCTTTGGCTCAGTAGAAACAATTTCTAGAATGCCCATTAAACCATCGTCATTTGCTATTGGAGCAAAAATGGCACTCTTAAAACCTTGATCGTGCAATACTTTAATATGTGGCGCTTGACCTTCTGAAAGTTTATAAAGTCGATCCACATCTGAAACAGAAAAATAAGACTTCTCTTTTATTAGTCTGTTATAAGACCAGTCGCAAAGCGCATCTCCACAAGATAGTTTTTCTTCTTTATTAAGTAAAAAACTATTCATACCCACACCATAAACACGCTCAAAAGAACCTTCTTCTTCATTAAATATAGAAAATCCTACTTCTAAATTTTTAAATCCAAATAGAGAACGGAAGATTTCATAAAAGCTATTCATAAAGCTTTCATCTTTACGCTTGTCTTCACCTATTAAAGATGATTTTATATTTGAAATCGATTGATCGTCTGTAACATCAAAAATATTAGAAATTACAAAGCCTTTAAACTCGTAACTATTTGGAGGAAATTTTTGTCTCCATAGATCAATATTTTCAAAATTATCTAATAACTCATCATAATCTTCTTGAGTAATTTTAGGCGCATTCTTCTTAGGTACTATTTCGGTAAAATCTGCATTATATAAAATTTTATAATAACGCATTATTCCATTAGCATCCGGTATTTCATAAAAGAATGGTCTCTTAAAATTAAGGTTATAACCATAACAAAAGTTTAAAATTATGGTACAAGCAATAATATACCTTTGATCTGTAGGCATATTTTTAATCTGCAATTCAAAATCATCACCTGCTGTTTTTAGTAATGATTTAAAACGCTTAGAAGAATTAAAAATAACATCTTGAAATGGGACAGAAGCCGTCTTAATTTCATTTTTAGTTAAAATAGGACTAAAAGAATCTTGAAGAATTCCTTCTATTTCTTTCTCATAGGTATTCAGTAATTTTAAATCACTAAATCCATCTCTCAAAATCGGATTATCCTCGGCTATCTTGAGTACGCGACGCGCATTTGTAGCAATAAAATCATTATCAGCCACAATTAAATCTTTATATTGATTTAATAACTTATTAAAACTAACCTTGATGATTAAGGGTGAATCTATATTGTCGTTGATATCCAAAACTAAAAGATTTATATAATAGTAAAGTTACAAATATTTAAAATAGTCGTTAAAAGTGAGACTATCTTACAGGTCTTTTGTTACAAAAATCTTTTTGTTAAGACATTTTAAAAACCTAAAAAACCATAGGTCCAATTAGAACCATCACTTATAAAAATTAAAGTTTTAGTTGTAATATCATTTCCAGCTAAAGTAACTGTTTTTGTACCTGATGTACTATTATCACCAGCAAAAAACTCAACACCAACACCTGCAGTTGGGTCTGTCCCAGTTGTAGTGATTAAAGCATCTATTCCATTGGTAATATTTCTTAGTATATATATTCTTCCTGGGAATAATGTTGCATCGGGCAAACGAAACTCTTGATTAGTTAATGTTGGATTTATAGACAAATAAACACCGTCATCTATTATCGTTGCAGTACCAGACCCTGTAAGCGTTACATGTTTAACAGATAGATTTCCATTAATATCTAGAGTACTTTGTGGGTCATCAGTATTAATACCTACACCATCAACTTGTGCATTAAGACTCAAACTTAAGGCGGTAAATAATAATAATAATAGAGTTTTCATACTTACATTTTTTCTAATAATACTATGTCATATTCCGAATCAATTATAACCCTTCCATTTTTAATTTCTGTAGTAATACCAGAATAGGCATCATAAATTACATCACCATCTTTAAATATCTTGGATACATCTATAGATTTCGCACCTTTATGCACATCTAAACCTATTACTACAACATCTTTGTAATCTTCTTTTTGATAACTTCTATAGAAATAATAAGGCCGTTCTGTAATCATTTGATGAACACCAGCACCAACAGCCGGATGATTTGCTCTAAACTTCCCTAATTTCTGCCAATGCGATAACACTTCTTTTGTTCGTTTTCTTTTAGCTATCGAATCCCAATTCATCATAGAACGCAAAGTAGCATCTCCTTCTGTACCTGCTATAACTAATGAACGTGACGATTCATCACCATAATAAACTTGAGACGTGCCTGGTGATAATAACAACTTATTCGCTGTTTCAAAAGGTTTCTTTCTTACAGCATCAAAAGGGCTTCCATCATCGTGTGAACTTAAATAATTTAATGTTCCAAAATCTTTTAATTCACCATTTAAAATATTTGAATATTTTTTAAACAATGCTTCATAACTTAATTCTTTTGAGTTCCATTTAAATTCAAAATTTATTAAACTATGGAAGCTTTCTGGCTCAAAATAATTCACTTTTCTATCACCAAAATCGAAAAGTTTACCTCCACTTATATTGTAATTATAAACTTCACCTACCAAATAAAAATCGCTTTTATCCAATACCTTTTCCGGATTCTTCTCTTTAAATTCTGAAAAAGCATAATCACACTCCGTTTTAAACTCTTGCCATACATATTCTTCAGTATGCTTTACAGTATCTACTCTGTAACCATCTACGCCAAATTCGGTAATGTAATCTATAAGCCACTTCATTATATAAAAACGTGGTGCTCTTGGATGCCCAGTTCGCTCAAAAAAGTCATCGAGCTCTTTAATTTCTTGCTGGTAACGTCCTTCTGCTTTCCATTTTTCTACTAATTGTGGTGGTAAATCTACATTGTCATTAGATTCTGTTTTAATATCTGGTAAATTTGCTACCAATGTACAAGTCACTGTATTCTCGTAATTATCGTATTTGCATTGTGGACCAGTTCTTACCCAATCATCTGGCCAAACAGGATCTTTTTCTGCCACAGGACCTGTGTGATTAATTACTGCATCTAGTACAATTCTAATCCCTCTAGCATGCGCTTCTTTTACTAACTCATGTAAATCTTCTTTTGTCCCAAAGTTAGGATCTATGCGTGTCCAATCTTTTGCCCAATACCCATGAAATCCATAAGTCACTCCTGTACCTTCATCAGTTCCACCATGAATTTGTTCTACAATTGGTGTCATCCAAATGGCATTGATTCCTAAGTCAGTAAAATAACCTTCTTTTACTTTTTGAGTTATACCTTTTATATCTCCTCCTTTAAAACCACGAAGCATTCCTGTTTCCTTAGTTCTATCGAAATTAATATCATTTGAAGTATCACCATTATTAAAGCGATCTGTTAACAAAAAGTATAAGTTAGCTCCTTCCCAAACGAAAGGTGCATCAGCTACCGAAGAGACTTCAGAAGCAACTACAACTTCCTCTGATTTATTTTTATTTTCACAATTTGAAATCATAAAACTGATACAAATTAATAGGACTAATTTTTTACTCACAAGGGTTCTATTGCTTGAGTGTTCACGAACATTTTTCAAATGTTTCATATCGTTCTTTATTTAATTTTAAGAATAAAAGATTCTAATGGTTTAATATCTATTCGCACTTTTGCTTTACCGTTATTAACTTTTAAAGTTGACGAATAAGCCTTATATAATTGATCCTTTAACTCATATTCACCGTCTTTTAACTCTAATTTTGAAACTAAATCTTCTGGTAATTGTAATTCAAAACCATATGTGTTTTCTGCATTAAAATTTGAAATAATAATTAACTGCTCATCGTCACTCCAACGAACATAAGATAACACTTTATCATTATACCATTCTGTATGCTGTTGATTATATATATGAATGTCTTGATAGTTCTCTGCTAAAGCTGAACTATTAATGGTAAAATTCAATAAACGTTTATAAAAATCTCGAAGCTCTTTTTCTTCATCAGTAGATTGCCCACCATCAAACTTATTATCGTTTACCCAACGCACTTGACTTGGCACTGAACCGTAATCGAAAATCGAAGTTCTAGTTGGGTCACCAAATCCTAAATCCTCATCTCCAGGTTCACCAAATTCTTGTCCAAAATAAATCATTGTTGGTGCTGTAGTAGAAGTTGCCGAAATAACCATTGCTGGCTTTCCTTTTAATGCATTACCAGCAAAATCTGGACTCGCAATACGTTGCTCATCATGGTTTTCTAAGAAATGAAGCATGTGATGTTCTATATCGCTTAAGTCATCTAAAATTGGAGGAATATTATCCGTTTTTCCATGACCTTGCATTACATGTTTTATAGTATCGTATAACTGAACTTTGTCATACAAATAATCCATTTTTCCTTTCTTGATGTAATCGCGATATAAACTCGGATTATATACCTCAGCTAATAAAAAGGCATCTGCATTTTTCATTTTTATATGCGAATTCATATAACTCCAGAATTCTACAGGCACCATTTCTGCCATGTCAAATCTGAAACCATCTACTCCTTTATCTGTCCAGTATAAGGCGATATTTTTAAATTTTTTCCAAGAACTAGGTACGGTTTTATCTTGCCAAAACTCATAATGAGATTCATAAGCTTCACCAGCATAAGCATCTGGTAATTCGTCAAAATCTTTTTTACCGTCTGGTGACACACCATAATTAACTTTTACGGTTTCGTACCAATCATTGATATTTGGTTGTGATGCTCTTGAACCATTTCCTGTCCATTTTGCAGGCACTTCTTCAAATTTACTATCTGCGAGTAGATGTTTTTCGCCGCCTAAAGGTTGGTAACCATGATTCCATTCTGGAACTTTAAAAGCTTCACCTGGATTGTAATAGAAATTGTTATTAACGTCGTAAATTTTTGTTTTATCATCTTCAGCACCAAAATCTGAAGCTCCTTCAGGATTAGTTAAACTCTGATAATTACGAGCGACATGGTTTGGAACAATATCTATAATAACTTTAAGCCCAACTTTGTGAGAACGCGCTATTAAAGCTTCAAATTCCTCAAGTCTATTTTCTATATTTACAGCTAAATCGGGATTGACATTATAATAATCCTTAACTGCATAAGGGGAACCTGCACGACCTTTCACAATATCTGGATCATCGTTTGAAATACCGTATTTTGTGTAATCGGTGATTACATCGTGATGAGGTACTCCTGTATACCAAATATGTGTCACTCCCAAATCTTTAATTTCGTTTAGAGCCTTATCAGTAAAGTCATTAAACTTTCCTACACCGTTTTCTTCTAAAGTTCCCCATGGTTTGTTTGTGGTATTTATATTTCCAAATAACCTTGTAAACACTTGGTAAACGACTTCTTTTTTCTTCATTTGGGTTTTCATTTCTTCGGTATTGGAAGTTTCTTTTATTTCCTTTTTACAACCAAACACGAAGGCTAAAGCAATGACACTTAATATGCTAATTTTTTTGTTCATAGCTTATCTTTTTAGTTTGATTTTGATTTTTAGTGCTTCAGATGGTTTTATAACTCCCGAAACTGATATTGTCTTAGATTTAGAATCCCATTTTCCAGATACTTTTCTACCATTAACCTTAATATATTTCGGTTCTCTTGGAATCTTATGAATAATTAAATGAATTGATTTCTTTCCAGATACTATTGTCATCAAATCACCATATCTTTCTTTAAGTTCAGTTTCATATTCAAATTCGAATTCTAGTTTCGTTCCTTTATATTTTGATTCAAATTCTAAAACCTCATACGCATTGTTTTCAATAGCATTGGTATCACTTCCATTATCGGAGTAAATGTATTGTTCAGTTTCAGCTTTCGTAATATCAAAATAATAGTGTAATTTTAAAGAACTATTATATTCTTTAGTACTTGGCACAGGTTTTGATATAGGAATAAAAGCACCAGCTCTCACATAAGTCGGAATTGAGTTCTCCTTTAACGAAACAGTTCTTGTTTGTCCACCTTCAAATCTTTCATCTGTATAAAAATCAAACCATACATTATCTTTAGGAAAGTATATTTCTTGTTCAGTTATATCAGCTTCCAAAACAGGTGACACCAAAATATCATTTCCCCATAAATAGGTTTTGGAATAGTTAAACAAATCTTTATTCTCTGGTTCTTCAAAAAACAAAGGGCGCATTAACGGTTTTCCAAATTGGTTGTTTTGATAAACCAAATTATAATTATACTCAAGTAATTTATAGCGTAACTCAATAGCTTCATTAGCTAAAGCTTTTGTTTTCTCACTTCTAAAAACTGGTTCACTTGCTACACTCTCTTGAGCATGAGGTCTGAAAATTGGGTTAAACACACCATATTGTAACCAACGCAAATACAACTCATCATCTAGGTTATCGCCTGCAAATCCTCCTAAATCGCTATGCATATAAGCTAAACCTTGCATTCCCATTTGTAATGCAATTTCAGGTTGACTTTGGAAACCTCCCCAAGTTCTGTTAACATCACCAGACCAAGGCACCATGCCATAACGTTGCGAACCTGAGTAACCAGCTCGCATTAAAACAAAAGGTCTTCTGTTAGGATTTGATTCTAAACTCGCTTCGTAAACTAATTTTGCCCAGTCGTGACCATAGATATTATGAAATTCGTCTGCAGTTCCACTTTCAAAATTCACCCAAGATGGTAATACTTCAGGTTCACCTAAATCCCCCCAAAATCCGTTAACACCATAATCTGACAAACCTTTATAAATATTTTTAAACCACTGTTCTCCTTTTGGGCTATAAATATCTATAATACCACCATTACCAAAATAAAAGTCAAAAACAGCTGGCTTACCAATAGAGTCTTTGGCTAAGATATCTGCCTTTACAGCTTCATCCCAACGTTTAGAAGTTGTTAAAACATAAGGTTCGGTAATAAGAATGGTTTCAACATTTTTCGCCTTTAAAGTCTTAATCATCTGTATTGGCTCTGGAAACGAATCTCTATAAAATTCAAAATTTCCTAAAGTCCCTTGTATCTCTTTTCCAAACCAAAATAAATCTAAAATTACAGCATCAACAGCGATTTCCTCTTCTTTAAATTTATCAATGGTCATTTCAACTTCTTCTTGGGAATGGTATCCAAAACGACTAGAGAAATTCCCTAAAGCCCAACGTGGTAGCATGGGTTGTTTTCCTGTTAAGATTGTATAATTATTTATAATATCGTACCATGTTTCACCAACTATGACTTGGTAAGTTTTTCGACCATAAATAGTCTCGTAAGTTAAGCTATTATCACCTTTACTGTCTAAATCTAAATAGCCTACTGGTGCATTATCAAAATGAATCATGTATTGATTAGATGATAATACAATTGGTAATGTAAAGTTCATTAACTCGCTTCTGGTCTCATATCCATAATGCGCTCTATTGTATAATGGTAACCGGTTTCCACGACGATTCATGCCCAAAGCTCTTGCTCCTCCTCCATATAACACTTCGCCTTTGGTTAGATTGAATTCTATTTTTTCGGTAGAATCTGCAACGATGTTGCCTTTTACCATGTCCATTAGCTCATGTTTACTCTTGTGGTAGCCTTGTTTTTCCGATGTGATGAGCTTGTCCTTGTAGTAGTATGAGATTTGGAATGGGCTTTTTGTTATTGTAATATAAAGTTCACCATTAGTATTTATTAGAATATCATTAGCTCTTTCGTTTATTTCAATGGTGGAATTACTAGGACTTAAAACCACTGCATGTGACTCTGAATTCAACATTTCACCATTTGGAACAAAAGTAGTCTCTATAATAGTTGAAGAATATGGGTTGATAATGTAGTAACCATCATTAACTGTAACTTTTACATATAGGCCTTCAACTTGAGCACTTTTAAAAATACGGTTTGCGTTTTGAGCAGTAATAGTAACTGTAAACAGTAAAACCGATATATATAGAAGTATATGTTTCATATTATTTATTTGTGATGATTCTGAAACAAGTTCAGAATGACAAACTATTTTCCTAATAAAAATATTATTGGTTGGTCTAATCTACTATTCCAAGAATTTTCAGAGTGATCTGTACCTTCAAAAAACAGATTCTTTGAATTTTCTTCTGTATAACCTTTTGCTTTTAAAATTTCATCTACTCTCGGTGCGTATTGTGGGTAATGCGCATCTAAAGTTTTATTACCATAATCGAAATACAATTTATGTGTGCCAGCTTTTGATAAATTTGCTTCCATATATTTAAAAATCCCATCAGGATATGGGTTATCTTCCATTGGCATAGCTCCAACCCAATGCGTTGATAGACAAGCTGCACCTCCAAACACTATTGGATATTCGCTAATCGCATAGATAGACATTAAACCTCCCATACTTGAACCCATTACGAAAGTATGTTCTCTATCAGTATAAACAGAATAAGAACTATCAATGATGGGTTTTAGTTCTTCAACGACAAATTTTAAGTAGTTGTCACCATTCAGTTTTATATTCTTTTTACCTGCAATATCTACTAGAGAATCTTTTACACTTTCATCTATAAAATTAAATGACTTTTGAGGGTATAAATCTTGCCAACGTAGTTGTGCAATGTTATGTATTGCCACCACAATAAAATCCTTAACTTTTCCTTCTTCAACTAATTGAGTTGCCCATTCATCAACTTTCCATTCTTGCTTATTCCATGTCATTTTACTATCAAATAGCATTTGACCATCGTGCATATACAATACATTATACTTTTTATCACTTGAATAATTTTTAGGCAACCAAATATCTACAGGTCTAGGTGTAATATATTTAGACGGAAAGCTATCAAATCTCAATAATTTACCAGCGTAAAGCTTTACCTCATCAACACTTTTAAATTGATGTGCTGTAGTACTTTGAATATCCGTTTCAAAATTATCTGTTTTAGTATCTTTTGTGTTTTTACATGAAAAACTTAAACAAATAATTAAAATGTAAATTATCTTTTTCATAATTAAAGCTTAGTCGTTAATATGGTTACACCTTTGGACTTTAACTCTATGACATCTCCCCAAAGCTTTGTTTCGCCAGTAATGACATTCTTAAGTGTTTTCCCTTTTAGTCCCATTTCTTCTTGGTAATTGAGATCAATGGTGATAATATCTTCGTTTTTATTTAATATTAAAACGACTATTTCATCTCCAAGAATTCTATACATAAAATAAGTACCAACAAATGGCGCAAAATGTACTGTTTTACCTTCATGAATAGCCTTACTATTCTTCCTATAATTAAAGAGCTTTTTAATAAACGACTGCATATTCTTTTGATCTTCAGTCAAACCTTCTCCTGTAAATGCATTTACAGTATCTCCTTGCCAACCACCTGGGAAATCTGTACGAATTAATCCATGGTCGCCTGGTTTCGCAAAATCATTCATTAAGATTTCAGTACCATAATACATCTGCATAATTCTAGGCATCACAGAGTAGGTTGCCATTGCCATTTTGGTATTTTCAATATCTCCATCCATTTGGGTGAAAATTCGGCTCATATCATGATTGCCTTCAAAAACCATAATATCTTTTGGGCTCGCATAATGAAAATCATTAGCTAAGCCTTCATATATTTTTACTAAGCCTTTATCCCAAGATTCTTTTTCCTTAATACCTTCTACAACTTTTTGTTGCATGGCAAAATCCATTGAAGATTTTAAGTTAGAATCGTAACCATCTCTGTTATTTGCTCCTTCTTGCCAATACCCAATAAGTAGCGGATTGTAACTCCACTCTTCTCCAACAATACTAAAGTTTGGATACTCGGTCATTATTGCACCAGCCCAATCACTCATAAAATCTTTATCTGGATAAGGATAAGTGTCTTGACGAATACCCCCTAACTGAGCAGTTTCAACCCACCATATACTATTTTGAATAATATATTTGGCCATAAAAGGGTTACGTTGATTTAAATCTGGCATTGCATCTACAAACCAACCTTCATTGTTGCCTTTTCTATCTGCTTTAGAAGCATAAATATCTTGATTAGTTGTACGTCTGTGATTAGAAAACTTGGTTACCTCCCAGTTCCAATTTTTAATATTACTCTCATAGTTTTCTTGAAAATTTACCCAATCTTTAAATGGCAAATCTTTCATCCACCAATGTTCTAATCCACAATGGTTTGCAACCTGATCCATAACAAGCTTCATGTTTTTTTCTTTAAGCTTTACGGATAAATCTTTATATTCTTCTATAGTCCCGAAACGAGGATCTATCTGGTATAAATCTGTAACCGCATAGCCATGATACGATCCTTGATGCATATCATTGGTTAACAAGGGTTGAGGCCAAACTGCTGTAAATCCTAAATCATGAATATAATCGATGTATTTAGTAACTCCTGCAATATCACCACCATGTCTTGCATAATCATTGGTTTTATCTGTTGTGGTTTCGAGCATTTCAGGATGACCTTCAATTCCTAAAGGTGTATCGTTAGCTGTAATTCCGTTGACGAAACGATCTGGAGTAATTAAATAAATGGCATCAGAACTATCAAAACCAATATAATCCTCAGCTGACTTTATGCGCTCCTTGAGTTCATAAGTTGCTATTAATTCTTCTCCTTTATCATTTTTAAAATTGATATTGAATTTACCGGCTGAAGTCGTTTCAGATATTACCAGATCTATGAATAAATAATTGTTACTATTATTTCCTTTTGTAACGTTTTCTATTGATAAACCTGAATAGGTTATACTTGGTTTATAATCTGAAATACTAGGGTGTTTTACTAAAAGTTGAAGACTATCGCTCTTAAATCCAATCCACCAATTTGGTGGTTCAATTTTTTTAATATCATTTATTTCAACAAAAGATTCATTTGAAACTGAGGTCGTGTTCTCTGTATTTGTTTTCTCCTTACAAGATGACATTAAAATTAACATGCATATTGAAAGACTTCTTAATTTGTTTTTCATACTTATATCTTTTTTAACGTTCTCAAATTTGGAGAATTAAATGTTTTACACTGTTACCAAACCATTTGGTGATATGGTTACTGATTTTCCATTTACCTTAATTTGTAAATCATGTTCTCCTTCCAACTCAAAATGTGTTTCACTTTGATTTACACTTACTTTTAAAATTTGATTTCTAAAATTGACTTTAAATGAATACGCTTTCCATTGCTCTGGAATTTTTGGTTCAAAAGTTAAGGTGTCATTTTTAACACGCATACCTCCAAAACCTTCTACTATACTCATCCATGTACCAGCCATTGATGTAATGTGCAAACCTTCGTCAACTTCGTGATTATAATCATCTAAATCTAAACGCGATGTTCTTAGATAAAAGGTGTAAGCTTGTTCCATACGATCTAACTTTGCAGCCTGAATACTATGTACGCAAGGAGATAATGAACTTTCGTGAACTGTAAAAGGTTCGTAAAAATCGAAATGGCGTTCTAATTCTTCAGTTGTAAATTGATCTTCAAAGAAATACATGCCTTGAAGTGTATCTGCTTGTTTTATGTATGGAGAACGTAATATTCTGTCCCAAGACCATTTTTGATTTATTGGACGTTGCGACTGATCTAAGTCAGCCACTGTAATTAATTCTTTATCTAAAAATCCATCTTGCTGTAAATAAACATTGTGTTTTTCAGAATATGGGAAATACATATCATCAGCTACTTTTTTCCAAAGTGCTAATTCTTCATGCGTAATTTTTGTTTTGCCAGAAATTCGAGTATAGTCATCTTCAAAACCACCTTTTATCCTTTCTATATTTTCTAAGGCATAGTTAATACACCATTGTGCTACATAGTTTGTGTACCAATTATTGTTAACGTTATTTTCGTATTCGTTAGGTCCTGTAACTCCAAGAATTACGTATTTATTTTTTTCTGTTGAAAATGTTGCCCTTTGATGCCAAAAACGAGCAATACCTATTAATACTTCTAATCCCATTTCTGGTATATAGCTATAGTCACCTGTATATCTGTAATAGTTAAAAATAGCAAATGCAATGGCTCCATTTCTATGAATTTCCTCAAAAGTAATTTCCCATTCGTTGTGGCATTCTTCACCATTCATGGTTACCATAGGATATAAAGCCGCACCATTTTTAAAACCTAGTTTTTCAGCATTTTCAATAGCTTTTTCTAAATGTTTATACCTGTAGGTTAGTAAATTCCTTGCAACACTTTGATCTTTGGTAGCCATGTAAAAAGGAATACAATAGGCTTCGGTATCCCAATAGGTACTTCCTCCATATTTTTCGCCAGTAAATCCTTTTGGTCCAATATTTAATTGTGGATCAGTCCCAAGATAGGTTTGATTTAAATGAAAAATATTAAATCTAATACCTTGCTGAGCTTTAACATCACCATCAATAGTAATGTCAGCCATATCCCAAATTTTAGCCCAAGCATTTTTTTGCGCGTTTAGCAAAAATGAAAAACCTGACTTTGTACCCTTCTTTAAAATTGATTTTGCAATACTTACCAATTCATTTTTACTATGATTTCTATCTACAGTATAACCACCGAACTTATGAATTGAATATATTTCATTTTGCTTTACCTCATAGCTATAGCTAAAAGAAGCATAATTAGCATCAGCCTTTATATTTGGTTCTATGATAACTGATTTTCCATCGATAAAAACTTGCGACTCCATGAACGTACAAGTGTAAAAATCTGTTTTCATAGTTTTAGCTTGAATGAAAGCCTGATTATTTTCGTGACTCACATTCAAAGTATCCCAAAACTTATCATCCCAATTGGTATCTTCGTTTGTAATACCACTATCAATGTATGGTTTGTAGTTAATTGTAGCATCTGTATTCAATGGTTTTACCGAATACTCAACAACACCTAATTCGTCTATATCTAAGCTTAAGAAACGCTTTACATTGACTTCAACTTTAATGTCATTTTGAAGGGTGGCTACAAAACTTCTAGACAACCAACCTTCTTTCATGTTAAGCTCCCTTTTAAAATTTTCAACCTTTTTACAGGTGTTAAGATCTAAAGGTTCATCATTTATAAAAACGTTAATACCTATCCAGTTTGGTGCATTAAGCACTTTGGCAAAATATTCTGGATAACCGTTTTTCCACCAACCTACTCTTGTCTTATCCGGATAATAAACTCCTGCGATATAACTCCCTTGAAATGTTGAGCCAGAATACTGCTCTTCAAAATTTGCACGTTGTCCCATTGCACCATTACCTATACTAAATAGACTTTCTGATGCCTTAACTCGATCTGGATGAAATCCTTCTTCTACAATTGACCAAGAATTTGGTATGATATAATCTAGATTCATTTATTTTTTTTTAAAACCTTAATGATAAGGCTATGTTTTTTTTAATTATTGATTAATTTATTGATGAAATCATCTGAGATTTCAGTAAAATCTTTGAATACATATTGCGCATCACCTAAAACAGCTTCATTACCTATACCAATAGATATCATATTAGCTGTATTTGCAGCTTCTACACCAGCAACTGAATCTTCAAAAACAATACAATCTTTTGGTTTTATATTTAATAATTTAGCTGCTATTAAAAACACTTCTGGGTCTGGTTTAGCTTTACTAACATCATTGCCATCTACTATAGCATCAAAATGTTTTTTTAATGCAACACGTTCTAAAATAATTCTAGCATTTTTACTTGCAGAACCCAATGATATTGGTTGTTGTTTCTCTATCAATGTTTCTAAAACCCTTGGTACATCTGGCAAAATTTCATCGCTACTCATTTCTGCGATATAGCTCAAATATTCCTCGTTCTTTTTACCCATAAGCTCAGTAAATTGAGCTTCGGATATAGTTTTATTTCCCCAAGCTAATATTTTTTCTAATGAGTGTACACGACTTACTCCTTTAAGTTGCTCGTTTTCTTCTTCTGTAAAGTCTATATCTAAACTTTTAGCTAGTCTTTGCCATGCTAAAAAATGATATTTAGCAGTGTCTACAATAACACCATCTAGATCGAATATGAATCCTTTTTTGTTCATTAAATTTATTTTGAAATAGAATCTTTTACTCTTAATGTTAGAAGTCCTGCAACTATCATTGAAATTCCACCAACAAATAAAGCGTAAACAGGTTCATTATTGAAAAATTTTGAAACCATAAATCCTAATATGGAAGCTGCTACAAGTTGCGGAATTACAATAAAAAAATTAAATACTCCCATATAATAGCCCATTTTACTAGCCGGTAATGATCCAGATAACATAGCGTAAGGAATTGAAAGGATTGATGCCCATGCTATACCTATTCCTATCATAGGTAACCATTCTAAATTTATTGAAGTAGGATTACTAATAAAATAAATAGACATTAAACCGAATCCACCAGCAACTAGAGCTAAAAAATGTGTAAACTTTCTACTGGTACGTTTAGCTAACAATGGCAATAGAAATGCAACAGCAGCTGCTATTATATTATAATTAGCAAACATATTATTTACTCTATTAGCACCAGTATTATATGCCTCTGAAGTTGCATCTACAGTACTGTAAATATGTTCAGTAACTGCAGGTGTCATATAAATCCACATTGAAAATAATGCAAACCAAGAAAAGAACTGAACCCAAGCAAGTTGTTTCATAACTGTTGGCATATTCTGAAAGTCATTCATTATTGCGACAAAACCATTTTTATGATTCCCACTTTTCTGCATAAATCCTGAAACAATTAATGACAAACCACCAAAAGTTAATAAGCCTATGGTTAAAACATATAAATCTTTTTTAAGTTCGTACCTATAAATTAAATAGCTCGTAATTAAACCAATGATAAAAACAATTAAACCATTTTTAATATGTGATTTTCCATTGGAAGTGAACCAACTTTCTGATTTTTCTTCTACTTTATAGTTATTAGATTCAGCCTCTTCAAAAACCTTCATTTCTTCCGGACTATATTCTTTTGATTTTATAACTGTCCACAAAACTGCAATTAAAAAAACTGCACCTCCAATGTAAAATGAATATTTTACAGAATCTGGTATAACTCCTTCAGGAGCTGTATTTGCAACACCATAATAGGTAAGAATATTTGGAAGTTTTGAAGCTACATAAGCTCCAATTCCGATAAAAAAGCTTTGCATTGCAAATCCTTTTGTGGCTTGATGGTCTGGTAGATTATCCCCTACAAATGCTCTAAAAGGCTCCATTGAGACATTAATAGAAGCATCCATAATCCACAACATTCCTGCAGCAAACCATAAAACTGGTGAATTTGGCATAATGAATAATGCCAGAGAGGCAAGGATAGCTCCAATTAAGAAATAAGGTCTTCTTCTTCCTAATTTAGGATGCCATGTTCTATCGCTAAAATAACCTATAATAGGCTGAATAATCAAACCTGTAAGTGGTGCAGCAACCCATAAAATAGGGATGTCTTCTATTTCTGCTCCTAAAGTTTGAAAAATTCTACTAACATTAGCATTTTGTAGGGCAAAACCCATTTGAATACCTAAGAAACCGAAACTCATGTTCCAAATTTCCCAAAATCCGAGTGTACGCTTTTCCATGAAATAGTATGTTTAAATTAATACTATTCTGACAAGCTATGCTTATCAAAACTTATGCGTAGAAGTGAAAATATAAGTTTTGATTATGCGGTAAAGATATAAAAGATTTTAAAATAGCAATATTAAATTTCTATTTAGTGGATTCTCGTTCTATTAAATCGGTAGGAATAACTACTGTTTGGTAGACTTCATCTTCTTCTTCATTTTCACTCTCTAATTTGTCAATTAATAAATCTGCAGCTCTTTCACCCATCTGTTGTGCATGTTGACTAACAGTAGTTAAACCTGGTGTAGCATGCTTTGACAGAACGCCATCTGTAAATCCTATAACTTGTATATCATTAGGTATATCTAATCCTAATTTCCTTGCCACTTTCATAGCAGATAGTGCGTACAGTTCATTTACTGCAAAAACACCGTCAATAGAATTATTTGATTTAAAAAGTTGCTCTATCTCTTTTTCGAGCGCATCAAGATGAACTTCATAATCGAGAGTGTCATCTACCTTCAATATTAAATTAGCTTGAGGAGTTATTTTATGATCTTCCAAAGCCTCCAAATAACCCTGAGTTCTCAATTTACCAACACTTACATAATCCTTGGTAGTTATTAAAGCGATATGCTTGCATTCATTTTCTATCAATTTTTCAACTGCTTTTCTAGCGCCTTTAAAATCATCAACAATAACTTTATCGCATTGCATATCTGACACAACACGATCAAACATTACAATAGGCATACCTTGACTCATAGTTTCGTTAAAATGATGATAATCTTGAAGTTGCTGTGTTTCTTTAGAAATTGACAATATAAAACCGTCTATACTCCCATTCGCAAGCATTTCCATATTGATAACTTCCTTGGAAAAAGACTCATTGGACAACCCAATAATTACATTATAGCCTCTTTTATTAGCTATTAATTCTACTCCTCTAATCACTTTTGAAAAAAAGTGATGTACTATCTCAGGAATAATAATCCCAATAGTGTTAGTCCTTCTGTTTTTAAGGCTTAAAGCAATATTATTAGGACGATAGTTATATAGCTTAGCAAAAGCTTGAACTTTTTGGATAGTATCTGCACTAATCTCAGAACTATCTCTTAATGCTTTAGACACTGTTGAGATAGAAACATCTAATTCTCGAGCTATCTGTTTGAGGGTGATTTTTCGTTTCATTTTAACTAAAAGTTACTCGCGAAGATAAGTTAAAAAAAAGTTTACGATTTTTTGAATTCTCAATTTTAACACGCTTTTTTTGAAAAAGCCTCAGTTTTTCATTATTTTTTCTATTAATACTGTGTTTCGAAAAAAGTTTTTAACACGAAAACGTTTTCGTTAGTGTTGACGGGAGTTTTAACGTTTATAACATATTTATTTTACATAGATTTAACCCGAGAAGTGAAAATATAAATCAAAAAACTAAGCAATTAACTTAAAAACATTGTATGAAAACATTCTTAAATGCTTTACTATTCTGTCTCATCATGGTACCCGCTACATTGATAGCGCAATCAACCGTCACTGGTACAGTAACAGATAAAGCAAACGCTATGCCTTTACCAGGCGTAAACGTCATTGTTAAAGGTACTTCAAGAGGTGCTTCCACGGATTTTGATGGAAACTATACTCTGCAAGTCAATCAAGGAGAAACTATTGTTATATCTTATTTAGGTTATACCACTCAAGAAATTGTCTTTAATGGTGAATCGAAAATTGATGTAGTTTTAGAAGAAGATGCTGCTCAATTAGATGAAGTAGTACTTATTGGATATGGTTCTACTACAAAACAAGATGCCACAGGTGCTGTTGAAAAAGTAGATGACAAAGAATTTAATCGAGGTGCCATTGTCGCACCTCAACAACTTATAGCTGGTAAAGCTGCTGGTGTAAGAATTACATCTGGCGGAGGAGCTGCTGGTGAAGGTGGTGAAATTAGAATTCGTGGTGGTGCTTCATTATCTGCAAGCAACAACCCACTTATTGTAATTGACGGTTTACCTATTGACCAGCGTGGTGGTTCTCAAGGAAGCCGTAATGCTTTAAATGCAATCAACCCAGCTGATATTGCTGATTTTGTTGTTTTAAAAGATGCTTCTGCTACGGCTATATATGGTTCGAGAGCTTCTAATGGTGTAATTTTAATTACAACTAAGAAAGGTACTGCTAATCAACCTTTAAAAGTTGAGTATGGACTTCAAGCTTCTACTAGACGTATAACAAATACTGTAGATGTATTAAGCGCACAGCAATACAGAGCATTAGCTTCTGAAAATGGGGTTGCCTCTACATCATTCGGGAATTCAAGTACAGATTGGCAAGACCAAATATTCACCACAGGCATTGGTGCAATTCATAATATAACAGCCTCTAAAGGTTATGAGAATTTTAACTTTAGAGTAAATTTTAACCACGTATCACAAGAAGGGCCTTTATTAGGAGATTTGTATGAACGAAATGGTTTCAATACTTCTTTTGTACATCGCTTTTTAGATAACGATTTAAAATTAACTTTAGTTGCTAGAGCAATTCAAGATGAATACAATTATGCTCCTGACGGTGCTATTGGAGAAGCCGTTAGATTTGACCCAACACAATCAGTTTTGGACGAAAATGGTAATTTTACGCAATTAGGTGTTGCTTTAGCTCCTGCTAATCCTGTATGGAGATTAGAAAACACAAATAACAGACAACGTATTAAACGTGTTATCTCAAACTTTAACATAGATTACAAGCTATGGTTTTTAGAAGGTTTAAAATTTAACTTAAATGCTGGTATCGATTACGCAGAAAATGAAGGAGCAAATTATGGTCCTGCTAATCCTAATAATGATGATGCTTTTCCTTTTGTAGGATTTTCTAATGGACTAAATAGAAATACGGCTCTAGATTTTTTCTTTAACTATAAAACGGATATTGAATCTATTAATACCAAGTTAGATGTTACAGCTGGTCATGCTTTTCAAGAATTCTATGTTCGTACAGATATAGACGAAACTTCTGGTCCTAATGTAACAGTAGATACAGATATTAACAGAAATGCCTTAGAATCTTATTTTGCAAGAGCGAGTTTTGATATTGCTGATAAATATTTAATCTCTGCAAGTTATAGACGTGATGGATCTTCAAGATTTAGCGAAGATAATCGTTGGGGATCTTTCCCAGGAGTATCTGTAGGTTGGAAAATAATGAATGAGGACTTTATGGAAGATTCTTTCTTTTCTAACTTAAAACTTAGAGGTGGTTGGGGTGTTACTGGTCAACAAGAGATTGGTCCAAACTATGGCTACTTAGGTTTATATACTCCATCTAGAAATAACCAAGCTAATATTCAATTTGGTACAACTGTGAATGGAGAACCTATTTTTATACAAACATTAAGACCAGAAGGTTTTGATGAAGAACTTAAATGGGAGGAAACAACGCAATATAATGTTGCCTTAGATTTTGGTTTCTTCAATAATAGATTAACTGGTACAGTTGATGCTTATTATAGAGAAACTGAAGATTTATTAGCTACAGTACCTGTACCTGCTGGTTCTAACCTTACAGATTTAATTACTACAAATGTTGGTGCTATTACAAGTAAGGGTGTCGAATTTAGCTTAAATGGAGTTATTGCTCAAAAAGAAGATTTTGGATGGGATACAAACTTCAATGTAACTTTCCAAGAACAAGAAATTACAAAATTAAGTTTAAGTGATGATCCTAATTTCTTTATACAAACTGGTGGTATTTCTGGTGGTGTTGGTAACAACATTCAATTATGGAAGCCAGGTTTTGACCCATCTACATTCTTTGTCTTTAGACAAGTATATGATAGTGCAGGTCAACCAATTGAAGGAGCCTATGTAGATGTTAATGGTGATAACCAAATAACAGAAGCAGATAGACAGGCCTACAAAAAAGCAACGCCAGATGCATTCATTGGTTTCACAAACAATTTTAGATATAAGAATTTAGATTTAAACTTTACGTTTAGAGGAAGTTTTGGAAACTATGTTTATAATAACAATGCATCATCTAATGGTAATATTAATGCCATTACTGGTCAGGCTGGTTATTTAGCTAATGCACATTCTGATGTATTAAATACAGGATTCGCAAATCAGAATTTATTTTCTGATGCTTACATAGAACGCGCAGATTTTGTAAGATTAGATAATATATCTTTAGGTTATACGATCCCGTTTTCAAAAATGACGATGAGAGCATCTTTGACAGCTACAAATGTATTTGTAATAACAGAATACAGTGGTCTTGATCCTGAAATAGGGAATGGTATAGAAAATAATTTCTATCCAAGAACAAGAGATGTTGTATTAGGATTAAACTTTACTTTTTAAAAAATGATGAATAATTATATAAACAACAAAGCTATGATGTTAAGAACAATTAAAAGTATTTTAGTTGTTATCACACTCGCATTTTTTATGCAATCTTGTGATGACAGACTAAATTTACAGCCAGAAGACGAACGTCTTACAGCTGATGCGGCATTTGAAGATCCTGCAGCTTATAAGGAAGCTTTAGCGAAAATTTACGCAGGTATTTCTTTAAGTGGACAACAAGGACCAGCTGGTGCACCTGATTTAGCCGGCTTAGATGAAGGATTTTCCAACTATTTAAGACTGTATTGGAAGATGCAAGAGTTAACTACAGACGAAGCTATCATTGGTTGGAATGACGGTACAATTCAAGATTTGCATGGTCAAACATGGACCTCTGGAAACGAATTTATCAGAACAATGTATACTAGATTAATGTATCAAGTTACATTAACTAATGAATTTTTACGTCAAACTACAGACTCTAAATTAGATGGTCGTGGAGTAGATGCTACACTGAGAGCAGAAATCCAAACGTATAGAGCTGAAGCAAGATTCATGAGAGCATTAACTTATTGGC